>CAZCQH010000057.1:0-33688 GCA_964500805.1 uncultured Hyphomicrobiaceae bacterium
ACACTTTCAGTCAACCGCACCGGCCCTCGCCTGAGCTAACGGGACAGGGACGCGTTCGCCGTACCTTGCCGTAGCAGCATTGCTTGCCGGCTTTACACCATCGGCGCACTGGCGCTCTTGGCCGTGTTGCTGGGAGCGGGCATCTCAATCACCTTCGCGTCACTCGCCAACCAGGCAGCGCAATCGGCTCACACGTCGGGCATCGACCGTCAAGTCGAGGCCCGCTGGCTCGAGTTGCTCGTCGATCGTCATAGGCTCTTGATCGAGGCCACTCCGCACCAGCTTGATCGAGCCACGGTCTCACCGATGGTTCAATCCGCTGGACAGATCGCCGCCGAGCTTCAACACGCACGACAACGCGGCAGTCCGATTGCGATGAAACTCGCATCGGAACTGCAGGAGCTTGTCGTCGCGGGTGAGAGCGTGCTGAGGCCAACGGACCTGCAAGCGCAGAGCAGCTCAACTGACCGGATCGAGCAATACCGGATGATCGCAATTCAACTTCGCAGCCTCATTGAGGTCTACAAAGCGGAGCTGAAAAACACTTCGGACGAAGCGATGGCGGCGTTGGCATCGAAGGGCAAGGAGCTGATTTATGCCTTGGCGGTGCATACGGCATTCGTGCTGCTTTTTCTCACGCCGCTAGGATTGTTCGCCATCCGGACCATGGCAACCAGCATCCAGGACACCACTCGGGCCATGATCAGCCTGGTGCGGAACAGCACAAGCGTCGAGTTCGACCTGGGTATCGAGCGAGATGAACTCGCCATCATGATGCGCGCGGTTCAGGTGTTCAAGGCGAACGCGGCAATGCTGCTTGAGCAAAAGCGACGGCTCGAACAGGTCAACTTCTGGCTCGATATCGCGTTCAACAACATGTCGCGTGGCTTGTCGATGTATGACGCCAATCAACGGCTGGTCGTGTGCAACGCCAATTATGCCAGACTCTATCATTTGCCGCCGGATCTGATCCGGCCTGGAACCCCGTTCGAACGCGTGATCGAGCATCGCAAGCAGCTCGTCGTGCGCGTCGGCAACGACCCTCTCGATGCCAAGAACCTCAATGCGGCGGAGCGCGTTCGCGCCATTGCCAAAATCAGCGAAGACACACGTTCGAGCCTCACCATGAAGGATGGAACGGTCATCGAGGTGACAACCCGACCTTTGTCAGCGGGCGGCTGGGTGGCTCTGCATGAGGACGTAACCGAGCGTCGCCAGATCGCAGATCGGATGGTGCATCTGGCGCGGCATGACGCGATGACTGGGCTTGCCAACCGGCATCACTTCCGCACGCTGCTGGAGAGCGCGCTCGACCCTAATGGGGGTCTTGGGCCGCTGGCGCTGCTGTGTATCGATCTCGATCGATTCAAACAGGTGAACGACACGCTTGGGCATTGGATCGGCGATTTGCTGCTCCAGCAGGTCGCGGCGCGGCTATCGGGTGCCGTTCGGCAAGGCGATATCGTTGCGCGGCTCGGCGGGGATGAGTTTGCCGTTCTTCAGCATGACGTTGCCCAGCCGTCGGATGCGGCCGCACTGGCGCGCCGTGTCACCGCCGTGCTCTCAGCACCCTACCAGATTCAGAGCCACAGGATCGACATCGGCGCCACCGTGGGCATCGCAATGAGCGGCGCGTTGGCGCGGTGCGCCGAGACCCTGATGAAGAGCGCGGACCTGGCGCTCTATCGCGGCAAGTCCTACGGGCGCGGACAGTATGTGTTCTTCGAGCCGTCGATGGAAGGTGAGCTCCGCGCGCGCGTCCAGCTGGAAGCGGACCTCCAGCGGGCGGTGGCCGAGGAGCAGTTCGAGCTCCATTACCAGCCTATCGTGTCGCTCGCGGACGGGTCTGTGACCGGCTGCGAGGCGTTGATCCGGTGGAGGCATCCCGAGCGCGGCATGGTGTCCCCGGCAGAGTTCATATCTGCGGCTGAGGACATGGGGCTTATCACGTCAATCGGCGCGTTTGCTACGCGTGCGGCGTGCAAAGCCGCGGCGGCCTGGCCGGAAAACGTCGCTGTTTCGGTCAATCTATCTGCTGCGCAATTCGGATCGTGTGACCTCACCGGCATTGTCAGCAGTGCACTGAAGGAGAGCGGACTTGCGGCACGGCGGCTGGTGCTGGAGGTGACCGAGTCGGTGATCCTCGACGACAATCCGGAGATGGTCGAGGTACTGCACGATCTACGGGCGCTCGGCGTGAAGATCGCGCTCGATGATTTCGGGACGGGTTACTCGAGCCTGAGCTATCTGAAGAGCTTCCCGTTCGACAAGCTGAAAATTGACCAGTCGTTCGTGAAGGAGCTTTCGCAGCGGGCAGATTGCGAGACAATCGTCGGTGCGATCGCTCAGCTTGCACGTAGCCTTTCCATGGCAACCGTGGCCGAAGGGGTCGAGACCGAAGATCACTTGGCCAAGGTCCGCTCTGCCGGATGCACCGACGCGCAGGGCTTCTTGTTCAGCCGACCGGTGCCCGAGTCCGAGGTGCTGGGGGCGATCGAGGCATGCCATCGCAAGATGGCTGATCTCGAGATGACCTCGCGGGCCTGCCCGATCAACCGCGCTGGTTCTGAGGGCGCAGCGGAGACCAATGCAGCGGCCTGAATTGCCAATCGCGCCTTTCAAGTGTGGCTCACCGGAGGGCCAGCTTCGTGGACTGCAGTCGTCGGCGCAGCAGCTTCGACAGCGAAGACATCGTCCGAGGCGATCCGCTGTTTCGCCTGCCATGCCAGGCTTTCGGCGTAAGCGTTCTGCCAGCGGGCCCGACAGGGGCCGATGGACACTGGCAACGTGCAGCTGATCGGCCATCCCACAGCAACGTGCAGGAAAAGGGGTTTGAATTCGATCAAGGCTTGGCAGTAGCTCATTCAGCCACCTCAATTTTCGATGGCTGTGTCCTCCCAGGACTGGTGCGTTAGCGAAATATTAGTCAATTTCTCGTTTGTTTACGTCACACCGAGCCCGAACGCGCGGCCCGGAATGGCTTCAGGAGTTTGTCATGGGTATCAAGAGCCTGTTTGCGGCGCTCGCAGCGCTTGCCACGATCGGCCTGGCCAATCCGCAACCTGCTCATGCCTTCGGCCTTGATCGGGATCATGCGCCAGGGGGCTGGGGCAAAGACCGAGTGGTCAATCATCACGTCTATTATCCCCAGTACGTGCACTACTATCACGTCGATCCTTACGCCTATCGCTACAGTCCGCGCGGGTACTACCCCTACTACAACTCAGGCTACTGGAGCCCGGCGAGCTTGATTCGCAAGCGCAACCACCTGCATTATCACCACTGGATCGCACATTGTCCGAGGTTCAAGTACCAGGCCAGCTGGGGAAGGCCCGCCAAATGGCGCAGCCACGCGCACTGTGGCGAACCGTATTTTCATCGCTGGCACTACTGAGTTCACGGCCCAGCCGTAAACCGGCAAAAGTGCTCAATTGCGCCAATAGCTAGCCATATTTTTTGTTCATGAAGCATTCAGGCATATTTTGCCAACGTCAATATTGCGCATCACGGGCTAGGCTCGTAACTCAGCAAGGCTGCCGCTCATAGGCGGTGATGAAGGGACTGGAACATGCTCAAGACGATCATGAATGCGGGCTTGGCTCTGGCGCTGGTAGCAGGTGCGAGCTTTGCGACGGCTGAGAGAGCCGAGGCAGGACGTGGCGGGCGCACCGCTGGCATCGTCGCCGGCTCGATCATCGGGCTTGGTATTCTCGGCGCGTACGCGGCCTCGCGGGATCGCGACTACTACTACCGCTCATGCTACCCGGGACGTCAGCGTTGCGATGTGGTTGGCCAGAAGTGCTGGTATAACCGCTACGGCGAGTACGTCTGCAAGGACGATGTGCGTTGCTATCGTCCGCAGGTCTGCGACTGATTTGGCGCGCAATTGCGACCAGGGAAAGGGCTGCCGATTGGGCGGCCCTTTTTGTTGCGACCGTGATCGCGCTGGGCGAGCTGGCCGACCTGAGAAGGGGGTGTGCGGCTCAGAGCCAGATTCGCCAAGTCTTCCGCACACCCGCCAATGTTTCACGTGAAGCAATGATAAAATTGGATCTAATTTTTCCGCATATTTTGGCTCATCCAGGGGCTGGCCAGCCCCGATTTGTGTCCCAAGCCGCCTCTCTCTGTCGTCCCCGTCCTGCACAATCGATTTGTCATGGGCTGGAATCGACGCTGGCGCGTTTTCGGGCCGAGGAGCTAGGGGAGGAGCCACTCGAAATGACCCCTCTCCAGCCTCACGTGCGTGCGCCGTAGGCCCCAATTTCGAGTGTTTTGTCGTTAGGTTAGTTGTCCCAGGTCTCTGGCCTGGGCAGCGCGCGCCCGGCTCACCTGCCGGTGCAGATGCAACAGCGGTATCCGGCGCAGCTCGGTGTGAGGCGCAATGTGAACAGAAGTGCGTCGGTTGGGACTCTCTCCGGTGCAATGCGCGCGTCGCGTGCATCGGGCAACCGAACTTTCCGAAAGCGCGCCTTGCACCCTAGCTAAGATCTACGCTGGACGGCTGATCTGTGGAGAGCAATGGCGGCGGCGTTGGAGACGTTGAGGCTCTGCAAGGGGCCACCGGTGGTGATGCGGCAGAGGCGGTCGCAGAGTTCGCGGGTCAGGCGGCGCAGGCCTTTGCCTTCGGCACCAAGGACCAGGGCGACACTCGACTTCAGGTCCTGATCCTCGATGAGGTCGGTGGCGTCGCCGTCGAGGCCGATGCGGGTCAGGCCGAGTTCAGCCAGCTGCTCGAGCGACCGGGCGAGGTTCGGCACGAGAGCGACGGGGATGTGTTCCAGGGCGCCCGAGGCGGACTTCGCGAGAGCACCGGAGAGCGGCGGTGAGTGGCGTTGCGTGGTGACGACGCCAGCTGAGCCGAAGGCTGCGGCGGAGCGCAGGATGGCGCCGACGTTTTGAGGGTCGGTGACTTGATCGAGGACGACGACGGGGCCGCTGGTTGACGCGCGGGTGGCGAGTTCTTCCAGCGACGGCTGGGGCAGCGGCTCGGCTTCGAGCAGCGCGCCTTGATGCACGGTGTCGGATCCGAGGCGGCGGTCGAGGTCGCGGGGATCGACGCGCTCGGGCGTGAGGCCGCGCGCTTTCAGCGCGTCGGCGAGGCGGTTCTCGGCATTGTCGGTCAGGTGGATGCGCAGCAACTTGCGCGCGGGATTTTTCAGCGCGGCTTCGACAGCGTGGAAACCGAACAGGCGGATGATGCCGTCGTCGTGCTGCTCGCGATAGGGGCGCTGGTCACGGTGCTGATACAGTTGCTGGTGGCGCGGCTTTTCACCCTCGCCGTCGCGCGGGCGCGCGTCGTTGCCGGGGCTGCCGTGGCGTGGGCCCTTGTGCGGTCTTGGGCCGCCATGGCGCTGCGGTTTCGACTTCGGATCGAAGCGACGGGGGCCGCGGTTCTGATTGTGCTTGGATTTGTCGTTGGGCCGCATGGATCAAGCGCGCTTTCGATAGTGGTCGATGGTGGCGGAGATGCCGTCGCCGAGTGTGGTCAGAGGGATTGTGGGGAAGACGTCTCGCACGGTGCCGGGTTCGATGTCGCCCGACACGGGCAGTGCCGGCCCTTCGGCCCTGATGTGGTTGCTTGGCGCGCGCCGCATGATTTCGGCTGCAAAGTCCTCGGCCGTGGCCTTGGCGCCAACCAGATTGTAAGCGCCGGCGCCATTCAACTCGGATGCGGCGGCGATGACGAACGCTGCGGCGATGTCGTCGACGAAGAGGAAGTCGGAGGCGCCGGTGAAGGGGATTGTATAGTCGCGGTTCTCCGCAGCCGCGCGACAGGCGAGTGTCGGTCCCGCGGTCAGGCCGGTCTCGCGGCCGGGGCCGTACACGACCAGCGGGCGGAAACCGACGCTGGCGATGCCATGATCGAGCCAGTAGGCGCGCGCGGAGCCTTCGCAGGCAAGCTTGAACGCGCCGTAGTGAGTTGTCGGGCGCGGATGGACGCCGTCGTCAGGGCCGAAGACGCCGGCGCTCGACATGTAGGTGATCTGGCGCATGCCATGCTTGCGGGCCGCCTCAAAGGCGTTGAGCGTGCCGATGAGGACGATCTCGGCGCCGCGGATGGGATCGACAGCGCAAGCGGGCGTCAGGATGGCGGCCATGTGGAAAATGGTGTCGCAGCCTTCGGCTGCTCCCTGCAAGGCCAAGCGGTCGCTGACATCGCCGACGCGCCAATCGAGCGTGTCGGCGGCGGTGCCGATGATCTCGCGCACGATGTTTCGGTCGGACTTGGTATCGAAGACGCGCACCTCGTCGCCGCTCGCCAGCAGGCGGCGAATGATCCAGGCTCCGATGAAGCCGCCGCCGCCGGTGATCAGAACGCGCATGGGATGCTCTTAGGAGTGATGAGAGGATCGGTGGATCGGCCCGAGACTGCTGCGGCCTTCGGTGCCTTTCTCAGGTGCTCATATCACGATGACCTGGCCGGTGACAGTTGCGACGCAGCAGGGCTGCCGATGGCGCGAATCTTGCGCGGTGCGGCGATCCAGATCAGCACTGCAGAGAGGACGCACGCTTCCATGGTCAGCAGACAGGCGTAATCGTAGCTGCCGGTGAGATCATGGATGAGGCCGAACACAAGCGGTCCAAGTGAGGCACCAGAGGACCCGAAGATCGCAATGGTGCCGAAAATGCGGCCGTAATTCCTGCCTTGGAAAAGGTCGGCGGGAATGGCGCCGATGGCCGGAGTCATCGCGTAGCCAAGAAACCCCTGCGCGATCACCATCAGCCAGACGAGCTCCGTGCGCGGCCAGCGGGCGAGCAGGAACATCGCCAAGTAGCAGACGAAAAATCCGCCGCAAGCGAGCGTCCAGATCCATTCGCGGCCGATGCGGTCGGAGAGGCCGCCGAGCAGCAGCTGACCGGCGACGCCGAAAAGTGGTACGAGGCCCAAGGCCCAGGCAGCGAAGGTCGAGGAAAACCCGAGATCCAAAAGATACTTCGTCTGATGCACCATGATGGCGTACCAGGCGAAGAGGCCGAGGAAAAAGCCGATGGAGAAACACCAGAACCGATAAGTGCGCGCAGCCTTGGCGAGGGTCCAATCCGTGCTGGCCCAGGCAGTGTCGATGACCTTGATCCGGCTCGGCCGGGCTGAAGCATCGGGCTGCGTAGACTGGCCGTCGGGCCTGAGGTCGAGGTCCTCGGGGCGGCGGCGCTGGAACAGAAGGTTGAGAGGCGCGACGATGAACACCAGCATCGCGGCCATCAGATAGCAGCCGGTGCGCCAGCCACCCTGATCGATCAGTCTCTGGACGTAAGGGAAAAGGATCGACGCAACGCCGGCGCCGGCCGAAACGATGCCGATGGCGAGACCGCGGCGGCGCTCGAACCAGCTCGGCAGGAAGACGAAGTGGCCGTTGTAGGCAAAGCTGGTGCTGCCACCGATCACGAGCAAGCCGAGCGTGATGTAGAAATGGAATGGTGTCGAGGAGATGGTGGTGAGCATGTAGCCTGCGGCGACGACGAGAGCGCCGAGCGAGAGGACGCGTTGCGGCCCATAGCGGTCGATCCAGGCGCCGAGCAGCGGGAAAATGAGAGCCGCCACGACGAAGCCCAGCGAGAATACAGAAGCCGTGAGGCTGCGATCCCAACCGAACTCGGTGATGATCGGCGGAAAGAACAGCGAGAACAGCGCGCGCACGCTGGCGCCGAGACCGAGCGAGATGAAGCCAACAGCGACGACGACCCAGCCGTAGTAGAAGGGCAGCGCACGGGAGAGCGGGCGAGAAAGCACGGTGGGGCCTTTCGGCAATGTGGTTGTGGCTTGGCGGCTGACGAGTGGTCGACCCTCTGGTAACGAGCGGAGGATGGTTTAGTGGATGGGGCCTCAATTCGTCGGGACGCAATCTACAATGCAGTTGCCGTTTTCCCACGAGGCATTTCTGGACAACTTCGGGGCCTATAATTCCGCGTTCTGGCCGGTTGCGCTGGCGCTCTGGATTGTGTCGACGCTGGTGACCGCAGGATTCCTCATAGGAATTGCTGACATGCCGCCGCTTGCAAGCGTGCTCCCGCTGTTGTGGGCCGTGGTCGGCAGCTCGGCAGCGTTTTCACTGAACATCTATGCTGACCTTGGTCTGCTGGCTGCTGCGTTTCTGCTTGCTTGCAAGCTTGTCGTGCCTCGGACCCATTAGCAATGGTGGTGCGCCACAGGCCAGAGCTTCAGATATGCACGCGAGGGCATGGGGGATGCCGCGATGATCGCTTGAGACGACTT
Source organism: uncultured Hyphomicrobiaceae bacterium (assembly GCA_964500805.1). Lineage (GTDB taxonomy): Bacteria > Pseudomonadota > Alphaproteobacteria > Rhizobiales > Hyphomicrobiaceae. The sequence goes on from CAZCQH010000057.1 coordinate 8,216, forward strand.
CGGCTCGGGTCTATCGTTCGGCGATTGCCGGGGGTGCACGGGCCGCGTGATGTTTGGCATCCCGTCGGCTTGGATCACTTGCAACGAGGCTCCGTTCATACCCGTGACCGCGGACCCAGATCAACCGGTCCTGCAGCTCAGCGTCGGGCGCCGCATTTTCGTTCTCGTCACCGTGGTGATCGCGTCGATGGCTTTCAACGCCGCGACGTTCTCGGTTGCAGCGGTGTTACCGCAGGTGCAGGGCGCATTGTCCGCGACGCAGGACGAGGTCGCCTGGGCAGTCACGTTCTACATTCTCGCGACCGCCGTTACGATGCCAATGACCGGCTGGCTGGTGAACCGGTTCGGACGTGCCGACGTGCAATTCTGGAGCCTCGCGGGGTTCACATTCTCGACGGTCATGTGTGGGTTTGCGCAGTCGCTCGAGGCGCTGGTGATTTGGCGGCTCGTGCAAGGTGTTACCGGAGCACCGCTGCAGCCACTGGGACAATCGGTACTGCTGGATTCCTTCCCCAGGCATCAGCACGGCATAGTGATCTCTATTTTTGGCACAACCAATACCGTTGGCCCGGTGCTCGGACCGACGATCGCCGGCTACCTGGCGCAGACCTACAGCTGGCGCTGGGGCTTCTTCATGATCGTGCCGGTGGCGCTGGTCGCGACCATTGCGGCGCGGTTCGCATTGCCGAACGAGGGCAAGCGCCGCGCGGTGTCCCTCGACTGGATCGGCTTTCTATCGCTGTCGATCGCGATCGCGGCGGCCCAGTTCGTGCTGTCGCGGGGACAGCGGCTCGATTGGTTCGAGTCTGGCGAGATCATCGCAGAAGCCTGCATCGGTGCGCTGGCGCTTTACATCTTCATCGTGCACAGCGCGACGGCGCGGAATCCCTATATCAGCCCGCGGCTGGTACTGGACCGGAACTACACAATCGGAATCGGTCTGATCGTCATTTTCGGCATGCTCAATTTCACGCCAATGGTGCTGCTGCCGCCCTTGATGCAGAACCAGCTCGGATTTCCCGACGGATTGATCGGATTCGTGGTGTCGTGGCGGGGGGCGGGCGTGATGGGCGGCTCGTTCTCGTCGATTTTCGCGCAGCGTTTCGATCCACGTGTCGGAATGGTGATCGGCTTTTCGTTGCAGATCATTTCCGGTGTCTGGATGATGGGACTCAATCTGGATGCGTCGGTGCCAGATCTGGCCGCAAACGCATTTTTACAGGGTCTTGCAGTGGGACTGATCTGGACGCCGATCGTGACGACGGCGTTCCGCACGCTCGATCACACGCTGCGTCCGGAGGGGATCGCGGTCATGCATCTGATGCGGTCGATCGGCTCAAGCTTCTTCATTTCAGTCACGATAACGGAGATCGTCCGTTCAACGACGGCCAACTATAGCCGAATGGTGGAATTCCTGTCACCCTACAACAAGTCTCTGTCGGTGCCGTCGGTGACGGGCGAGTGGTCTGCGGACACGGTCTCCGGCATGGCGCGGCTGGCGCGCGAGGTGAACCGGCAGGCGGCGATGATCGGCTATACGAATGCATTTGTGATGTACACGGTTATGTCGGTAATCGCGATTCCGCTGGTGCTGATGCTTGGCGGGCGGATGGGCAAGCGGGAACCAGCGGGGGCGTGAGGGCGCAAAAAAAATGCCCCGCTCCGGGGGGGAAGCGGGGCTTGGGCCGACAGGCCTGGTACGAGGGGGGGGATTTGGCCTGTCGTCAGCGACCAGCCTTATTCAGCCTGAGGGCTGACACGACCGGTCGCTTCGACACATAAACAGCCCACCCCCTTTGCGGGTTCCCTGGTCTCGAACTTATTTTTAATTGGGCTTTGTGCGATCATCGGCCGGGCGGCGCCTTGCCAGGTTCCTTCGTCACGGGAGGGGAAGGCGGCGATCCTGGCGCTGTACTGGGCGGCGGGACCACTATTTCAGGATCAATCTTGGGAGCGGGCGGTGGAATCCTGATCTCAGGATCTATGCCGGCTGGCGGGGTCAGGACGCCTTCGGTCCGATCCAATTTCTCGCTCAGAGACTCGGTCGCGCGTGGCTGCTGAGACCCAGGCGTCGCCTCGTTGCCGAACGTGGAGGGCGGCGCCTTCTTTTCAGGCACCGTGCGCGGATCGCCAGGGGGAAGCGGTGGTGGCTCGACCTGCGCCAGCGCCACGGAGGTCGCCAACAGTATCGTCGCGGCAACGGCAATCTGAGCTAAAGGCTCGAACAGCGCCCAAATTCGGCAAATTGACGTCGTCGGCAGGCTCATGGAGCTGCAACGTCCGTTGCGTCGCAAGGTTCCTCGACCTCAGGTCCTGAGACAGTCCCTGGACGGAACCCCGACGCATGTGTGCCCGTTGTTCACCTGATTGACGCGGCTGTATGCCCGCTTTCGATCGGAGCAGGCTATGGCGGAACTGAACACACCTACCAAACCGAAACCCGAGCCGCCGCGGCCGCTCGACCCGCCAATCCCGACACCCGGTGACCCGGTGCCGCGGCCGCCGGATCTTCCTGTGCCGCCCCGCCCCATCGACGATCCGCCGCCGGGGGAGCCAATTCCAAAAAAGCTCGGGTGAGGCTGCTTCGCCGGCCTTCCGCGCTCACCTCTTTTCCGGCAGTGCCAGGCGGATGTGGAGCTCGCGGAGTTGCTTTGGGGTGACCTCGCTGGGCGCGCCCATCAGCAGGTCGTTGGCCTGCTGGTTCATGGGAAAAAGGGCGACGTCGCGGACGGTGCTGCAGCCGGTGAGCAGCATCACCATGCGCTCGATGCCTGCTGCCATCCCGCCGTGGGGTGGAGCGCCGTACTGGAAGGCGCGGTAGAGGCCGCCGAAGCGCGATTCGACGTCGGCGCGGGAGAGGCCGGTGATCTCGAAAGCCTTCACCATCGTCTCGGGCAGGTGATTGCGGATCGAGCCGGAGGCCAGCTCATAGCCGTTGCAGACCATGTCGTACTGGTTCGCCTTGAGCGAAAGGATGGCGTCGCGGCCGGCTTTCTCGGCGGCTTCAAGGGCCTCTCGGCCGCCTTTCGGCATCGAGAACGGGTTGTGCGAGAAGTCGACTTTCTTCTCGTCCTCGTTCCACTCGTAGAACGGGAAGTCGACGATCCAGGCGAAGGCGAAGCGGCTTTCGTCGATGAGTTTCAATTCGCGGCCGATCTCGTCGCGGGCGAGGCCGGCGAACTTGTAGAACTTCGCGGGGTCGCCAGCGGTGAAGAAGCAGGCGTCGCCATTATCGAGTTCCAGTTGTTTGCGGAGAGCATCGGTACGTTCGTCCCCCAAGTTTTTTGCAATAGGTCCTGCCGCTTCCATGACCCCATGCTTAGCGTCGTATTCGAACCTCTGACTTTGGGTTAGAAGCTCGTATGCTTTTCGGGCATCACCAGAGACGGTAGTTGTCCGGCGCCAGAAAATGTAGCCGAGGCCGGGCTGGCCTTCCTTCTGCGCCCAGGCGTTCATGCGGTCGCAGAAGGCGCGGCTGCCGCCCTTGGGCGCGGGGATCGCCCAGACGCGCACCTTGGAGTCCTTCTCGATCATGCCGGCGAAGACCTTGAAGCCGGAGCCGCGGAAATGCTCGGTCACGTCCTGCATTTCGATGGGGTTCCTGAGGTCCGGCTTGTCGGACCCGTACTTCTGGATAGCGGTGTCGTAGGGGATGCGCTGCCAGCCCCTGTCGACTTTCATCTTCTGGCCGGTTGCCGAGGCAAATTCCTCGAAGAGGCCGGTGATGACCGGCTCCATGGTCGCGAACACGTCGTCCTGCTCGACGAAGCTCATCTCGACATCGAGCTGGTAGAATTCGCCGGGCAGGCGGTCGGCGCGCGGGTCCTCGTCGCGGAAGCAGGGCGCGATCTGGAAGTAGCGGTCGAAGCCCGACATCATGAGGAGCTGCTTGTACTGCTGCGGCGCCTGCGGCAGGGCGTAGAACTTGCCGGCGTGGATGCGGCTCGGCACCAGGAAGTCGCGCGCGCCTTCGGGCGACGAGGCGGTGAGGATCGGCGTCGGGAACTCGTTGAAACCGGCTTCGTGCATCCGCGCACGAATGGAGCGCGTAATCGCGAGGCGCTGCATGATGATCTTGTGCAGGGTCTCGCGGCGCAAATCGAGGAAGCGGTAGGTGAGGCGGATGTCCTCGGGGTAGTCGGGCTCGGCGAAGACGGGCAGCGGCAGCTCCTTCGCCTCGGAGAGGATTTCGATCTCGCTGGCGCCCACCTCGATCTCTCCAGTTGGCAGGTCGGTATTGATCGTCGAACGGCCGTCGATCATAGGCCGGTCGCGGACCTTGCCGTCGACGCGGATCACCCACTCGGAGCGGACTTTCTCGGCGAGCTTGAAGGCGCCAGAGTCGGGGTCGGCCACCACCTGGGTGATGCCGTAGTGGTCGCGCAGGTCGATAAAAAGGACGCCGCCGTGGTCGCGGACGCGGTGCACCCAGCCGGAGACGCGGGCGATGGTGCCCACATCGGACTTTCGAAGCGCGCCACAGGTGTGGGATCGGTAACGGTGCATCTTCGCCTCGGACATGGTCGTAAGTCCTTGAAATCAGTTCGCAATACCGATGGTCAGCCATTATCAGGGCTGATCGAGAATTGCCGCAGCGCGTGTGTGGGGACCCATACACTGGAACTAACTGAAGTGTAAGCCAGTATCAGGTGCCGCCGGGCCTTGAACGTGGTTTGGATCAAGCCCGCGGGGTGGCCGAAAAACCCTCCGGCCCCCTGCAACTCGCTCTTGCACATTGATTTTCGGACGACAGGGGCGCGGGGACTCGGCTATACGAGCCGAGCTATGAACGTCGTCACTTCCACCCAGGACCTGGCCAATGCCTGCGTGCGGCTCGCGAAGCATCCCTTCGTGACCGTAGATACCGAATTCATGCGCGAGCAGACATTCTGGCCGAAACTGTGCCTGATACAACTCGCAGGACCCCAAGACGAGCTGGTCGTGGACCCGTTGACGCCAGGTCTCGATCTGACGCCATTCTTCACGCTGATGGCGGATGAGCGCGTGGTAAAGGTATTTCACGCGGCGCGGCAGGACATCGAGATCGTGCACTACAAGGCGGGGCTGGTGCCGAAGCCGGTGTTCGATACGCAAGTCGCGGCGATGGTGTGCGGATTCGGCGATTCGATCAGCTACGTGAACCTGGTGAAGCGCATCACCAACCTTGATCTCGACAAGTCGTCGCGGTTCACCGACTGGGCGCGGCGACCGCTCTCGCAGAGCCAGCTCAAGTATGCGCTCGGCGACGTTACGCATCTGCGCGACGTCTACGTGCATCTCAAGGCGGAGCTCGATCAGTCAGGGCGTGGGCACTGGCTGGACCAGGAGATGGCCGGACTGATCGATCCTTCGACCTACGAATTGGATCCGGAAGCCGCATGGCAGCGGCTGAAGCTCAAGGTGCGCAACCGGCGTGCGCTCGGTGTCCTGGTGGAGCTCGCCGCATGGCGCGATCGGACAGCCCAGGCGCAGGACGTTCCACGCAACCGCGTGCTGCGCGACGAGGCGCTCTACGATATCGCGAACCAGCAGCCCCAGGATGCAGCTCAGCTCGGCCAGCTCCGAACGCTCAGCGATGGATTCTCGCGATCGTCCAAGGCACGCGAGATTATCGACGCGGTGAAACGCGGGTTGGCACGCGATCCGAAGACGCTGCCGACCATTCAGCATGGAACAGCGATGACGCCGGAGGCAACGGCCCTTGTCGATCTCTTGCGCGTGTTGCTGAAAGCGGCAGCCGGCCGGCATGGCGTTGCGCCGCGTCTCATTGCCGATACGGATGACCTCGAGCGCATTGCGGCGGAGCGCGATCCGGATGTGCCGGCGCTGAAGGGCTGGCGGCGGGAGCTGTTCGGCGAGGATGCACTGCAATTGAAACGCGGCGAGCTGGCGCTGGTCGTGCAGCGCGGCGAGGTGGTCGTGCTGCCGGTGCCGGTGGCGGACAAGGCGCGGGTGCTGACAAGCTGAGCCAGAGGCGGCAGTCGCAAGATGCGCGTTGCAAACGCGCTGTCAGGTGCCTTTCGCCCTCACTGTCCGGAGAGGCGCCGCCATCTTTGAGTAAGCCTCGTTGGCGGCGATGATCACATGCTCCGCGCATGCGGCGCGGCGCAAGGGTTCGGACACGCGCTCGTAGACCTCGGATGTCAGCATGTCGAGGAATGCCGCGCGTGTGGGATAGTAGACGAGCGCGACGTAATCCCATTTGTGCGCTTCGCTGTCGCCCATGGCGGTTGCCACAGCGTCGCCTGCCCAGATGATCGTTCCGCCGCGCGCCTTGATGAGCGGCGACGTTGCCTTTGAATAGCGCAGGTAAGCCTCCCAGCCCGTGCCGCTGCCGTCGAGCGCTCGGGGGTGGAAGCGCATGAGATTGACCATCACGACGGGCTCGTCCTGCGGCAAGGCGCGCATCGCATCGAGATTGAGGCCGAGAATGGACATGGAAGCTCCTGCGCCGGCTGGCGACCGGTTCAAAACCGAACCGCTAGGATAACGGCCGGAAGAACTCGCGGATCTCGTGCGCCAGCAGCTCGGGTTGCTCGAGCGCCGCGAAGTGGCCGCCCTTCGGCATCTTCGTCCACCGCTGAATGTTGCCGTAGGATGTGCGCTCGGCAAGCGAGCGCGGCGGATGGATGATCTCGTTTGGAAATTCCGCGTATCCCGTGGGCACCATGATCTTCGCGTCGTCAGGGATCGGCCAGGGCGTGTGCATGCGCGCGTAGTAGGGCCAGAACGATGAGCCGATGGCGCCGGTCACCCAATAGATCATGATGTTGGCCAGCAACTCGTCGCGCGTCACCGCATCTTCGATACGCCCGCGATTCTGCGTCCATTTGTGGAACTTCTCGACGATCCAGGCTGCGAGCCCGGCAGGAGAGTCGGTCAGCCCCACCGACAGCGTGGTAGGTTTGGTGCCCTGGATCCACTGATAGCCCGTCTCCTCCTTCAGGAAGTGATTGAGCTCGTCGAGGAACGTCTTTTCCTCGCCGCTCGCGTTCCTGAGCAGCGCGGGATCGCGGCGCACGGCCAGCAGGTTCACGTGGATGCCCATCATGCGCTCGGGATAGGCGAAGCCGAGGCGCGAGGTGATGAAGCCGCCCCAATCACCGCCCTGCGCGGCAAAGCGCTTGTAGCCCAGCACGTCCGTCATCAGTGACGCGAACGTGTCCGCCATCTCGGTGACGCCGAAGCGTGGCTGACCCGGTTTGTACGAGAACGCGTAGCCTGGCAGCGACGGAGCCACGACCGTGAATGCATCCTCTGCCTTGCCGCCGAAGCGCACTGGATCGGTCAACATCGGAATGATCTTGTGAAACTCGAGGATCGAGCCCGGCCAGCCGTGTGAGAGCAGCAGCGGTTTCGGGTTCGGGCCTTTGCCTTGCTCGTGGATGAAGTGCAGGTCGATACCGGAGATCGGCACCGTGAACTGCTGAAAGCGATTGAGATTGGCCTCTTGTACCCGCCAGTCGAACTGATCGCGCCAGTAGGGAATGAGATCCTGAAGGTATGCGATGCTCGCGCCCGTCGTCCAAGGATCTTGAGGCGGCACCTCCGGCCAGCGGACGCGCGCGAGACGTTCGCGCAAATCTTTCAGCTGTTCGTCGGGGACGTGGATCTTGAACGGCTTCGGTGTCGCGTGTGCCATGGAGCTACTCGCTGTGGACGATCGGAATTTCCGAACGTCGCGTTTTTTCCGGCGGAGCGTCAAGGGGTGACGCGTTTGCGCCTATTCACGCAGCAAATAGTGGCCAATGCGCATCGATGAATATTTTGTCCGCCGCGGCCAATGCGGCCATTTTCGAGTCGAGCTCTGTTATACTTGAGTGGACTCGGCATGGTGGGGATTTCTGGCGAAATGGGACGGCTCGATTTTCGGCTTTGGGCATCGGCACTGCTGCTCTTGGGCGCTGCTCCGGTTGCGGCTAGTGCCGCCGACCGCAGCGCCGATTATGGCGTGCAGATCGGTGCCTTCGGCGTGGTCACGCCGAAGTACGAGGGCGCAAAGGACTATCGTGTCATCGGGTTTCCCTTCATCGCGCCGTCGTTCTCCGAGGGCAGCGGTATCGTGCAGTTCAAGGGCGTCGATGACATCCGCTTCAGGCTGATCGAGACCAACGGCTTCGAAGCCGGGCCGCTCGCCGGCTGGCGCTTCGGGCGCGACGACACGGATGCATTCCGTCTTCGCGGGCTTGGCGATGTCGATGGCGGCTTGGTGGTCGGTGGATACGCGGGTTATCGCCTGGGGCCGTTCTTTCCCTTCGTCGCCTACCAGCACCAAGTGACCGGCGACGACGCCGGCGGAATCATTCGCTTCGGCATCGAGCATAAGGCGCCGATTGCGAGGTGGATGACGCTCACCACGACGATCGGCGCCAACTGGGCCGATGACGACTACATGGATGCCTACTTCTCGGTCAACGCGGCGCAAAGTGCGGCTTCCGTCGCGGGGCTTGGCGTCTATAACGCCGATGCCGGCATCAAGGACGTGTTCATCGGCTTTGCCGGCGACGTGCCGCTATCCGACGCGTGGACGCTGAAACTTTCCGCGCGCTACTCGCGGTTGTTGGGAGACGCCGCCGACAGCCCGATCGTCGAGAGCGAGAACCAGTTCACCGGCGGTATCGGCGTGACTTACAAATTCGGCGCCGGACGGCGGTGAGCGTGCCAAGGGGTCAGAGCCATGGGTCTGACCCTTCTGACTCAATGAAGTCTGGCCCCTCTCACTCTCGCTCACCCCACCTCAACAAGCCCCGTCCACCATTGATACTTCCCACCGCCTGTTGCGACGTCGTACTTGCGGACAAACGACAGGCGACCATCATCCGCGATGCGGAACACGGTCAGCGCGGCAGGCACGTGGCGCACGTTGTCGCCATCGCGCACGTCCATACCGTCGATGCTTGCTGCCACCATCATCCGGCCCGTGGGATCAATGCTGAACGTGCGCACGTGACAGCTTTGCGTATCGGCGTTCTGGATCAGCTTCGGCTCGCCCGACTTGGCATCGATTGAGAACACGGCGATGTTGTTCTCGCCGCCGCGAAGCACCTGTTTGCCCTTGAACTCGTCTGTCGTGCTGGCGCGGTTCGAGACGTAGACGTTGCGCCCGTTCGGGTGCACATGAATGCCGCCGGAGATCTGGTGAATGTGCGCGTCATAGCGCTTGGTCGTCGTCGAGGGCTTGTAGAGCGGCTCCGGCGTCAGGCTGTCGCCCTCCAGGCGGTGCATGTGGAGCTCGTTCTGCGATTCGACCGACACGTAGCACCACGGCTCCGTCGGATGAAAATCCAGATGCCGCGGGCCATAGCCGAGGCCGCCCCGTCCGCCGACCGCCAGATTCGCCAATGGCGAAAGCGTGCCGTCCTTGAAGCCGTAAACCTTCAGTGCGCCGGGATCTTCGGCCTTGCCCTTCTCCGGCAGATTGCCGCGCGTGATCATGATCACGGAGCGGTTCGACGGTGTCGCCACGATCTGGTGCGCGAAGATGCCTCGATCGAGCGCGGCCGGCTGCGCGATCTCCTGGCCGAGGGTGCCGTCGGCGTTGATCTTGTGCACCGAGAGATCGCTTTGCTTATTGTAGCAGACGAGCGCGTACTTGCCGCTGCGATCGACGCTGTGATGGACCGGCCGCTGAGGCAGCGGCGCCGGCTCGCCGTGCAAGGACATCGCGCCTGTCGCGTCCACCTTCACCGCGCACAGCCGATGTACCTTGCCGGGGTTGGGCGCGTTGCCGGCGGCGGCGTCGCTTGTCGAGACGGTGAGGAACTTCCGCGAGGGATGAGGCCAGACGTATTGGATGTTGGACGGCAGGGAAATTGAACCGCGGGGGGTGAGTGTCGCGGCCTCGGTATCTACGTCCCACTTGGTCAGCTGCTCGCCCACGCTCTGGTAGAACACAGTTCGTTTGGCCATTGCTGCCTCCCTGCTGGCTATCGCTCCGATCTTCTTCGCGAGAACGCACCGTTGCATGGTCACTTCGGGCCAGCAATTGCAGCTTTTGAATGCCTCCGGCGACGCAGCGCATGCGGTCGAGCTCACACGCGAAGCGCGCGCCCATTGATTCTCCTAATCTTTTCCCGGCGCGTTAATGTTAACTCACGTTATTTGGGCGAACTTATCCCCACTCGTCCGGATGGCCGCATCCTGGGTTCCAGTTGCCAACAACCCACGACAAACGAGCCCGGACGACGCAATGGACACGACCCCGAACCTCAATCTCCCCTACATCCTGGCCGCCCAGGCTCAGAAGCACGTCACCCACAACGAGGCCGTCAGAGCGCTGGACGCGCTTGTGCAACTCAGCGTTGCTGATAAGGATCTCGCGGCCCCGCCGGTCTCGCCGGCTGAAGGCGCCCGCTACATCGTCGCTGCCGCCCCGACGGGTGCCTGGGCCGGCCAGGCCGGCAACATCGCCGCGTACCAGGATGGCGCCTGGGCGTTTCTCGACCCTCAGGAGGGCTGGCTCACCTGGGTCGCGGACGAGGACAAACTCTACGCCTTCGATGGCACGGCCTGGGTGCTCTATGCCAGTGGCGGCGGTTCCGTGAACCCGACGCCGCTCGTCGGCGTCAACGCCACTGCCGATGCAAGCAACCGCCTGTCGGTGTCGTCGCCGGCCTCGCTGTTCAATCACGAGGGCGCCGGGCATCAGGTGAAGGTCAACAAAAACGCGGCGGCCAACACGGCGTCCTTCCTGTTTCAAACCGGGTTCTCCGGCCGAGCGGAGATGGGCACGACGGGGGACGATAACTTTCACTTCAAGGTCAGCCCTGATGGAACGACGTGGAAGGACGCGCTTCAAATCGACAAGACGACCGGCGCCGTGACGATGCCATTCACAGCGGGCGGCGGCGGGGGTGAGGCCAACACTGCCTCGAACGTCAACGTCGGCGGCGTCGGGGTCTTCAAGCAGAAGACCGGTGTCAACCTCGAGTTCCGCGGGCTCAATGCGGCCTCGAGCAAAGTCTCGGTGGCGCTCGACGGCGCCAACAATGAGATCGACCTCGACGTCACGGAAGCCAACCTCACCCTCGGCAACCTCGGCGGATCGATCGACCTCGGCGGCGCGAAAGCCTCCGGCACGCTGGCCGCCGCGCGTTTTCCGGCACTTACCGGCGATGTGACGACCACGGCCGGCGCGCTCGGCACCACGATTGCCAACGATGCCGTCAGCAACGCCAAGCTCGCCAACGTCGCCACCGCGACCATCAAGGGCCGCTCCACCGCCGGAACGGGTGACCCGGAGGATTTGACGGCGGCTCAGGTCCGCACGCTCATCAACGTCGCCGACGGGGCCAACAACTACGTGCACCCCAATCATTCCGGCGACGTGACCAGTGTAGGCGACGGCGCCACCACGATCGCCAATAACGTCGTCACCAACGCCAAGCTGGTGGACATGGCCACCGCCACGTTCAAGGGAAGGACCACGGCCGGGACCGGCGACCCGGAAGATCTGACCGTTGCCCAGGCCAAGACGCTGCTCAACCTCACGGGCACGAACTCGGGCGACCAGACGATCACGCTCACCCAGGATGTGACCGGCTCGGGGACTGGCAGCTTCGCGACCACGATCGCGGCCGATGCCGTGACCAACACCAAGCTCGCGAACATGGCGACGGCGACGATCAAGGGCCGGACCACGGCGGGAACGGGAGATCCGGAGGATCTGACGGCTGCCCAGGCCACGGCACTGCTCGATCCTTTCACGTCGACGCTGAAGGGGCTGGCGCCGGCATCAGGCGGCGGCACGACGAACTATCTGCGCGCTGATGGCACCTGGGCGTCTCCTCCCGGCGGCAGCGCGTCCAACAGCTTCGCCACGATCGCCGTCGCGGGGCAGTCCGACGTGGTGGCGGATAGCACGACCGACACACTCACTCTGGTTGCTGGCACCAACGTCACCCTCACGACGAATGCCACGACGGACACCATCACCATCGCCGCATCGGGTGGCGGCGTCACCGATGGCGACAAGGGTGACATCACCGTCTCGGGATCCGGCGCCACCTGGACCATCGATGCGGACACGGTGACGAACGCCAAGCTGGCCAACATGGCCGCCAACACCATCAAGGGGAACAACACGGGGGCGACCGCCGATCCGGTCGACCTGACCGCAGCGCAGGTGAAAACGCTGCTGGCTATTGCGGCGGCTGATGTATCCGGCCTGGCCGCCTCGGCGACGACAGACACCACCAATGCCACGAACATCGCGTCAGGCACGCTCGGGGCGGCCAGATTGCCAGCCTTTGGCTCCGGGGACGTATCGTTCGCTGCTGGGGGTGGCGCGGGTACGATCGCAAATGATGCCGTGTCGAATACCAAGCTGGCCAACGTTGCCACCGCGACGATCAAGGGGCGGACGACTGCCGGCACAGGCGATCCCGAGGATCTAACAGCGGCTCAGGTGAAAACGCTCCTGGCAATCGCTGCTGCCGACGTGTCTGGGCTTGCAGCTTCAGCGACAACGGACACCACGAACGCAACGAACATCTCCTCCGGCACGCTCGGCGCAGCTCGCCTGCCCGCATTCGGTTCAGGAGATGTGTCGTTCGCTGCAGGAGGCGGTGCCGGAACGATTGCTGCCAATGCCGTCACCAACGCCAAGGCTGCCCAGATGGCGGCGAACACTCTCAAGGGCAACAATACCGGGGCGACGGCGAACGCCAGCGACCTGACTGCTGCGCAGGTCAAGACCATGCTCGCCATTGCGGCAGGGGATGTCTCAGGCCTCGGCGCGCTCGCCACGCTCAGCAGCGTCACCAATGCGCAGATCACCGATCTGACGATATCCACGGCAGATATCGCCGACGACCAGGTGACGAATGCCAAGCTTGCCAACATGGCGACGGCCACGTTCAAGGGTCGCACCACGGGCGGAACTGGCGATCCGGAAGATTTGACGGCGACGCAGGCGACGGCCCTGCTGAACGCGGTGGTCGGGGACGCCGGCTCCGGTGGCACCAAGGGGCTCGTTCCGGCACCAGCCGCAGGGGATGCGGCGGCGAACCGATTCCTCAAGGCCGACGGCACCTGGACCGTTCCGCCTGGCGGCGGCGGCGGATCGCCAGGCGGTTCCACCACGCAGGTCCAGTACAACAACGCCGGAGCGTTCGGTGGAGCGGCCGATCTTCTCTACGACAATGCGACCGGCGAGGTGACATTCAACAAGGCCGCGCTGCTGCCAGCCCTCTCAACGGTACCGGCGACCCCGTCATCCGGCGCCAAGCTCTACATGCGAAGCCTCGGCGGCCGTGCGATCCCCTACATCCTCGGTCCTGATGGCGACGCCTACCCCCTTCAGGCCAGCATCTGGCGCAACAAGCGGTTCGAATACGTGCCGCAGGGCAACGCCACGGCCGTCCAGCTCATTGGCTTTCTCAACTCGTCGACCGGCACGGCGACCGCGCGCAACGTCGCCACGACCAGCTTTTTCACAATGGCGCGGCGCGTGGGCTACGTCAGCGCGGCAACGGCCGGCAGCTCGGCCGGAACCCGGCATGGCGTCAACCAATGGGCGCGCGGCGATGCCGCCGGCAAGGGCGGGTTCCTCTACGCGGCCCGCTTCGGCGTGTCGGATGCGGCGGCGGTGGCGGATGCCCGCCTGTTCGTCGGCATGCAGGCCTCGACCGCCGTCATCGGCAACGTCAACCCGTCGACGCTCACGAACATCATCGGCGTTGGCTGCGACAATGCCCAGACCACGCTCAGGATCATGCATAACGATGCGGCGGGGGCAGCGACCACCATTGATCTCGGGGCGAACTTCCCGTCGAACACGCTCTCGACCGACCTCTATGAGCTGCTGCTCTACTGCGCGCCGAACGCATCCTCGGTGTTCTATCGCGTCGAGCGCCTCAACACGGGCGATGTTGCTTCAGGCACGATCACCACGGACCTGCCATCGACTACGACCCTGCTCAGCCCGCAGATCTGGCGCAACAACGGTGCCACGGCTCTGGCCGTCGGTATCGATATCGCGGGTCAGTACCTCGAGACGGATTACTGAGCAGCGCGTGCGCCTTGACTCTGAAGTTGTTGCGCACCGTCCCGCCGCCCTCAGCGGCGAGGTGGTGGCGATACCATGAGAGATCAGGCCGCGCTGTCCATGGCCTCGAGCTCGTCGATCATGCGCTCGAGCACGGAAAGCCCCTTATTCCAGAACGCGGGATCGCGTGCGTCGAGGCCGAAGGGTGCCAGCAGCTCGGAATGATGCTTGGAGCCGCCGGCGGTCAGCATCTCGAAGTATTTGCCCACAAACCCGGGGTGCGACTCCTGATAGAGCCCGTAGAGCGAATTCACCAGACAGTCGCCGAATGCATAAGCGTAGACGTAGAACGGCGAGTGAATGAAATGCGGGATGTAGGACCAGAACGTCTCGTATCCAGGCTTCAGATCTATGGCATCGCCAAGGCTTTCGCGCTGCACCTCCATCCAGAACTGGCCGAGCTGCTCAGCTGTCAGCTCGCCGCTGCGGCGCGCCTCGTGCACCTTGCGCTCGAAGCTATAGAACGCGATCTGTCGGACGACCGTGTTGATCATGTCCTCGACCTTCTGCGCCATCATCGCCTTGCGCTCGCGCTTGTCGGTCGTTTCAGCGAGCAGAGCCTTGAACGTCAGCATCTCGCCGAACACCGATGCTGTCTCGGCGAGCGTCAAGGGCGTTTGCGAAAGCAGAGGGCCCTGCTGTGCGGCAAGGACTTGATGCACGCCATGGCCGAGCTCGTGCGCGAGCGTCATGACATCGCGCGGCTTGCCCTGATAGTTCATAAGGACATAAGGGTGCGCAGAGCAAACTGTCGGGTGCGAGAACGCGCCCGGTGCCTTGCCTTCGCGGACCGGCGCATCGATCCAATTGCGTTTGAAGAAGCGGTTTGCGATCTCAGACATCTCGGGCGCGAAAGCGCCGTACGCCTTGAGCACAATTGCCTCGGCCTCGCTCCAAGAAATTGTGCGTTCGGGTTTTTCGGGCAGTGGGGCGTTGCGATCCCAATGGTTGAGCTTCGGCATGCCGAGCCAGCGTGCTTTCATCTTGTAATAGCGATGCGCTGTTCGCGGGTAGGCCTCTCGCACGGCAGACACAAGAGCTTCCACAACCTCGCGCTCCACGCGATTGGCGAGGTGACGGCTGTCGGCAACATCCTCGAACTTGCGCCAGCGGTCGGAAATTTCCTTGTCCTTGGCAAGAGTATTGGTGATCAGGCTGAAGAGCCGCTCATTTTGTTTCAGAACCTTTGCGATAGCTTCTGCTGCCGCCTGACGCTTCTTACCATCGGGATGCATCAGGAAATTGAGCGTCGGCTCCAAAGCCAGTGGCGTCGGCTCGCCCTCAACCTCGAACCTGAGGCCGGCCATTGTCTCATTGAACAGGCGATCGAAAGCGCTGCGCGAGGTGGCGCCCTTTTCAAGAAACAGCTTCTCGAGCTGCTCTTCCAGCTGATAGGGCTTTTCTTTCCGGAGATCTTCGAGCCACGGCTTGTAGCGGGCCAGCGCCGGAGTCTTCAGAGCCTCACCCAGCTCGGCATCGCTGATCTTGTTCAGCTCAAGCTCGAAAAACAGCAGATCACCTGAGGCGGCCGTCAGCTTGTCCTGCACGTCGCCGTAAAGCTTGGCGCGCTCGGGGTCGGCCATATTGCTGTAGAACAGCAGTCCTGCGTAAGAGCCAATGCGGCCCATGACATCGGAGAGTTGCTCATAAGCGACGATCGCCTCGGCAAGGGATTGGCCATTGCTGCCCATGCCGACAATCTTGCCTTGATAGTTGTCCTTAAATGCTTTTGCGTCCTTGGCCATGCGAGCGAGATCACCCGCGAATTCGGCCGATTGCGGACCGGGATAGAGATCGTCAAGGTTCCATTCCGGCATCGGGCCGAGCGTGGCCGCCGCTACCGGTGAGCCGACGGTTGCTGCAGCAAAAAGAGAGTGGGCTCGAAAGGGCCGCATGTCGATCTCCGGTTTCCCTTGGGTGGCGGCATGTGTGGCCTTAACTTTGGTGACTCGCCGGGTAAACATCAAGGCGTGAGCCGGTCGAAGTTCGGCGCCGGTGACCACGAATGACCAACGCGAAACGTCGCGGCGCAAGCCGGGGAAAGCGGGGCCCGTGCCTTCGACCGAGCACTCCGGCGATGCCCGAGCAAACACAGCGAGACATGTCGATTAGCGGGAACAATAACCGTTCCGAGCGTAGCCTTGAGGGCTGGCTCAGTCCGACCGTGTTTTTGTCACGCTGTCTCCTCGCCATAGTAGAGGGTCACGACGTGCTGGGCCTCCGCGAAGAAGAGCCAGCGCTCGACCAGCAGGCCGGCACTCATGCTCAACACTGCGAGGACACCGGAGACGGGCGTCAGACTTGGCGCAATCAGCTCCGTCGCTGCCAGCAGCACTGCCGGCACGACGAATGCCAGTAGCATCGTGATGACCCGCAGCTTGTCGGAATGGGCGCGCGCAACACGATAGCCCATCTCGCGCATGACGAAATTGGCCTGGGTGTGCGGCGCTTCCAATGCGCGAACGCGGCCGATTGAGCCGAGGCCCGTCGCCTGGCCCGATGTGAGCGTGCGGGGCGCGCCGTCGATGCCTCGCCAGTAGACCAGTTTCATGGCGGCTGCGATCGCCAGCAGCAGCACCGTGGTCCAGGCTGCGCCGTGAGCGATGGCGCCGAACAGCGCCAGCAGCGTGGTCATGATCAGTGCCCCTGACGCGACCGCCAGAATTAAATAGACCTCGGTCGTCAGCCAGTGGTTCCACGCGCGGATTGTCGGCAGCGACTCGTAGATCATGCCTGTGCACCAAATTGTCGCGAGTGCCAGGATCAGCGACGGAGCGGCCAGAACGTAAAGGATCACCGGATGCAGATCGAGCATCGCGGCGACAGCCAGAAGCGCAGTCACCCCGAGGCACGAAACAGCTGCAACGCCCTCACGCGAGAGCCACGACGTACGCCACTGCGAAAAAGCTCGCCAGGCCCGTTCGGGGCGGCCGAGATGCAGGGTGGATGTAAGCAGACCTCCGGCCGCCAATAAGTACGCAAGGCCGAAGGACACGAAGTAGAACATGGGGCTCGACGCAGCCGGACCCGTCAGGATCGAGAATGCAAGCCAAACGATCATGCCGAAACCGGCACCCGACGCGACGGTGAACACGATGACCGAGTAGGCTGGATGCATGGTGGCTCTGAATCTTCGACTGAGTTAGCTAGGCGTTGCTGGACGGGAGATAACGCATTGGGCCGTTTGCGCTCGAACATGGGTCATCGCGAGAGCATCTTGTCTGCCCAAGCGAAGAACTGCTCGATGGTCGAGTTGCCCGGACGAGCCGACTGAGGTGTTTCACTCGCTGCTGCTGTTATTGCATCGCGACGCGCGCGGGGTGGCAGATACTTATTTACCGGCTTGTAGCCCATCTCCGGCAACAGGTCGAAGCCACCGCGCCTGCTGACCAGAAGCGACACTTCGGATGTCAGATCGCCTAAGTCGCCGAAATGGCGCGCGCCAGTTGGGCAGGCGCGCACACAGGCGGGTTGGCGATCCTCGACAGGCAGGTGCTCGTTATAGATGCGATCGACGCAAAGCGTGCACTTTTTCATGATGCCGTCGGCGTAATCGTATTCACGCGCGCCATAGGGGCAGGCCCACGAGCAGAGCTTGCAGCCGATGCAGGTGTCTGGGTTGACCAGCACGATGCCGTCCTCGGCGCGCTTGTAGCTGGCGCCGGTTGGGCACACGGTTACGCACGCGGGCGTCTCACAGTGAAGACACGATCGCGGGAAGTGGACAGTGCGGCTCGTCTCGCCTTCGCCGACATCATAGGCGTGAACGCGGTTGAGCCACGCGCCGTGCGGGTCCTTGCCGTAGGGATCGATGTCGGAGAGTGGCGCGGAGTAGCCACCGGTGTTCCACTCCTTGCAGCTCGTCGCGCAAGCCTGGCAGCCGACACACGTGTCGAGATCGATCACGAGGCCGAGCTTCTTCTTCGTCGTTTCGGGGATGGCGGTCATTGGAGCCAGTCTTCAACCTTCAGATTGGGTATGCGCTCGAAATCGCGCAGGTTGCGGGAGAGCGGGGTTGCGTCGTCTGCGACACATTCTACACCCGGTCCCGGTTGAATTGTCGGCCGAAGTCGGAGACGGCGAGAGTTGGCGTGCCGGTGGGGGAAGGGAGTGGCTCGAAACGTGGCCAGGACTCGTGAGCTTCAGCGGCGGGTGCTTTCTCGATTTTCACGCGCAAATCGTACCAGGCGGCCTGGCCGGTGATCGGGTCGGCGTTTGCATAGCGATAGCCGCCATCGCGTGGCGGCAGCAGCTCCGAGATCAGGTGGTTCAACAGGAAGCCCTGTTTCGCCTCGGGCGCGTCCGTGTCGAGTGCCCATGCGCCGGAGCGCTTGCCGATGGCATTCCAAGTCCAGACGGTGTCCGGATTGACGCCTTCCATCAACTGCACCTGTGCTTTCACGCGGCCGATGTGACTTGAGATCCAAACCCAATCGTCCTCGCCAATGCCGAGCGCGCGCGCGCGATCGCGATGCATATAGAGGCGATTGGCGCTGGTGATCTGTCGCAACCACGCGTTCTGCGAGCCCCACGAGTGATACATATGCATGGGTCGCTGGGTGATGGCGTGCATCGGATAGGCACGATCGTCAATCATGCCGCCTTCGAAGGGAGCATACCAGAACGGCAGCGGGTCGAAGAAGCGCTCGATGCGTTGGCGATGGGTGTCGGGCGGCTGGATAGCGCCGTGCCCGCGCGCGGCAAGGCGAAACTTCTGCAGCGGCTCGGAGTAGAGCTGGAAGATGATCGGATCCGTGCCACCGATAAAGCCAACAGATTTAGCGAATTCCAGATAGCGCTTGTTGGCGTGGCGCATATATCGCTCGCCGTCATCCAGGTGATGGATGTGGTAAGAACCGTTGGCAATATAGCGCTCGAGCTGCAGTGGGTTCGGTTCGCCCGCCCCGAACTTCTCGCCTTGCCGCCCGCGCCAGCCGGCGAGAGGGCCGATGCCGGGCGAGCGCTCGTGGTTGACGATGTAGTCGGGGTATCCGCCTGGAAATTTCGGGCCGCCGTCGGCGCTGGTGAAGCCCGGCAGCTTCAGGCGGGCGCCGAGGTCGATCAGCACGTCTTGGAAGGCTCGCACATTCCGGTCCGGTTTCACGATCGGGTGACGAATAGCGTCGGCGGGGCCGTTTGGCTCCGAGATCGGCCGGTCGAGCATTGAGATGCAGTCGTAGCGCTCGAGGTAAGTGGTATCCGGCAGGATCAGATCGGCGTAGGCGACCATTTCAGATGAATACGCATCCGAATAGATGATCTTCGGGATCTTGTAGCTGCCGTCGTCGTTTGTCGCCGTGAGATAGTCGAGCGTGGCGGCAATGTTCATCGACGAGTTCCAGGCCATGTTGGCCATATACATGAACAGCACGTCGATGGAGTAAGGATTGCCGAGGCCGGCGTTGGTGATGACCATCTGCATCAGGCCGTGGGCGGCGATCGGCGCGTCCCAGGAGTAGGCCTTGTCGATGCGGCTTGGGCGGCCGTTCTGGTCGATGAGCAGGTCCTCGGGGCCATGTACGAAGCCCAGATGCATGCCGGGTAATGGCGCGCCCGCTCTGATCTGCTCGGGCTTGCCGACGGGGCGCGCCGGTGGTGGTGCAGGTCGCGGGAATGGCGCCTTGTAGCGGAAGCCCCCGGGCACATCGATGGTGCCGAGCAGGATCTGCATCAGGTGCAGCATGCGGCAGGTTTGGAAGCCGTTGGAGTGGGCTGAGATGCCACGCATGGCGTGCATGGAGACGGGACGGCCCGTGATCGAGTTGTGCTCACGACCGGCCCAGTCGGTCCATTTGATCGGCAAAGTGACGGTCTGCTTGAATGCAACGTCGGCGATTTCGGCGGCGATGCGCCGGATGGTGGCGGCGGGCACGCCGCATTCTGTTTCGACGGATTCCGGAGTGTACTCGTTGGTCAAAAAGCGTTCGGCGATAAGTCGGAAGGCAGGGACCGCCTTGCGGCCATTCGGAAGCGTGAGTTCTCCGACCAGTGCGGGTGCCACGTCGGCGCGATTGGCGGCAGCGAGCGCATTCGTCTTCTTGTCCCAGATCAGCGGTTTGCCGTCGGCGTCGCGCGCGAAGAGGCCGTCATCCTTGGCGCCCTTGTCCTGGATCACCAGCCACGGCGCATTGGTGTAACGGACGAGGTATTCGAGATCGATGCTGTTGGTGCGGAACAGCTCGTGGATCATGGCGCCGACGAGGAGGCCATCGGTGCCAGGCTTGATGCCAAGCCATTCATCGGCAATCGCGTTGTAGCCGGTGCGCACCGGATTGATGGCGACGATCTTGGTGCCCTTTTGCTTCAGCTTGCCGAGGGCGATCTTGATCGGGTTCGAGCCGTGGTCCTCGGCAACTCCAAACAGCAGGAAGTATTTGGTGTGGTCCCAGTCGGGCTCGCCAAACTCCCAGAACGAGCCGCCGAACGTATAGAGACCAGCAGCAGCCATGTTCACAGAACAGAAGCCACCGTGGGCTGCGAAGTTCGGTGTGCCGAACTGCATGGCCCACCAGCCAGTCAGCGACTGCGACTGATCCCGGCCGGTGAAGAACGCGAGCTTCGACGGGTCCTTGGCGCGGACCTCGCCGAGCCACTGCGTGGCAGTCGACAAAGCTTCGTCCCAGCTGATCTCCTTGAATCGGCCGGAGCCGCGCGGGCCGGTCCTGAGCAAGGGTGCACGCAGCCGTGAAGGCGCGTAATGCTGCATGATGCCGGCGGAGCCCTTACCGCAGATGACGCCCCGGTTAACGGGATGGTTGCGGTTACCATCGATGTAGCGGACCTTGCCGTCCTTCAGATGCACCTGGATTCCGCATCGGCATGCGCACATGTAGCAGGTCGTGGTCTTGACCTCATCGGCGGGCCGGACAGATGTCTCGACCTTCGGCTCCATCATCGGCACAGGTCCTTTTCGACTCATGTAGGGTCCACGCGACCAGATCGACTGGTCCCGTGCGGCATTCTTCAAACCTATCGGGGTGGGAAGCGCAAGGCAGCCACGCTCCTCACAGCGGTCCAGATCCGCAGGCCAGATTGAACACTGATCGAAGCTCGACTGGATCGTCAAGGGCGTGACGTAGGAGGAAGTCGATAGGGTTTGTCATGACGGGCGCAAAGCCGGTAGCTTGAGCGCGAGCATCGCGACCGCTGACGACGGTCTCAGGGAGCATGAAATGAAAGTCCTGACACAACTTATGGGTATCGCGCTGGCCGGCCTGGCTGCAACTAACGCAATGGCGCAAACGGCTTGGCCCACAAAGCCGATCAAGATCATCATCCCGTATGCGGCTGGAGGAGGCGCGGACATATCGGTGCGTCATCTGCAGCCGATTCTTACCGAGCATCTCGGCCAGACCGTCGTCGTCGAGAACAAGCCGGGTGCGGGTGGCATCCTCGGCACGGAGACGCTGGTTCGCTCGGCGGCTGACGGGCATACGCTCGGCATGGTCGTCTCCTCGCACGTGTCGAACCCGCATCTGCAAAAGTCGATGCCTTACGATGCATTGAAGGATGTGAAGCCGGTCACAATTCTTTTCAAAGCGACAAACGTCTGGGTTGCCTATCCCAAGGCTCCCTACAAGTCGATCAAGGATGTGCTCGAAGCCGCGAAGAAAGCGCAGGGCAAGTTCGTCGTCGTCACGTCCGGAAATGGCACGCAACAGCACCTGGGCCTGGAGCAACTCAAGCTCGCGACCGGTATCAACGTGGTGCACGTGCCGTACAAAGGCGCGGGGCCGGCGGCGAACGATCTCGTTATCGGGCAGGCGGAGGTCGGCATTCTCAACATGTCGAGCATGCTGGCTTACATCAAGGATGGGCGCCTCACGGGTTTGGCGGTGACCGAAGGCAAGCGCTCGAGCTATGCCCCAGACTTGCCCTCAATTGCTGAAACCGTTCCGGGCTTCAACAGTGTCGAGTGGTTCGCCTTTGTCGTGCCGGCTGGCGTCGCGGATGACATCGTCGAGAAGATCTATCAGGCAATTGCCAGGGCGGCGCGCACGGATACGTACGCGGAGAAGGTCAAGCAGATGGGTGTGGATCTGGTGCTCAATACGCCGACGGAGCTCAAGGCGCAGATGGAGCGTGAGTACAAAGGCTTTGCCGAGCTCGTCGAGAAGGCCAATATCAAGTTCGATTGAGGAGACGACACTTGCGTATCGACGCTATCCCGATCGGCCGCGATCCGCCGAATGATGTGAACGTCATCATCGAGGTGCCGGTCGGTGGCGAACCGATCAAGTACGAGCTCGACAAGGCGTCGGGGACGCTGTTCGTCGACCGGTTCCTCTACACACCGATGCGGTATCCCGGGAACTACGGGTTCATTCCGCACACGCTGTCCGCGGACGGCGATCCCATCGATGTGCTGGTCTGCAATACGCGGGCGATCGCGCCGGGCGCTGTCATGAACTGCCGGCCGGTGGGTGTGCTGGTGATGGAGGACGATGCGGGCGGCGATGAGAAGGTCATTGCCGTCCCGTCGTCGAAGATCACGCAGCGCTATGACCGCGTGCATTCGCACGAAGACCTTCCGGAGATCACGTTGCGGCAGATCCAGCACTTCTTCGAGCACTATAAGGATCTCGAGCCCGGCAAGTGGGTGAAAATTAAGCACTGGGGTGATGCGGATGAGGCGCGCCAGTTCATTCGCGAGGCAATCGAGCGAGCTAAGGCCAAGGAATAAGTCCAGGACGCCGCCGGTTCGTCGGCGAGGTCTCGCACCCTAACGCTTTGCTGTGGGTTCGCCGGGTGGCCACTCCCAATGCAAATACGCGGCCAAGGCGTTGTCCTCATCGTAGATCTCGAACCGGTGACGGATGCGGGCCTTGGACAGTGCTTCGGAGACGCGCGCGGCGTCGGACAGCATCTCGGCCACGGAGGCTGCATCGGCGTCGATCTGAGGCTCGCCAAAGTCGCCGCCGAGGTGCTGAAAAACAAAGTGGGAGGCGTTCGCCACACAAAGCGAGTATGCGCCGACGATGACGCGCACGTCGGCAGCCTCCAGGATCGCTGCCAAGTCCTGCTTGCTCGGCCAGGACGCGAGTTGCCCGGAGAGAACTGCGCTCAAGTGGGTGATCCTTTCGGGCTTTGCATTGTTGCCGTCATTGGTTGGGTACGTGCGCTGAGATGCAGCCGTGCGGCATTGCCCGTCATTCCAGCACCGCGCTTTCATGTCCCGGCTGCCTAGTATAGCCTTGCGATGCGATGTGACGAGGAGGCGACGATGGCTGACATGAAGCTTGGAATCATGGGTGCGGCTGGCCGGATGGGGCGGGAATTGATCCGCGTCGTGCATGGCATGGATGGTGTTGTCGTCGCCGGTGCGGTCGAACCGAAGGGGTCGATCGCGCTTGGACAAGATGCCGGACTGCTGGCGGGGCTTGGCAAGATCGGAACCCTCATCACCGACGACGCGCTGGAGGTCGTGTCGCAGGTCGACGGCATCCTCGATTTCACGATTCCTGCCGCCAGTACGGAATTCGCAGCCCTCGCGGCCAATGCACGCATCGTGCATGTGATCGGTACCACCGGGCATTCGGAAGCGGAGGAAGCCAAGCTCAAGGCGGCGGCTCGACACGCGACGATCATCAAGGCCGGCAACATGAGCCTCGGCGTCAATCTACTGACTGCGCTCACGCGCAAGGTCGCGGAAGCGTTGGATGACGACTACGACATCGAAGTTCTGGAGATGCATCACAAGCACAAGATCGATGCGCCGTCGGGGACAGCGCTGATGCTGGGGCAAGCAGCGGCCGAGGGGCGAAAGGTTTCGCTCAAGGAGAAGAGCGTCCGGGTGCGGGACGGGCATACGGGTGCGCGCAAGGCCGGCGATATCGGCTTTGCAACGTTGCGCGGCGGCAATGTCGTCGGTGAGCACAGCGTGATCTTTGCCGCGGAAGGCGAGCGCGTGGTGCTGTCGCATATCGCAACCGACCGGGGCATCTTCGCGCGCGGCGCCGTCAAGGCTGCGATGTGGGGCCAGGGCAAGGGACCGGGCTTCTTCAGCATGGCGGACGTGCTGGGCATTTGAGGGTCATATAAGCGTCCACTTTTGCTAGAGAGCTGCAAAAGTGTCCTATCGTTGATCAAGGATATTGTTCGCCCCTGCGATCAACCATATGTGGGGGAGCGACGATGATGAAACTTGCGTGGTTTGCGCTGGGGTTTTATGCGCTTCTGTGCTGAAGGTGGTGGCGCTGGCGCATCAGAACCGCGGGAGCTGATCCGATGAAGAATGTCCTCGTCCTGGTGCGCCATGGCGAAAGCGAGTGGAACAAGCTCAACCTGTTCACCGGCTGGAAGGACCCGGATCTGACCGAGAAGGGCCGCGCCGAGGCAATGAAGGCCGCCGTTCTGCTGAAGGCCCAAGGAATCAAGTTCGATACCGCCTTCACCAGCGATCTGACGCGGGCGCAGCACACATTGAAGATCATTCTCGAGGGGCTCGGCCAGTCCGGACTCGAGACGGCCCGCGACCAGAAACTCAACGAACGCGATTACGGTGATCTCTCTGGCCTGAACAAGGACGATGCTCGCAAGCGCTGGGGCGAGGAGCAGGTGCACATCTGGCGACGCAGTTTCGACGTACCACCGCCAGGAGGCGAGAGCCTGAAGGATACACTGGCCCGCGTGCTGCCCTATTATGAGGCCAAGATCTGGCCGGCGGTGAAGGCAGGCAAGAACGTTATCGTCGCAGCGCACGGCAATTCACTGCGCGCGCTGATCATGAAGCTCGAGAGGCTCTCGGGCGAGGAGATTATCAAGCGCGAGCTCGGGACGGGGGTCCCGATCGTGTATCGCCTCAACGCAGACGGTTCGGTGAAGAGCCGCGAGGATCTCATCGCCTGAACTGGCACTCCGGGGGACAGCATGGCAATGACTGACGTCGGCGAGGCCAAGCCCGCCGAGGATTACCGCACCAGATGGATCGGCGTGTACGTCGGCGTCCTTGCTGCATTGTTAGCGATCTGCTCGATGGGGGGCGACAACGCTGCCAAGGATGCGACGCGGGCGAATATCGAATCGTCGAACATGTGGGCGTTTTTCCAGGCGAAGAACATCCGTCGGACTGTTTATGGGGTTGCGGCCGACGATCTCGAGCTGCTGCTGAGTAAGCGCCTCATGAACGACTTCTGACATTCCGGCTCGCATCAGTGCAGTCTCGCCCGTTGCGATCAAGGCATTGGGAGCGGGCATGGCTGGCAGGCGGAACTCGGCGGTGGCGCCGCCGACAATTGGCGACATCACGATCTATCTGGCGCAAGAGCCGGTCGACTTTCGGCTCGGCATCAACGGGCTGTCGGCGATGGTCGAGGCGACGCTGCGGTTCGATCCGTTTAGCCGGAACCTGTTCTGCTTCACGAACAAACGTCGGAGTCGCGTTTCATTCTGCATCCTTTCATTCACAAGCCGGGCAGGCGCGGCGT
>CAZCQH010000058.1:0-32531 GCA_964500805.1 uncultured Hyphomicrobiaceae bacterium
CCACTGACCACTGACCACTGACCACTGACCACTGACCACTGACCACTGACCACTGACCACACACCACTGACCGCTGATCGTCGCTGTGGTTAAGCGGACGTTAACACAGTTTATGCAAACGTTGCGCGTTGGGGCAGGCGCTGGCGCGCGCCAGCCGGGCGTCGAGGGGAAGCGCCAGGGTATGCGGTATGCGTTCGTCTGTTTCGAGGGCCGGCAGAGTTTCCAGTCGGCGCCGAAGACGTGCAAAGCGGGTCGAGCGGCGCAATGCCCGGATCTTTGGAGCACTTCTTCTGGCGGCTGCAGCAATAGCGGCTTGCGCGCGATCGGCGCCCCCGCAACGTGCCGATCGAAGCTGGTTTGATCGGCATGGCGAGCGCCCAAGCACCATAGATCCGCGATACGGCACGTCGCCGAGCCCGCGCCTTTACACCGACGGCATGGCTATCCCCAAGGGCGGCGGCATCTACAAAGTTGGCGCGCCCTATCAGATTGCTGGGCGCTGGTACATGCCGCGCGAGGAGCCGACCTACGACCGAACCGGCATCGCGTCGTGGTACGGCGACGACTTTCACGGCCGCAAGACGGCCAACGGCGAGATCTACGACATGCGGGCGCTGAGCGCCGCGCACCCGACGCTGCCGCTACCGTCCTACGTCTGGGTGACGAGCCTCAATAATAACCGCACCGTTCTGGTCCGGGTGAACGATCGCGGTCCCTATGCGCACGACCGTGTCATCGATCTCTCCAAAGCGTCAGCTCACGCGCTGGGGTTCGAGGGGCAGGGCCTCGCCCGCGTGCGAGTGCGTTACGCGGGGCCGGCGCCGCTCAACGGCGACGATCGGCGTGAGCAGGCCTATCTCAGATCGCAGCCGTGGTATGGACTCGCCGCGCCGGTCGGAATCGCGGGCCGGCAGCTGCCCTATGTCCGGCCCTATGCGCAAGCAGCGCGACCGGATCAGTGGCGCACCGGCAGCTGGAGCCCAACGCTCACCACTGCATCGGTCAATTCGTCGCCCGAGCCTGGGCCCGCCGACGAATTGGCGTCCCGAGGCTCAGCTTCCCGCAGTGCGGCAAGCGAGGCCGAGGACAATGCGGCCGTGATCGCCGGCCAGTTCCGCAGCCGCCAAGCGGCAGACCGCTTGGCCGAAAGCCTGCAATTGACGGCGAAATTCCGCGTGTATGCGGTCCCCGGTGTCCGCGAACCGGAGTTCGAGGTTCGCTCCGATGCCATGGACCTCCTGGCGGCAGGCGAGCTTCGGTCGCGACTTGCAGCCGCGGGTGTCCGCGAAGCGCGCATTGTCGCCGAATGAGGCGCGCTGACGGGTGAGACGCGCGTGAACGAGTGCAAGTCCCCGCGACAACTGCACAAGGCGACAATTCACCGTTGGGCGCGCTCGATGAATAGACTGTGAAGTGGCTTCGGCCAATTGACTTCTTGCACCCGGTACCCCGATAGTCACTTCAACACGCAACCGCTCTCCTGGTCACTCTATCGCTCATGCAAGGTTCGATCGGTCTTCTTCATCGCGCGTTGTGCTTACTGGTTGCGGCAGGCTTGTTCGCGCTTGGACAGGGGGTGGCTGCTTCCTCCGCCGTCCGCGCGCAGGCCGCGCAATCGGCACAGACCGAGCTCACGACGAAGGCCCGGCAAGCGATCCTGATGGACGCCGATAGCGGCGCGATCCTCTTCCAGCACAAGGCCAACGAACTGATGTCGCCGGCGAGCATGAGCAAGCTCATGACGCTCGCGATGGTGTTCAAGGCCCTGAAATCCGGCCAGGTGAAGCTCGAGGACGAGTTCCTGATGTCGGTCAACGCCTGGCGCAGGGGTGGCGGACCCTCGGGCACATCGGCGATGATGGTACCGGTCAATACCCGCGAAAAGCTCGACAGTCTCCTGCAGGGCATCGTCGTCCAGTCCGGCAACGATGCCGCGATCGCCATTGCCGAGGCCATGGCCGGCACCGAGGACGCCTTCGCCCGCATGATGACCGAGGAGGCGAAGAAGCTCGGCATGAAGTCGTCGACGTTCAAGAACGCGACCGGCCTCTATGATCCCGAGCACCTGACCACGGCCCGCGACCTCGCCATCCTCGCGCGCCACCTCATTCGCGAGCACGCGGACCTCTACCCGCGCTTTGCGCAGCGCGAGTTCGCCTATCGCAAGCACAAGTTCCCGAATCGCAATCCGCTGCTGTCGGCGGGTCTCGGCATCGACGGCCTGAAGACAGGGTTCATCAAGGAATCCGGCTACGGCATCGTTGCCTCGGCCAAGCAGGACAACCGGCGGCTGATTCTGGTCATCAACGGCCTCGAGCGGCAGGAGGACCGCAAGTCCGAAGCGATCAGGCTGCTCGAGTGGGGCTTCAAGAGCTTCACCGAATTCAAGCTTTTCAACGCAGGCGAGGTGGTCGGCCAGGCGCGGGTTTGGGGCGGCAGTCAGATGTGGGTTCGGCTCGACGCCGGCGAGGGCGATCTCGCCGTGATCCTGCCGCGCTATCCGGCGAACCAGAAGCTCAAGGCCGAGATCATTTACAAGGGCCCGCTGAAAACGCCAATCCGGAAGGGCGACAAGGTTGCAATGCTGCGGGTCACAAGCTCGTCGCAGGCCGTGAACGAGGTGCCGCTCTATGCGGCCGAGGACGTGGAGGGCGGTGGCGTCATCCGGCGCGGGCTCGACACCATTTTGCACATGGCGTTCCGCTGGGCGCTGTAGGGTGCGCGGGGAGCGCGCAACTCAGCATCCGGACTTCTAATCACAACCATATCATCGTCGAGGACCCGTGGCCCCGAGTCGGCGCAGCGCGTTCGGCTCGTTGAAGCGTTGGAGGTCGCCCGGTAGCGGGCGCTACTGTTGATAAGCGAGAACCTCGTTCATATGGCGACCGGTGGCCTGCGATCGAACCAGGGACGCGCTTTCTCGAGTTGTCCGGCCAGCCGAAACAGCGTCGCCTCATCTCCGTAGCGCGCGACGAGCTGAACCGAGACCGGAAACGTCTCAGCGCTTCCCGGCGTGGGATTGCACTGCGAGAGCGGTAATACGATCGCTGGTTGTCCCGTCAGGTTGAACCACACCGTGAACGGCGAGAAGTGGAAGACGCGGCGCCAGTACTCGTGGACGTCATCCATCATCATGTCGATCCACCCGAGCTTTGGCGGCAAGGTGGCGAGTGCCGGGGTGAGCAGGACATCGTAGGTCTCGTGGAACGCCGCCATTTGCCGGCCGATGCGATGTGCAGTTTGCGTTGCGCGAACATAATCGGCGGCCGTGACCTTCTCGCCTAGCTGTGCCGTCGCGTAGGTAACGGTCTCCACCTCGCCCGGTCGCGGCGGGCGGCCCTTTGTCGGATGGCTCGCCAGGTTGACCACCGTATTGGCCGAGGCAAGCGTCAGAAACGTCGGCACGACGGCCGCGCCGTCGATCGTCGGGTCAGCTTGCTCGACGTGGTGGCCGAGTTCGGCGCAGAGCTTTGCCGCCTCCTCGAGCGCCCTTTGCGCGTGAGCGTCGACTGGCGCACCATTTGGCGTGACGCGCGTAAACGCGATTCTGAGTTTGCCCCGCTCGGCCCCAACCTCGTCGAGAAACGGCCGTTCGGGTCTCGGCGCCACATAGGGATCGCCGGGGCCCGCACCGCACGTCGCATCGAGCAGCGCCGCCGAGTCGCGCACGGAAAGTGTCACGGCGTGCTCTGTGGCGATGCCGCCCAGCCCCTCACCTGCATACGGCGCCATGGTGTTGCGCGACCGCGTCGGCTTGAGGCCCACGATGCCGCAGCAGGATGCCGGCGCGCGGATCGAGCCGAACCCGTCGGAAGCGTGCGCCATGGGAAGCATGCGCGCGCCTACGGCCGCGGCCGCCCCGCCGCTCGAGCCGCCCGAGATGCGCGTGATGTCCCACGGGCTCTTCGTCGGGCCGAAAAGCGCGGGCTCGCAGGTGAGGGAGAGACCGAGCTCGCATGAATTCGTTCGACCGAAGATCACGAGACCAGCGCGCTTGAGACGACGCACATGCTCGCTGTCTTCGGTGACCGCTGGTGCATCGGCGAAGAAGCGTGAGCCGCGCGTTACCTTGACGCCCGCGAGCCAGCCGCCCAGGTCTTTGAGGAGATACGGCACGCCGCGAAACGGACCGTTTGGCAGTCCGTTCTTGATGGCCTCTCTCCCGTAGTCGTAGAGCTGCATCACGACGGCATTGACGACCGCGTTGCGCGCCTCGACGCGCTCGATCGCAGCGTCGAGCAGTTCGTCGGGAGTGACCTCCTTTCGTTGCACGAGGTCGGCGAGGCCGAGCGCGTCGTACCGTTCATATTCGACGAAACTGCCCATACATCACCTCCCGGATACCCATCCTGACGACGTTATCAAACCCGGGTAACGCGACAAGGCTCGTCTGACCTGCAGCCGGGAACTGCCCTGTGGGCGATCCCGCTCAGCAGGAGAGCAGGTCTTCTCGATCTCAATTTCGGCACCTGTCCCGTCACATTTTGGCGGCTGCCAACAAGAGTGGCGCCGCCGGCCAGATCCACGTCGAACAAGGCACCCGGTCACGTGGAGAGCCCATAAATTGACACCAGGCGTGGCCCCGCCTACGAACCTCTTATGCAAGGCAAATTCATCACATTCGAAGGCGGCGAGGGCTCGGGGAAATCCACGCAGGCGCGCCGCCTTGCCGAGCATGTGAGGAGCCGCGGCCTCGAGGTGGTGCTGACGCGCGAGCCGGGCGGCACGCCGCGGGCGGAGCGCATTCGCGAGCTGCTGTTCGACCAATCCTTGGCGGGTGCGGGCGCGCTTTACGAGGCGCTGCTCTTCAATGCAGCGCGCGCCGATCATCTCGAAGGGCTTATTCGTCCGGCGCTGGCGCGCGGCGCCTGGGTGATCTCGGACCGCTTCATGGATTCGACGCGCGCCTATCAGGGCGCGGCAGGCAAGGCGCGCACGGGCGATGTCGCGGCGCTGGAGCGGCTCGTCGTTGGCACCACCGTGCCTGATCTGACTCTGATCCTCGATCTTGATCCAGCGTCGGGCTTGGAGCGGGCGCGGGCGCGGCAGGCGCGCGAGACGCCGGCGGTCACCGAGCGCGATCCGTTCGAGGGACGCGACCATGCGTTTCACGTGCGCTTGCGCGAGGCCTATCTCGCGATCGCGCGCCTCGAGTCGCAGCGTTGCGTCACCATCGATGGCGCCCGCGACGTTGACGCAATCGCGGCTGATGTCGCACGCACAGTCAATGCGCGCCTCGCGTTGGGTGGCGCCTGATGGCCCGCGCGCCCGCCGTGCAGGAGATCGAGGCCGCGCCGGAAGCAGACCGGCTCGAAGACGCCCCGCACCCTCGCGAGACCCAGCAGCTCTACGGCCACGAGGCCGCTGAACGCATGCTGGCTGAGACGTTCGCTACCGGCCGCATGCATCACGGTTGGCTGCTGGCAGGCCCCGAAGGCATCGGCAAGGCGACGCTCGCATACCGTTTCGCGCGGCACGTGCTAGCGGCGCCGCGCGAGCGCGATCCGTTCGGCCAGTCGCTCGAGATCGCGCCGGAGACGATTGCCGCGCGGCAGGTGCTGGCGCTGTCGCATCCGGGCCTCCTCGTCATTCGCCGTCCCTGGGATTTCAGGGGCAAGCGTTTCATCACCTCGATTCCGATCGACGAGGTTCGCCGCATCCGATCGTTCGTCACCCACACGGCAGGGGCCGGCGACCATCGCTGCGTCATCGTCGACACCGCCGACGAGCTCAACCAGAATGCCGCCAACGCGCTGCTGAAATCGCTCGAGGAGCCGCCGCCGCGCACGTTCTTTCTGCTTGTCACCTCCGAGCCCGGCCGCTTGCTGCCGACCATTCGCTCGCGCTGTCGCGTGCTGGATCTGAAGTCCCTCGGCGAGCAGAACCTGAAGCGCGCCGCCATGCAGGCCATGCGACCGTCCGATGCCGAGCCGCCGGGACCCTCGGACTGGGTGCGCCTGATGCAGCTCTCCGAGGGCAGTGTCCGCCGCCTGCTGCTGCTCTGGACCAGTGATGGCTTGAAGCTGCAAGTGCGCATCGAGGCGCTCTTCGACGCGCTGCCGAAGCTCGACTGGGGTGTCGTCCACGCGTTGGGAGATGAGCTCGGCTCGGTCGCTTCCGAGGCGAGATTCGAGATGTTCTACGGCCTGTTGCTGCAATTCCTCTCGCGCCTGGTGCGCGCCGGTGCGGGCGCCCCCATCAAAGCTGACGGCGTCGAGGCGCGCCTCGCTCCGCGGCTGGCGCCCGAGGCGAGGCTTGCCTCCTGGGCCGAGCTGTGGGAAACAGTCGTCCGCGAAAAGGCTGAGACGATGGCTCTGAACCTTGATCGCAAGTCATTGATTTTGGAAACCTTCCGGCGCATCGAAAGCGTTGCGCGAAGCTGACGGCCCGAACCCTCGGAGCATAAACGGCCGGCATCCTACGGGAGCAGACAGGAGCCCTCGGATGGCTGCCCGCGAGAAGTTCTACATCACCACGGCGATTTCCTACCCGAACGGGCCGCCCCACATCGGCCACGCCTACGAGGCCATTGCGACCGATGCCATCGCGCGATTCGAGCGGCTCGACGGCCGCGACGTATTCTTCCTCACCGGCACCGACGAGCACGGCCTCAAGATGAAGCAGACGGCCGCGGCCCAGGTGCCGCCGGTCACGCCGAAACAGCTCGCCGACACCAACTCGGCCCGCTTTCGCGAGATGGTGGCGGCGTTGAACCTGTCGCACGACGATTTCATCCGCACGACGGAGCCGAGGCACTACGAAGCCTGCATCGCGCTCTGGAAGCGCATGGAAGCGGCGGGCGACATTTTCCAGAAGAAGTACGCCGGCTGGTACTCGGTGCGGGACGAAGCCTTCTATCGCGAGAGCGAGACGAAGATGGAGAACGGCGTGCGCATCGGCCCGCAAGGGACGCCCGTCGAATGGACGGAGGAGGAGACCTACTTCTTCCGCCTTTCCAAATACGAGCAGCCGCTGCTCGCGCTCTATGAAAAGCAGCCGGATTTCATTTTGCCGCCGGAGCGGCGGAACGAGATCACGAGCTTCGTGAGGTCGGGCCTCGAGGATCTGGCGATCTCGCGCACGACGCTCGACTGGGGAATTCCGGTGCCGGACGCGCCGGGCCACGTCATGTACGTGTGGGTCGATGCGCTCAACAACTACGTCACAGCAACCGGCATTCTCAATGGGGACGGAAAGGGCCCGCGCGCACATTACTGGCCGGCCGACGTGCACGTCATCGGCAAGGACATCACGCGCTTTCACGCCGTCTACTGGCCGGCGTTCCTGATGTCGGCGGGCTTGCCGGTGCCGAAGCGCGTATTTGGTCACGGCTTCGTGCTCAACAAGGGCGAGAAGATGTCGAAGTCGGTTGGCAATGTGCTCGACCCGTTCGACCTCGTCAAAGCCTATGGCGTCGATCAGGTGCGCTATTTCTTTCTGCGCGAGGTCGTGTTCGGCCAGGACGGCAACTACAGCGCCGAGGCGATCGAGACGCGCATCAACGCCGATCTCGCGAACGGCCTTGGCAATCTGGCGCAGCGCTCGCTGACGATGATCAACAAGGGATTCGATGGTCGTGTGCCCGCACCGGGTATATTTACGGAGGCGGACAAGGCGATTCTGGCGGCGGCCGATGCGCTCTATCCGGCGGCGCGTGCGGCGATGAGCACACAGGCGATCAAGTCCTGGCTCGATCCGGTGTGGGCGGTGATCGGTGACGCGGACCGCTACTTTGCGTCCGAGAAGCCGTTCGACAAGTCGCTCTCGGTGGAGCGGAAGGGCACGATCCTCTACGTGGCGGCCGAGGTGGTGCGCCAGCTCGCCATCCTCGTGCAGCCGGCGATGCCGGCGTCGGCGGCAAAGCTGCTCGATCTCTTGGGACAGCCGGAACCCGCGCGTGCGTTCGCGTCTTTGGGTGAGAAGGGGCGGTTGCAGCCCGGCACCGTGCTGCCCGCGCCGCAAGGCGTCTTCCCGCGCTATGTGCGGCCCGTCGATCCTGATGCGGCGGCAGCAGCCAAGCCGCAGAAGCCGCCCAAGGCGCCGAAGAAGCCGAAGGGAGACCAGGCCTGATGCTGGTCGATCATCATTGCCATCTCGATTTCCCCGCCTTCGAGGCGGATCGCGCGGGCTACGTCGCGCGCGCCAAGGCGGCCGGCGTCGGCATCCTGGTGACGATCTCAACTCGCATCCGCCGCTACGACGTCTATCGCGGGATCGCGGAAGCGTTTCCGGACGTCTACTTCACTGTCGGCACGCATCCGCATCAGGCGCATGAGGAGCTCGACATTCCCGTCGACGAGATCGTGCGCCTCGCTGCGCATCCAAAGTGTGTGGCGGTCGGCGAAGCGGGGCTCGATTATTTCTACAAGAAGTCGCCGCCCGAGGCGCAGGCTGAAGGCTTCCGCCGCCACATCCAGGCTGCGCGTATCACCGGCTTGCCGCTGGAGATTCACTCGCGCGATGCCGACGCCGACACGATCGCCATTCTCGAGGACGAGATGGCGAAAGGGCCGTTCAAAGCGGTGCTGCACTGTTTCACGGGTGGCGCGGAGTTGGCCAAGCGCGCCGTCGCGCTGGGGCTGATGGTCTCGTTTTCCGGCGTGATCTCGTTCAAGAAATCCGAAGCCTTGCGGGCGGTCGCGGTCGACGTGCCGCTGGAGCACCTGCTCGTCGAAACAGATGCGCCGTTCCTGGCACCGGAGCCGTATCGGGGCAAGCAGAACGAGTCGGCTTATGTCGTGCACACGGCTGCGGCGCTGGCCAAAGTCAAAGGCATCAGCACGGCTGAGATGGCAGCGGCGACCACGGCGAACTTCCTGCGTTATTACACCAAGGCCTCGTCACCTGGAGCCGGCACCGGCAGCGAGGCGGCATGAGCTACAAGCTGACGCTGCTCGGCACGGGCTCCTCGGGCGGCGTGCCGCGCCTCGGCAACAACTGGGGCGCTTGCGATCCGAAGAATCCGAAGAACCGGCGGCGGCGCTGCAGCGCGCTTGTCGAACGCATCTCCGGCCGTGGCCGCACGACCGCGCTGATCGACACTTCACCCGACATTCGCGAGCAGCTGCTCGACGCCGGCATCGGCGAAATCGACGGCGTTCTCTTCACCCACGATCACGCCGACCACACGCACGGCATCGACGATCTCAGAATCCTCGCCTTCAATATGCGCCGCCGGGTCGACGTGTTCTTCGATGCGCCGACGCGGGCATCGCTGATGACGCGCTTCGGCTATTGCTTCGAAACGCCGGCCGGCTCCAGCTATCCGCCGATCCTCAACGCGCACGATATTCACCCGCTGCGCCCCGTGACGGTGAAAGGCGCCGCCGGCCCTATCGAGGCGCTGCCCATCCCGCAGGAGCACGGCGAGATCACATCGCTGGGCTTCCGCTTCGGCAGCGTCGCCTATTGCCCCGATGTGAGCGGCATACCCACTGAATCGATGCGGCACTTGCAAGGCCTCGATGTGCTGATCATCGATGCGCTGCGCTACATCCCGCACCCCGCGCACTTCTCGGTGAAGCAGGCACTCGCGTGCATCGAGATGCTGAAACCCAGGCGCGCGATCCTCACCCATCTTCACATCGATCTCGACTACGCGGCGCTCGCACGCGAGCTGCCGCCCGACGTCGTCCCCGCCTACGACGGCATGCAGGTCGCCTTCGACGCGTGACGTGGGTTCCACGTGAAACGGGGCCGGACATTACGCGGCACCACGGACAATGTTTCACGTGAAGCAATATTAAAATTGTATCTAATTTTTCCGCAGAATTCAGCCCTGATCCGCGCTAGCCGACCCCGATTTTTGTTCAAAGCTGCAAACCTGTACCGTCACCTGGCCCGGGGAATAGCGATCTTCTCGGTCGAATTTCGACGCTGGCGCGTTTTCGGGGCGAGTGGCTAGGGGGATAGCCTTCAGAAAACACCCCATCCCAGCCTCACGTACGGGCCGCGTAGACCCCAAATTCGGGCGTTTTTTATCTAGGTATATATTCCTATTATATTAAGCATAGCCACTCGGTGCTCAGCACATCGCGTGTCGCTGCAACACGACGCTTCAGATGGGGCGTGCGCCGCCTGCCCGTGGGGGTGGGCGCGCCGGGCTCCATCCTAAGCCCAGTCGTTGCGGGAGGCGGCCCCGCGCGCAGCCGGGCCGAGCCGCGCCAGCGTCTCCGCCGCCCAGGCATCGAACCGATCCTCGGCGATGGCCCGGCGCATGGCCGCCATCATTTCCTGATAGAACCACGTGTTGTTCCAGGAGAGCAGCATGGCGCCCAGATACTCTCCGGCGCGCACCAGGTGATGCAGGTAGGCGCGCGAATAGTCCCGCGCCGCTGGGCACGCGCTCTCGGGATCGAGCGGGGATCGGTCCTCCGCATGCCGGGCGTTGCGCAGGTTCACCTTGCCGCTCCAGGTGAAGGCGAGGCCGTGGCGTCCGTTCCGCGTCGGCATCACGCAGTCGAACATGTCGACGCCGCGGCGCACGGCCTCGATCAGATCCTGCGGGGTGCCGACGCCCATCAGGTAGCGCGGCTTTCCCGCCGGCAGATGCGGCAGCGTCGCCTCCAGCGTCGTGAGCATCGCCGACTGGCCCTCGCCGACCGCGAGGCCGCCCACCGCATAGCCCGGCAGATCCATCGCAACCAGCGCCTCGGCCGAGCGCCGCCGCAAATCGTCGTAGATGCCGCCTTGCACGATGCCGAACATGGCCTGCCCCGGCCTGGCACGCCGAGCGAATTCCGCCTGCGACCGCTCGGCCCATCTGAGCGACAGCTCCATGGCGCGCTCCGCCTCGGCCTGCTCTGCCGGATACTCGATGCACTCGTCGAGCTGCATCTGGATGTCGGCGCCGAGCAGGCACTGAATCTCGATCGAGCGTTCCGGCGTCAGCAGGTGCCGCGAGCCGTCGATATGCGACTGGAAGTGCGCCCCTTCCTCGGTGATCTTGCGGATTTGCGAAAGGCTCATCACCTGAAAGCCGCCGCTATCCGTCAGGATAGGTTTGTCCCACCGCATGAACGCGTGCAGCCCGCCGAGCCGCGCGATGCGCTCCGCGCCAGGACGCAGCATCAGGTGATAGGTGTTGCCGAGCAGGATGTCGGCGCCCGCCTGGCGCACCTGCTCGGGATAAAGCGCCTTCACGGTCGCCACGGTCCCGACCGGCATGAACGCAGGCGTGCGAATCACCCCGCGCGGCGTCTCGATCTCGCCGAGGCGCGCAAGCCCGCTCTCTTTGATCAGACGATAGGAAAACGTCGGCGGCATCGGCATCCCGGACGGGATCGGACCCAAGGCGGCCGACCCAATGATGCCCCAGCCTATCGCACGGCAATTCGCTTCACGCTAGCGTGGATGCCGCGTGCAGGGCTCAATGAGGGCCACTGGTTGAATAACCCGCACGTCTGGTTGTCGTTGTAGAACTCGACGGCGCGGCAGCGCTGGTCGCTGACACACGCGCGCTCGCAGGCGGCAAACGATGTATTCGTCAATTGCCGGTAGTTGCTGCCCCGGATCTCGGTGTCGAAGCGCCGCTCCATGTTGACCAGTCTCGGCGGCGGTGCGCCCTCGGCTTGGGCGGCTGAGGCTTTAGGTTGGGCAGTCTTTGCCGGCTCGGATCTGGAATCCGGCTTCTCGGCCTCCTTGCCCGCATCGGGCTTGGGCGTCTGGGGCATGGCAGAGCGGGCGGGTCTCGGCTTCGCGTTGTCGACCGCTGGTGCGGGCGCTTGAGCTGGTTGAGGCGGCGTCGCGGACGCTGCCTGCTTCTGCGAGGCCGCGCTCATCGATCCAGCGGTCGCGGGTGCCGTGACCCGCGCTTTGGCCGCCAGCATCGGGCTTGAGCGGCTCACGGCAACGATGACGCTATCCGGCGGAATCGTATCGCTCTGCTGCATCACCAGGAACCCCGCTTGGCACTGATCCTTGCGGCATCCGGGCTGGGTGATCTCGACTTCGTAAAGGCCACTTTTTTCCGGAGCGCCTGAGAAGATCGCCGTGTTGGCCTTCTTTGTGCTGCGCGAGAGCTGCTGTCGCTCGCCATCGAAGATCGTCATCTCGACATGGCTGCACTCGTCAGCGCACCCGGCGATCATCGCGTAAGTTATGTTTTGAGTGAGCCGCAGCACATAGCGGCGCGTGTCCGCGCGGCCCATGGGCTCGATCGCGATCTGGTCGACGGGTGCGTACCCTTGCGCCTTGAGCGCGTCGGCTTCCTTTTGCAGCCGCGTCTCGAGCTGGTCGCTTTGAGCAAGCAGGGGGCCACTTGCGGCGATCATCAGGATGATCGCAAGCGACGCCGCTCTCAGGACTCTGGATTGCCAGGGAGGCAGGCGATCGAACATGGCACGCTCATACGAAGGAGGCCGGGATTGTAGACAAGCATCGAGAGAGCTCGTGTGACATCATCCTCAGCGCCATTATCTGCGGCGGATGGCTTGCTCCGCCTTGCGGCGGGTGCGTGATGGCGCATCCCAATCAGTCATGGAGCGCAGGTGCGTTCTAAATTGGGCGAAGATGCGAGGCGCGCGACGTGGATCGCAGGGTGATGCGGCACCCTCGCGGATCAGCCGCTTGCGTCCAGGGCCTGAATCACGATCACGGTCGTGTTGTCCTGGTGGGCAACGCCTGCCGCATCGACGGCGCGTAGCAGTGCTTCGGCAACCGCATCGGGCCCGTGCGCCGCGTATGCAGTCGCAATGCGCCGGATGTCGTCTTCTTCGAGCGTGAGCAGGCCGTCGCTCGCCGCGATCAGGATGTCGCCGGGATGCAGCTCCAGCGGTCGATCGGCGAGATCGACTAGGTCAAGCTCTTCGCCTGTCACGGCTGAGCGCAAATAATGGCGGCGTGGGTCGCGCTCAGCCTGCTCGAGCGTCATCTTGCCGTCCGCCACCAGCTGGTCGAGCAAAGGCGCCAGCGAGTGATCCTGGTTGAGCCGCACCATGTCGCCGGCCCGCCAGACAAAAAGCGGGCTGTCTCCGACGCTGACCCACTCGGCCTTGGCCCCGCCGCTGAGCACGAGCCCAACGAGCGTCGCGCCCATGCCGGTGAGGCCGGGATTCGCCTCCGTCTTGCGCCTTATCGCTCCGTTGGCCGCTTCCAGTGCCCGTGCCAAGCGGTCGACGACGCCTTCCTCGGCAAAACCTTCAGCATCCATGGCCTGCAGAAACACACTGCACACGGTCATGCTGGCGATGTCGCCTGCCGCATGCCCGCCCATCCCGTCGGCGAGCACCGCGACGAGATCGACACCGGGCGGCAAGGGCCCAGGCGGCGCGAGCGGATTCGAGCCCGGCCAGACGGCCGAGGCATCCTCCTGATAGGCGCGAGCGCCTTGGCTCGCGCGGCTTGCGTGACGAAACGTCAGCATCACCCCTTCGTCTCGGTCAGCTCCGACCAGTCGAACTCAGGGCCGCAGAATGGCACGAAAACGAGCTGCGTGCGTCCCATCGTGATCAGATCCATGGCGACGAGATCGACCGCCGAGGTCGGCTTCTTGTCGTTGACCGCGACGATATTGGTCTTCGCGAGGTTCGGCACCAGCAGGAATTTGCGGTCGATCGAGTCGTAGCGCAGATAGGCCTGCTCCTCGCTCGAGATGGTCTCGTCGCCGAAGTCGATCGGAATGCGCTGGGTCTTGGCGCGCCCGATCGTGTTGTTGCCCTCGAAGATCGGACGGAACGAGCCGAGACCCTGGCCGCCGACGACCACCAGCCAGCCGACGACGGGATCCTGGTGGAAATCGACGCGCTTCGACTGCGATTTGCCACGGATCAGCTGGGTGCGGGCGTCGGTCGCCGCCGCTTCCTTTGCCGCCGC
This sequence comes from uncultured Hyphomicrobiaceae bacterium, assembly GCA_964500805.1. GTDB lineage: Bacteria > Pseudomonadota > Alphaproteobacteria > Rhizobiales > Hyphomicrobiaceae. Next base: position 13,813 of record CAZCQH010000058.1, read on the forward strand.
GGGCGCGCGCGAGCCGGCATTGCGCACGACCCTTGTGGTCGGCGCATCCACCTCGATGTGGTCGCTCTCGGCGCGCTGGCGCACGGGTCGTGCTTGCGGCGTGCTGCTTTGGGATGTTGAATCCGACTCGGGCGGCAACGGCGGTAGCGCATCCGCTGATGCCGGCACGGGTGGCGGCGGCGCGGGTAACGGCGGTGCTTTCGGTTGCGCTTGTGCCCGTGTTGCAGGCGGCGCCGCTGCGGCCGCCAGCGCTTCGCGTAATGTTCCCATCATGCGATTGTCTCCCCCGCCTGACGGCGCCTTTTCGTCACGTCCATTGCTCACGTCGTTGCCCTCCGCTTGCCCACACCACCTCAATGCAAACGCTGATCGGGCGCCGCGCCCGAAACCCTCTCCATCTGCGCGCCGCCGCTGCGCCTAAACGTCACGGCAAGTGCGCCAAGCCCGATCCGGTCGCCGTCCCGCAATGCCGATGTCACCTTCGGCTCGCCGTTGATGGTGACGCCTTCGCCACCGCCGCTGACGTCCACGATCAGATAATTCCAATCCGTCGTGCGCCGGATCAGCGCGTGAAGCTGCGCCACACTGGCGTGTTCGAGTGTGAGCTCGTTCTCGCGGTCACGACCGATACGAATGAGCTCGCGGTTGAGGCCGACAGCCTCCCGGCCCGAGCCGTCGAGCTCCAGCCAGGCGTGACCGGCTGGCATGGCAGCATGATCCGAGCCGGACGCCAATGACGCCACCTTCTGGTGTCGCAGCATGCGCTGGCGCCGTCCGTGCCAGCGAACTGACGCCCGCGTGAATGCCGCCGTCAAAGCCAGCAGCGGCAATAGAATGGCGATGGCGAAGCCGAGCATCATCTCGGGCGAGCGCGCGTAGCCCTGTCGGATCAGCGCATCGATTCGGCGGTGCGCGTCGGCGGCGAAAGCGTGCATCTCGGCGAACGTCGGCAACGCTGACTGCGCCAGCAGCGGCTGCCACACGCCGGATGTACCAGCGGCAACGACCACAAGCGCTGCCAGGACGGCCAGTGTTCTGGCGATGCGACGCATGCTGTTCCTTCTCCCCACAATCGGCAGGTTGCGTTGCAAAAGGGCGACATAATGGCCGTCTGATGCCCGCCGCTGATTTTCAGTATCGTCGTTTGGCTCGTGGATGACGGTTCGTCAGCGGTTGTTTCTCATGCTTCCGCCATATTATTGGCCACAGTCGGCACCCAGGTGGTGCTGGGGAACTGCGTCACGGCCGACAGCGGCAGGCTGGCGGCGGAGCGGACGCGACTGATCCGGTCCCGTTTTGGAATGAGCGGATCGCGGGATACGCTGGCTCAATGAGCAATTTGGCGGCACTGCCGGATGGAACGGTCCTCGGTGGGGACTTCCGGATTGTGCGCGTGCTCGGCGCCGGTGGCTTCGGCATTACCTACCTCGCGGACGAGACGCCACTTGTCCGCAAGGTGACCATCAAGGAGTACTTCCCGGTCGATTTCGCCGCCCGCGACAACACATATGAGGTCGTGCCGCGCTCGCACGCCAGCGAAAGCGATTACCAGTGGGGCCTTGACCGCTTCCTCGACGAAGCCCAGACGCTGGCGCGATTCACGCACCCGAATATCGTGCGCGTCTACCGTTACTTCCGCGCGCGCAACACTGGCTACATCGCCATGCAGTTCGAGGAGGGCCAGAGCTTTAAAAGCTGGCTGAACTCGCTCGGACGCGCGCCCAGACAAATGGAGCTCGACCGCATCCTCGCGCCGCTGCTCGATGCGCTGGAGCACATCCACCGTTCCGACTTTCTGCATCGCGACATCGCGCCGGACAACATCATCATCCGCAACGACGGCACGCCGGTGCTGATCGACTTCGGCTCGGCGCGCGGCGAGATCGCGTCCCACACCAAGACGCTTTCGGCGCTGGTGAAGCCGGGCTACAGCCCCTACGAGCAGTACGCGACGACGGCGAGCCGGCAGGGCCCCTGGACGGACATCTACTCGCTCGCCGCGACGCTCTACCATGCGGTGACTGGGAAGCGACCTCCCGATGCGCCCTCGCGCATGGTCGCCGACGAGATGATCCCGGTGCGCAATGCCGCTCTGTCGGCCTACCGGCCCGGCTTTCTGGCGGCGATCGATCACGGGCTCCGGCTCGAGATGGACAAGCGGCCGAAGTCGATCGCGGTCTGGCGCGAGGCGCTGATGGCGGCCGTCAAGGAGCCCAAGGCGACCGCGAAGTCGCAAGCGTCTCCGCGCGCGTCCGCCCCGCCCGCGACGCCGGCGCGAGAGGCACCGAAAGAAGCCGCACAGGCGGCAGCACCGAAGGTTGCCGAGGCGGCCGCGAAGAAGGAAGCGCCAATTACCGCGGTGGCGCCCGTCCCGCGCACATCACCGACGGGCGGACGCGGGATTGTCGGCGCGTTCCTCGACGGCTGGCGCAAAGGCACCGCCGACCCCGTGGCGAGTGCCCCGGCTTCGCCGCCAAAGAACTCCGAGCCGAAGGCGCTGGCCGTCGCCAAAGCCGAGCCACTGACACCAGCCGGTGAGAGCAAGCTGGCGCCTGCCAAAGCGCCAGCCGCTGAAAAGATACCCAAGGCAAAGCCTGCCGCGCCAGCCAAACCTGAGCCGCAGGCGGCTCAGGTCGCTGAGGCCGCTCGCGTCCCAGTAAGGGTAGAAGCAAAGGTCGAGCCGGTTGTCGACGCCGAGCCGCGGCGCGCTCCACCGCGTGCCATCCGCGCCAAGAGCTCGTGGCGCTGGAAGCCGCTCGCCGCCAAGCTCGCGATTGGCGCAGGCGTCGCAGCTCTCGCCGTGTCCTTCCAAGACCAGCTGCCGCATGTCCGCAGCGAAGGCTCGGGCACTGTGCTCAGTCAGAACGGCGACACCGTTGCGCTGGGCGATCTCAAGGGCCATCGCGGCACCGTCAATGCTCTGACCTTCACCAACGACGGACGCTCGCTGGTAACTGCCGGCACCGACGGCACCATCAAAGTCTGGAACGCGGCAACGCGCGCCCTCACGCGCACGCTGGAGCTCGAGCACGGCGCCGCCAATGGCATGGCCGTCGACGGCCGTCGCGCAGTGACAGGCCACGGCAATGGCCGCATTGCCGTCTGGGACCTCGAGACGGGCGTCAGGCTCGCGAGCTTCCAGCGCAACGATCAAAGCGTCTGGTCCGTGGCGTTCCTCGGCGACCCCGACCTCGTCGTCGCTGCCGCGCACGACTCGGCCGTCGCCGTGTGGGACGTCCGCCAGTCGTCAGCGCCCATCAGCGTTCTCGAAGGTCACGACAGCGCCGCACAAGCCGTCGCGTTCTCCGCCAACGGTGGCCTGATTGCCTCGGGCAGCGCCGACAAGACGGTGCGCCTCTGGCGGGCCGAAGGCATGACATCGGTGCGCATCTATCGCGGCCACGGCGATTACGTCACCGCGCTCGCCTTCTCGCCCGACGGGCGCAAGCTCGCCTCCGCCAGTCTCGACGGCCAGATTCGCGTGTGGTCGACTTTGTCGAGCCGGCTGCACTTCACGCTGCACGGACACAAGAGTCGGGTCACCGCACTCACCTGGGCGCCCGACGGCGAAACGCTGGTTTCGGCGAGCGACGATGGATCGCTTCGCGTGTGGAGCATCAAGCAGGGCCGGTCGATCCGCACGTTCCAGATCGGCTCCGGCGAGCTCAAGGCGGTCGGCTTCGCGCCCGACGGCCGGCGCCTTGCCACAGCTGGCACCGACGGCCTCGTGCGCCTCTATAACGCCATCATCATCAAGCCGGGCATCTGAGGCCGAGAATTCCTTCACGACGTTCGAATGGGAATTTTTTGTGTATCGGTCGTTTTCGGGGCGACCTTCGGAATTCTGATGTTCAGGATGCCATTCTGGTATTCAGCGTCGATCCCCGCCGTGTTGGCATCCGGAGGCATTCGGAACGAGCGCTGGAACATGCCGTACTCGCGCTCCGAGAAGAAGTAGCTCTCGCCCTCCTCCTGGTTGTCGAATCGCTTCTCGCCGCGAACGATCAGCGCTCCGTCATGCATCGATATGTCGATGTCGCTGGCCGACACACCAGGGAGCTCCAGACTGATGTGATAGCTCTCTGTTGACATCGACGCATCGGCCTTCGGCGCGAACCACTCAGCGAGCTTCTCCTTTGCCGCCTGGATGGGCTGATAGAGCGCAGGCCACCAGCCTGCCGTGTGGGAGCGTTCGACCATGGGACCCTCATCATTCTGTCTTCAATCAGCAGGCCGGCTTCTCGCGAGGAAACCTTGACCGCAGCTGCACCATGATCGCCTGAGGCCGCTGTCCAGCATTGATCCGGAGCAATGCCCTGGCCTCGGGTCAGCTTCATCAGAGAGCAATCGACAACCCGAGGAGCATCATGAATCACCGCCACAACCGCACCATTCAAGCGATCTTTGCGCACCCGATCAGCGCCAACATCGACTTCAAGGATGTGGTGCACACGCTCGAGTCGCTTGGCGCGAAGATCGAGAACAAATCCGGGAACCGCATCGGCGTCGCTCTGAATGGGCACACGGCAGCATTCGTGCACGCCCAGCACGATCTACCCAAGGACGAAGTCGTGCAGGTTCGAAAATTCTTGGCCGCCTGTGGGATCGATCCAAAGAACTATCCGGTGTGATAGCGCGCAGGCGAGCGTCGATGAAGGAATGAACCGGATGTCTGACGTAAGGTGCACGCGCTCCAAGCCACGATTTCTTCGAGCTTGTATTCTCGGTCTGCTCATGGCCGGACTGCTGGTCGCCGTGGTTGGCGTGGTGTCGGCACAGCAGCGCACACCCGAAAAGCGTACGTTCGACTACTGGCAACCCGACTGGATGGTTCGCGAGTTGTGGGGTCCAGGCCGCATTCCCAAGGGAATGATGATCCGGATGCTCCGCCACTCGGTGTTCATGCAGTACGGCGTGCCGCCGGAATACGAAGGCGCGAGATCGACCGTTACGGCGGGGTCTGAAACGATTTCAGCCGGCGGCGAGCTCTACGCCAAGAATTGCGCGGCTTGCCACGGCGCCGATGGCATGGGCGGTGGCGATGCGAGCCAGGCGGTCTCGCCCTCGCCGGCGCTGCTCGCGTACATGATCCGGCGGCCGATCTCTGTGGACGAGTATTTGCTGTGGTCGATCGCCGATGGCGGCAAGCCATTCGAGTCCGACATGCCGGCCTTCAAGGATAAACTGTCCCGCGACGAGATCTGGCGTGTGATCGCTTACATGCGCGCGGGCTTTGGCAATGTGGAGAAAGGCAAGCAGTGACCTGGTCGCGTCGGCGCCCAGTCATTGCGCAGCGCTCAGTGCCGCCAGCTCGCGCGCTTGCAGCGCCGATTTCAGAAGCACTGTGCGCGACCGCAACCGTTTGCCTGTCGCGGCGCGCTCGGTTGCGGGTAGGATGTCGAGGCTTGGCCAGAGGCCGGTCACCAGCGATCGTGCGTAGCCGTTGGCATAGCCGAAGCGGCGCATGGCGGCACCGGCGCTGACGTAATCGTAGCTGAGCCGGTGTGTCGATAGTGTCACGCTGCCGTCTCGCGTTTCGATCAGGCCGTACCAAGCATCCGGCGTGCCATCGTTGGCCGGCATGCCTATGACACCTGGATTGAACCAAGTCCGTTCGCCGGCTGTTGCTGCAAACGGCAGACCGCAATGACCTGCGATGATGACGTCGGCTTCCGCCCTGGCCGCTTCTTCCGCGATGGCCGTCTTATCCGAGGCGAAAACCCATCGCGCCACCTCGTTGACGCCGCCGTGGACAACACGAAACGTCAACCCGCCCAACCGGAAATGAAGTGTCGTCGGCAACGCACCCATCCAGTCGCGCATCTCTTGCGAGACGCGGGCATTCGCGAAGGGATACCAGCCCTTGGCGAGGAGATCGCAAGCGCTTCCCTCCTCGAAATTGCAGGCGCAATCGGAGGCACCGGCGGCCAGCTGCTGCTCACAGTTCCCTTGGATCACATGACAGCCGAACCCGGCGATCAGGCGGGCGGTCTCCTCCGGTTCTGCGCAGTATGCAACGACATCGCCGGTGCAAATAATGCGATGCGGTGGGATCTGGCGCCGCGCCGCTTCTGCGAGAAGCGCCTCGGTCGCGCGCAGGTTGGAATAGGGGCCGCCAAAGACCAGCAACGGCGTTGTGCTGTCGAATTCAAGCATTGATCGGCCCCGACTTGTTGAAGGACAGATCATAGCCCGGCTCTGACGACAGCGGCAATCACGGTAGCTCACGATCATGTCAGGGCTGGGCTGATTGCATATTCGCTGCGATCACTGTTCGGAAATGCCCCACTCGCGAAACAGAAGGTCGATTCGGCGCATGGTGTTGGACCTGATCTCATCAGGGCGCCAGAGCGGGTGCTTTGCCACGTCGCGCGAGAGAGCGAAGGTGCTCGATGCCAGCACTGACCTCTTGATTGGGAAGTCGTAATTCTGGGTTTTGGTTTGCTCCGCCTCCGTCAGCAATGTGAGATTGCCGAGCTCGTCGCGCAGTCGTTTGCTGTTCTTGCCTTGGCCGAAGTCCTCGTTCCACCTGCTGTCCCTGGCGGGATTGCGCGGGAAGACGTGCTCGATCGTCGCCTCGGGAAGCTGCGATACTGCCTCTCCGCTTTCCAGCGCCGCATTGAGCCGCAAGAGCAGGAACATGCGATAGCGCCGTCGCGTGAAATTGGGCGCTGAAAGCTTCGCGCGCACATCGTTCTGCTCGGCCTTGGTCACATCGAGCGGGGTACCCGGGTCGAGCGCGCTGCCGTTCCTGATCGCCGAGATCAGCTTGGTGTACCGGGCGTCGCGATAGGGGGGCTCGTTGGCCATAATGGTCTCGCACCAGGCGAGCGCCTCGAGCCGGCGCAGGAATGCCGGCGTGCGCGCGTGCTCGAATCCCGCACTCGCCAGCCATTCGATGAGCGGCGCGGTCCAGGTGTCGTGTGTCCTGATCCAGGAGAAGAACTGCAGCCGCCGCCGAATCGCCGCCGGTATCGTCCCGCTGGCGGGTGATGCCAGAGAGATTGCCTCGAGGGAGCGGCCGTAGCGCTGCAGGTGCTGCTCGACGAAAATGCGAGCTTCGCGGGGATCGTCCAAACGGTAATGATGATCGAGAACGGCATCGAACGCGCGCCTGTGCAGGGGCCCGCCGGCGATGAATGCCATGCTGTGGAGAAGCTTGGCGAAACCGGCTTCGCCGAGCGCGGCTTCCCGACTTTCCCAGATTGACTGGCATGTGCCGCGTGCGTCGGGCTCGATGCTTCCGAGTACGCGCGCCTTGAAGAGATCGCACGAAGAGGGACGCAGCCCCGTGTCGTGCATCGTCGAAAACAGCAGGCTCGCCGCTGTTTCGTCTTTGAGCACCGTCACCACCATCATGCAGCGCGCGAGAAGGAATTCGGCAATAACGCGGCGGGCATCGTCGTCGAGTGCTCCGAGCTGCCGGATCAGATGGTCCCGATTGACCAGGATGTTGGCCTCGCTGTCGGAGAGTTCCGCGTCATCCGGGCCGGGGTGCGCCGTTGCACCCTCACGCTGGACATAGTCCCGCAGGGCGACGCTCGCCGCCGTCTGCGTGGCCAGATGAAAAACGCTTGATTTGCCGGCGAGCGGCGGCGTTTCGATGCAGCGGGCAAGGCGGCGTTTGAGCTCAGGGTCGCTCTCGAGGTCACGCAAAATGGCGAGGATGATCGTCAGCGTGATGAGACGCTGGTGGCCATCAGCGACGAGCGCCACCGCGTCCTCGTGCGCTCGCGACACGATGATCTGCCCTAGCGGATACCAGTCGATCTCACCTTGCCGGGCGGCGTGCAGGGCAATGTCGCGCAACAGACGCCCGGCGTGTTCGATCTGCCATGCATAGCCGCGCTGAAAATACGGAAGTGAAAATCGGAAATCATTCGAGAACACGCGCGAAACTGGCAAGACCAGCGCAGAGATACGCTCGTACACATCGATCCTCCCTCAGGTCTGACGACAAGATAAGCGGATCGGTAGCTATACTGACGGTATCATCGGACCGTTGTCCTTCGGAGGAGATCATCCTCGCCGGACAGTTGCGCTTGCGCGACTGTCGATCAAATCGTGCTGACAGGCGTCAGCCGGCGATGCGCCGCGTTCGCCGGCGCCGAGCTGGCGCTGCAACCTCGGCCTGTGGGCTCGTTTTTGGCGGGGTGAGCGACCACATCTGGTTGAGCGTCGCAAGAAATCGCTCCTCGCGGCGCTTGACGTCGGAGACGCGCCACTCGGTCAGCCCCTTCAGTTCTTCCGTGATCGCCAGCGGTGGGCGGCCGGTGTCGGGAAAATAGATCTCGAACTTCTTCTGCAGCTCCATGTTCTTGGCGCGCTCGTTGTCATCACGAGAGATGAGCACCAGGTTGCCAAGCGACTGCGTGCACTCCTCCCGCTCCTCGGCACTGCTGAACCAGGCGCGCCAATCGCTGTTGCGGCCAGGTTTCTGCGGCAGCACGTGTTCGACCGTGAAGTCAGCGGGGTTCAGCGTCTCGACGGCGTCGCCGCCGAGCGCGCTGAGGCGAAGCAGAATGAGCTTGCACGTCTGCTGACTGCGCGTGTGCAGGCTGCGCAAGTTGAACTGGATGTTGCGAAGATCCTCGCGCGAGAACTCGAGCGACTGATCGCCGGGCGACAAGACGGTTCCTCTTCGAATGCTCTCGAGCACGCCATTCAATCGAGTGAGGCGTTTGTCCGTACCTATGCCAAGCAGGCGCAGCCCGTAGGAGTATCGATCGAGAGCCCGCAGGAACGGCTCAATGCGCGCAGGATCGCCATTGCACTGGCGCCAGAACAGCATGAGGGGCGGGACCCAATCCTCGCCGCTGAGCCAGTTGAGATACGTGAGATAGCGGCCGATGGCCGGATGCGTGGGATAGGTGTGACGGCCACGCGAAAGAATGGTCTCGTAGATGCCTGCATAGGGCGCCAGGATATTGTCGAAGAACTCCTTGGCGCCTCCGTGGGCGGCGATGAGCCCGCCGATGCTCCTGATGATGTGCCCCTTGCCGTGCCCCTCGGCAGCGCGAATATGGCTGAACAGGCCTTCGAAGCTCGGGCCGAGCCGCCCTTCGATGCCATCCCATGTCAGGGTATCGGCGGGACGCTGCGCATGCGGTATCGCACCCAGTATTTGCGCCTTCAGAATGTCGTTGCGCGTGAGCGGCCGGCCGCGATTGTTGAGCACAGTGAAAATGCGATGGGCGCGATCAAGCGAGTTGGTCGTGATGACCGACAGAAAACACGCGCTCGTCAGGTAGCGCGCCAGGATAGCCAGATCGTCGTCAGTGTAGCCGATGATCGTCTCAGCGAGCTGTTCCCGGACATCCAGCAGACGCGACTGGCTCTGTGTGAGCTCGTCGGCGTCCGGCATCAGGGCTGAAGCACCGGGGTCTTGTATGAACGTGCGCATGAACCGGGCTTCGCCGTAGCGCGGCTTGAGTCGCGGCTCTAACCGGGAGTCTGTCTTGATCCAGATGAGCGGCTCGATCAGCCGGCCAAGCGGCAGTCCCCGGTCCTCGGCAATTTCCCGAATGACCGCGAGAAGAATGGTGGCTGTGACCAGTCTTTGCTGGCCGTCAACGATGTCGAATACTTGGCGCCCTTGCGCGCCGGAGTTGGTCTTTTGCTCGTCTTCGGCGATCAGCAGGACGGAGCCGAGGAAGTAGCCGTCCTCGGGATTCTCTGTCTCGGCCTCCTCGATGATGGCGATGGAAATGTCGTCGAGAAGCTGCACGGCTTCCGTGACGGTCCAAGAATAGGGCCGCTGGTAATCGGGGACGCGGAGCTCGTTGGGATCCGAGAACAATTCGCCGAGCGTCAGCGTTCGTGAGGCAAATCTGGAAGGCATAGGGGATCAATTCGGGGGTAATGGAGTCGAAATCGTCAGGGATGACAGTTGCTGCAGCTGCATGCGGTCCCACGTCCGCAAGCAACTGAACATTGCGACGCCGATGGCGTGGCAAGAAACGATTTAGCTGATAACCGGAAAAGTTATATCGCACCAGCGGAACTTCCGCCCGCATTGAGCATATGTCTTCCGCTGTAATGCAGAACCGGAGCTGAGCGCAGCTTATGAGCGTGCGTCCCGAATGCGTTTTGCAACCTTACCGCGAGGCCGGAACTCGTTCACAGCACCGGGAACGATCGAACGTTTGGCGTTGCTGCCCGAAGCGCGATCGGCGATCGTGACTTGCAGCTCTGCGAACGCAATCAAACTGGTCCCTGTTGCATCCAGGATCTTTGCGATGCTTTCGGTGCTTGGCCAGCGTAGGCGGCCGTCCGGCATGATCCGCTTCGAACGATTGAATGCTGTCGGATCGAGGCCGGAAAGACGGGCCAATCCTGACGTCGACAGGCCGTTCTTGCGTGCCAACTCGTCAATGGCCGCCCAGATCCAGGCATGGGTCAATGTTTGCGACGACGTTTCCATAAGCAATTGCCACCTCAAGCCCCGAGTGCCATTTCCGCACGAGGGGATAGCTATCTGATCTGCTCATGACATCTTTGCAAGTCAAGGGCCACGGCTATATGAGGGCGCAATTGCCCACAGAGGGCTTCCGTCCAGGCCACGCGTCTCGAAATGAAGCGCTACGTTTACAAAGTGTGCTCCAGCTTGGACTGGAATGAGGCGACCCGCGCGGGTGCGTTTCTGGGGTCCGCCGACGATTTGCGTGACGGCTACATTCATTTGTCTACGGCTGACCAGCTTGCTGGCACATTGCAGAAGCATTTCCGGGGAAGAGCAAATCAGGTGCTCGTGACGTTCGAGGCTAGCGCGCTTGGGCCAAATCTCAGATGGGAAGCCTCGCGCGGTGGTGAGCTGTTTCCGCACCTTTACGATTCCCTGACGCCGACGCTTGCCCTGGCCGTCACCGCGCTCCAACTCGGTGCCGACGGCGTCCATCAGCTCCCGAAGGATCTCGCCTAATGCTTAACTCGCTGTTCGATCTCGGCCGGCAGGCTCTGCTTGCACTCGATCCTGAGAAGGCGCACGAGATGACGATCGCGTCGCTGGAACGAGGGCTATACCCGCGCGAGACCAATCCGGATCCGGTGTGCCTCGCGGCTTCGCTCGGTGGCTTGAAGCTCTCCAATCCGATTGGCATTGCGGCGGGCTTCGACAAGGACGCGCGCGTTCCCGACGCTGTGCTCGGCATGGGCTGCGGCTTTGCCGAGGTCGGAACGCTGACGCCCAAGCCACAGGAAGGCAACGCCAAGCCGCGCCTCTTCCGGCTGATGGACGATCGTGCGGTCATCAACCGTTTCGGCTTCAATAACTGCGGCCATCAGGCAGCGCTCGCCCGCTTGATCGAGCGCCGCGCCAAAGGCGGCGTCGTCGGTGTCAACATCGGCGCCAACAAGGACGCGGCTGACCGCTCGGCCGACTACGTAGCGGGGCTCAACGCGTTCTACGACGTCGCGAGCTACTTCACGGTCAACATTTCCTCGCCCAACACGCCGGGTTTGCGCGACCTGCAGGCGCCCGCCGCGCTCGATGAGCTGCTCGGCCGGGTGATGGCCGCACGAGCTGCGAAGGCGGCGATCGGTGCGCCGCAGCGGCCGATCGTGGTCAAGATCGCGCCGGACATCGCTGAGGCGGACCTGCCGGCAATCTGCGAGCGACTCGAGGCGCACAAGGTGGATGTGATCGCCGTCTCGAACACCACCCTCGCGCGGCCGGCGACACTGCGTGACCAAGCAACGGCGCGCGAGATGGGCGGCCTCTCGGGGCGGCCGGTGTTTCATCGCGCGACGGCCATGCTTGCGCGCGTCTATCGCGAGACCGGCGGACGCATTCCACTGATCGGGGCCGGAGGAGTCGACTCTGGGCAAACGGCGCTTGCCAAGCTCGAGGCAGGAGCCTCGCTCGTCCAGCTCTATACGGGCCTTGTGTTCGAGGGCGCCGGTCTCATTGGCCGCATCAAGGCGCATCTCGCCGAGCAATGCCGCGTCGAAGGTCTGCGAAGCATCGGCGAAGTCACCGGCCGCAAGGCCGTCGAGTGGGCCGCCAAGCCGCTGGATGGGTAATTGCCTGTAGGGCACCAGAGCGGGATCGATGCGCTCCGCCCCAACGCAATGCCGCTAAACTTGACCGCGCGACGACGCATTCTGTGACGGTCGTGGGCTCAGGGATTGGCAGTCCATTCTCACGAAACCGTCGAGGTGAAAGCGGAAGCGTCGCCTATTTCATCCCTGGCGGCCGATCACCTCCGTCGCAAACCGCTCCATGCGCTCGATCATCTCGGGTAGCGCAGTGGCGTGGAATGACACGCACATGTCGCCGACACCGACCTTCGAAAGCATGTCGATGTCGCCCAAGATCTCAGCCGTCGTGCCGGTCAGCGTGCGCCGGCCGCCGGAGATCGCTTTCTCCGCGGTCCAATTCACCGGCCACAGCACCACATGCGCAAGGTCGATCGACTTCGGATCGCGACCTGAAGCTTGCGCCATTGCCTTGAACCCATCGACGGCCTGGGTGACGCGCTCTGCCGTATCGAGCCGGTTCGCCGGATTGCTGGAGGCCGGATACCAGCCCTCGCCGAGGCGGATCGCCCGCTTCATCGCAGCTTCGCTCTCGCCGCCGATCCATACTGGCGGATGCGGCTGCTGGATCGGCTTCGGGCGAAACAGGATATTGTCGAACGCGACGTGCCGACCCTTGTACGTCGGCTTGTCCTTGGTCCAGAGTTCCTTGAAGGCTTCGATGTACTCGTCGGTGACGCGCCCGCGCTCCTTGAAGTCCGGCGCGCCGACCGCCTCGAACTCCTCCTTCATCCAGCCGGCGCCGCAACCGACGATGACGCGCCCGCCCGACAGAATGTCGGCTGTCGCCAGCATCTTCGCGGCGAGCACTGGCTGGCGGTGCGGGACCACCATGACTGAGGTGAGAAGGCGGACCCGTTTGGTGCATCCGGCGAGGAACGAGAGTGTCGCGAGCTGCTCGAGGCACTGGCCGGTTGCCGAGCCCGCCCAGTCGCCCGCCTCGCTGTAAGGGTAGCGCGATGCGATGTCGGCCGGCACCACGATGTGGTCGTTGACGCTGACGAAATCGAAGCCGAGTCGCTCGGCCGCGGCGGCGACGGAGAGATAGCCCTGCTGGTTTGCCATCGGCCCGCGCGAGAGGATGTTGACGCCAAATCGCATGCTGGTCTCCGTTGTCCATCGAGCTGATCCGAGGTGCCCAGGCGGTGTGTTTTGTCGTTACCCGCCACCTTATCCGGGAGCGGCGCGCTGGGCTATGATCTCGTCCGACGAGCTCGAGGACAACGGGAAAGGTCGACGATATGGAGACGAAGCTGATCAAGGTAGCGGTAGCCGACGGCATCGCGGTGGTGACCATGGACCACCCGCCGGTCAATGCGCAGAACGCCCAGTTCAATGTCGAGCTGGCCTATGTCTTCGACATGCTGTCCGATCGGCGTGATGTGCGGGTGGTGGTACTGACCGGCGCGGGCAAGGTCTTCTCGGCCGGCGCCGATCTGAAGGCACGGCCGGACAAGTCGGTTCCCGGTGAGCGATGGCAGCACAACCGACGGGCGCGCGAGAGCTACCACGCAATTCGCGAGTGCACGAAGCCGGTGATCGGCGCGATCAATGGTGCGGCTCTGGGGGCCGGACTGGCAGTTGCGGCCTCGTGCGACATTCTGTTCGCAGCCAACGAGGCGGTCCTTGGCCTCCCCGAAATCGACGTTGGGCTCCTCGGTGGCGGTAAGCACACGCAACGACTATTTCCGCACTCCACGCTGCGCCGCATGATGCTGACCGGCTATCGGGTGCCGGGCCCCGAGCTTCACCGGCTCGGTGTGGTGGAAGCCTCGGTGCCACGGGAAAAGCTGATGGACGTTGCCATGGAAGTCGCCCGCCAGATCGCCTCGAAAAGTCCGGCAGCCATCCGCCTCGCGAAGCGGACGCTGAACACGATCGAGGATATGAGCCTGCGCGATGGCTACCGCTATGAGCAGAACATGACCACCGAGCTCGGCGATCACCCGGATTCGGTCGAGGCCCAGGCTGCGTTCCGTGAAAAGCGGTCGCCAAGGTTCCAGTCGGGCTGATGGCGACCACCCAGGAACCACGCGAGCTCTTCGCCAGAGGCTGAGTATGGCCTGACGTTGCAGTACATTTTGCCTCAGCGCGGGAAACTAAGTCTCAGAACGGCCTTGTTGCCTCGGTGCCGGTGTGGTGTGCTAGCCTGCTAGGGAGCGAAACGACAAGAGGTCGTCGGAGGGAAGAATAATGCGCATCAGGTTCGGCCAGGACATGGCCACCGCGCTGCTGTTCATTGTCGTCGGAATTGGCGCATTGATCATCGGCTGGGACTACCCACGCGGAACGCCACAGCGGCCGGGAACGGGCGTTCTGCCGGCAATTCTCTCGTGGTGCCTCGTCGGTGTCGGCGGATTGTTGGTGCTCAAGTCGGTCTTGGCTGGCGATATCGAGATGCAACGTTGGGCATGGCGGCCCTTTTTCGCCGTCACGGCTGCGACAGTGTCATTTGGGCTGCTCGTCGACGACCTCGGGCTTGTCATAACCATGGTCATCGCGCTGACTTTGTGTGCGATTGGCACCAGGGAAACACGGTGGGCGGAGTATGCAATCTTTCTCGCTCTCATGATCGCGATCGGCTGGGGGACGTTCATTTGGCTCCTCGGCATGCCAATTCCCGCTTGGCCGACTCGCACGCCATCGTTCCTCAGTTTCCTTCTTCGATAAGCCGTAGGTGCCAAATGGAATTGGGTTCTGTTTTCTCCAACCTGGCGCTGGGGTTCTCGGTCGCGCTGTCGCTCAAAAACCTTTTCTGGTGTTTCATGGGCGCCCTAATCGGAACTGCGATCGGCGTGTTGCCTGGTGTCGGTCCCGTTGCAACGATGGCGCTGCTGCTGCCAGTCACTTACTTCCTGACGCCTGAAGGCGCGCTGATCATGCTCGCCGGCATCTACTACGGTGCGCAGTACGGCGGCTCGACGACGGCCATCCTGGTCAACTTGCCGGGAGAGGCTTCGTCTGTCGTAACGGCGCTCGACGGTTACGCCATGGCGCGCCAAGGTCGTGCCGGACCGGCGCTTGCGATAGCGGCGCTCGGTTCTTTCTTCGCAGGAACTGTCGCGACTTTTCTCATCGTACTCGCTGCGCCGCCCCTGACCAAGCTTGCGCAGCAATTCGCGCCTGCCGATTACTTCTCACTGATGGTGCTGGGTCTCGTGCTGGCCGTCGTCATGGCGTCGGGCTCGGTACTGAAGGCAGTCGGTATGATTTTCCTGGGTATGCTGCTGGGGCTCATCGGCACCGACGTCAATACGGGCAATACGCGCTTTACGTTCGGGATTGGCGATCTCTTCGACGGCATCGGCTTCGTGATCGTCGCAATGGGTGTCTTCGGCATGGCGGAGATCATCAAGAACCTGGGGGACACGGAGCGGCGTGATCTCGTGTCCTCGAAAGTTGAAGGCCTGATGCCGACGTTGGAGGACCTCAAGAAGAGCGCTGGACCGGTTTTGCGCGGAACAGTTCTTGGCAGCTTGCTCGGTATTCTGCCGGGCGGCGGCGCGGTACTCTCGTCGTTCTCGTCTTATTCGCTCGAGAAAAAACTCTCAAAAACGCCGGAGAAGTTCGGCAAGGGCATGATCGAAGGTGTGGCGGGGCCGGAGAGCGCCAACAACGCGGCGGCCCAGACATCCTTCATTCCGATGCTGACGCTCGGCATTCCGGCCAACGCCGTGATGGCAATGATGATCGGCGGGATGATGATCCACGGCATCGTGCCCGGCCCCCAAGTGATGGATCAGAAACCGGGCCTTTTCTGGGGCATGATCGTCTCGATGTGGATCGGCAACCTCATGCTGGTGGTCCTCAATCTGCCGCTCATTGGCATTTGGGTGAAGATGCTGCTCGTCCCATACCGGCTGCTGGCGATCGCGATCTTCTTCTTCTGCTGCATCGGAGTGTACAGCCTGAACAACCTCAACACGGAAGTCTATTTCATGGCCTTCTTCGGAGTGTTGGGCTACGCCTTCATCCGGCTTGGGTGTGAGCCCGCGCCGTTGCTTCTGGGCTTCCTGCTCGGGCCGCTGATGGAGGTTTACATGCGGCGCGCCATGCTGCTCTCGCGTGGCGATCCGTGGGTGTTCCTGCAGCGGCCGCTGTCGCTGACGTTCCTGATCATCTCGGCGATCGTGCTGATATTCATCCTGATGCCCAATATTCGCAAGGCGCGTGAAACCGCCTTCCAGGAGTAGCGCCAAAATCGCGAAAGAGCGCCGCCTTTGGCGCTATTGACGATCATGCGGCCGCACCCCAAGGTGCGGCCGTTTTGCGCAGAGCGCGCCCAGAAGTCCGTCGAATAGGAGAAGTCATGCGCCGCCGCGAGTTCCTTGGATCAGCCGCCGCCGCTATCGGTGCCATTGCCCTGCCGGCTATCGTCACACGGGCTCGCGCCCAGGTTGCGAATTGGCCGGACAAGCCCGTGAAACTCATTGTGCCCTATGCGCCGGGCGGCGCCTCGGACCTCATTGCGAGGCCTTGGGCCGAGGAGCTGACCAAAGCCTATGGGCAGCAGTTCGTGGTCGAGAACCGCGGTGGCGCCTCGGGCATGATCGGGACGGAGGCGGCCTTCAAGGCGGCGCCGGACGGTTATACGCTACTGCTCACACCTAATGCGACGCTGACCGTGCTGCCGAACCTGCGCAAGGTGCCCTACGAGCCCGCGCAATTCGAGCCGATCGGACGCGTCGGCGATCTCATCTGTGGCTTCGTCGTACATCCGAGCGTGGGTGTGAAGACGCTGCCCGAGCTCATCGAGTACGCGAAGAAGAACCCGGGCAAGCTCAGCTTCGGCTCCGCCGGTCTCGGAACGGCCTCGCAGATGCGGGTTGAGATGCTGAAGCACAAGGCCGGCATCGACATCCTGCACGTGCCTTACCGCGGCAGCGCCGACGCACTGAACGATCTGTTGCCCGGCACCGTGCACATGATGAATGAGATCAACGTGCTGCCGCACGTGAAGTCGGGCAAACTCCTGCTGCTCAACATAAACTACGCGACACGACACCCGGACTTTCCGGATGTCAAGACACTGACCGAGCTCGGCATCAAGGATGCAGATGTTCCGATCTGGTACTCACTATGGGGGCCGCCCGGCACCCCGAAAGAGATCGCGCGCAAACTCAACGTCAAGCTCGTTGAGATGGCCAAGACCGACGCAATGATCGCCCGGTTGCGCAGCATTAATGTCGCGGTGCCACCGCAGTCGCCCGAGGACATGTTGAAGTACCTCGGCGAGGACACCAAAGCCAACGGCGAGCTCATCAAGGCCGCCAACATCAAGCTGGAATAACTTCGATCAGGCCTGTGGCTTTAAGCTAACGCCGTGCCATTATCCGATACCGTTCCATCTCGGGGCGTTCTGCACCAGCGAGACTGCGTGAGGAGGGAGTTATGAAGCGTCGCGACGTTTTGAAGTGCACTGCTGCGGTTGCACTGGCGGTTTCTATGGGCCTGCCGCTGTCCGGCGCTGCGCATGCGCAGGCGTGGCCCAGCAAGCCGGTGCGCCTCGTCGTACCGTTCGCGCCCGGCGGCGCTACGGACCAGACCGCTCGCGTGTGGGCCGAAAAGCTCTCCGACGCGTTCAAGCAGCAGTTCATTGTCGAGAATCGCGGCGGCGGAGCGAGCGGCTCTGTTGGCATCGAGTCAGTCGCCAAGTCACCGCCCGATGGCTACACGTTCCTCTATACGCCCAACGCTTCGATCGCGATCGTGCCGAGCCTCAGGAAGGTCGGTTTCGATTCGCTGAAGGACTTCGATCCGGTTGCACGCGCCGGGGACGCACTGGTCGGGTTCACGGTGCATCCCTCGCTCGGCATTAAAACGATGAAGGACCTGGTCGACTACGCCAAGAAGAATCCGGGCAAGCTCGTATTCGGCTCGTCGGGCGTCGGCATGGGCAATCATCTGAAGCTCGAAGCGCTGAAGAGCAAATTCGGCATCGACATTCTGCACGTGCCTTATCGCGGCGGCGCCGATACGCTGAACGACCACCTGCCGGGTGTTGTGCATCTGATGAACGAGCCGATCACGCTCGCGCATGCCAAAGCCGGCAAGCTGATCCTGCTCAACATCGACGGTGGGATCAAGCATCCCGACTTCCCGGACGTGCCATCGATGAAGGAGCTCGACATGATGGATGCGGAGATCCCGGTGTGGTTCTCGATCTGGGCACCGGCCGGCACGCCGAAGGAGATCCGCGAGGCGCTCAATGTCCGGATGGCCGAGATCGGCAAGACCGCCGACATGAAGGCGAAGATGCTGGCGGTCAACATGATCGTGTCGGAGCAGGCGCCGGAGGACATGCGCGCGTACCTGGTCAAGGACATCGAGCGCAACAAAGAGGTGATCAAGAAAAACGGTATCAAGGTCGAATGACCGCCGAACGGTTCATGACCTGAGAACGTTGACGAGACCAGCATCTTGATGACGGAGTGCTGCTCGGTTGTGACACGTTGCGCCTCAGCGGTGGGGTACAGTTGTACGCCGCGCCCGCACGTCGCGCGCTGAGTAATCACGAGATCTGCGGAGAAGAGAGAGAAGCATGAAGCGCAAGGTGATGAGCCGCCGTCAGTTCGCGGCGACAGGGGTGGCAGCTCTGGGTATTGCCGCGATGGCCCGCCCGGCGATCGTGACCTGCCTCAGGGTTTTCGGGCCAGGGATAACTTGAGAGACTGCCCTCCGAA
>CAZCQH010000059.1:0-31924 GCA_964500805.1 uncultured Hyphomicrobiaceae bacterium
CAGGAGCCCGTGGCCATGCTTGCGTCCGGGCCGACATCCGGAACCCTTCACAAAATCGACTTGAGGAATTTGCGGCACGATGGGTCCTCGGGACAAGCCCGAGGATGACAGTGGTGCATGTGGTGCGCTGGTTGTCCGATGTCCGGACTTGGCCCTGAGGCTGGCCGTGCTGAGCGCGATGTGTGTGTGGGAGAGGCCGGCAGTAGAGGACAGCGCCACGGTTTCGTGCCACAAAAAGGGACCGGGTCTGGGAGGGTCTCCCTTCTGGCAGATGTCGTGCCGAAGCGAGCTTTCAGCACGACAGTCGTCCCGCTCGCGGCACACGACGCTCTCGACTTGCTCTCCGCCGCCGCTGTTGAAATTGTCACTCAAGGAGCCCCTGCCCATGTTCGACGGTATTCAGCACATCGGCTACTTCTGTCGCGATCTTGGCGAGGCGGAGCGGTGGTTCGCCAAGGCGTTCGGCGCGGTGAAGGCGGGCGGCGGGCAGATGGCGGACAGCCGCATCGTGCCCGGCGGCGGCATTAACTCGTTCATGCGCTACGGCGCGGTCGAGGTGGAGCTGATGCAGCCGACCGACGTGACGCCGATCCCGGCGGGCACACTGGTCACGCACCACGTCGGCTACATCTGCCACGACATTCCGAAGGCGCAGGCGGCCGCCAAGGCGAAGGGCATCAAGTTTCTCGCCGAGGCGCCCTATACGAACTTCGTCGGCCAGCAGGTGCTCTACTTCGATCCGGATTATACCAACGGCATCTGGATGCATCTCACGGGCGTGCCGCCGAGCACGCCGGTTGCGGCGCCGGGCCCGGCCATCGACGGCATCGTGCACCCCGGCTATCTCGTGCCCGATCTCGATGCGTCGGTGCGCTGGTTCGTGGAGAAACTTGGCGGGGTCAACGTGGGCGGCGGGCCGTCGCGCGCTGGCGGCCGCGTCGCCTTCATCAATGTCGGCCGCGCGCAGGTCGAGCTGATCGAGCGCGAGAACGCTAAGAGCATCGGCCCCGTTCCGATCCTCGACCACGTCGGCTACCTGACGAAGAGCATCGCGGCCGACATGCCCGGCTACGCGGCGCGCGGCTTGACGTTCGCAACCGACGCGCCGGCGGTGAACCCGATCGGGCAGACGCTCATCTACTTCGAAACGGCAACGAGCATGGGCAGCCGGATGCACCTGACCGAGGTGGCGGGGTAGCAGGGCCTCTTCGAGCATCTCCGGTGTCGAGCCGGCGGTCCGAGCGGCAGACTGCGTCCCTGGGTGCGATACAACTCGACACCGGCGCGTGTTGCTGGTGCTCGTGCCGCTGGTGCGCTTCCAGTTTCCGTCTTGCATAGGCATCGGATGGGCGACGGGCGGGGCCGATCAGAGTGCAAAAATCTGGGAAAATCAACGGTATATTATACTTGTCAAACCCGGCAGGGAGGGCTAGGCTATGCAACAGCTAGCGCCTAGCCCGTCGCAGCGGGGGATGCCTCAATACGGGCTCGTGAGCCTGTGGAACATGCTTCGCTTTCATGCCGCGAATTTCGTGGTCGCCCTGGAAGAGTTGAACACCATGCGCGGCCTGTTGGTGCAGGGCGGCGGAATTGGCCCGATCCACACTGACAATGATATGAGGGAACACGCAGCCAAGTTGGCAAGCGCTGCGGATCAGCTCGCAATGCCGTTCACATTGACCAGCGTTCGCAGACTTCAGAGCATGCTGGAAAACGAAAAGGTCTCGATACCTCTGCTAATCAACTCAATAGAAGAGACGCATCGGCGGCTGCAAGACGAATTGGAGTCCGTCATGCTGATGCACGTGGATCGTGCGCGTGCCTCATACATCGAGCCACAGGAACCTCTCTTTGGGCCGACGGTGGCGATGAAATTTCCAAATGCGTCTTTCGACATAGAGGAAGCTGGCAAGTGCTATGGGCTCGGGCGAGGCACAGCGTGTGTATTTCATTTGATGCGGGCGATCGAGATCGGTCTGCACTATTTGTCGACCGCCGTTGGGGCTACGTTGAAACCAAAATGGGGGTGGCAAGCGATTTTGAACGACGGGCTGGAGCCCGCCATCAATGCCATGCCGGAATCGACGGATGACGAAAAGCAGAAGAAACGCGCGCTGCAACAAGCCCGCGCTCATCTCCACGCCGTTCGACTGTCATGGCGTAACGATACCATGCACCCAAAGGTCACCTATACGGACGAGGAAGCTGCCGATGTGTTCGCTCATACTAAGGCGTTCATGAAGCATCTTGCCGAGCGCGTTTAGTACGCGATGAAGTCGCTACCGTGACTGATCTGCCTTTCTTGGCGGCGAGCGCCTTGAATATCCGTTCCGGTGCCTTTCCTCTGTTGTCAACGCCGTGCTCATGCGCGGTCTCGACGAACCGTTTGAACTGCTCTTCTGGCTTCTCTTCTGGGCGTTTTTTCTTCGGCATTGCGATCACTTCGTCGGTGGCAATTTTGGTAGAGCGTTTTCCGTCGTGACAACCGGCTTTCCGGTCTGCTTTTCGAGGGCTTTTCTGGCAGCGGCGGCTACGCCAGCTCCATCTAGCGACGCTTTTCGGGTCGCCTCGTATTCCTTCGTATCCCTGCTCTCCATGATTTCCACGGCTGCCGTATCGGCAAGAGTGTCGATCTGAAGCTCAATGCGGGTCATGTAATCCTTGCGCTTTTTCTGCTCGACGCCTTTGACGTCTGCATACTGCGCTGGCGTGATTCCGAACGCCTTCTTTGTCATTTCGGCGTTCAGTTTGGCGAATTGGTCTGTTACGCCACGCTTGCCCCAGTTTTCAGTTTTTTCGTTGAAGGCCGAGATGTTCTTAAGTCGATCGTTGGTCCAGGCGTCGTCGTAGCCCTTTTTACGATAACCATCGATCCCGCGCTCAATGGCTCGAGATGGCTCAGCCGTTTCCTGGATGCGTTCAAACCCAACATGTGCAAGCCATCTTTTCCAAGGCTCAACCTTCGGGGACGGAATGGATTGAACCAAACGGTTGATGGCCTCGATGTCTGCGCAGTCGCCTGGGTATAGCTTTCCATCCTTTCCAGGCAGCTTCAGCTTTTGACATTTTGTCAAAACCTCGGACGCGCCTTCGGCGTCCATTCGCTCTTTCATCTTTCCCCAATAGGCGGTTGGGTTCTCGCTCTCAGTGAGTGCACCAATCATATCTACGATCGAAAACCAGGGAGCGCCCTCATGAATGACGCGCCGAATTGGATGCCCCTCAAAGATTGGAACATCGATGTCGCCTTCTTTGGCGGTTGCTGCCTCATAATCGCGCAACGATGTAAAATCCTTGATTTTTTCCGCTTTCTTTCGAGGTGATCTGGCCATATTCGCGCTCCGCTGTGCGGTCGCGACAGTCTCGGCGAAGGCAGACATGCATCGGCGCGATACGCAGCGCGCCTGCGCCGACGCTATAGCGACGGCTGTTTGCGGCCCTCGTAACATACCCTGGACACGATGTCTCGCCGTTTGAGCGCTTTTTGCGCCGCAAGCGATGCGCCCGCCTCATCAGCCTACGCAATGTACGCTTGAGGGCGATCTTATTCGGCGCCTTCACCAGTTGTTTGATAGGTGAGCCGCTTGCCCTTGACGCCCTTGACCATGCGTGCGGCGCGCTCTGCGTCGTTTACCTTGAGCGCGACACGGTTGTTATACCTGAAATCGAACTCGGCAAGGTAGCGGTGCAAGTGCTTTTCGGAGCAGTGTTGATACACGCCCTTCATGCCGCGCTTGAACACCGAGAAATAGCCTTCCACCGTGTTGGTGTGAACGATGCCGCGCACGTACTCGCCGCTTGCATGGCGCACTGACTGACGGTCGTTCTCGACTTTGCTGTAGAGGCGGCTTTCGTCGGTCATCAGCAGCGCTTCCTTGGCGACGCTGTTGCTGACAATATCGGTGATGGTTTCGCCGTCCGCAGTCGCGATATGGAACGAGCGGACCTCGCCACCACGCTGCACCAATGAAACCACGGCACGTTTGTTGGCTGGGCCTCGAGCGCCGCCACGGAACGGAGTGCCATCGGTACGGGTTTTGAGCGGGTCCTCAACCTTGCCGAAATAGGTTTCGTCCGCCTCGACAATGCCGCTGCCTTCGCCGTTGTCGCCACCCATGGGTGACATGAGGGAGCCGGTGCGCATCGCCTCGCGAATGCGGTGTCCAACGAACCACGCCGACTTCAAGGTGATGCCAAGGGTGCGGTGGAGCTGGTTCGCGCTGATGCCCTTTTTGCTGCCCGCGATCAGGTAGAACGCTTGCAGCCACAGGTGCATCGGGATGTGGGATTTCTCAAAGATGGTGCCCACGGTGACGCGGAACTGCTTACGGCAGGCATAACACTTGTAGAGGCCGAAGCGGGTTGCCTTACCGGCCATCTTGGAAATGCGCTCGGTTCCCTGGCAATGGGGGCAGACGGGGCCGTTAGGCCAGATATGGGCCTCAACCCAGGCGTAGGCCGCTTCCTCGTCTTGCAGGTGTTTTTGGCTCAGCAGTGACATGACCGAATCTCCTATGAGATTCAATATAGTCGATCATGATGGGTTTGACAAGTATAATATGCCGAAAATCAACCTAGAGAAAAAACGCCCGAATTTGGGGTCTACGCTGCACGCACGTGAGGCTGGCGAGGGGTGTTTTTGGGTGGCTACTCCCCTACCTGCCAGGCCCGAAAACGCGCCAGCGTCGATTCTAGCCCATGACAAATCGATTTCGCTGCGCGGGGGCGAACGGGGTATGCGGCTTTGGCCGCAAATCGGGCCGGGAAAGCGATCGCGCAAGGCCGAATTCTGCGAGAAAATTAGATAAATTTTAACATTGCTTCACGTGAAACATTGGCGGGTCGTCGGACGAAAAGGGCGGACGGCGAAGGGGAGGGCAGGGCCTTCCCGCTTTTCATTCGGGTGCAGGTGCCGGCACCTGCCGGGGAAGCGCGAGGGGCGAGCAGCCGCTCGCTCGGGCATCGCGGCGTGCGCTGGCGTTTCGATCGGCGACACAAGGTCCGCGGCCCGGACTGATGCTTCACGTGAAACCGCCGCACGATGCCGGCATTGCCCGCGCACCGGAGGCGGTCACACGGTCTGGTGTTCGGCGTGCGCGAGCGGCGCCCGGTTGCAGATCAGGTCGGCCGCCTTCTCCGCGATCATGATGACGGGCGTGTTGATGTTGCCGCCGATCAGATCCGGCATGATCGACGCATCGACGACGCGCAGGCCACGCGTGCTGACGACGCGCAGCTCCTCGTCGACGACGCGCTCGGGATCCGACGGCGGCCCCATGCGGCAGGTACATGCGGGGTGATGCACGGTGATGGCGGTCTCGCGGATGTGCGCATCGAGCGCTGCGTCGCTGTCGCCGACGGGGCCAGTCTGCGCCGCGACGAACGCGGCAAGCGGCTGCTGCCTGCCGATCTCCTGCGCAAGTCTGAGGCCGTCGCGCAGCACTTCCCGGTCCTTTCCCTGCGTGAGGAAGTTCTGCCGGATGATGGCGTGCCGCGCCGGGTCCGCCGAAGCGAGCTCCACCGAGCCGCGGCTCAGAGGGCGCAGCACCGCTGCTCGCGCGGCAAAGCCATCGGCGTAGGGCTGCTTGAACGGCCGCAAATAGGGCCCCGAGGCCATTGGCGCGGCAACGAACAGCAGTTGGATATCCGGTAAGGAGCCGGCGTCGGGCCCGCGCAGGAACGCCATGCCGGCGGCGGGCAGCGCCGTGGCAAGGCCTTTTCCGCGCACGTAGGCATCGAACAGCATCTTGGCCGCGCGATCGGCGCGCATGGCCCGATGCAGCGGCCCCTCGCCCTTGCGGCGAAACACGACCGGGCTCGAGATGTGATCCTGCAGATTTCTGCCGACACCCGTCAGCGGCACGCGTACGGCGATGCCGTGCTGCGCCAAGTGCGCGGGATCGCCGATGCCGGAGAGCAGCAGCAGATGCGGCGAGTTGATCGTGCCCGCGGCCAGGATCACCTCGCGCGTGGCGCGCAGCTGGAAAACCTCGCCGCCGCGCGCGCACCTGATCCCGGTGGCGCGATCGCCATCGAACGTGACGCTGTGAACCAGCGTCGTGACCATCACCGTGAGGTTCGGCCGCGCCAACGCGGGACGCAAATAGGCATCGGCCGAGCTGCAGCGGTGGCCATTGCGCCGCGTCGTCTGCCACGCATCGATGCCTTCCTGCTCGGCACCGTTGTAGTCGGCCGTGATCTTGTGGCCGGCCGCAACGCCCGCCTCGATGAAGGCATCGCACAAGGGATCGGGATAGCGGTTGCTCTCGACATTGAGGGGCCCGCCGACGCCACGATAGTGATCGGCGCCGCCCTCCTAATTCTCGAGCCGCTTGAAATAGGGCAGCACGCTTGCGTAGGACCAGCTCGGCAAGCCCAGGCCCGCCCAGCGGTCGTAATCGCCGCGATTGCCCCGCACATGCGCCATGGCATTGATCGAGGACGAGCCGCCGACGACCTTGCCGCGTGCACACTCGATGCTCTTGTTGCCGAGCTCGGCGTCCGGCTCCGAGAAATACATCCAGTCGTTCATGCGATTGAGCAGAATGCGCGGCCAGGCGAGTGGAATGCGGATCCACGGGTTGCGATCCCAGCCGCCCGCCTCGACCAGCGCGACCCTTGCGCCCGTATCCTCGCTGAGGCGATTGGCCAGCACGCATCCCGCCGACCCCGCGCCGACAATGACGTACTCGAACTCGAAGCGATGATCTGCTGCCATGGCTGCCCCCGAGACGCCCGCCGCGACGACGATAGCCGCCCACCGCCTGCCGGTCATTAGGCAACAGCTGTCCCGCTTGCTACGCTGGTGCTGTTGTCGCCCCTTCGATTGTCGTCAAAGATCGCCGCCGCACGCTGCTGGAGAGGAGCCGGACATGCCCGCCGCAAATCAATTGCCTGACATTCTCGAGACCACCGAGGCCGAGCGTCTTGCGACCGGCTTCATCTTCACGGAGGGGCCGCTCTGGCACCCGGATGATTTCTGGTACTTCGTCGATATCCGGCAGAACAAGCTGTTCAAGATGACGCCGGGCAAGACGCCGGAGCTGGTGCGCGCGACCATCGGCGGCAATGGCACCACGTTCGACATCGAAGGCCGCCTCGTCGTGTGCGAAGGCGACGACCGCCGCCTGATGCGCATGGAACACGACGGCAGCTGGAAATCGCTCGTCGACAACTTCCAGGGCGGCCGTTTCGCGCGGCCGAACGATGTCGTCTGCCACTCCAACGGCTGCCTCTACTTCACCGATCCCGACAAGCGCGTGCCCTATCAGAAGCGCGAGATCCCGGGGCCCGCTGGCATCGACGAGCTCTGGGACGGCGCCGGCGTCTACAAGCTCGCGCCCGGTGGCACGCTCTCGCGGCTGGCGCTATGCGAGTATCCGAACGGGCTCGCACTCTCGCCCGACGAGCGCACCATGTACGTCGCCAACACGCGGTCCTCGCGCTACATCCACGCGATCAAGCTCGATGCGGCAGGCAACGCCATTGGCCGCTCCATCTTCGCCGACATGAACGAGGATCTCGGCCCCGGCATTCCCGACGGCCTCAAGGTCGATGCCATCGGGCGCGTCTACTGCACGGGCCCGGGCGGCATCTGGGTGTTCGCGCCGGACGGCAGGCGGGTCGGCATCATCGAATGGCCGGAGCAGGCGGTGAACTTCGCGTTTGGCGGCCCGGACCTGAAGACCATGCTCTGCTGCGCCCACACCTCGGTCTATACGCTGCGCATGAAGGTGCCGGGCAATCCGCACCCCTGGTACAAAGTGCGCAAGCGGTGAGATCAGTTCGCTCGGCCTGACGGCGCCCACAGGCCCTCGCGGGCGCGGAACGCGCGCGGTGTCAGGCCGAAGCGCCGCTTGAACCGGGCGTTGAAGGTGGAGAGATCGCCGAAGCCCGTTTCGAATGCGATGCGCGACACCGCATCATCTGTCGCGATCAGCTGCAGCGCGGCGCGCCGCAAGCGAAGCTCGAGCACGAACTGATAGGGCGTGAGGCCCGTCGCACGACGGAACGTCCTGAGAAAGTGGTAGCTGCTCGTTGCCACTTCACCGGCAATGTCGTCGAGCGACACGTCCTCCGCCGCGTTCTCCGCGATGTACTGCACCGCCCGGCTGATGCGCCGTGCATCGAGCGGGGACAGTTCCACGCAATGCGGCGTGCTGCTGGACGAAACCGACACCACGCGCTCAGCCACACCGATCATCGCTTCGTCGGCCTCGAGCCGGCCCAGCGTGTGCGGGCTCGCCTCGAGGCGCACGAACCACGGCAGGATCTCCGGGCACGACGGCAGCATGGCCGACCGAAAGCGGTAGCGCGCGCTGCCGGCGGCCGTCGCTGCGATCTCGGAGAAGAGATCCGGCGCAAGCGTCAGGGAAATGCACCGGTCACCGCGGCTGTGCTCGTGACCGCACGCGTAGCAGGCACCGCGATTGCCGAGCAGCAGAGCACCGTCGTGCAGCAGCGCGGTTCCCGACTCCGAGCGGTAGTGGAACGTGCCCTCGACGACCGCTGCAATAGTGAATGCACTGTGCTGCTCCTCGAAAGGCCGGTCCTCGGGCCCCGCCGTGCAGATGTATTCGGACACGCGCCAGTTGCCGCCTCGTGCGATGGTTCGGGTGGCGGGCGACTTGGCCGACTCCGCAGGGCGGCGGTCGTTGGAAACGTTCTTCGGCATGCGCTCAGTTTAGCAATTTTCCCCAAGCTCGGAAACGTGCCGCGCCCTACCTCTCACGCACTGGCCAAAATCACAAGCGCAGCCAGGCGCACCCACTCTGGAGCTGATCTGGTCATGATCAACCACGTGTCCTTCGGCGTTAGCCGCATCCCGAAATCGAAAGCGTTCTACGATGCCGCCTTGAAACCGCTCGGCTATACGTGCCTGAGCAGCGGCGAGACCTCGCTCGGCTACGGCAAGGAAAGCGTCGCTCTCTGGCTCAGCGCAACCAAGTCACCGGTGAAACCCGATGCCGAGTCCGGCCTGCACGTCTGCTTCGATGCACCGAGCCGCAAGGCAGTCGATGCCTTCCACAAGGCGGCGCTCGCCAATGGTGGCCGTGATAACGGCAAGCCCGGCGTTCGCGCCGACTACGCGCCGGATTATTACGCGGCCTTCGTCATCGATCCCGACGGCTATCGCCTCGAGGCCTACTGCAGCGCCAGTTGAGTCGGTGCTGCGCCTGCAAAACACTGCTCGCGGGCGCGGCTGAGCGGCCGTGGATGACGGACGGAGGGGCTTGCCTTTGCCCGCCACCCGAATTGGGATGCCCAGTCGCGTATCCCATTCGGAGGCCCGCCATGAGATTACCCTCGCCGCTCGTCGCGGGGACGTTGCTTCAGCGCTACAAGCGGTTCCTTGCGGACGTGCGGCTCGACACCGGCGAGGTCGTGACAGCGACGTGCCCCAACACGGGATCAATGATGGGATTAACGGCGCCGGGCATGCGCGTCTGGCTCTCGACGTCCGACAGCCCGACCCGGAAGTACAGACACACCTGGGAGATGGTGGTCGCGGATCTCGGAAAGGGGCCCTCATTGGTCGGGATCAACACGGGGCACCCGAACAAGCTCGTTGCCGAGGCCGTGCAGGCGGGCCGGATCGCCGAGCTCAATGGCTACGCGACGCTCCGGCGCGAGGTGAAATACGGCAAGAACAGCCGCATCGACATTCTGCTCGAGGACCCGGCGAAAGGCCTCTGCTATGTCGAAATCAAGAACGTGCACATGATGCGCAAGGCCGGCTTTGCCGAGTTCCCAGACAGCGTGACCGAGCGTGGCGCCAAGCATCTTGCGGAGATGTCGGACATGGTGCGCGACGGCCATCGCGCGGTGATGGTGTACCTGATCCAACGCGCGGATGCGAAGAGCCTGTCATTCGCGCGCGATGTCGATGCCGGCTACGGGGCGGCCTTCGATGCGGCCAAGGCTGCCGGTGTCGAGGCGATCGCGGTGCGCTGCACGCTCTCACCGGAGGAGATCGCCGTCGACCGCACGGTGCCGATCAGGGAGTGAGCAAAGATATTACGCGGCGTGGCGCAACTTCAGCGAGGCGAGATAGTCGGCAAGCGCCCCCGGCAGTTGGCCCGAGGCTTTGAAGTCGCTCTCGCGGATTGTGAAGGTATGCTCCGGTCGGAGTCCGCCCATCCTCGCCATCTGATCGAATGCTCTTTGTGGAACGCTGCCGCCGCACGCAAGGGCAAAGGCCGCGCGGTGAAACTTGTCACGGTGCTTCAGGAGGTAGGCGCGCATCGGCGTGGAGGCGCGGCCGGCCCAGACTGGAGCCATCAACAGTACGACCTCATAGCGGCTGGGGTCGAGATTGCCGCCGTCGATCTCCGGAAGGCGCCCACGGATGCTGTCGAAAGCAGCGCGCAGAAAACCGGCGACGCCTCGCCCGTAACGGCTGGTGCGGATCTCGACGATGTCGGCTCCGATCGCGTGCGCGGCAATCTCGGCGGCGCGGCGTGTCGTGCCTGAATGCGAATGGTAGGCAACGAGGACCGTCATGGCCTTCCTCTTGTGCAGGAACTCAGCTGTTACGGGCTCGTGCCAGTCAAGCCGGAGCGGGACCATGATCCGGATCAATGGCCTTCATCGCCGCCGCGTGTCGGGCGCAAGCGATTCCATGAAGGAGAGCAGTGCATCGATCTCCGGGGGGTCGAGCGTGAATTGCGGCATGTCCTTATGCGCGACCACGATGCCCTCGGCCAGTGCCTCGGCGAGATGCGCGACGGGGTAGCGCTTCGGCAGCTCCCGAAATGGCGGCGCCTGCTGATGCGGGCTTGCGCCTTGCGGCGTGATGGCATGGCAATTTGCGCACAGCCGTTGCGCGAGTGCTTCCCCCCGGGCGACCGGCGAAACGGGCTGCGCCGCCGCCTGTTGTGACCTTGCCAGCGCCGTGGCCAGCAGCAAGAAAACGCCACCAGCCACGACACTGGTGATCATCCATCGAATTGAGACAGTCATCGTGTGCACTCCGGCCGCAATCGCTGCGATTGGCGATCGTCGGAGAGCATGCTCAACGGTGTTGCTCAGGCGTTGACCAACCTCAAATCAACGCGGCCGTGCCTACAGCAAATGGATGCAAAGCGGTGCTCAGTGCTTTGCGGGCGCAAGCTGACTTGCTGTTACGCGTCCACCCTTGAGCTGATCCTCGATGGCATCGGCCATTAGATCGGCGAGGCACCCGTAGGTGAGGTCATTGAGGTGAAAGTTGTCCGGTGCCAGAAGTTGCTCGGGCGTGTGCTGACCACTCTTCACCAGATACTTCATCACCTGATACCGCGGGAAGAGCGGCACTTTGTGCTGCTCTGCGACCTGGCGCATGGCCGTGAGGTAGTCATTGTAGACCGCGACGCGCTCGGAGCGCGGATAATACTGCATGTCGACGAGAACCACGTCGATGCCACTCGATCTCAGATCGAGAATGCCGCGCTCGAGAATCTGCCGGAACTCGTCGACGCCGACATTCTGGATCGCGTCGTTCACGCCGGTTTGCCAAAGAACGAGCGCCGGGCGATTTTCCATGGCGGCAATCGGCCCGTGAATCTGGTCGAGCATGTCACGCGCAAGCAGACCACCGGTGCCGTGGTTGGCGATGCGGAAATCCTTTCCGGGGAAACGCCGGTCGAGTTCTGCATCGAGACGCGCCGGATAGGATGCGAGCGGAGTCGATGAGCCGCTACCCGCCGTCGAGGACGAGCCGAGAGCGATGATATCGATGGTGTTGCCCTTCGCCAGCATGCGGGCGAGGCTTGGCAGCGCGGCTCTGAAACGCGCAAGCTCTCGCGGAACCGCACAGTACTTGTTGCTCGCAAGCTCTGACTGAGGCGCGCTCGCTGCTGGGGCCTGGGCTTCGGCTGGAGAGCCGGTGGCTCCGAGGAGAGATCCGATCACAGCCCAGGCTGCAGCGGTGCGCGTCCAGTGCCGTACCGTCATCTGGACTCTGCCGGGTCGGGCACGACAGCTTCGCCGACCACTGCAGCGGACTGCTGTTTCGCTTCGATGCGCCGTGCTTTTCTCGCCGTGAGCCATGTCGCCAAATATGCCATCGCCCCGATGCCGGCCGCGTTCACCGCCAGCTGATAAACCCAGGATTGACCACCTTCGAGCAGAACTACAAAGCCGAGGAATGACAATATAGTTCCTAGGCAAAAGATGTCGAGGCTATTGCGACCGCAGTTAACAATTGCCGTCGCCCAGGGTGACTTGAGCCACCGCGCCGAGGCTGGCACCACGAGGGCGATCAGATAGGCGAGCGCCAGCACGTGGGCTAGTCGCCAGGCGGAAAGATTGGTCTTTGAAACGTAGCCCAGTGCGTCGTAGGGGACGAGCCGTTGCAAATTGAGACCGGGGATGTTGATCCAGGGCGCCGAAACGATGAAGCCAATCGAGATCGGCACAAGCGCCAGCAGGGCCAGTACCGGCGACCGCATCAGCTTAGCGCCGTTTCGGGCCTTGAGCGCCGCATAGGCCCCGATGGCAAACAGCAATTGCCAGGCGAACGGGTTGAAGAACCAGCCGTGGCGCTCAGGCCAGCTCGGCAGATTGAGCCCGCCCCAGCCCGCGGTAGCCCAGATCGCAACCGACAGCAACAGTGCGCCGTTCAGGCTGCGCTTCATCAGCCAGAGCAGCACGGGGAGCCACGCCAGCAGAACGATGTACAGCGGCAGAATGTTCAGGTAGCCCGGCTGATAATAAAGGACCACCACCCGCCAGATGGCTCCGAATGGATCGTAGCTGAGCGGGGTCAGGTTCACATGCTCGAAATAGAGCGGGTTCTCGAACGTGCGGGCAGCAATGGCCAGCAGACCAGTGCAGATCGCAACCAGCACGACGTGAGCCGCAAAGAGGTCTCGGATCCGCTTCCAAATTCGCGTCGCGCCGAGCCTCAGTCCCTCTCGCTCGAGCGGACCGGCATAGGCCAATACCGCCGCATAGCCGGCAATGAGCACGAATACCTCGGCCGCATCTGAGATGCCCATGGCACGCATCGTCCAATGCGCCAGGCCATTGCCAGGCACATGATCGATGAAGATGAAGATCAGCGCGAGGCCACGAAAGAAGTCGAGCCGCAGATCGCGCGCTTTCGCGCTGCTGATGGCACTCTCCGCGGTAGTTCTCATCCTCAAATGAGAACCGATCATGCTTGCGAAACCGGGCATGCGTCTTCGTCGTCCGTGTTCTTGCCGGCCATAGCCGGTGCCCTCGAGCTCATGAATTCGACAGGCTTATCCATCCAACTGTATAGGCAATCAAGACCGATTGAAGGCAGTTGGTAATACGTCACCCTGCTGACAAGATGGTGACCAAATCGTTAAATCCTGCACTCACGGTAACGTGAATACGAGGGCGAAACGGGTGCGCACAAACTGACCCCGCCGTTCAGCTTGGCTGCCCGTAGCGGCGATGACTACTGGTTGCAGCTCGTGCCACGGCTGGTTCTCGTTTGCCTATGCGACAAACAGGCAGGAGCAACCTGCGCAGCGCAGGAGCTTTGTCTGCAATCGCTCTTGCTTTCGATAGCATCGGAGGGAAAGCTGTCGCAGTCTGACTGACTGAACTTCTGGTTCGTGGGGGTATCATGACGGAGCCGAAACGCGCTGCGAATTTGCCGCGGCCGGCGATCCTGCAGGCTGGCGGCAAACATCGAAATTTCCTCAGCGATATCGTGATCGATTATGGCCCGAGCGAGCTGCTGGGCCGTCTCTTCCTCAAAGCCGATACCGAGTTTCGCGAGATGGGGATCGAGCTCTCGTTTGCGCCAGCTGAATCATTGATCGATCTCAACAAGGCCAATCTCGACAGCTGGCGTGCCCTGCTGCCGGTGTTCGATGCCAAAGTCGGCGGTTTCAACGACGACAACGGCTTTGTGCTGCTTGGCAGAAACCGCGCCGGCGAGATCGTTCTCTCGCAGGCGCAGCGGCTCTATACCTTCACGAACTCCAATTTGAAGCAGGAGGTGGAGAGCATGCGGCTCTTCTACGCCGACCCAGCACGCTGGCAGGCGGAGCGCGGCGAGAACTGGCGCATCACATGCCCGACTGCGGATAAGATCACCGGCCGCGTCGTGTTCAATGGCGCGGTCTGGTACAGGCCCGACTACCGCAAGATGGGCCTGATGAAAATCATCGGACGCGTGGCCAAAGGTTATGGCTTCACCAAATGGTACACCGACTACACGATCTCCATCATGATGGAGGACGTGTTCCGGGGTGGCAACGCAGCCAAAGGCGGCTATCCGCACCACGAATGGGAGGTGCGCATGCAGAACACGCCGTTCGGTAGCGGCCGCGCGGCGCTGATCTGGGTCAAGGCCGAGGAGATGATCCCCTACATCGAGCCGTACTTAGTCAAGCCCCACACGGAGGTCGATGCGGTTGTCGAGAAGCGAACCGCCTAGCACCATCGGGGCGCCGGATGCGCTGATTAGCGGTACCAGCACGCGTTTGTAGCGCATCCGGGCTCGGCCTTCCTGGGGCCAGCGCACGATGGCGTCGATGTCGGCGATCATCGGGCGATTTGCCGCGAAGGCCTCCGCATAGGCATCGGCGACCCACTTGCCATAGTTGCGGTCGGGCTGCTCCTCGACCGGAGCGCCGATCGCGCAATTGCGCCAGGTCTCGTACTTGCTGTACATGCCCTCGCCGAACTCGTGGAAGATCACGCGATTGATGCCTGGATCCTGCTTCACGATCACGTAGCGATTGCCAATCGTCTGCTCGAGGAGCTTGATCAGAGAATGCTGACTGGACGGAACGGCAAGCTGACGCCAATCGCGAACCAGCTCGCCGAGCGGCGATTTCGGGTGTAGCTCAGCGTCTGGCAGCAGGCGTGAGAGGAAGTCGGTCGGTTTGGGCTTGCGCGAGCCGATGGCGAGCTGCTCCATGCGCATGAGAGCCGCTTCAGCGCCGCGAACGAGTTCGTTGGTCCAGTCCTGGTTGAACCAGGTGAGAATGATGCGCTCGCACGATTTCTGTCCGAGCCATGTGCGCAACGCGCGATGTGTTCGCTCACCGGTCAGCGATGGGCGGCAACGGATCTGGCACGATGTGCCGAAGACATTGAGCGCGATGAAGCCGAGATTGGCGACCGCATACTCCGTGAACTCTCCACCCGAGAAGGGACTGTCGAACGCCTCGCGAAGTCGACGCGACTGACCATCCCAGATCTCGCCCTGATCATCGATCAGCAGCAATGACATAACGCACCCCTAACGCTCAACCCCGCTTTTTCTTCTTGGAGGTAATCAAGCACGCTGGCATTTGATGAAAGATTAAGCGGGCGGATCACGTGTGGTTTTGCTGAATGTTCGGTAAAATGGCTTTGCTACCCGCCACAAAACGGCCACCTCGCGGCGTTCGAAGAGATTGCTGAAGAAATTCAAGCCAGACGGGGTAGGCGTGAGGCGTTTCCTGGCAATCTTGATAATGGCGAGCTGGTCGTTGGCAGGTTCCGCGCTCGCCGCACCCCCATCCAAGGGCAAGGGGCAGCCGCGGCCCGAGCAGGCGACGCAGCAGAACATCCTGAAGTGGATCAACGTCTACCGGATCAACAAGGAGCCGCAGAAGCTGCCCGAGGCGGTTCGCGCTATGAGCGCGCTTGGACTGTTCAAGGATCTGGAGAATGGCGGCGTCTACATTGGCTTCATGGCCGGCGTTCTCGGCGACAATCCGAAAGATGCCGAGGCACTGGTCGCCAAGATGTTTCCGATGCCTCCGGAGGACCAGGTGGCGATCGTGCGCGCGATCGCATACTCCGGATTGCCCGATTGGAAGATCTTGATGGAGAAGTTCGTCGAGCGCATGCCGGCGCGTCTCGTGCTCATTCAGCGCTATCTTGCAGGCAAGATGCCGGTGCTCAGCGATCTGCCGCTCGATCAGTCTCCCGCCGCCCTCGACACGCATTGGGGCTACTACTTCGCGACCGGGCGTTTCGAGCCAGTGGACCGGATCATAGCCGCCCTGGAGTGGTCGACCGACAAGAACAATGTCGAGCGCCTGACACTCGGCAGCATGGCCAAGTGGACGCTTGCCAACAATGCGCTGCAGGACAAGGAGCTGCTCGATCACCTGAAGACGCAGCTCAACGGCCGCTCGAAAGTGATCACGCGCGAGCTGCGCGAGGTGATCGAGGCAGCGGAGACATTCGAGACGTCGAAGATCCGGAAGGAAGCCTTCGCATCGATCGAGGAGCTGAAACGCAAAGGACCGGAGTCGACACGCAACATCACCTGGTGGGGACAGGCCGGACAGACGGCACTGGCGCTCGGTTGCGTGGTCGCGAGCGTGATGGGGCACATGGAGGTCGGCATTCCATGCGTGGTCGGGGGCGCCGTTTCCGGGGCCGCCCTGAAAATGTTCACGCCGCAGTAGGCCGGTCGATGCCGGCTCGCCGCGGAGCCTCGGTCGTTCGAGTCGCCCCGAGATTGGCTTCAATCAGATGCCGGCTGACCTCGACCACCCGCCGGACTTTCATCGGATCACGCGAGTCGGCCGAGCCCGACTCCACCATCCGGCCATTGACATAGTGACCTGAAAGGACACCAACGTCGGGCATGGTCAGAAGCCAGGCGAGATCGCCTGCGGACCGCTCGATGGAGCGCAACCCCGGAAGGGCGGGTGCCAATAGCGGCAAGATGTACTTCCAGCCCAGGATCTGCAGCAAATTGCGGTCGCGCGCGATCTCCGTTCCCGGAACGACGCTCGGGTTGAAGGCGATCGACGCGACTTCAGGCAGCGCCTGCGCGAGGTGGCGGACGTGCAGCAGATTGAGCAGCTTGGAATAGCAATAGCGGGCTTCACCCCGGTCGACCCGTTCGGCCAAATGGCATTGTGCGCGGTCGGGATCGGCTGCAACCAGGGGATCCTCCCAATGCGCCCGCGTGATGCCGACGAGGCAGAAGGCCGTTGGGTCGTGTACCTTGCTCGAGGTGACGATGATGCGGCCGCGCGGTCTCATCGCCCCGGCGAACCTGCTCGCCAGGTGGAAATGCGCAAGGTGATTGACCGCGAAGCAGAGCTCGAGCCTGTTCAGCGACTCGCGATCACCAAGAACCGGCTGCACCCCCGCATTGAGCGCGAGAGCATCGATCGGTTTGCCATCGAGCAATGACAGTATTCGGGCTGCCGCGTGGTCCACCGCTTCGAGGTCGGCCAAGTCTGCGAAGACGATCGTAAGGCGCCTTGACCCGAATTTGTTCGCGAGCTCCATCGCCTGACGTGATTGTCGCGCGATCAGGAACACGTGCCGGCCATGGGCGCCGTCGAGAAACATTTCGAGGGTGCGCCGGCCGAAGCCACTGGTACCGCCCGTCATGACGACGGTCGCGGTATCGGCTCGGTGCTGCAGGCTGCTCGGCATCAATTACGCTCACTCTGCTTATGCCTATCGGATGTAGGCCAGTCGAGCACAAGCGGAACCCGGAAAGCTTGCATCACTCTTGCGTGAGCACGAAGTGCGGACAGAGCGATGAGTGGGCGGCCGCTCCCAGGCCATGTATAGCCGCCAAGTCGCGCCGATGGCTTGCATATTTTTGCCATGGGACGATCTCGGCCAACGCCACAATCGGGGGCTAGACCAATTACTGGATCACGACGGAGGCGGGGCGGAGAGACGGGCTCTTCGCCGAAGGACTGAGAGGGAATTGATGACACGGAGGGTTAGGCGTTTGCGGCTGCTCAAATTGGGAGCGCGGGACTTCCTTTTGAGCTTCACGATATTCATGGCGCTGTTCTCGATACCAGCGGAGGGACAGCGCCATTGGGCGCCTCCCCATGCTTCGGCGACAGACTTGGCGGTCGTCGAAAAGCTGGAACCACCCTACGGCGTGGTCGTGAATGTCGGGACGGCAGTCGCCGTTCCGAGGCCGGCGGGTGTAATCGGCCGGGCTGAACGAACCCGCGCCATGATCCTGCTCGGATTGACTTTTTCTCTGATGCTGACGTTCAACTTGGCGATTTTTCGCCATCTCCGCCGTGTCTACGCCTCCCCGCGGCGGAGGGTATGGAGGCGGGTGCGCTGATTCCTCCGGGATCTTGGACCTGCCTCCACATTTCCACAGTCGATGCTATATGCTGGTCGAAATGCCGTGGAACGCGGCCAAACTCGGGTGAGGACTCCTATGAGCTTGCGCGGTACGGTCGTTGTGGTGGTTGTGGCAACTCTGGTTTCCGCCGGCTGGTTGACGCTCGCCGACGATCGCGCGGATCGGATCCTGGCGGGAACCTACGGTGCCGCTCTCGACGAGGCGTTGACCCGCTGGGAGCGGCCAGACCCGGCCAGCGTGATCCTGAGCCAGTTCGCTGAAACGGAGCGCGGCCTTCCGGCGATGAAATCACTGATGATCGGTGACCGGATCAGCATCGCCGCTCCGGGTCATGTGGACGCTTATGAGGTTGTGGCCATCGAGACGATGGACGGCGCGGTGCTCGGCATGGCCGGCGTGCGTCTGCAAGTCGTCACGAGCCGCCTCGAAGGTGTGACCGGTGCCGAAAACGTGAAGTTCATTTTCGCCGTCGAGGGCGGCGGGACGGCAGCGGCCCGCAAGGAGCGCTCGCTCTGATCCGGCTGACGCGCCTGCACATAGGCGGGAACGCCTTGTGGTAGGCGATCTCAGGCACTCCACCGCTCGACAACATCGCCAAATATCGGCAGAAGGCTTCCGGGCTGGTCAGCGCGGAGCGCGTTGGCGTGAGCCTCACTCGTTCGAGTGCGCTTCAGCGTGAGATCATCACCTGCCCCGGCCTGCTTCAATGATGCCACCGCCTCCACGGCCGACGCTTGGACCTGTGCACGGCCTTGTCGGCCTGCGTGAGCGCCTGGCGGCATGGCGTCTACAGCGTCGGGCCTCGCCCGTCTGGACGATAACGGTTGCCGCGATCCTGTCCATGGTGCTGTTGCCGGTGGCGACCATCGTGGTGCTGGCGCTCAAGGTCGACGCGAGCGGGCTTGCGCATCTCACGCGAACCATTCTGCCGGATTCGCTCTGGCAAACGATCGTGTTGATGTCGGGTGTCGGTCTCGTGACGCTGACGGTTGGCACCATGGCGGCCTGGGTTGTCACCATGTACCGCTTCCCTGGTCGCGGTCTGGTCGATCGCCTGCTTGTCATCCCGCTGGCCGTGCCGACCTACATCATCGCCTATGCCTACGGCGATCTCTTTGACTACGCCGGGCCAATCCAGGGCTTTGTGCGGTCGGTGACCGGCGCGGTCAGCGTTCGCGACTATTGGTTCCCCGATATTCGCTCCATGGGCGGCGCGATTTTCGTGCTGTCGGCGGTGCTGTACCCCTATGTCTACCTCACCGCTCGGGCAAGCTTTGTGCAGCAGTCCGTCTGTGCACTGGAAGTGGCGCGTACGCTGGGACGGACTCCGTTCGGCGCGTTCACCTCGGTCGCACTACCCTTGGCAAGGCCGGCGCTGGTCGCTGGCGTGGCATTGGCTCTGATGGAATGCCTCAACGATCTCGGCGCGGTGCAATATCTGGGCGTGCGAACGCTGTCGGCGTCGATCTATGCGACCTGGCTGCAGCGGTCGAGCTTGCCGGGCGCGGCGCAGATCGCATTGATCCTGCTCGTGTTCGTGATTGCACTGATTGCGGCGGAGCGCTGGGCGCGGGGCGGTGGTCAATTCCACCACACGACAGGGCGGTTTCGCGCGATCCCGTTCTCCGATCTGGAGGGCTGGCGGGGCTGGTTGGCGTTCGGGCTCTGTGCGCTGCCGTTCGTCCTGGGCTTCCTGCTCCCGTTCCTCATGCTGGCGTCGAATGCCTTGCGGCACATCCACATAGCGCTGGCCGCCGGTTTTTGGCGGGCCGCGTGGAACAGCTTGTTGCTCGCGGGTGTCTCGGCGCTGGCGGCGGTGGTGCTGGCGGTGCTTCTCTCCTACGCGCGGCGCGTGGCGAGCAATGGGTTTACACGACCGGCGGTCTGGATGGCGGGCCTCGGGTATGCGCTTCCTGGCACCGTTCTGGCTCTCGGGCTGCTGATCCCGCTTGCGGCGCTCGACAATTATGTAGCCGAAGCGATCAGGTT
This sequence comes from uncultured Hyphomicrobiaceae bacterium, assembly GCA_964500805.1. Classification (GTDB taxonomy): domain Bacteria; phylum Pseudomonadota; class Alphaproteobacteria; order Rhizobiales; family Hyphomicrobiaceae. The sequence goes on from CAZCQH010000059.1 coordinate 20,033, forward strand.
GGCGACGGGGATGTCGATCGGCCTCCTGATTTCGGGCACCGTGCTCATTCTGGTGCTTGCCTTGACGGTGCGCTTTCTGGCGGTTGCCTTGGGCACCGTCGAGTCCGGCTTGGACCGCGTGTCCCCCAATCTCGATGCAGCAGCCCGCACGCTCGGCGAGACGGCGCTGTCGGCGTTATGGCGCGTGCACCTTCCGTTGCTTGTTCCGGCACTAAGCACCGCAGGGCTGCTGGTGTTCGTCGATGCGATGAAGGAGCTGCCGGCAACGCTTTTGTTGCGGCCCTTCAACTTCGAGACGCTGGCAACGCATGTCTATGGCTTTGCGTCACTCGAGCAGATCGAGACGGCGAGCGTCGGCGCGCTGGCAATCGTCATGGTGGGCCTGCTGCCGGTGCTGCTGTTGCATCGTGCGATCGCCGAGGGGCGGGCAGGATCATGATGTGTGCCGTTCGCGCCGAGTGTCACGCCCGGGGCGCGATTCCGAACTCCGAGAACGGAATGTAGTCGATGAGGTCCCCGGCGTGCACATCGCCGTGGTCTTCGGGGATATCGATGAGCCCGTCGGCAGCGCGGAGGCCGGAGATCAGGCCTGAGCCATCGCGCTTGAACTTGTCGACGGTAAGCCGCCCGTCTGCGCCTTCGATCAACATGGCACGCCAGAACTCGCGCCGTCCCGCCTTCCGGCCAATGAAGTCGAACGCGGCAGGTAGCTTCAGGCGGCGCGGCTCTGGAAATGGGCCGCCGCTGAGACGCCGCAGCATCGGCCAGACGTACATCAAAAAGCAGACGAACACGGCAACCGGATTGCCGGGGAGACCCACCACCACGCAGTCGCCGATCTGGCCGAACGACATCGGGCGCCCGGGTTTCACCGCAAGCTGCCAAAGGTGACGTTTGCCGATGGCCTCGAGCACGCGCACGAGATGGTCCTCCTCGCCGCGACTGGCGCCGCCGGAAGTGAGAACGACATGATACTTGCGCGCTGCCTCGAGCAGCGTTTGCCGGATCACGTCCGGCTTGTCGGGCAGGACGCCGAGGTCGTGCGCCGTTGCGCCCGCCGAGCCGATCAGTGCAGCCAGCATCGGCGCGTTGGCATCGTAAACCTCTCCCTCGGCGAGCGCTCGGCTACCGGGTCGGATCACCTCATCGCCCGTGGAAACGATTGCGACGCGGAGCGGTTCATAGCAGGCGATCTCGGCGCGCCCGAGCGAGGCCATGGCAGCGAGGTCCTGCGGGCGTATGACGTGACCGGGTTGAAACAGAACTTCGCCCTGCTTCACATCTTCTCCGGCCTTGCGACGATTGGCACCGGGCTTCAGGCCATTCGGGATCTGCACCTGCGGGACCGCAGCTGTCCCGCCGAGGCTCACATCTTCCTGCATGACGACCGTATCGGTGCCGCCCGGCATGACGGCGCCCGTAAAGATTCGAACGGCGGTTCCCGGCTTCGCTGGGCCCTTCAGCGGATGACCGGCCGTCGCCCGTCCTGCCACCGGCAGCCAGCCGCGTTCTGCCCTGTCCAAATCGGCTCTGGCGAAAGCATAGCCGTCGACGGCGGCGTTGTCATGCGCCGGAACCGGTCGAACCGCGGCGATCATCTCGGCCAGCACGCAGTCGCGGGCAGCCGCGAGCGGGAGCATTTGGACGGTCGCGACCGTTGCAATGCGCGACTTAAGCAAGCCAAGCGCCTCGGCATGACGCAACCGATCGCGATCATGCAGGAAACAGTCGTCAAGTAACTTCGAGGTGCCGTTGGTCATGTCGGAGGCTCGATGCAGCCACCAACTCTAGACCTTTGCGCTTGAGCCGCCTAGACGTTCCAGCCAGTGCAGCGTCCCCAACCGATAGCTATCGTCAATTGCTCGCGCCGGGCCCCATCATGGGGTCCCAGAAACGCAGATCACTGACAACCGCCTGCAGTCAGAATGCGCCATTCATCAGAAGAAACAATCCGATGCCGAACGCAGGACCAAGCAGCGTGCCCAAAACGGCACAAATCATCGACTTTACAATCATAACACAACTTCCCGCCGCATGGGCGCTACGGGCACCCGGCCGGCACGTCCTCGATGTTTCCCTCTTCCCCCTTCATCGATAGCGTGCAACTTGACAATATCAGCTCATGGGGTGTGTCGCATCAGGTGATTCGGGATCATGCGGGGTGCTAAATGCAATTCCGGTAGAACGATGCAAATCGGCAACATGGAGAAGATCGTTGACGCCCTTTCGATCTTCGACAACGAGAGACCAGCATTCTTGCGAGGCGCCGGACGGGGCATGGGTGTTCTGATCGCAATATCCCGGACCGTGCAGCGTACCGGGAAAAGGGTTGGCGAACTTGCCCTCGCATGTTGTTTGGTCGTGATCATGTCTGCCAGACCGTCCATCGCGAGCGATCTCATCTCGGCCGTCGAAGCCGGTGACCGAACGCGGGTCGAGGCACTCATTCGCGACAAGGCACCGCTCGAGGCGCGTGATGCTCAGGGACGCACCGCGCTGCTCATCGCCGTCGACCGCAATTATATCGAGATCGCCCGTGCACTGATGGCGGCGGGCGCCAGCATCAATGCTCAGGCGCAGAATCTCGACACGCCTTGGCTGCTGGCTGGCGCGCAGGGGCGAACGGAGATCATCCGGGACATGATCCCGCACGGACCCGATCTTTCGATCCGCAACCGATATGGTGGCAATGCGCTGATCCCGGCCTGCGAGCGCGCCCACATCGAGACGATCAAGCTGCTGCTCACCACCAAGATCCCCGTCGATCACGTCAACAACCTCGGCTGGACGTGCCTCCTCGAGATCGTGATCCTGGGCGACGGCGGACCGAAGCACGTGGAGGCGACCAAGCTCGTTCTGACAGCCGGTGCCAATCCGAACCTTGCCGACAAGAGCGGCGTGACGCCGCTGGCCCATGCCCGCACCAAGAACCAGACCGAGGTTGCCAGGCTCATCGAGGCCGCGGGCGGGCGCATGACGCCATAGCTATCCGCGCCGCCGCGATGTTGTTTGCCGCTACGGCTTCTTCGCTTCGCTCTTGTTGAAGAAGCGTTCGAGGCCGAGGTTCTTCCAGAGGTGGATCTCGGCGCCGTTCTTCTTGTTGATGCGGTACTGCTGCAGGAGCGACAGCACGTTCGACCAAGCCCAGTAGATCACGAGTCCGACCGGGAAGGATGCCAGCATGAACGTGAACATCACGGGCATCCAGTTGAAGATCTTCTGCTGGATGGGATCGGGCTGCTGCGGGTTCAGCTGCATCTGAACCCACATCGTGATGCCCATGATGATCGGCCAGGCGCCCACGTGCAGGAATTCCGGTACCGTGAACGGCAGCAGGCCGAAAAGATTGAAGATCGTCGTCGGATCGGGTGCTGAGAGATCCTTGATCCAGCCGTAGAACGGCGCGTGACGCATGTCGATGGTCACGAACAGCACCTTGTAGAGCGCAAAGAACACCGGAATCTGCAGCACGATCGGCAGGCATCCCGCCATCGGGTTGATCTTTTCCTTCTTGTAGAGCTCCATCAGCTCCTGCTGCTGACGCGTGCGATCGTCCTTGTAGCGCTCGCGGAGCCGCTCCATCTCAGGCTGGAGCTTCTTCATTTTCGCCATCGACTCGTAGCTCTTGTTGGCGAGCGGGTAGAACGCCGCCTTGACGAGCACGGTTGTCACCAGGATGGCGAGACCAAAGTTGGCGACAAATCCCATCCTGCCGAAGAACGAGGCGATCCAGTCGATCAGATGGAACAGGGGTTTGGTGATGAAGTGGAACCATCCCCAGTCGATCATCAGGTCGAACTGTTTGATGCCAAGGCTTTTCTCGTAGCGCTCGATCAGATTGACGCGTTTGGCGCCGGCGAAGAACTGAGTCGTGACGGTTTGGGTCTGAGCCGGCTGCACGCTGATGCCGCGCTGCAGGTAATCGATCTGGTAGCTCTCCTTTCCGCCTGGAACCTTGGCATATCCTGAGACGTAGGCGTCCATTACGGCCTTCTGATCGGGGATGAGCGCCGTCGCCCAGTACTTGTCGGTGAGGCCAAACCAGCCACCTGTGATTTTCTCGAACGGCTTTGACAGACGTTCGCCATCCTTCAGGTTCTTGAGGGTGTCAGAGTAGGCGATCTCCTGAAGGCCCTTCTCTCCGGCAACTCCGATGGGCCCCTCGTGGAGAATGTAGAAGCCCTCGATCTTCGGCGTGCCGTGCCGCGAGATCACCGCACGGTGATCGATGGTAATGGCATTGCTGCCCTTGTTCTCCACCGAGTCTTCAACGGTGAACATGTAGTCGGCATCAATGCTGATCTTGCGGCGAAACACGTGGCCAGCGCCGTTGTCCCAGACGAGCGTCACAGGGCTCGACGGAGAGAGTGTGTTCGAGCCTTCAACCGTCCATTCCGTATTGGCGTCCGGTATTTTCACGGCAGAGCCGGCGGGCGTGAGCCAGCCGAATTCGGCGTAATACGGTTCGGGCGCGCCAGAGGGCGACAGCAGGACGACCGGTGGGCTCTTCGGATCCGGCTTCTCGCGGTATTGCAGCAGGCTCAAATCATCGATGCGCGCGCCCTTTAGGCCGATCGAGCCCTTGAGGGTCGGCGTCTCGATGGCGATGCGCTGCATGCCCCGGAGCGCATCATCGCGCGACAAGGCCACCGCCGGAGGGGCGGTTCGGGCGGGCGCACCTGGGGTAACAGATCCTGCCGTCGGGGCAGCGCCGGGGGCGGGTGCGGTGCCGGGCGCAGCCGTTCCTGGCGTGCCAGACGCGGCAGGCGCCTGAACCTGATGCTGCTGCTTCCTGAGTTGCTCATCCTTGATCTTGGGATTGACGAAGAACATTTGCCAGCCGAGCAGCACCATCATCGACAGGACAATCGCGAGGAGGAGGTTCTTCTGGTTTTCGTCCTGCATTGACTTTCGTTCCTGATGATCGATGCCGAAGCCGACGCTTAGCCGGGTTGCCTTCAGCGTTTCGGCGCCATGTGCGATGCCGGCCGCCGGCGCAGTCCGAGAAGCGCCTTCTCGATGTCCTGCTTCAGGCTGGCGAACGGCTGGTCCAGTGCACTCACGCGCGCAACGACGACGTAATCGTGACCCCCTTCAACGAGTGAGGGATCTGTCGCGCGGATCGCCTCTTTGAGGCGGCGGCGAATTCGATTTCGCACGACAGCATTGCCGAGCTTGCGCGTCACAGTGAAACCGAAGCGGGGCATGGTGCAACCGGCTTCGGAGACCGGGCGTGCCTTGGCTTCGATCAAGAAGCTCGTCGACGACCAGCGCTTGCCGCCTCTGACGCTGTGGAACTCCGCAGATGTCTTGATCGTGCACAGGCCCATGTCGGTCCTCGACCCCGATGCGCGATCATGCAGCACCATCCAGACCAGGCCGCGCGCCCTTCACGATTTGGCCGGAGTTGATCCGTTAGGCCGACAACCGCTTGCGCCCCTTGGCGCGACGGCGAGAAAGCACCTTGATGCCGCCCGGCGTTTGCATCCGCTTGCGAAAGCCGTGGCGCCGCTTGCGCACGAGCCGGCTCGGCTGATAAGTCCGTTTCACGTCGAGTCTCCAGGTCGGGCGCTCATTCAGGCGCCTATAACCATCGGCACGCGCGGACTTCCGCAGCCCGCCAGCCAGTCATCTGAGGTCACGGGCTTATAGGGGCCGAGTGCAAAGGCGTCAATCGTGTTGACCAGCGGCTCGGACGATCGCCGAAACCGCCTGCCGAGACATGTCCGGTCCCTCGCACAAAGGCATCGATCACGGCGCTTCAACTCTGATCGCAAATGATCACGCCTGGTTGAGACGGCCTTTTTAAAACCCGCTGAAGTTGATACTCTTTCACCGTCACGTCACGCTCACGAGATGGACCCAACCATGAACCGAGTTTTCTCGGCGGCCATTGCGCTGGCCGCGCTGGTGCTTCATGCGCCCAATCTAGCTGCAGCCGATCCCTTGAGCGTGTTTGCGACCCCAAATCCCGGCAGCTCAGTATCGGTGGACCATTCGGGTTGGACCAAGCTGCTTCAAGCGTACGTCATGGACGATGGCACCGGCTTGAACCGCGTGAACTATTCGGCGTTCAAAAAAGAAGGGCACGTGATGCTCAAGGCCTACGTTGCCGCCCTCGAGCGCACCGACGTGACCAAGCTCGACCGTGCCGAGCAGTTCGCTTTTTGGGCCAACCTCTACAACGCCAAGACCGTGGACATCGTCCTCGACAAGTACCCCGTGAAGTCGATTAAGGACATCAGCCTGGGCGGCGGCTTGCTGGCAGCCGTCACGGGCGGACCCTGGAAAGCCAAGGTCGTCAAGGTCAGCGGCGTAGAGCTCAGCCTCGATGACATCGAGCACGGAATTTTGCGTCCCTTTTTCAAGGACTCGCGCGTCCATTACGCCGTGAACTGTGCCTCGGTCGGGTGCCCGAATCTCGGCCGCGAGGCTTTTACAGCCGCAAATCTCGATGCGCAGCTCGACGCAGCCGCAAAGGTCTATGTCAATTCGCCTCGCGGAATCTCCGTTTCAGGTGGCAAGGTCACCGCCTCCAGCATCTACAGCTGGTTCCAGGCTGACTTCGGCGGCTCAGAACAAGGTGTCCTCGATCACGTGCGCAAGTACGCCGAGCCCGCGCTCAAGCAGAAGCTCGATGGCGTCTCAAAGATCTCCGATTTCAACTATGATTGGACGCTGAACGATGCGAAGAGCTGAGGCGATCTCCGAGTCGCCCGGTCTGCCGCGAGGCATGCCGAATCTCCAGCCTGCCGCGAGCGTGCCCATGGCTGACGAGCATTCCGAAAAGGCAGCTGCGCCGGCTGGCGGCATGCGCCGTTGGCTGCCGCTGGTCGTGCTCGGCATGGCTATGGCGCTGGTCTTTGGGATGGGCTGGCACAAACTGCTCACGTTCGAAGCCCTGGCGTTGCAGCGCGATGGCCTTCGCACGTTCGTATCGTCGCACTTCATGCTCGCCATCCTGGTGTTTGCCGCGCTCTATGTCGCGGCAGTCGTGCTGGCGCTTCCTGGTGCTGGGGTCCTCTCCATTGCGGGCGGCTTGCTGTTCGGGGTGTGGGTTGCGGCGCCTTTGATCGTGGTCTGCGCCACAACCGGCGCCACCATCCTCTACATGATCGCCACGACGAGCCTCGGCGCGGTTCTCCGCGAGCGAGCCGGCCCCTGGCTAGACCGATTGCGCCAGGGTTTCGAGAAGGAGGGGCTGAGCTATATGCTCTTCCTGCGGCTTGTGCCGTTCCCATTCTTCATCGTCAATCTTGTGCCCGCGCTGCTCGGCGTCCCACTCAGGATCTTTGTGGTGGGAACGTTCCTCGGGATCATTCCTGGCACGTTCGCGTTCGCCTATCTTGGCGACACATTGGACCGCATCATTGTCGACGCCAAGACGGCCCATGATGCGTGCGTGGCGAGCAAAGGAGCAGCCCACTGCCATTTGACGATCGAGCTCAGTTTGTTGCCGATCAAGCAGATTTTGATCGCATTGTCCCTGATCGGCCTCGTCAGCCTCATCCCGCCCGTCCTGAAGAAATGGAGAGCGCGCAATGCAGCGGACTAATACCTCCAAGGAGCAGGGAACCAGCCTCAATCCCACCGGCGTGGATGCGATGAAGAACATTTCGGCCGATCTGTGCATCATCGGAGCGGGATCGGGTGGCCTGTCACTGGCGGCTGCTTCTGCACAACTCGGCCTGAACGTGGTGCTGATCGAGAAGCACAAGATGGGCGGTGATTGCCTGAACTATGGGTGCGTGCCCTCGAAGGCGCTGATCGCGGCCGGTCGGCGTGCGCACTTGATGCGCAATGCCGGCGCTTTTGGAATCGAGCCAGTCGATCCGAGGATCGAGCCCCAGCTGGTGCATCAGCACGTTCATTCGGTGATCGCGGCTATCGCGCCCAACGATAGCGTTGAACGCTTCACCGGTTTAGGTGTGACCGTGCTTCAGGCTGCAGGCCGCTTCGTTGACCGCAGCACTGTCGTCGCCGGCGATACCACGATCCGCGCCGCCAAATTCTGCATCGCGACGGGTTCGTCGCCTGCTGTGCCGCCGATCCCAGGGCTTGATCAGGTGCCTTACTTCACCAACGAGACGGTCTTCGACAATCACCGTGCGATTGGTCGCCTGATCGTCATCGGCGGCGGGCCGATCGGACTGGAGCTGGCGCAGGCCCATGCGCGGCTCGGTGCTGAGGTGACGGTGCTCGAAGGCCTCAAGGCGCTCGCCAAGGACGATCCAGAGATCAGTGGCATCGTGCTGAAGCACCTGGCGGGCGAAGGCATTGTCATTCGTGAGGGCGCCAAGGTCGAGCGCGTCGAGGGGCGTCCCGGCGCCGTCCGAGTCACGTTCATGACCGGTGACGGCGCAGCTCATGTCGACGGCACGCACATCCTCGTTGCCACAGGCCGCAAGCCCAACGTGGGTGACCTCAATCTCGAGGCCGCCGGCATCCGCTACGACCGGCGTGGCATCCAGATTTCAAGCTCGCTGAAAACCTCGAATTCCCGAGTATTCGCGATCGGCGATGTAACCGGCGGCCTCCAGTTCACGCATGTCGCAAACTATCACGCAGGCATCGTGCTGCGTCAGCTGATTACTGGACCACTTGCTGGTGTCGTCGGCGCAAAGGTGCGCAATGATCACGTGCCTTGGGTGACGTTCACCGACCCTGAGCTCGCCCACATCGGCCTGACCGAGGAGCAGGCGAAGGCTCGTGGCGGCGGCATCAATGTCTACCGATGGCCATTCCACGAAAATGACCGCGCCCAGGCTGAGCGATCCACGGACGGTCTCGTCAAGGCCGTCACAGACAAAAAGGGCCGCATTCTTGGCGCGAGCATCGTCGGCGAGCACGCCGGCGAGCTCATCCAGGTCTGGTCGCTTGCGGTGTCCCAGGGGCTGAACATCAAGGCGATGACGCAGTGGATCGCCCCCTATCCCACTCTTGGCGAGGTCAACAAGCGGGCCGCGCTCGGCTATTATGCCGAGCAGGCAGGAAAGCCGATCGTCAAAAAGGCGATCTCCTTCTTGCGAAAATTCGGTTAAAACGTTCGACCTAGGGCTGAGTGGCTCGCAACGGCGGGACGCATTGGATCAACGGCTCCACACGGGTCAGTCCGAACACCTCGCGCGCATGAGCCCGCTAGGATGGATGCGCTCGGCCCTAGCCAGGCTGCGAGCCCTCGGGCTCTCGTCTAAGCTGCTGTTGCTGACGAGCCTCTTCGTCATGCTGGCAGAAATCCTGATCTTTGTGCCGTCGATAGCGAACTTCAGGATCAACTGGCTGCTCGACCGATTGACGGCGGCACAGCTCGCCTCGCTGGCTGCAGAGGCATCGCCAACCGGAGATGTTCCGTTCGCACTGCAGAGCGAATTGTTGCGCACGGCTCAGGTGAAGTCGGTATCGCTGAAACGTAGCGAGCAGCGTCAACTCATTCTGCAGACCGACATGCCAGTCGCGGTTGACCACACTTATGATCTCACGACTGCAGGACGAGGCGGCACCGGAGCTACATGGTCGAGCCGGCTCACAGCGGTATGGGATGCGGTAGCCGTATTTTTTCACCCCGAGGGCCGGATGCTACGCGTCGTTGGCAAGCCAGGCGACGGCGGCGGTGACGTTATCGAGATCGTATTGCCCGAGGCGCCACTCAAGTCGGCGATGTACCGGTTTGCGCTGAACATCCTCGGGCTGTCGGTGATCATCTCATTGATCACGGCGGCGCTGGTCTACATGGCGCTTAATCAACTGCTCGTTCGACCGATGATGCGGATCGCTAGCAACATGCTGCACTTCAGCGAGAATCCCGAAGACAGGAGCCGCATCATCGTGCCGTCGACACGAGCCGACGAGGTCGGCATTGCCGAGCGGGAGTTGGCCCATATGCAAAGCGAGCTCTCGCAAGTGCTGAGCCAAAAGAGCCGCCTCGCCGCGCTCGGCCTCGCGGTGAGCAAGATCAACCATGATCTGCGCAATCTGCTCGCCAACACGCAGCTGCTCTCCGATCGGCTGACATCAAGTCCGGATCCGACGGTGCAGCGTTTCGCTCCAAAGTTGATCGCCTCGCTCGACCGTGCGATTGCCTTCTGCAACGACACGCTGCGGTACGGCAAGGCAGCCGAGCAGGACCCGCGCCGCGAGCTGTTCCGGTTGAAGACGGTCCTCGACGAGGTGGGCGACGGGCTGAGCCTGCCGCGTGAGCAGATCGCCTGGCGGGTCACACTCGATGCGCAGCTCAAGATCGATGCAGATCGCGAGCACATGTTTCGCGTCCTCACCAACCTTGTGCGTAACGCCATTCAGGCGATCGAGGCGCAAGGTCCGGGAACCAGGGGTGAGATTACAGTCACGGCTGACCGCACGAACAACGCGGTCAAGCTGAGGCTGAGCGATAACGGACCCGGTGTCCCGGCCAAGGCGCGTGCGCGGCTGTTTCAGGCATTTCAGGGCTCGGCGCGCCGGGGTGGCACCGGCCTCGGACTCGCGATCGCGCACGAGCTGGTCACCGCACATGGCGGCACTCTGGAGCTTATCGACTCTGCGGCGGGCGCGGTGTTCGAGATCGTCATTCCGGATCGGAGCGTGGCCAGTTAGCCGCGTGAATCGGCAGCGTGCAATTCCCAGCACCATCCAGGGCCCCCGGAAGTTTGATCTGGGCCGTTTCGGGCTTGGCCAGAGCAGGGCTTCTGCCAAATCCAACGAATGGTCGTCGGCACCAAGCGCATCGGCGGGCCGGGGGGCGCCTTGCGCTGACCGGTGTTGGCGTGGTGTTGCGCAGGCATCATCACCCCCGAGATCTCAATCTGTGCATATGCACAAAGAGCTAGGAGAAAAGGCCGCTTCGCGTTGCAACGCACTGAACGTCTCAATAGGCGGGTTTGTGCAAGGTACCCATTGACTTGTCCACATGCGATAAGTATCTAAGCGCGCGTTAGCACTCGAAAAGAATGAGTGCTAACAGGCATTCTTCTCACCGAATCCGGCTTACCGCTTTTAGCTAAGCCTCTGAATTGGAGCGACAATGGCAATGAAGTTCCGTCCTCTTCACGATCGCGTGGTCGTCAAGCGCTCAGACGCCGAGACCAAGTCGGCCGGCGGCATCATCATCCCCGACACAGCCGGCGAAAAGCCGAGCCAGGGCGAGGTCATCGCCGTTGGCCCGGGCGCCCGTGACGAGTCGGGCAAGCTCGTCCCGATCGACCTCAAGAAGGGCGACCGCGTCCTCTTCGGAAAGTGGTCCGGCACCGAGGTCAAGATCGACGGCCAGGAGCTGTTGATCATGAAAGAGAGCGACATCATGGGCGTGCTGGAGAAGTGAAGTGCAGTGGGTGAGTGGTCAGCCGTCAGTGGTCAGTGGCGAAAAGTGCCCCGATCGTTCGACTGGCTGGCACAAAGCTCGCCCCGCCTTGCTTTCCAACCACCCACGACTGACCGCTGACGACTGATCCCCCTTTTTCAGGAACCAAACCACTATGGCAGCCAAAGACGTCAAGTTCTCCGTCGACGCTCGTGAGCGCATGATGCGCGGCGTCGACATCCTCGCTAACGCCGTGAAGGTGACGCTCGGTCCAAAGGGCCGCAACGTGATCATCGAGAAGAGCTTCGGTGCGCCCCGCACGACCAAGGATGGCGTGACCGTCGCGAAGGAGATCGAGCTCGACGACAAGTTCGAGAACATGGGCGCCCAAATGGTGCGCGAAGTGGCCTCGAAGACCAACGATGTCGCGGGCGACGGTACCACGACGGCAACCGTTCTCGCGCAAGCGATCGTTCGCGAGGGCCTCAAGGCGGTCGCCGCCGGCATGAATCCGATGGACCTCAAGCGCGGCATTGACAAGGCCGTCGTGCAGGTGGTCGACGAGATCAAGAAGAAGGCCAAGAAGGTCAAGAACTCGG
>CAZCQH010000060.1:0-31364 GCA_964500805.1 uncultured Hyphomicrobiaceae bacterium
GATGTCGATGACGCGGGGCGACAGATCCTTGATGGTCGGGTCCTCGACCTCCATCTGCAGCCACTCGTCGGGATAGAGCGGCGTCAGATTGTCGAAGTGGACCTTGTGCTTCTGCGTCTCCGGATCCTCGAAGTTGATCCTGTTGACCTTGATCAGCGCGAAGTAGCGCTCGCCGTCCTTCGGGCTCCTGATCTGGCCTTCGACCGTGTCGCCGGTGCGCAACGCGAAGCGACGGATCTGCGACGGCGAGACGTAGATGTCGTCCGGACCGGGGAGGTAATTGGCGTCGGGCGAGCGCAGGAAGCCAAAGCCGTCCTGCAGCACCTCCACCACGCCGATGCCGGTGATCTCAGTGTCCTTGGCGGCAAGTTGTTTAAGAACCGCGAACATCAGCTCCTGCTTGCGCATGGTGCTCGCATTCTCGACACCCACCTCCTCGGCAAAGCTCAGCAGCTCCGTAGGCGACTTCGCCTTCAGATCCTGAAGCTTCATGACCTTTATTGGTTTGTCTTTGGTTTCAGCCGCCTCTTGGACGGGTACGTCTTGGACTTTGTCTTGCATCAGGAAACTCTCTGAGCTGCGACCCGGGATAATGTCGGATGATTTGGGATGGGTGCAGAGGAGGAGGAAGGGGAAGGAAGTGCCCGCCCGGGGAGGGCAAGCTCGACCGCAGGCCCATCGAATGCGTGGAACCCACGTGCACGACCACCGCAGCTTGGGCGGGAAGGCGTATTTGTCGAATAACGGGTAGATAAGGCTTCATGGCGCGGAAGTAAAGTACTTAGACCTTAACGCCCGGAAAGGGCTGCCGTTTCCTGCCCAGGTGATGCAATCGTTCAACAGCACTGTGCTCGGGTTGTCGCGGACCAAGGCGTCTTTTCCGCGCTTGCCGAATACTTCATGGTCTATCGGCGCCGCCCAGTTCCGTGCCGCAGATTACCGTGAAGGACGATCGTCCTCGTGATCGAGCCAAGCTTCGTCGGGTTGATCGAAGCAAATCCAATCATCCATGCCCGGCACCTGGACGCAGCCCTTATCAGATGAGCCGCCGGCAACTGGCCGGCCCGGCTACCCGAGTGACGCTCTACGTGATCGCGGCTCGCGGACTTTGCACGCCGCCAGGAGCACATCACGGCGCCCATCGCACCTCGCCGGCTTTGGATACATCCAGCCCGCCGAGCTCCATTGCGCGCGCTGCGAAGGCCGGCTGCTTGATCAGATCGAGAAAGGTCTGCAGTGGCGGTCGGTAGCTGTCGCGCTGGCGCATGAGGATATCGAAGCGCTCCGTGAGGAGCGGAATGAAGTCGAGATCGGCGGCAGTGGCGACGGCGCGTGTCGCTACACCGGCATCTGCGTGGCCCGCACGAATGGCTTGGGCGATGTCGGGTCCGGTCGGCGCCATTAGCGTATTGCGCAGGGCTTTCGCCTCCAAACCTTCGCGTCTCAGCAACGCCAGCAGGAGTTGCTGAGCACCCGCGCCGTCAGGCCGAACAGCTACGCGCAGAGTCTTGGCTTTGAGGTCGCCGACGCCGCCCAGTCCCAGCGGATTGCCCTTGGCGACGAGCAGGCCCTGGTCACGCGAACAGAAGTGCACGAGCACGGCATCATAGAGCGTGGGCTCCTTCGCAACCACATCCACGTTCGCGTCTTTGCCGAGATCTTCGAGGTCGTGGAAGTGGATCGCCGCCGCAATCACCTCGCCCTGCAGGAACCGGCGATATCCGTTCTCGCTCCCCTCCGGCAGGATCGCCAATCCGGCCCGGCTTTCGATCAACGCCCATTGCAGCAGCGGATCGTGACTGCCGCCGACGATTGGCGGCGGCTCGGCGGGGACGACGCCGTGGGGTCGTGCCATCCCGGCGAGCAGCCAGCGATCGAGGTCGGAGCGCGGAAACAGCCACTTGCCGGTGACCTTGGTGCACGGGATCGCGTCATTGGCGACCAGCTCATAGAGCTTGCGCTCCTTAATCCGCAGATAGTCGGCGGCTTCGGCTGTGTTCAGAAGATGTAGGCCTGCATTAGTCTGCATACTTTAGCATTTTTTCTTTTGTTTGACTTGTCGGAAGAAAACACGAGAACTGGGCTCCGTCAACGCGTTTTGCGAGCGAACCTTGGACACTTCGAGTGCGCTGTCCCTGATCCTCTCCGGCGATCCGACGCTCTACGGGATCGTGCGCCTGTCATTGCTTGTGACGCTGACCGCGACCATGCTCGCGTCCGTTGTGGGCCTGCCCTTGGGCGCACTCGTTGCACTGACGCGATTCCCCGGCCGCAACGCACTGATCGTGGCACTCAACGGTTTGATGGGACTACCGCCGGTGGTCGTCGGGCTGCTCGTCTTTCTGGCGCTATCGAGGGCAGGGCCCCTGGGGAGCTTGGGCCTGCTCTTCACACCGCAAGCCATGATCATCGCTCAGGCATTGCTGATCACACCCATCGTCGCTGCCCTCACCAGGCAGGTGATCGAGGATCTCTGGGCCGAGTATCGCGACGAGTTCACGGCCATGAACGTGGCGCCACTGGCACGCGTCCAGGCGCTGCTCTGGGATGCGCGCTATCCGCTGGTGACGATCCTGTTGGCGGGGTTTGGGCGTGCGGCCGCAGAAGTCGGTGCGGTGATGATCGTCGGCGGCAACATCGCCGGACATACGCGCGTCATGACCACGACGATTGCGCTCGAAACATCGAAAGGTAACCTGTCGCTGGCCATCGGTCTGGGGCTCGTGCTGATCGTTATTGTCATGCTGATAAACGCCGCAGCATGGAGTGTACGCCAATGGGCGGAGCAGCATGCGGGATAGCCTCGACATTACAGCGCCGGTTGCCATCGCGCAGCTCGATCGCGTCTCGGTGGGTGCGGGAGGAGCGACACTCCTCGATGACGTCACGCTTATGATTGGCTCGGGCTCGCCGACGGCCCTGATCGGTCCCAATGGCTCCGGCAAGACAACGCTGCTGCGCGCCATGATGGGGCTGATCGAGCCAACGTCGGGAAGCATCAGTCGCTCCGGCGACGAACGCGCCATCGTCTTGCAGAAGCCGGTGATGCTGCGCCGGAGCGTCGCGGCCAATATCGCATTCGCACTCGAAGCGGCTGGGCGCGACAGGCGCGCCGGCAGGATTGCGCGATTGCTGGAGATGGTGGGCCTTGCCGCGCTTGCGGATCGCCCCGCACGCAAGCTTTCCGGCGGCGAGTATCAACGGCTGGCAATTGCCCGCGCGCTCGCTAGGGAACCGAAGCTGCTGCTACTTGATGAAGCAACCGCCAGTCTCGATCCGGCGCAAACCAAGATTGTCGAGGATTTGATTGCCCGGGTCGCGGCGTCCGGCGTGAAAGTCGTGTTTGCCACGCACGAGCTAGGCCAAGCGCGCCGCCTCGCGGGTGATGTGGTGCTGCTGGTCAAGGGTCGGGTCGCCGAGCACGCGCCCGCCAACGCATTCTTCACACAACCCTCCAGCGAGGCCGGCCGCCGGTTCATCGCTGGCGAACTCGTCCTATAAAAAAGAGAACGACAATGAAACTCAGATCCATGCTGCTCGTCACCGCCCTGTCGATCAGCCCCACCCTGGCCGCCGCACAAGACAAGTCGATCGTCGTCGCCTCGACCACATCGACACAGGATTCAGGCCTCTTCGGCCACCTCCTCCCCATATTCAAGGCAAAATCGGGCATCGACGTGAAAGTCGTCGCACAAGGTACGGGGCAGGCTCTCGACACGGCGCGGCGCGGTGATGCCGACGTTGTGTTCGTCCACGCCAAGTCACAAGAAGAGAAGTTCGTTGCCGACGGCTTCGGCGTGAAGCGCTTCGACGTGATGTACAACGACTTCGTTCTGATCGGACCCAAAGCCGACCCAGCGCGGATCAAGGGCGGCAAGGACATCGTCACAGCGCTGAAGGCCATCCATCTCGCCAATGCGCCTTTCGTGTCGCGTGGCGACAAGAGCGGCACACACGCGGCCGAGCTTGCACTTTGGAAAGTGGCAGACCTCGATCCGGCCGGCGCCAAGCCCGCGTGGTATCGCGAGATCGGCCAGGGCATGGGCGCGGCGCTGAATACGGCGGGATCGATGGGCGCCTATGTGCTGTCGGACCGCGGGACCTGGATCAGTTTCAAGAACAAGGATGATCTTGAGATCGCCGTCGAAGGCGACAAGAAGCTCTTCAACCAGTACGGCATCATTCTGGTGAACCCGGAGAAGCACCCAAGCATCAAGAAAGACCTCGGGCAGCAGTTCATCGATTGGATCCTCTCGAAGGAGGGCCAAGCCGCGATAAGCACTTACAAGATCGATGGCCAGCAGCTGTTTTTCCCCAACGCTGACGCCGCACAGCTGAAGAAGGCTGGCTGACAAATGCGCCGCATTGCGCTGTTTGCCCTCGATCTCGCCTGTTCACGAATCCGATGACCGCTTACCGCCGAGACCATTCGCCTCTACGCCGGCCGTAAGCCTGAAGACCGTGATGACCGGCATGACAGCCGCGTTCGAAGCGAATGCCAAAGAGCGCCGTCGTGGGGTGGGCTCAGCGCTCACCACGGTTTCACGATCACCAGGACGACGATCGCGATCATCAGCAAGGTCGGCACCTCATTGATGATCCGCCAGTGGCGGGCGTCCTTGTCGTTGCGGTCCGCGGCGAAGGCGCGAACCGAGGCGGATAAGTATCCGTGTGCTCCGGAGAGCAGTATCACGGCAAGAAGCTTGCCGTGGAACCAGCCCTGCTTCCAGTAGCCGGACTGCCAGGCGAGCCAGAGCCCTGTCACCCACGCAATAATCATCGCCGGGTTGATGATAACGCGCAGCAGGCGGCCCTCCATCACCTTGAAGGTCTCCGACTGCTCGGTGCCGCGCTTAGTCTCCGCATGATAGACGAAGAGCCGCGGCAGATAGAGCATCCCTGCCATCCACGATATGATCGCGATGACATGCAACGCCTTGATCCAGTCGTAAGCGCGCTGACCAAGCAGCAGTGCAACGGCAACAGCGCCAATCGCCGTGATCGCCAGCGCTATGCCGGCCCGAACTGCAGGCGAACTCGACTTTGTTTGCATTGTTCCTATGCTCAAGACCTTGCCGTCTGTCGAGTGATCATCAGTTCCCTGCAGTGTAGGAAGATGGTCTGGACGCTGGCGGCACAGTGGGCGAGGATCGTGGCGAATTCACAGCGCCTTCGGCTAGTAACCTAGCGGCCTCCGTTGTCCTTTCCGAACGCTGTGAAATCCGTCACCTCTCGTGCTCGACAGGACTTGCTTGTCAACGGTCGCAGAGGACTACCACATGCTTGGACAACGCCCCATTGCTCGAATTGCCGCCCATCGGGGTGGGGCGGGGCTTTGGCCGGAGAACAGTCTGACGGCGTTTCGCGGAGCTTTGGGGCTCGATGTCGATCAGATCGAAACCGACATTCACCTCAGCGCTGACGGCGAGCCTTTCATCCTCCACGATGCCACGCTCAACCGGACGACGGAAGCAACAGGTTCTGCAGGCGCGCTTAAATGGGCGGTCTTGTCCCGCATCCGGATCAAAGGCACCGAAACCGACACGATTCCGCATCTCGACGACCTCTTGGCGCTGATGCAGCCAACGCAGCTTGGGCTTCGTCTCGAGCTGAAGCGAACGGCGGCGGGTGATGCCGACCCGGCGCTCCTGCCGCGCGCGCTCGCCTCGCTCGAGCGGTTCGGGATGGTGGCCCGCACCACCTTCACATCGTTTGACCCGCGCTATCTCGCCGGTGTCCGCGCGGCCGGCTTCGGGGAGAGGATGCTTTGGCTCGTCGCGCCGTCGCTCTTCGATGAGCATGGCCTCGATGGCATCCTTGCGTCAGCCACTGCTTCCGGCGTCCCGGAGATCGCGCTTCACATTTCACAAAGCACCCTCGCGCATGCCGATGAATCACGGCATCGGGGGCTTCGCTATGGATGCTATGCGGTCAACGATCCACTGGCCATCGAACGGGCCTTCGCGCATGGCGCCGTGGTGTTCACTACCGATCGGCCAGACCTCGCCGTCGCCGCACGAAAAGCACTGTAGCCTACATAATCTCACTCGCCTTGCGGCCGCCAGTTGCGAACGATCTCCACCAGCCGCGCCACATGCTCCGGCGGCGTCTCGGGCACAATGCCGTGACCGAGGTTGAAGATGAAGCGCTGGCCGCTCATGCGCTCCAGGATCTCATGCGTACGCTCCTCGAGCGCCTCGCCGCCGGCTACCAGCAACAGCGGATCAAGATTGCCCTGCACGACCACGTTCTCGCCGGCGAAGGCCTCGGCCATCATGTAAGGCGGCATCGCCGTGTCGCAGCCGATCCCGTCGACACCCGTTTCCGAGACGTACCAAAGCGACGAGCTTCCCGCGCCGCGCGGAAAGCCGATGATCGGCACCTTCGGGTGGCGCTCCTTCAGCTTGGAGACGATTGTCTTGGTCGGCTCGACGACCCAGCGGTCGAACTCGTCGTCAGGCAGGCTGCCGGCCCAGGTGTCGAAAATCTGCAGCACATCCGCGCCGGCATTCACCTGCGCCGACAGATACTCAACCGACTGCTCGACCAGGATGTCGATGAGCGTCTTGAAGCCGTCGTGATCCCGATACGCCCACAGACGCGCAGCAGCCTGATCCTTCGAACCACGTCCTTCCACCATGTACGTCGCGACCGTCCATGGCGCGCCGCAGAAGCCGATCAGGGCGGTCTCGGACGGCAGATCCTGCCGGAGCCTCTGCACCGTTTCGGCGACGAGCGCGTACTTGGACCGAGTCGCGGCCGGTGACAAGCGGGTGAGATCGGCCGCCGAGCGGATTGGATCGAGCAGCGGGCCTTCGCCTTCGGCAAAGCGCACGGATTGGCCGAGTGCATCCGGTACCACCAAGATGTCGGAGAACAGGATCGCTGCATCGAAGCCGTAGCGCCGGATCGGCTGCAAGGTCACCTCAGCGGCCAGCGCGGGCGTGTAGCAGAGGTTCAGGAAGCCGCCCGCTTTGGCGCGCACTTCACGATACTCGGGGAGATACCGGCCTGCTTGCCGCATCAGCCAGATCGGCGGTGGCGAGAGGGCTTGCCCTTGGAATGGCCGCAGGAAGCGGCGCTTGCTGGCTGGGTTTGACGGTGGACGCATCGAAACTTTGAATCCTTCAATGAAGGTCTAAGGTTGCTGTTGAAGATTCTTTAGCCGGGGATTGCGTGAATTCCGCGTTGGCAGACGACCATCCACACGTTGCCACGCGAGTTGGCAGATGCTGCTCTAGATCAGGTATCGAGTCAGCGCAGAGGGCACAAGCGGTGAAACGCCTATCAGAAGCAGTCACTTGGCCCCGCGTTGCAAGGGCTGCCGCGTGCGGGCAAGCTGTTGATGGGCGCTTGGCAGGAGCTCGCGATCTGCTGGACGACACGTGATCGGTTGCATGCATCGGGAAAGGGGCACCCCGGCGGGTCAAAGTGTTGAGAAGACCGTTGATAAAGACCGGGTTATCCGGCGCGATGATCGTCTTGGCTGACAGGAGTGGAGAACCTACGGAATCGTTCCACAGGCTGTCCCCAACGCCGGTACCTGGCAATCACGCTTGACGGAGTGTCTGCGAAGCAGTTCCGGTGACGTGGGGCGGAGCATTTCGACCGCCCGGAGGACACGTCATGGCATCCGTGCTGCCAAGCTATTTCCACCTGCATCTGATCTCCGACGCAACCGGCGAGACGCTGACCACGATCGCCAAGGCGGCTGCCGTGCAATACGCCCAGGTGCGACCCATCGAGCATGTCCATCCGCTGGTGCGCACACAGCGTCAGCTTGACCGGGTGATCCAGGAAATCTCCTCTGCTCCCGGTATCGTGCTGTACACGATCGTCAACAGGCAGCTTTCGGAAGATCTCGAACAACGCTGCCGGGAGCTGAAAGTGCCCTGCCTGCACGTCCTCGATCCGATCATGAAGGTGTTCGAATCCTACCTCGGTGCGCCGCAAACGCCCATCGTTGCCGGCCAGCATGTGCTCGACGCGGAGTATTTCCGCCGCATCGATGCACTGAACTTCACCATGGCTCACGACGACGGACACCTGCCCGAAGACCTCAACCAGGCAGACATCATTATCTTGGGTGTCTCGCGCACGTCGAAAACTCCGACCAGCATCTATCTCGCGCAGCGCGGCTACAAGGTCGCTAACGTGCCACTCGTACCGGGTATCGAGCCGCCGGCTGCGCTCGGCACATCGCACCGAGCCTTCGTGGTGGGATTGGTTGCGAGCCCGGATCGCATCGCCGAGATCCGGCGCAATCGCGTACACCTTCTGGCGGATCGCAAGCTCGACGACTACGTGGACAAGCAGCAAATCGCCAACGAGATCGCGCAATCGCGTCGTCTTTTCGCGCGGCATGGCTGGCCCGTCATCGACGTTACCCGCCGCTCGATCGAAGAGACGGCTGCAACAATCATCAAGTTTGTCGCTGAGCGGCAGGCCGAGGCTGCCGAATCCCGCATCGACGAGGACGGGTGAGAACCAAAAAGAAATGCCGCGCACCGACGACAGTCGATCAGGTGCGCGGCAAGAGCGGCTCACGTTAGGGGGAGAGAAGGATGAGCCAGCGCCCGCATTTATGAATAATTCAGAGGGGTGATCAAATAATAAATCTGCTAACAGAGTGTTGCCCGGAAATTTGCAGCAGACAATTGCAGTTGGGCCACGCCATGCGGTCTGCCAACGCGTTCAAAGCCTGAATTCTTCGTTTCTGTTCGACTAGCAGGAACGCTCGAAGCGATGCCGCTGGAGAGGGTGAGCACGCACCCTGCAAGGCGAAAAGCTTGCTTAGACTCCGCGCTGCTTGATGAGTGATTTCAGTGCGGTTGCGGGCCTTGCTCCGATGTGGCTGATGATTTCCGCGGCTGCAATGCTGCCCAATCGCCCGCATGTTTCGAACGGCTTGCCAGCCGTATAGCCGTAGAGAAAGCCGGCGGCGTAAAGGTCACCGGCACCGGTCGTATCCACCACATGCTTCACCGGTTCGACGGCCACAGTCACCGCCTTGTCGCCCGAGAGTATAAGGGAGCCTTTTGCGCTCCGGGTCAGTACCGCAATCTTGGCATGCTGGCGGGCCAGACGCGATGCGTCCTCGAAATTCTGGGTCTTGTAGAGCGAAGTGATTTCAGACTCGTTCGCGAAGAGAATATCCACCTGGTCCTTGATCAACTCGAGAAACTCGTTGCGATGCCGATCGACGCAGAAGGAGTCCGAAAGCGTCAGGGCGACCTCGCGGCCGGCGTCCTTGGCCAACTTTGCAGCATTGCGAAAGGCGGCCTTCGCGTCGGGCCGATCGAAAAGGTAGCCTTCGAGGTAGACCACCTTGGCTTGCCGGACCAGCTCGGGGTCGACCTCGCCCTCATTCAGCTCCGGGCTGATGCCAAGAAAGGTGTTCATGGTGCGCTCGCCATCGGGCGTCACCAGAATCAGAGAGCGTGCGGTCGGCTCTCCGCCACGGGCGGGCTTCGGCTCGAACGCAACGGCGGCAGCGCGAATATCGTGGGTGAAAATCTTGCCGAACTCGTCGTCGGCAACCTTGCCGATGAAGGCGGCTTTGCCACCGAATGATGCGATGCCAACCATGGTGTTGGCACCGGAGCCACCCGAGATCTCGGTAGCAGGTCCCATAGCCTCGTAGAGGCTCTTTACGGTTGCCGCATCGACGAGGCGCATATGGCCTTTCGGAGCGCCATGCTTGGTCAGGAAGGTGTCGTCGCACCGCCCGATGATGTCGACAATGGCGTTGCCGATACCAAGGACGTCATATTTCGTGTCGGCCATGGTCGCGGGTCCCCTCTCGGTGCTGAGCCGTGCTCATTGGCGGCGCACTATAGGGAAGAGTGGTGGTGGGGCAAGCGACCGTCGATCCAAAGCCCCGGCGAGCAGATCACCCCTGCCGCTTGGTTTCCTCCCACCACGCGCAGCCACTGAAGCCGGTGCGGAAGTTGCCGTCGCTGACTTGCACGGGCTGGCGCAGCCCATCTTGCGCGGCTTTAGCGCGGAACTCGCGGGCGGCGGCGAGCTGCTCCGGCGGCAGCCAGGTACGATCGTGACCCCAGAGGCTCGGTCCGTACTTCATCTCGCTCGGCTGCCAGGTTGCGGGATCGATGGTGCGTCCGCCCCAGCCGTACTCGACCATGAAATCGTCGGGCGATTTCGCGTAGAACGACGTCATGAAATCGTTGGTGTGCCGGCCGAGAGTGGTCGAGACCTTCTGCCCTGCCATGGCGATGTCATAGGCTTGGCCTACGTCGTCGAGGTTCATCAGCTCCATCATGACGTGATGGATGCCGCGCTTGCCGGTTTCGATCAGCGCCAGGCTGTGATGCCGTGGGTTCAGGTGAAAGAAATATGCCTTGAAGGGCTTCAGCGCGTAGTCGCTGATTCGGAACCCCAGAACGTCCTGATAGAACCAGCGTAAATCGTCGACGCTTTGGACGTGCAGCACGGCATGGCCCATACCCATCACGCCAGTACGAAAGCCCGAAATCGGCCGGCCGGGATTGAATGGCTTATCCGTTGCTTCCTGGCCGTGAAATGCTTCGAGGCGATTGCCGGCAGGATCTGCAAACTGAATGCCAGCTGCAATGCGGCGCGATTCTGCTTCCGCGGAAGTTAACCGCCGCGCGGGTGTCTTGGCAGCTTCAAGCCGTCCCGCGATCGCGTCAAGCTCGGCGGCATCCGCCACCTCCCAACCGAAGTGATTGCTCTCGCGTTCGTCCTTGGTGACAACGATGCGCTGCTGGCGATCGTCCATGCGGAAGCGCAACATAGACGGTGTGCGCTCGATCAGCTCGAGGCCGAGCAGCTTTGGGCCGTACTCTGCCCAGTCATCAATGCGATCGGAGCGGATTCCGACATAGCCAAGGCTTGCGACAGGCATGGAAACACCCTGGGGTTCGAGCTGAAACTGCGAGCGATTCAGCGCCGATACTGCACGAAAACCGACTTGGTGGCCATCTGGTCGTAGAGGCCGCGGGCCCGGTAATTGAACTCTTGTGTCGCCCAGTAGGTGCGGGTGCATTTCCGGGCGTCGGCCTCGGCGTAAACCGCCTCGATCAGGCGGCGGCCGGCGCCCTGGGCACGGATGTCCGGATCAACGAACAGGTCCTCGAGATAGCAGTACGTGGTCGGTGACCACGTCGATCTGTGAAACAGCACGTGGGCAATCCCGACGAGAGTGCCCTTTTCGCAGACCGCACCGAGCCCGATGTGAAAGTCCGGCGTTCCTGCCATGAGCCGTTGCCAGGTCAGTTCAATCACGTCGTCGGGGATGGTCGCCTTGTAGAACGTGATGTAGCCGCGGAACAGCTGTTCCCAGCGGACTTTGTCCTTGGCTTCAAGGCGGCGGATGAGGAACGACATCGTGCGATGCCCAATATAGGAGTTCAGCTGGTTGCGACGCCCTACAACAACATTTTTGTCGCCAATCCGAGAAATGCGAAGAAGCCGACGACGTCTGTAACTGTCGTGACAAATACGCCGGACGCGACTGCCGGATCATAGCCTAATCGGTCCAAGGTCAAAGGGATCAAAATTCCGGCCAGAGCCGCGGCTAAGTGATTGCAGATCATGGCTGCTGCAATGACCAGACCGAGTTTGCCAGTGCCGAACCAGAAGATTACGACCAGCGCCATGATGACCGCAAACAGCAGGCCATTGATGAGCCCGACGGACGCCTCACGGAGAATGACGCGGCTGGCGTTGATGGGGCCCAGATCGCGCGTCGCGAGCGCGCGGACGGCAACGGCCATGGTCTGAGTGCCGGCATTGCCGCCCACTGAGGCGACGATCGGCATCAGCACGGCGAGCGCCACCATCTGCTCGATCGAGGCATCGAACAGCTTGATCACCGATGAGGCGAGCAGTGCCGTCCCGAGGTTGATGAAGAGCCAAAGAAACCGGCTCTTGACCGTTGGGATGACGGTGTCCGTCAAGCTCTCGTCGCCGACGCCAGCGAGGAGGCGCAAGTCCTCTTCGGTCTCCTCCTCGATGACCTCCACCACGTCGTCGACGGTCACGACACCGACGAGCCGGTCGTTGGCGTCGACCACTGGCGCGGATTTCAGGTCGTAACGCTCGAATTGCCGCGCCACCTGCTCCTGGTCTGCGGTTGCCAGTACCACGTGGCTTTCGCGATCCATGATTTCGCCGATGCCGACGTGGCGCTTGGTTCGCAGCAGGCGAGAGAGGTCGACGCTACCCAGCACCCGGTAAGTCGGGTCGACGACGATGATGTCCGAGAATGTCTCAGGCAGGTCCGCGGTCTCGCGCATGTGATCGATCACCTGGCCAACCTGCCAGAACAAGGGAACCGCCACGAAATCCGTCTGCATGAGGCGGCCGGCGGTTTCCTCGGGGTACTCGAGGTTCCTCTCCAGCGCAGCGCGGTCGCTCGAGGGGATCTGAGAGAGCACCTCCTGCTTGTCTGCCTCCTCGAGGCTTTCCAGAACATAGGCTGCGTCGTCGGTATCGAGCTCGGCAACAGCCCTCGCGAGGACTGCGTTCGGCAAAGCTTCGGACAGCTGATCACGAACGCCGGCGTCAAGCTCTGGCAGAACCTCGGGGTCGAAGCTCGGTCCGAGAGCCTGGATCAACGCGATGCGGTCGTCGGGCGGCAGCAGCTCGATGACATCCGCCAGATCCGGGGCTTTGAGATCCCTGCAGAGTGCGGCAACGTCATCTGCTCGCTCCTCATTCAGGGCCGACTTCAAGGCCGCGACGAGGTCGGTCGATGCCGCTTGCGCAGGCGCTTCGACCTCCAGCTCCTTAAGCGGCTCTTGCATAGGCTCTCCTGAACAGTGTTCCACACACAGAGGCGGAGCTGCCGCTGTGGCAACCTGTATAGTGGTGCTGCCACAATCGGTTTGTAGGATCGTTCACGGCTGACGCGGTCGACCGGATCGCTCTGCTCAAGGCGTTATGATTGCTCAGCATTGCCGTCAAGACATCGATCTATGGCATGCGAGGGGGACCGATAAAGCGGTTGCGAGGGGACATGCGCGGCAGATTTGTCTTGGCGCTACTCGGCATTGCCGGAGTTGGCGCGCTTATGGCGGGCGCCCTTGCGCAAACGCCCCGCCAGTGCACGCCGCAGTCGATCGGCCTTGCTCGAACGATTCAGATCGAGACCAAAGGTGGTCCAAGGTTCGGCCAGAACCAGTATCCAGGACACGGTCCCCTCAATGAGGGTGAGGTCATCCTCACCTTCGATGACGGTCCGCACAAGGAGCTGACGCCGCAAATCCTCAATGTCCTTGATGCACATTGCACCAAGGCGACGTTCTTCATGGTCGGACAGCGGGCTCTGCTCTATCCGGATCTGGTTCGCCGGGTTGCCGATCGCGGACATACCGTTGCAACGCACACCTGGTCGCACCAGAATCTGGCACAGATCGGCGCCAGCGAGGCGCGCAAAGAGGTCGAGCTTGGGATCAGCGCCGTGCAAAGGGCGCTGGGCGCGCCAGCAGCGCCTTTTTTCAGGTTTCCCTACCTCAGCGATCCGTCATCGATGCAGGCCCATTTGCGGGAGCGCAATACGGGCATCTTCTCGATCGATATCGACTCGTACGACTTCCGCACGCGAAGCCCCACGGCGGTGATCCGCAACGTCTTCAGCCAGCTCGAGCCCAAGCGGAAGGGCATCATTCTTTTCCATGACATCCAGCCGTCGACGGCCGGTGCGCTCTACCAGCTGCTATCGGAGCTGAAGGCCAGGGGCTACAGAGTAGTTCACATGGAGCCGACCAGGGGCCAGATCACTCTGGCCGACTACGACAGGATGGCAGAGGCGAGCGGAGCCAGAAAGCTTGCCGCGCTGCCCGTTCCTGTCGCTCAACGCGGGGTCGTATCGCCGGCGTGGGAACAGCAGGTCTATCGCGCGCCCCAGAGTCAATTTCCTATTGGCCCAGCTGTGCCACGGCCGCTTGCCCAGCCAATAGAGCCGTTGGAACCTTTCCGCAAAGCTCCACCTCGCCAGCAGGAAGAGGATTGGCGCAGTACCATTTTCAGGCGATGGTGACGGGGTCCCCGTCAGGTCTGGACGCGGAATCGATGTCATGACCCCTATGCCCGAGCAGCTTCCGGCCCGCGGCTATTTTGCGATCGGGGCCGAGCGGATCTCAAAGAGCCTCAACATCGGCAACCTGATGCGTTCGGCGCACGGGTTCGGTGCGAGCTTCACGTTCACCATTGGAGCGAACTATCGAGGGCTTGAAGCCTTTGCCGACACGTCGCGCAGCGCACGACACCTGCCGCATTACGACTGGTCGAGCGTCGACTCTCTTGTGTTGCCGCAGGGGTGCCAGTTGGTTGGCATCGAGCTGCTGGACGATGCAGTCGAGTTGCCCGCATTCAAGCACCCGCCGCGCGCTGCCTACGTGTTGGGGCCTGAGCTTGGCTCGCTTTCACCGGCGCTGCTCGAGCGCTGCGACCACGTGGTGAAGATTCCGACCAACTTCTGCGTCAATGTGGCGATGGCCGGCGCTATCGTGATGTATGACCGCTATCGGTCGCTGAACTTCAAGCCGCGGCTACCTTGACGCTACTGACCGCTGCAGACCTGCGAGTCGATTTCGATGATGGACCCCTGAGTGGTCGCGTGCGAGGCTCACGCCACAGATGCCAAGCGGGCGATGAGGCCACGATGACCAGATCAAAGATCGGCGATCAGCCGCTCCGACGGGAGGATGAAGCATTCCTGACGGGGCGCGGAAGATATCTCGATGATCTCGATATGCCGGGTCTCTGTTTTGCAGTGGTGCTACGCTCGCCGCATGCGCACGCCCTGATCAAAAAGATCGACGCAACCGCTGCGCGAAAAGCGCCAGGCGTGCAAACGGTGCTTACGGCAGCCGAAGCGGCGCGCGATGGGTTGATGCCGCTTCGGCCTTCCTACGACAAGAATGTGAAGACCGGCGAGCCGCTCGCCTACAGCCCACAACCACTGCTGGCTGATGGCAAGGTTCGTTATGTGGGTGAACCTGTGGCAATGATCGTTGCCGAGACGCTGTCGCAAGCGATGAGCGCCGTCGAGCTGGTGTCGGTCGACTACGCGCCGCTCGATGCCGCTGTGACCGTTGCGCAAGCACGTGCCGCGGGCGCTCGGCAGATTTCAGCCGAGGCGCCTGAAAACGTGTGTCTCGACTGGGAAACCGGAGACTCGGTGGGGGTGACGGCAGCTTTTGCCAACGCGCGGCATGTGGTGACGATCGATGTCGATAATCACCGCATCGTTACAAATCCCATGGAGCCGCGTGGAGCGATCGGGACATTCGATGCCCACTCCGGTCGGTTCACGGTGCACGTCTCGAGCCAGAACATTCATGCCATTCGCGACAACGTCGCTCGAGCGCTGGGCGTTAACCCAGCGAAGGTTCGGTTCATCGCGCCCGATGTCGGCGGCAATTTCGGCGCGAAGAACTTCACATATGCGGAGTATGCGCTGACGGCGTGGGCTGCGAAGATCGTCGGGCGGCCAGTCAAATGGATCGCGACTCGGAGTGAAGTGTTCCTGTCCGACCATCAAGCGCGCGATCAGGTGGCGACAGCGAGTCTGGCGATCGATGCAGACGGTCGCTTTCTCGCGCTCCGAATCGAGAGCGTGGCCAATGCCGGTGCCTACCTGATGAGCACCGCCGGCGTGCAGACGTTCCAGTACATCCACCTGCCGGGAACGGTGTATCGCATTCCGGCGATCGCTCTGCGCATTGGCGCGGTGTTCACCAATACGACGCCGGTTGGCGTCACGCGCGGCCCAGGATTTGCCGAGGCGGTGAACATCATCGAGCGATTGATCGATGTGGCGTCACGCCGGACCGGCATCGATCGCGCGGAGCTGCGCCGCCGGAACATGGTGCCGGCCGCTGCGATGCCAATGACCAACGCGTTCGGTGAGACGGTCGATAGCGGTGCTTTTCCAGACACGCTGGATCGTGCGCTGAAGGAGGCCGATGTCCCAGGATTCGACGGGCGTCGGAAAAGCAGCGAAGCGCGCGGTCTGCTGCGCGGGCTCGGGTTTGCTTATCACATCAAAGGCACCGGCGGATCGCCGCACGAGAACGTGCATATCAAGTTCGAAAACGATGGAACCGTCTCGCTGATGACGGGAACGCACAGTCTCGGCCAAGGGCACGCGACCACCTTCCCGCAGATACTTGCCGATCGTCTCGGTGTTCCAAATGAGCTGATTCGATTTCGTCAGGGAGATACGGATCTCGTGCCTATAGGTGGCGGCTCGGGCAGCTCTCGGTCGACCTATATGGGCGGCACTGCGATATGGCGTGCATCGGAGGCAGTGGTCGAGAAGGGCAAGGCCGTGGCGGCAAAGATGCTCGGCGTTGCGGAAGGCGATGTGCGCTTCGAGGATGGAATTTTCATAGCCGCTGGCACGAACCGATCTGCCGGCCTCCTCGAGGTTGCCGCTCGTGCGCGGGAGGCCGACACACCGCTTGATAGCTACTACAGCTGGACGCGAGAGTGGATGACGTTTCCAAACGGAACCCACGTTGTCGAGATCGAGATCGATCCGGAGACTGGCCGAGTCGTGCTCGATCGATATACGGCGGTCGACGATTATGGGGTGCTGGTCAATCCGATGATCGCGTCGGGTCAGGCACACGGTGCCATCGTGCAAGGTGTCGGCCAGGCGCTGCTGGAGGGCGCGACGTTCGATGCGGATAGTGGTCAGCCGCTGACAGGCTCCTTCTTGGAGTACGCCATGCCGCGCGCCGATCACATGCCCCGGATATCGCTGTCGTTCAATGGAACGCGCTGCACAACCAATCCGCTGGGGGTCAAAGGGTGCGGCGAGGCCGGCGCGATTGCCGCTTTTCCGGCGATCGGCAATGCGATTTATGACGCGCTCGCGCCCTACGGAGAGGTGCACATTTTCGGTCCTGCTACGCCCCAGCGGGTGTGGCGGGCAATGCGGGCGGCCCAGCGAGCGGTGTAGGCGATCAGCTTGAGCGCGGCTTGTAGACGCCGGAATGCGGGTCGAGCTCGAGTCGACCGAGATCCTTCAGCGAAGCACCGTCCGCGGCCTGTCCCGCTTCATTTTGCCGGACGGTATCTGCTTGTCGCTGCATCTCTTCGGACACGCGGTGCGCGATGCTGCGAAGGGCCTTGACGCCGGCGATCACGCCGGCTCCGATCAACACGAGACCGAGCAACTGCGGCATTATATCTTACCTTTCATCAGCCCTGCTGAGCTCCTGGTTCAAAGTCCGAACTTCGACCAGAGCGCCCTGAGCTCCACAGCGGAAACCACATCATCTGGCCATGACGAGGTTATGGCAGGGCCTGTCGGCAGAGGGCCAAGGTGCCCCGGAGGGCTTTCCTGGCGTCGAAGGCGCGACAGCAAGCCGCCGGATTGCAAGGGGATCGGTCGCAACCGGACCTTATCGCCATGGAGGTCTCGCATTTTGCTGCGCACGTCGCCGATGCCATCGGCAAGGCCGAATTCAACCGCGCGTGGGCCCGACCAGAAGGCACCTGAGAAAATTTCGCCGTCCGCAGCTGCCAGCTTTGGCCCGCGCCGCTCCTTCACCACTGCAATGAACGCGTTGTGTACATCCTCCTGCACTGCTTTGAGCCGCGCGACGTCGTCGGGTTTTTCCGGCAGGAAGGGATCGAGCGTCGCTTTGGAGACACCAGCGGTGTAAATGCGACGATCGATGCCGAGCTTCTCGATCGCCTTGTCGAAGCCGAAACTCGATGAGATTACGCCGATGGAGCCGACGATCGAAGATGGATCCACGTAAATCTCGTCACCGGCGAGTGCCAATAAGTAGCCACCGGAAGCAGCCACGTCCTCGCAGAAAACATAGACGCGCTTGTTGTGCTCCTGTGCGAGCTGCCGAACGCGCCTGTAGATCTGGTGTGACTGCACCGGAGAGCCGCCGGGGGAGTTCACGATCATTGCGACCGATGGCGTTTTGGACAACGCAAAAGCTTTCTCGATCGCTGTTGCAGCAGTCGCCAACGAAAGTCCGGGTCGCAGGGGTGTCACCATGCCGATCGGGCCGGAGAACCTCAGCACGGGAACAACAGGCTTACGCGAGAACCAAAGCATGTCGAGGTGCGGCCTTTCTTGCCGGGCCACGTGCCCTAAAGCCCACTAAATCATCATCATCGCGGGCTCGCAATGGCGGGCCGATGAGATGACGCGGGTCGCTTCACAGCACAAGCGGCGCGCCATTGCGGAGCACCGCTTCTATGGCGGGGTCGAAGGCCTGTCCATGCGTGTGGATGCGGCGTCCGGCCAACAGGCGCAGGGGTGCGCGGCTGCCTTTGATCCCACGAACAATCACACGCCGCGCTGGTTCACCGCTCCGCGCGTGCAATGGAAGGATCTCGATGGCGCCAAATCGCGAGTCCAGCGCGGACAGCAGCTCAGGCAACGCTTCGGTGCGTTGGATCAGCGTAATTGTGCCACCGCTGGTGCAGGCGGCCGTCATGAAGCGGATCCAAGCATCGAGACCGGCTTGCGGCATGGAATGGGCACGCGCCTTCCCGTCGTAGGGAGACGCCGTGCCCTCGCCATGGAACGCATAGGGCGGGTTGCTAACAACGTATTGAAACGAGCCCGGCGCGAGCTTGCCGGAACTGTGCAATGGTTCGAGGCCTGCCCCGCCGGCCATCACATCGGCGGCGACGACGCGGACCCGTGACTGCAGACCATTTCGAGTGACGTTCTTGTGGGCAAGAGCTGCGATGGCAGGATCATTCTCGACGAGAGTGACATTTGCTTGCGGGCAGCGCCGGGCCAAGCACAGCCCCAGAACCCCGACTCCGGATCCTACGTCGAGAACTTCGGCCCTCTCGGCGGTTGCATCGATGGAAACAGCCGCTGCCGCCAGAACGGCGTCCATGCCAGCCCGGTATCCGCGGGCGGGCTGGAAGACGTGAAGCGCGCCACCGAGGAAGGCGTCCTCGGTAACATCGCCAATGTAGTCAACCTGGCTCATGCCGGCTTAATCAGAGGTCGCCAACCAGAGGCAGCCGGAGTCTCGGCCTGCGATTCCACGTGCAACTCGTCCGCAAGACCGGCGTCGAGAAGCAGGCGGCGCGCTTGAGTCTCATCGGCTTCGAGCACCAGCAGGCGGCGGGGAAAGGCACCAATCGAACCCTCGACGATGCTGATATGGGTATCAGCAACATGATAGGCCAAGCCAGCCTCCTTCAGGGGTGAAGTCGCAAAGCTCAGAAGGATAGGGTCGTTGGTCTTCAGCAACTCACGCACTATGACGCCTCCGGCCGCTGATAGCGGCAATTCGACTTGATCGAGGCGGGTCTCTCCGCAATATAGCTTTTACACGAAAATCATGGCTGGCGCTGGGCCAGCGGCGGAAAATAGAGGTTACGGCGTGGGCGTTGTTATTTCCCTGGGCGAGGCGCGCGATCCAGCTGCCGGACTGAAGCCGATCATGGATCTGGTGGCTTTCGACATGGCCGGGGTCAACCGGATCATACTCGACAAGGCGGTGTCAGACGTCGAGCTCATTCCGAAGCTCGCGCATCACCTGATCGATTCGGGCGGCAAGCGGCTGCGGCCGATGCTGACGATCGCAGCAGCCAAGCTGGCGGGCTACCAGGGTGAAGGCCACATCCGTCTAGCGTCGGCCGTGGAGTTCATGCATACGGCAACACTGCTTCACGACGATGTCGTCGACGACAGCGATGTCAGACGCGGCAAAAAGACGGCGCGTCTCGTCTGGGGCAATCAAGCCAGTGTTCTTGTCGGCGACTTCCTGCTCGGACAGGCGTTCCGGATGATGGTCGATGTCGGATCGATGCAGGCGCTGAAAATTCTGTCCAATGCCGCAGCAGTGATCGCTGAGGGCGAGGTGATGCAACTCGCCGCCGCAAAGAACATGTCGACTACGGAAGACGAATACCTTGCAATTATCAATGCCAAGACGGCAGCGCTATTCTCGGCGGCGGCCGAGGTCGGAGGCGCTATCGCCAATCGCCCGGCGGCAGAGCAGGCAGCATTGAAGTCGTTCGGCCGCAATCTCGGCATCGCATTTCAGCTCGTCGACGATGCGCTCGACTACGCCGGCGACAGCGAACGGCTCGGCAAATCGGTCGGCGATGATTTCCGAGAGGGAAAGATTACATTGCCTGTGATCCTCGCCTATCGCCGCGGCTCGGAGTCGGAGCGCGCTTTCTGGCGAAAGGCGCTGGTCGATGGCGAGAACGGCGACAAGGAACTTGCGACGGCAGTCACAACCATCAAGAAGCACAAGGCGATTGAAGCGACATTGGAGCGCGCACGCACCTATGGTGCCATGGCGCGCGATGCTCTGGCGATTTTCCCGGAAAGCGCACCGAAAACGGCGCTCGCGGAGGTCGTCGACTTCTGCATCAGCCGCGCGCATTAGGCCGGTGGCGAGTGCATTCTATCGAACGCGAGTGAGTACGCTCAGCCCGACCTGCGGGGAACCGACGCGAGGAAAATTCGCAGCTCTTCCTTCCAGAACCTGGCGTTGCCGGTGGTGCCGTGGCCCCGGGTTTCGGTGCTGGCGGGAATGAGTAGCTGACGGCCGTTTTTCAGCTGCCTGATGCCCCGCTCCATGAGACCAGTCTCGGGTGGATTGCGCTCGTCATCGGCGGAGTTAATGGCAAGGACGGCGGCTGTAACACGCTCGAGACCTGGCTCCGGATCATAGTCCCGCGAGGCATCAAAGAGATAGATGATGTCATTGGCGTCGGCGCTGAAGGGTGCGGCCATCCGCTCTTGCAGGAGCTTGTCGGCAAGCGCGCGCGTCGGCGCCTGAAGCTGAGTGGCAATGGTTCCGCCGTTCGTCGCGATACCGAAGTAGACCATAACAGTGCGTGCGGCCTTCGGCTGTGCGCTGTAGTTGCCGCCGTTGTAGTCGGGATCATTTTTGATCGAGTCGATGATCATCCGGCGCAGCATCCAGTTGCGGCTCGACATCTGGGTCGGCAGTGAGCCCATGGGGACAACGGCGTCCATCATGTCTGGGTACGTTACAGCCCACATCCACGCGTGCATGCCGCCCATAGAGTTGCCAATCACGAGACGCAAATGCTTGATTCCGAGAGCCTCGGTAACGAGGCGATGGTGGGCTGCGATCTGATCGTCATAGCTGAAGCGCGGAAATCGGGTTCTGAGCCCGTCCGATGGCTTCGACGACTTACCAGCACCGAGAGCGTCGGGCAGAATGATGAAATACTTGGTTGCATCGAGTGGCTGGCCAGCGCCGAACAGCTCGCCGGCAAACGACGGATTGAGCATCGTGGAACCAGCGCCCGTGGTGCCGTGGAGCACAAGAACTGGCTCGCCGTCGGGATTGCCGAGCGTTGCATAGTGCAGCTTCAACTCGGACAGCGTTTCGCCGGTGGTGAATCGAAAGTCCTTGACGATCCAAGTCGCTTGCCGTGGCGCCGGGTAATCAAGCGCGATTGCCGAGGTCGTTGTCATGACAATCACCATAAGAGTTCGTGCAATCCAGTCGATCCACCGAGCGCCATGCATCTCGTGCTCCTGGTGATCACTTGCCGGTCAGATCGCGTTTGATGCTCATCTGGTAGGTGAAGCGGTCGGCTGGGTGAATGTTAATCGAAAGCTCCACGAGGCGGTGACCGGTCACGTAGTAGCGGCGAGAAAACTTCAATGCGGGCGCACCAGGCTCGGCATCCAACGCCGCAGCAAGCCGCTCGTCGAGCAGTGTCGCCTCGATCTGCTGCTCGACCTCGACAACCGTCTCGCCGAAGTTGCGCTCAATCTGCGACCAGATGGCGGTGCGCAGCGAGCTACGATCGGCTGTCACATCCTTGTAGGCAGCATCGAAATACACCTCAGTGTAGCAGATGGGTTGCTCGCCTTCACCGCCGGTACGCACGCCTTCGATATGAACCCAGCGCTTGCGTGGCCGGCAGCCGAGCATTTCGGCCAACGTGCCGCGCGCCTCAATGTCCTCATGCTTGAACAGATCGAGCTGAGTCTCGTGGGCGAGTTGCAGCAACTCGGACAGAGCTTGGATCGAATGTGAGTAGCTTGCTTCCGAGCGGCGCGCTTGAACGCGGGTTCCGACGCCTTTGCGTGCCGTGACAAGGCCCTGTTGGCGGAGGTGCTGGATGGCTTGCCGCACGGTATAGCGCGATACGCCATAGGATTCGCCGAGCTCGGCCTCGGTCGGAAGTAGCTCGCCGACCGCGTAGGTGCCAGATGCGATTCGCTCACTCAACATCTGTGCGAGCTGGATATACAGCGGCTGCGACGCATCGTGCTGAGGTAGCTTTGTTTCCACGTCCGCCATACTTGCTCGACTTCTTGCTTCGTGCATTCCAGATCTGTTGCCCCGTAGACGTTACTTACATCGCGGCTGTGCCCGGCTCACACCGTTCATCGCGCATGCCTGCCGAGACCTCCCGGACTGGCGAGGGTATGCGGCATCGATTAGAGCGAGTTCGGACATATATACCGGGTGATGAAAGGGCTCAAACGTGTCATCGCAGCCGTCGACCGAAGCGGCTCTCAAGGGAGTGGGTCTCAGCCTACCTGTACTGCTTGGGCTCGTAACATTGGTTCAGGCGTTGGCAACATTCGCAGTTCTGGCGCTGCCAACGCTCGCCACGCGGGCAGCCCCTGCCTACGGCTTCGCGGCTGCATTCGTCGGATATCAGATCAGCGTCGTTTACCTTGCCGGTGCTTTGATGTCCGGCATGGCGGGATTGCTGGTGCGCCGCTTCGGTGCTGCAACAACGAGCTGCTTCTCCATGGCCCTTGCGGCACTCGGACTCGCCGGATTGGCGTCGGGCTGGACGACAATGGCAGTGCTCGGATCGATGCTTATCGGCGTTGCTTACGGGCTCACAAACCCCGCGGCATCGCATCTGCTGTTTCGGTTCTC
The DNA here is from genome assembly GCA_964500805.1 of uncultured Hyphomicrobiaceae bacterium. Taxonomy (GTDB): domain Bacteria; phylum Pseudomonadota; class Alphaproteobacteria; order Rhizobiales; family Hyphomicrobiaceae. The sequence continues at coordinate 22,884 of CAZCQH010000060.1, forward strand.
GTCCCGCAACCGGCAGAACCTTGTCTTCGCGCTGAAGCAAACGGGTGTGCCTGCCGGCGGCATGCTTGCGGCGCTGCTGCTGCCGCGATTGGAAGTCATCGCCGGATGGCAAAGTGCAATGCTTGTCGGCGCAGTGCTGATAGCGGCGCTTGCCGGACCGCTGTGGCTGGTGCGCGCTCGGATCGACGACGACCGAGATCCTGGAGCGCGGGTCAGCGGCGGGCCGCTTGCGGGCGTCAAGCTCGTTCGTCGTGTCTCGAGGCTCAGGGCATTCGCCGTGATGGGCTTCGCTTACGCGCTGTCGCAGTTCTGTCTGGTTGCGTTCATCGTCACGATGATGGTGGAGGAATTCGGCTGGACGCTTGTCGCAGCTGGTGTGTTAACGACGCTTACGCAGGTAGCCGGTGCCGTGGGGCGCGTCGCTTGGAGCCTGCTGGCAGACAAGATCGGACGCGGCCTCGACGTGCTGATTGCCGTCGGGCTCTTCTCGGCGTTGCTGGCCGCAATCATGGGGTTTGCTGAGCATACCTGGCCCGCGTGGCTGTTGCCGGCGATCTTGATTGCATTTGGGTTCTGCATCATCGGCTGGAACGGGCTGTGGCTGGCGGAGATCGCACGCGCGAGCGAGCCGGATCAAGTAGGCTTGGCCACCGGAGGCATCCTGGTATTTACGTTTCTGGGTATCGTGGTTGGGCCAGCGGCATTTGCCACGCTCTACAAGTTCATTGGGAGTTATGCGCTGACTTACGGTGCTACGGCGATGGTGCCTCTGGTGGGCGTCTTGGCGCTGGTGGCGAGCCGCAGGTCGGCTGGCCCCGCGAGCACGCCCGGCGGGTGAGCCTCAGCGTCGGGGCAGCTGTGCAGTGCGCCTGCGGCCAAAGCCGACCGCACCTGCCGGCAGGGCTGGTGAATTGGCCCGGTTGATTGCAGCTGTTGCGCTAAGTGCCGGACGCGTCCGGCGTTCGACTGCCCGGCCGCCGGCGAATTTCTGCAGAGCGATGATTCGGTCCTCGATGCTCGGGTGCGTCGAGAGCAGCCCTTCGATGCGCGAAGAGATCATCATGGCCTGCACCGGACCGGCGATGTTCGGGATCTCATCGTTCTCGGAGATGCGGCGCAAAGCGGAAATCATCGCGTCTGGGTTCTTGGTCAGCTCAACCGCACCGGCATCCGCCAAGTACTCGCGCGAGCGCGAGATCGCGAAGCGGATCAGAATCGCGAAGAGGTGGACCAGGGCGAGAAAGGCAATGGCCAAAATGATTGCTGCGGCAATGGCCATCCAATTGACTGCGCTGTCCTCGTCGCTTGCGGCGCCCGCACTGCCATGCAGGACCGCCGAGCCTGCGGTTTCGATGCCTTGCGCACCTGACGATACCCAGGCTGCGACGGCGTCGCCGAGCATGGTCAGGCCGCCGGCGAAAACCGAGGCGACGACCATCAGGCGCACGTCGTAGTTCTTGATGTGGGTGATCTCGTGGGCAATGACGGCTTCGAGCTCGTCGTCGTTGAGTGCGTCGAGCAGACCCCACGTGACAGCGACGACGGCGTCATCCGGACTCAAGCCGGCTGCATAGGCGTTGAGGGCACCGGAGCGCATGATCTCAATGCGCGGCATCGGCAGGCCGGCATTGATCGTGATCCGTTCGACGATCTTGTAAAGGCGCGGGTGCTCGGATCGGGTCACCGGCTTCGCGCGCGTCGCCAGCCGGATCAAATCCGCGTACAGGAGGTAGGCGATGATCAGCCAACCGGTGGCGATGACCACCGGTATCATCCAGCGGTCGAGAGCGCGGAAGCCGGCGCGGTAGAGAATGTCTAGGACAGAGATGTCCGGAACCATGCCGTCTCTGGCGAAATGAGACGGAAGCCAGATGTCGCCAATTGCCGTGAAAATGATGCACCAAGCGTACCAGAACAGCGCAATGAGCACGAAGAAGCCGGCGACGAGCGCCGCCGATTTCAGCGTGTTATTGCGGATGTGTCCGTAGAGGCCGTTGGCGGGCAGCATGGTGCGGCGCCTGTCGGTTGAGATTCTGTCGCCGAAGTAGTTTCCGGCGACCCGTTTGTGCTCAGAACTTGAATGCGGGCGCTGCGTCGAGGGAGGCGCGCTGTTCCGTTCCCAGGTCGAAGAACGGCTTTTCGGTCAGACCAAACAGACCGGCCACGAGGTTGGTCGGCATCTGCTCGAGCGTTGCATTGTACTCGCTGACGGCGTTGTTCAAAAACCGGCGCGCGGCGGCGATCTTGTTCTCGAGGTCGGAGAGTTCGTCCTGAAGCTGGGTAAAGTTCTGTGTCGCCTGGAGTTGCGGGTAGGCCTCGGTCAGCGCCATCAAGCGGCCAAGCGTTGCCGTCAGCATGTTCTCGGCCTGCATCTGCGTCTGGGGCGTGGTGGCATTGACGGCCGCGCCACGGGCCTTGATCACGGCTTCCAACGTGTTGCGCTCGTGGCCGGCGACGCCGCGCACGGTTTCGACGAGGACGGGGACGAGGTCATGGCGCTGCTTCATCTGAACGTCGATGTCGGCAAAGGCCTGATCGCAACGGCGGCTCAGGGCAATCAGCCGGTTGTAGGCGGCCATGGTGAAGAGGGCGACCACGATCGAGAGTGTGAGCAGGAAATAGAAGGTGTAGTCGGACATATACGCTGACATGTGCATCCCTGGGCACGTGATGGTGCTGGGAAGATAGGGACGGTCAATTGACCAGGGGTTTCCGGCAGCTGAGTTTTGCGGGTTATGGCAAAGGCAAAGCTAACGGCTGGCCTGCACTTGACAGCAAACAGAAAGCCCGGAGCTCGGCTCCGGGCTTCGATTGGAACCAACGGTCCAGGGGACCTGGTTACTTGTTCGTGTGCTGAAAGCTTTTCGCGGCCGTGGCGTTCATCTGCTCGAACGCTTCCTTGGCGACGCGGGCCGATAGCTCGAACAGTTCCTTGGTCTGGGCACTCGCGACCTGCATTTGGCGCTGGAAAAACTCAACCTGGACCCGGCCGGCCTCAGGGAGCGTTTTCGCCTGGGCAAGGGCCTGAGCGGCATCGAAAGCGGCATGCGTGTTGGTGATCGTGTTCTCGATCAGCTTAGAGCCAAGGCTCTTGGCGCCTGCCTGGGTCGACAGCAGGACGTCCTCTGCGGCTTTGGCCTGGTCCTTTGCAGCCGTGCTCAGCTTGTCAAAAGCATCGCGGCTCTTGGCGACGCCATCCTGAGCGAAGGCCTGGAACTGCTCTGGAATGCGGGTGCTATTTGCGGCTGCAAGGAACTCTTCGGCTTGGCGCTTGATGAAGTCGTTCATGGTGGCTGGTCTCGCGGGTTGGGCGGGCTGATGGGCGGCTTATAATTAAGGCCGTTGTGCAATGCAACAATTTTTTTGCAATGCAACACACCTTGAAGGCAAATCGACAGCGAGTTGCATAGACTGTCCTCCGAGTCGCAGGATTTCAGACGAGGGTCGCCGAGCGATTTCGATTCGTCATGGGTGAATTTCAGCGCTGGCGCGTTTTCCGAGCGGGCATGGAGGGGGGTAGCCACTCGAAACGAGGCCTCTCTACGGGCTCCCTAGGGGCCCTAGCGTGCGTGATTCGGGGCTGCAGAAAATCCGCAAAAGTTAACGCCTGAGCAGCCGGCATTAACCAGCCGCGTAGTGGTCAGTCCAAGCGGTGGAAGATGTCCCGGTAACCCATGGCTGCCTGGTCAAACAGTATGTCGTTCGGACGCAGCGGGCGGGCCAAGGTGAGACCGTCCAGGGTCCGGCATCGCGAGAGAGCCACGTAGGCCTGGCCGTGGGCAAATGTACCTCGGCCGAGGTCGATGTAGACCTTGTCCAGGGTAAGGCCTTGGCTTTTGTGAATGGTCAGCGCCCAGGCCAAGCGGACGGGCAGCTGCTTGAACGTGCCCGCAACGGTTTCAACGATCTTCTGGGCGGTGGTGTCGTAGGCGTAGCGTCGGCTCTCCCAAGAGACAGGCTCGATCTCGTACTCACGTCCGTTGATCTCGACATAAATGCTGCTTTCTTCGAGTCTGGTGACGCGGGCGATGGTGCCGTTGACCCAGCGGCGATCGCTGTCGTTCCGCTGCAGAATGACCTTGGCGCCAGGCTTCAAGACCAAAGTCGTGTCGGTGGGCTGTGCGGCCTGGTTGAAGTCTCCAGCGACGGTCGCGGTGTACTCGCGCGACGCGCCCGGGAGAGCGCTGAGATAGGCCATGTTGATGCGATGGGCGGCGGCGTTGGTCGGCGTCAGGATGACAAAATGTTCGCCCTCGGAAAGCGTACGGATGGGCGAAACCCGCCCGTTCAGGAGAGCCAGGTCTTCGGCTGTTCCCTCGCCGTCGCGGATGGCATTGAGCACGTGGAGCAGACTTTCGTCGCGCTGGCGGAAGACTTGGCTCAGCTCAAGCAGGTAAGTGCCGAGGCCGTCGCGTAGAGCGGAGACCGAGAAGAAGAACGGGCCGCCGTACTGACTCTCGAGGTGCTGGGCGACCTCATTCTCCTGGACGACGGGCGGCAGCTGGTGCAGGTCGCCGAACATCACGAGGCGCACGCCGCCGAAAGGTTCGCGCGGGCGGCCGCGATTGACGCGCAGCGATTGATCGATGGCCCACATCATGTCGGAACGGACCATGGAGACCTCGTCGATGACGAGGAGCCGCAGTTTGCGCATGACGCCGCCATTGCGGCTGCGGCGGATGTCGTCCGGCCCGATCAGGCGCGGAGGGAAGCCGAAAAACGAGTGAATCGTCTGACCGCCAACGTTCACCGCGGCAAGACCGGTCGGTGCGAGAATGACCATTTCCTCTGCCACCATCTCGCAAATGGCACGCAGCAGCGTGGATTTGCCGGTGCCAGCGCGGCCGGTGACGAAGAGGTGGCCTTTGTCATTGCGGAGAAAAGCGAGCGCCGCTTCATACTCGGAAGTGGGATTGACGCCCGCAGGCCAGATCTCGGACGACTTCGAGGCCATGCCGCTGGCGACAGATGGAGGGGCGGAGCCTTCGGGCGACATCGCGTGCAGCTCCGCTGCGGGGACTGGTTTTCGCTCGATCGGTGAAGATGCCTTGCGCGCCACGAAGATCCTCGCGTGATACTGGGGCGGTGGTAGATCGCTCAGAAAGGCCTGTCAAAGCTGCATTTGTGACGTGTTGGCCGTCTTGCACAGCCTTCGATCTCGGATTACAGCAGGGCATCTCACGGAAATCCGCGCAAACTCGAGAGAAGGCGTCAGATGGCGACCCACAAACTGCTCCTGCTTCCCGGCGATGGCATCGGCCCCGAGGTGATGGCCGAGGTGGACCGCGTGCTGGCATTTCTCAACAAGACGTCGAAGGCGCAGTTCGTGACCGAGACGGATCTCTGCGGTGGCTGCTCGATCGACAAGCACGGGGTGCCGGTAACCGACGCCGTGGTGGCAAAGGCGAAAGCGGCTGACGCGATCATCTTCGGATCGGTCGGCGGTCCCAAGTGGGACAAGGTGAAGTATGAGATCCGCCCGGAGGCCGGGCTTCTGCGGCTGCGCAAGGAGCTCGATCTTTTCGCCAATTTGCGGCCTGCGATCTGCTATCCGGCGCTGGCCGAGGCTTCCAGCCTGAAGCGCGAGCTGGTGGAAGGCCTCGATATCCTCATACTGCGCGAGCTGACGGGTGGCACTTACTTCGGCGAACCGAAAGAGATCGTTACGCTCGAGGACGGTCAGAAGCGCGCCGTCGACACGACGGTCTACACGACGCGGGAGATCGAGCGCATAGCGCGCGTTGCCTTCGATCTGGCACGCAAGCGGCGCAACAAGGTGCACTCGGCCGAAAAGCGCAACGTGATGAAGACTGGCGTGCTGTGGAACCAGGTCGTCACTGCCGTGCATCAGAAAGACTACAAGGACGTGGAGCTGCACCACATTCTTGCAGATGCGTGCGCGATGCAGCTGGTACGAAATCCGAAGCAGTTCGACGTGCTCGTTTGCGACAATCTGTTCGGCGATATGCTCTCGGACGAGGCGGCCATGCTGGCGGGTTCGCTTGGGATGCTGCCGTCAGCATCGCTTGGTGCGCCGGACCAAAGCACAGGCGTGCCGAAGGCGCTCTATGAGCCGATCCACGGCTCGGCGCCGGATATAGCTGGCCAGGGCGTCGCAAATCCGATTGCGGAGATCGGTTCGTTCGGCATGGCGCTGCGCTATTCCTGCAATCTGCCGAAGGAGGCAGATCTCATCGACAAGGCGATCGCGGGTGTGCTGGCAGCGGGCTATCGCACGGCCGATATCATGCAGCCGAACATGCGCAAGGTCGGTACGTCGGAGATGGGCGCAGCAATTGTGAAGGAGCTGGAGCGGCTGGCTGGGTGAGAGCTTCTCCGGACCACCGGCTGATCTGAAGGGAGAGCATCATGGCGGATTCGACGGTTGAAGCGAATCCTGACGACGTGGGCGCGCAGGATGCCAAAGCGCAGGTTCGCGCGCTGCTTGATCGCCTGCCGGATGGGCTGTCGCTCGAGCAGATCCAGTATCACCTCGATGTCTACGTGACGATTACGCGGCGCGAGGAGCGGGCTGACCGTGAGGGGTGGATTCCACACGAGGAGGCCAAAAAGAGGATCGCGTCATGGTTCGACAAGTAGAGTGGTCGAACGAGGCGCTGCAGGACCTCTTCGAGATCAAGGGTTGCATCGAGCGCGTTGCGTCTGCGGCGAGGAGCGTCGTTGAAGAGATTGAACTTCCTGCCGAGCTGCTGATCGACTTTCCATACGCTCGTGGTGTCGTGCGTATCGTTGGGGTGATTCATGGCAGCCGGCTGCTCGCGAACATTGATGGCAGATCGTTCCGGGAAACCGAACAAGCGGAGTACCAAGCGACATGAGTGCATTCGATTCAGAGGCGGCAGCGCGGTTCATTGCTGGTCAGCATGAGCGGCGCGAGACGTACTCCAACCTCACAGGTGCGCTAGAGCCGAAGTCAGTGGCGGATGCCTATGCGGTGCAGGAGGCGCTGCGAGGCATTTGGGAACCCAAGTGGGGCAAGGTCGCAGGTTTGAAGATCGCGACGACAACCAAGGTCATGCAGCAACTGATGGGTATCGATCATCCCTGTGGCGGCATGATCTATGAAAAGCGCATCCATTCTTCTCCGGCGAAGATCCGACATGGCGATTACATGCATGTGGTGGTCGAGGCAGAGCTGGCAGTGCGCGTGAATTCGGCGCTCCCGAAGAAGGGAGAGCCGTGGACTCGCGAGGAGGTGCGGCGTGAAGTTGGCGAGATGATGCCCGCGTTCGAGCTGGTCGAGGATCGCTGCGCCAACTACAAGGAAACGCGAGCGCTTACGCTGATTGCCGACAATGCCTGGAACGCCGGAATCGTGCTTGGCAAAGCTGTCTCCGTGCCGCCAAACCTCGACCTCAACGGTTTGGCCGGGCGGCTGACAACGAGTGCATCAGGCGTCAAGGAAGGCAAGACCGATGACCCGATGGGCGCGCTCGCCTGGATTGCCAATCTGGCCGCCGATCGCGGGCGTCCTCTGCAATCCGGGCAGGTCGTAATAACGGGAAGCGTTGTTGCGACATTGCCGATTGGACCCGGGGAACGTTTCGCCTTCGAAATTGATTCGGTTGGGCGAGTCGAGCTGGAAGCGGCGGCTTGAAAAACGGACAAATGGGAAGTTCGAACTGAAAATAGGGAGGACCTGCGACAGAAACGTCAAAAACACCAATAAAACCGTGGCAAACTGATCACTCGAACCATTATCTTCTAAGCCGAACGTCATTTTGGCTATCTAACCGAAGTGATTCTCAATAGTTAACCGGTACGGCGGGATTTCGCCAACAAATCAACCGCCTGCTCTCCTCAACTCTTCCAGGACCAACGCTCATGGCAAAAGCATCCAAAGCGGCGAAAGCCAAACCAGGTAAGGCGACGACTGTCACGCTGAAGCATCTCGGCAATGCGCTCGCAGAGCAGCACAATCTGCCGAAGAAGCAGGCGAACGAAGTGCTCAACGACATGATCGGCATGATCACCACACATCTCAAGAAGGGCGCGCGCATCCGGATCGGCGGCTTCGGAGTCCTGCAGGTGCGCAAGCGGCCAGCGCGCATGGGCCGCAACCCCGCGACCGGCGAAGCAATCAAGATCAAGGCGAGCAAAAAGGTGGCCTTCCGCGCCGCCAAGGAGCTCAAAGAGGCTGTCTGAGGTTCGTTTTGTCCAGGCAATCGCGGACGCCGAATTCTCGACAGAATAAGCCGCACTCTCCGGAGTGCGGCTTTTTCTTTTTGCATCGCCGGTTGTTTTGACAAAGCCGCCTTATCGCCGCGTTTCAGTTTCTGTCGGCGATTAATCGGTTCTTATCGATTGGCAGGGGGACCGTTAGCATAATCGTCAGGTTTTACCCGCATTGATCGCAAGGCCTCTCGCATGCATCTTCGGGTTGAAACCAGCGCCATGCCGTTCGCCGCATGCCTGTCCCCCTAGTTCCGGCGCAATCGTGTCGTATGTGAGGCTCATCCA
>CAZCQH010000061.1:0-30726 GCA_964500805.1 uncultured Hyphomicrobiaceae bacterium
GCCGTCGTGCAGCTCCGACAGGACAATGCGCTCGGCACGCTGTGGAACATGGTCGGCTTCCAGACCAAGCTGCGGCATGGCGAGCAGACGCGCATCTTCCGCATGATCCCTGGGCTCGAGGCGGCCGAGTTCGCGCGGCTCGGCGGGCTGCATCGCAACACCTACCTGAACAGTCCGAAGCTGCTGGATCGCGAGCTGCGCCTGAAGCCGATGTCGCGCCTGCGCTTTGCCGGCCAGATCACCGGCGTCGAAGGCTATGTCGAGAGCGCGGCGATCGGCCTGCTGGCGGGGCGGTTTGCCGCCGCAGAAAGGCTTGGCCGTCAACCCGTGGCCCCGCCGGCGACGACGGCGCTGGGAGCTCTGCTCAATCACATCACTGGCGGGCACATTGAGACGCTGAACGAGGGCCCGCGCTCGTTTCAGCCGATGAACATCAACTTCGGACTGATGCCGCCGATCGACGTACCAGTCACGGGGCGCGATGGCCGTCGCCTCAAGGGCAAGGAGCGGGGTGCGGAGAAGAAGCGGCTGACAGCCGAGCGCGCGCTCGCCGATCTCGCGCGCTGGCTTGCGGCCGAATTGCCGCGTGCAGCGGCGGAGTAGGGCGCGGGCATCAGCGTCACAATCCCGGATCGAGCACGACCCAGAACCGCAAATAGGTGAGGTCGGCATCGTCGCTTTCGAGCCTGCGGGCCGTGGCCGCGATGATGATCAGGCGCCCTTTGACCGGACCCGCCTCCGCCGCGATTTCGAGCGGCCGCCGCGGCTGGTGTGCGGGAGGCTGTGTGAGCAGTTCGCCATCGGCACTGAGCAGCCGCCTGAGATTGAAGCGGGCCGTGCGGCCAGAGGCGTGTGTCACGTCGAGCGTGGGCTTCTGAAAGTCGACGGCGATCGAGCCCTCAGGAGTGGACATTGTATGTGTCGCCTTGTGGCTGCCGGCAGGAATGCTCAGGTCGAGCGGCCCCATCAGACGGGCGCCGTTGCCGATGGCGACGATCGATGCATTTGCGCTGTTATAGCTGAGCGTCTGACCGGCCTGCTGGCTGGCGGAGCGCAGCGCCAAACGTGCCGATATGCGGTCGGCAAGCGTGGTGTCGTAGCGGCTTCTTGGAAGCGGTGCCCCTGCAAAGGGGTTCTCTGGATCCGTGGCAAAGATCGACCGCAGGTCACCGAGCCGTCCTCGGCTGTGCAGATAGGAGACGATGCCCTGCAGCCGTTGCCGGTCGGAAGGCAGGAGTGTCGTCGTCGGCCGGCCGCCTGGCACGATCTGGCCGCCTTTCACGAGGCCGGCGGTGGCAAGACGTGCCGTGAACTCGTTCACCTGGTTGCGGATCGACCAGCCCGTCATGCCCCAGGGTCCGAATGACGCGAGCAGCAGCAGCCCTGCGAGCAGCGCCGGAATGAAGCGCAGATCGTGCGTTTTGCCTGGTTGCAGGCCGTAGATCAGCGTCAGCAGCCCGAGCCAGACACCGGCTAGCGCAACGAGATAGCGCTCCTCGGTCACGCCGTACTGGCGGACACGGGCGCCGACCGCAAGGAACAGCAAGGCGACGGGCACGATCAGCAGATAGGGCCAGATCCGCCAGAAGAAACGCACGTGACGCCCGCCGGCCTCGCGTGTCGGATAGATGAGCAGCAACGTCAGCGCCATCGCCGTGCCGAACGAGAGCACCATCCAGCCGAGGCGTCCTCTGGGCAGGCTCGACTCGATCAGGATCTTTCCGGCGTAGACGTGCAGAATCGCGCAATAGACCAGCAACAGCGGCACCGCCACGAAGCGGCCGAGCACGCCGATGGCGCGGCTGACGAGGTCGAGTTGTACGCCTTCAGCACTGTCAGGGTGAGGCGATTCGAAAGTGCGTGGCGCGAGGCTCAGCCAGTAGAGCGGCCCGAAGATGGTGGTCGCGACGATCCAGATCTTCTCGTGGACCCGGATCGGAAACTTGAACCCGAACAGATAGTCGAGCGTGGCGATGATCGCCGAGAGGCCGCCAGCAAAGAGCACGACGGTGATGATCGCCGCTGCCGCGCCCGTCCAAAGATCGTGATTGAAGAGCCAGAATGCGGCGTTGGGTGAGGTGCCGCCGCCGGGGAGTTCGCGGCCGATGTAGGGCGCCACGCCGAGCCCGATCAGCAGGCCTGCGGCCAGCAGGGGCATGGCGAGATCTATCGCATTCGAGAGCACGAGCAGCAACGCCAGAACGCACCAGCCGGCAATGCTCAAGGCTGTCGAGAGCCCCAGTGATCCGCGGGCTTCGGCCCAGAGCGTGACACCGCTGGACCACAGGAAGGCGGCAGCCAAGCCCAGCGGCAGCTTGACCTTGCGCCACTCGGCGTTCGCGCTGTCGGGCTCCACGCGGTTGAGATCGGCTAGCAGATAGGCGGCCAACGCCACTGCTGCGAACACGGCCAGCGGAAAGCGCCCGAGCACGGCTGCCAGCTGCGGCAAGCGCGCACGAATCCGCCCGGCAGTGTCGAAGCTCATGTCGTGTCCTTCGCTCGTGATGATGCGCCAGCGGGAGCTGGCCAGGCCCACCCGTGCGTTGGCGACTCTAAGGCGTATTCCAGCGAGCTGTCCAACGTGGCGCAGATGCCGGAATGATTCGCCTCGGCGGCAGCCCGCGGAGCCGCTGACGACATGCACGCTTGGAGATTTCGTAGTGCGAGTTCAGACGGCGTCAGGCGACGACGGCCATCTGAGTGGGATCGAGGCCGAGCCAAACCGCCTCGCCAAGCTCGAAAGTCAAAAGAGGCGGCGTTGAAACGCGCAACCGCAGCCTGCCGCCGTCAGGCTCGACCGTGTAGTCCCAGACATCGCCGAGATAGGCGCGCTGGACGATGCGCACGGGCACGCCATAGCTGCCGGCGGGACGCTCGCGACCGAGCGTCATGCTCTGCGGTCGCATGGACAGTGTCGCCTGTCCGGTCTGCAGTCCGGCGAGTTCGGGGAAAGCGCCAACCGGCAATCTGAAGCCGTCGAAGCTGATCGTTTCCCCCTCGCGCCGCGCCTCGACGAAGTTCGTCCGCCCGATGAATCCCGCCACAAAGCGCGTGCGCGGCTTGTTGTAGACGACATACGGCGCGTCGACCTGCTCCACCAGGCCCTCGTTCATGACAACGATTCGATCGGAGGTGACCATGGCCTCCGACTGGTCGTGCGTGACATAGACTGTGGTGATGCGGAACGCATCGTGCAGCCGGCGGATCTCGAAGCGCATCTCTTCGCGCAGATTGGCGTCGAGATTAGAGAGCGGCTCGTCGAGCAGCAGGACGGCTGGTTTGACGACGATCGCACGGGCGAGCGCGACGCGCTGCTGTTGACCGCCCGAGAGCTCGGCCGGATGACGGCGGGCGAGATGCCCCATCTGCACGACGTCGAGGATCTCAGCGACGCGGCTGTCGATCTCCTGCTTCGGCAGCTTCCGCATCTCGAGCCCGAAGGCGACGTTCTGCGCCACCGTCATGTGCGGCCAGATCGCATAGCTCTGGAAGATCATCGACATGTTGCGCCGCTCCGGTGCCACAACCGCGCCGGGCGCGGAGACGACCTCGCCCGAGATGGAGATCGTGCCCTCGCTTGGCGGCATGAAGCCGGCGATCATGCGCAATGTCGTCGTCTTGCCGCAGCCCGAGGGCCCGAGCAGCGAGACGAACTCGCCCTCGGCGATCGACAGGCTGACGCCCGCCACGGCCGTCGTATCGCCGAACCGCCGGACGACGTTCGTGAGTACGAGCTTGGACATCGAAGTCCCCCCAAAGACGCGCAAGCTGACCTCTTGTCTGTCGCACGCGAGCGCCGCCTCTTGGCAGCTATCTTGGGGGCTCCCTTTGACAGCGCCAACCCAAATCTGCGGGACGCGGCTCGGCTGCTGTTCTCGCACCTCGCGGCTGTTCGGCTTGCGCGCGGCTCGCGAAGTCGGCGATACTTGTCGATCGAGCCCGGAGGAACGGGCCGCCAACCGGAGGACATGCCCATGCCTCGCATAGGTCGCAGACGTTTTCTGAAGGGTCTTGGTGCCGGGGCCACGGCCACTATTCTTCCTCGTCACGTCCTCGCGCAGGCCGCGGGGCCCGCGACCGCCAGCGAGATCGATATCGGCAAGGCCAAGTCCGAAGGCTCGGTGCTGCTGTACACGAGCCTCGACACCAAGATCGTCGATGGTGTCGTCGGGCCGTTCACGGCCAAGTACGGCATCGACGTGAAGTACTACCGCGGCGGCTCCAACGACGTAACGTCCAAGGTGCTTGCGGAGGCCGATGCGGGTCGTGTGCAGGTGGACATGGTGGATGCCTCGGATCTCGCCTCCATCATGCTGATGAAGGACCGCGGCCTGTTGAAGTCATTCAAGTCGCCATCGGCGGACGCCATCGCGGCCAACATGCGTGATGCCGACGGCATGTGGACGGCGGACCGGCTGACGCAGGCCGTTATCCAGTTCAACAGCAAGGAGCTCGCCGGAAAGGAACCGAAGGCCTGGAAGGATCTGCTCGCGATGAACGGGCGCCTCGTCTATTTCTCGAGCCCGAACGGCGACGGTGCACCTCGCCTTTACACACTGGCGAAGCATCTTGGCTGGGACTTCCTGAAGGGCGTTGCCGCGACCAAGCCGCTCCGCGTGCAGACGCCGCAGCTCGTCACGCAGGTGATCGAGCGCGGCGAGCGTGCGGCGGGCCTGCTGCAGAACGACAACATCGCCTGGCGCTCCAAGAGCGAGGGCAAGCCGACCGAGTTCGTGTTCCCGTCCGATGGCGTGCCGACCGAGGTCGGTGCCTGCGGTCTGCTCAAGGCCTCGTCGCGACCGCACGCGGCCGCTCTCTTCTACGAGTGGTGGATGGGCAAGGAGGGGCAGGAGCTGTTGGTCAAGGGCGGAAAGTACTCCTGCCGCAACGACATGGCGCCGCCGACAGGTATGCTGCCGCTGTCGCAGCTCAAGCTTTTGACACTTGACTATCAGGAGTTCCGCAAGGAGCGCCCGAAGGTGCTCGAGCAGATGGCGTCGATCTTCGGCGGCGAATGGGGCAACTGAGCGCGTAAGGCGCCGAGGGACGACGAGCATGGCCGAGGCCGCACCCGTCGACGTGAAGGCTGCCGCGCGGGCACTCACCGGGCGGCACACCGTCGATGTACAGACAGTGGTGCTCGGCGTTGCCGTGGCCGTTCTGCTGGCGCTTGTCGGCTATCCGCTGCTGTGGCTGCTGCTGGGCGCGCTCGGCCTGCCGGGCGCGGCGACTGTCGAGCACCTCGCGCGGATCCATGGTCGAGCCGCCAACCTCGATGCCCTCGTCAACACGCTGATCCTGGGGTTCGGCGCCGGGCTGATGAGCATCGTGCTCGGCGTGCCTCTGGCGTGGGCGGCGGCGCGCAGCACTGTCCCGTTCCGGCGCGGCATTCATGCATTGGTGGCACTGTCCTACATCACGCCGCCGTATCTGACCGCGCTCGCCTACATCATCCTACTTGGTCCCGACGCCGGGCTCGTCAACAGGGCGCTGGGCGCCTTGACCGGCGCGTCGGCGCCCGGTCCGATCAACATCTTCAGCATGGGCGGAATCATCTTCGTCATCAGCATCCACGTGTTCGCGTTCACCTACTTTCTCACCTACGCGGCACTGCGCTCGATCGATGCCTCGTTGGAGGAGGCGGCCGAGTGTCTCGGGGCATCGCGCTGGTCCGTGGTGCGCCGCATCAACCTGCCTCTGGTTGCGCCTGCGATCACCGGCGGCGCGCTGCTGGCGGCAGTCGATTCGCTCGCGCTGTTCGGTCCGCAGGCGATCCTCGGCATCCCCGCACGGGTCGTGTTCCTGCCGACTCGCATCTACAGCACGATCAGCAACTACCCTCCGCGCTGGGGTGAGGCGGCGGCGCTGTCGCTGGTGCTGGTCGTGCTCACCGTGATCGGCCTCGCACTGCAGCGCTTCTATCTGGAAGGCCGCTCGTTCGTGACGATCGCCGGCAAAGGCGTGCGCACCAAGCAGATCGACATCGGCGGCTGGCGCTGGCTGCTGTTCGCATTCTGCCTGCTGGTTCTCACCTTCAGCGCCGTCGCGCCGATCTCGGTGCTGACGCTCACCGCATTCTCGAAGAGCTGGATTGATCCGCCCGGGCTGGACAATTTCACTGTCCAGCATTTCCGCGCTGCGCTGCTTGATGATCAGATCGCGGTGCGTGGCATCGCCAACAGTCTCCGCCTCGCCACCGCCGCGGCCGTCATCGCCGTCACGGTCGGGGCAGCTGTCGCCTATCTCGACGTACGCACCAAGGTGTACGGCCGCAAGCTGCTCGACTACCTGGCGATCCTGCCGCTCGGTCTGCCGGGCACAGTGATGGCGGTGGCAGTGCTGCTGGCATTCATTCGGCCGCCGCTCGTGCTCTACGGCACGATCTGGATCCTGCTCGTCGCCTATGTCGCGCGGTTCGTGCCGCTCGCCACGCGCAGCGTCAACAGCGCCTTCCGGCAGATCGATCCCGCGCTCGAGGAGGCGGCCCGTATCATGGGCGCCGGCTGGTGGACGGCGACGCGCCGCATCCTGCTGCCGATTGCGCGCCCGGGCTTCCTGGTCGCCTTCCTGCTGGTGTTCATCCCGGCCTTCGGCGAGCTCAGTGCGACGATCCTGCTCTATACGGGCGGCACGGAGACGCTGGCCGTCGCCATCTACCGACTGAACGACCTCGGCCAGATCGAGGTGGTCTCGGCGCTGGCGGTCTTCACGATCGTCTTCATTCTTTCCCTGAGCCTGGTTGCGACGTGGCTTTCGGGCAGCGGCGAAGGACAGGCGCGCGTCGAGGCCGGTTAGTGACACGTACCGACTTTGCAGAACCAACGGAGTGAGCTGATGAAGCCCCGCAACATGCTTTTCGTCATGTCGGACGAGCACAATCCGCGCGTGCTCGGGTGCGGCGGACACCCGGTAATTCGAACGCCGAACCTCGATCGCCTCGCCGCGAGCGGCGTTCGCTTCACCGACGCCTACTGCAACTCGCCTATCTGCGTGCCCTCGCGGGCGAGCTTCCACACCGGCCGCTACGTCCACGAGATCCGCTATTGGGACAACGCCATCGCCTATGACGGGCGTGTGCCGACCTGGGGCCATCGCCTGCAGCAGTCCGGCCACCGGGTCGATTCGATCGGCAAGCTGCACTTCAAGCACGGCGACACCGGCAGCTTCAGCAAGGAGCACATCCCGCTCCACATTGTCGACCAGACCGGCGACCCGCTCGGCATGCTGCGCGATCCGCCGCTGCCGCGCCGTGCCGCGTTGAAGATGGCGACCGATGCCAAGCGCGGCGACTCGAGCTACCAGGACTACGACCAGGACATCACCACCCGCTCTGTCGCCTGGCTGAAAGAGCGCGCCGCCAAGCCTGACGACAAGCCCTGGTGCCTGTTCGTCTCGCTGGTCTGCCCCCATTTTCCGATGATCTCGCGGCCGGAGTGGTTCGATCTCTACGCCGACAAGGAGCTGCCCTGGCCGCTGATGTATGCCGCGCATGAGCGGCCACGGCACCCCTACATCGAGGCTATGCGGAAGAGCCAGATGTACGACGACGGCTTCGGAGGCGACCCGGCGCTCGTACGCAAGGTTCTCACCGCCTACTTCGGCATGGTCAGCTACGTCGACGACAACGTCGGCAAACTGATGCGCGCGCTCGAGGAGACGGGTCTCGCCGACAATACGCGCATCGTCTACACCAGCGACCACGGCGACAACCTCGGCACACGGGGGCTGTGGGGCAAGTCGAACATGTACGAGGAGTCCGCCGGCATTCCGATGCTGATGGCGGGGCCGGACGTACCCCAAGGCGTCGTTTGCCGCGAGCCAGTGACGCTGGTCGATGCGTTCCCGACCATCACGCAATGCGTCGGGGCGGCGCCAGCCAAGGAGGACGCCACGTTGCCCGGCACATCCCTGCTCGATGTGGTCGCCGGCAAGTGCGGACGGCGGACCGTCATGAGCGAGTATCACGCGGCGGGATCCGCGACGGGCGTCACAATGATCCGGCACGGGCGCTTCAAGTACATCCACTACGTCGGCATGCCGCCGATGCTGTTCGATCTCGAGGCCGATCCGCACGAGAAGCGCGATCTTGGCGAAGATCCGGGCTTTGCGGGGCTGCGCGCCGAATGCGAGGCTCGCGTGCGCAAGATCGTCGACCCGGCAGCCGCGGACCGGCAGGCGCGCGCGGACCAGGCGGCGCGCATCGCCGAGCTCGGCGGTCGCGAGGCCATCATCAAGCGCGGCAGCTTCGGCTACTCGCCACCGCCCGGAACCAAGGCGGTCTACACCGCATGACGTTGATGCCTCAGATATCGACTGCCATGCCGGGTCCGCCGGAGCGGTTCGTGCGCTTGCCGGGCGGCCGCTTTCGCATGGGCAGCGACGAGAAGATCCTGCCGCAGGATGGCGAGGGGCCGAGTCGCCTTGTCAGGGTGCGTCCGTTCGCCATCGATCCACACGCCGTCACCAATCGCTGGTTTTCGGACTTCGTGGCAGCGACCGGCTATCGCACGCAGGCCGAGGTGATCGGCTGGGCGGCGGTGTTCGCGGGCCTGCTGTCCGCGGACGATCCGCGGCGCCGGACCGCTGCGCAATCACGCGGAGCATCGTGGTGGATCCGGGCCGACGGCGCGTGCTGGCGCGACCCCGAGGGCGCCGGCTCGGACGTTTCGGGTCGACTGGACCACCCGGTGGTACAGGTGTCCTGGAACGATGCGGCGGCATTCGCCCGGTGGGCCGGCGGCCGGCTGCCGAGCGAAGCAGAGTGGGAGTATGCGGCACGCGGCGGCCTCGACGCCAAGCGCTTTCCCTGGGGCGATCTGGAGCCTGACGACGAGGCGAACCTGCCGTGCAACATCTGGCAAGGCGAGTTTCCCGTGTGCAACACCGCGCGCGACGGCTACGCGGGCACCGCGCCTGTGAACACCTTTGCCCCGAACGGCTTTGGGCTCCACAACATGGTGGGCAACACCTGGGAATGGTGCGCGGATGCCTTCCGCATCGCATCCCTTGCGCGAGAGGCGCGGCGACGCAACGCCGACGCTGCCACCAGCGGTGCGCGTGTCTTGAAGGGCGGCTCGTTCCTCTGTCATCGCTCGTACTGCTACCGCTACCGCCCAGCGGCGAGGAGCGGTGCGCCTGCGGATACGGCCGCCTCCCACACCGGTTTCCGCATCGTCTACAGCGTCACCTGATCAGCATCCTTCCGACACCGACGAGGACATCTCTATGCGCCCTGCCAACATGATCGTCATCATGTCCGACGAGCACCATCCGCGCGCCATTGGTTGCGCCGGCCATCCGTTCGTCAAGACGCCGAACCTCGATCGCCTCGCCGCGCGCGGCACCATGTTCGACGCCGCCTACTGCAACAGCCCGATCTGCGTTCCCTCGCGCGCATCATTTGCCACCGGCCGCTACGTGCACGAGCTCGGCACATGGGACAACGCCATGGCCTATGATGGCAGCGTTCGCGGCTGGGGGCATGCGCTGCAGGCGAGCGGGCACCGGGTCGATTCGATCGGCAAGCTGCACTACCGCAACGAGACCGACCCCACCGGCTTCGACAAGCAATACCACCCGATGCATATCTACCAGGGCGTCGGCATGGTCTGGGGTGGCCTGCGCGACGGCAAAGCGGACCTGCGCCAGCGCGCCGCCAATATGATGGAGCCGATCGGCGTCGGCACGTCGAAGTACAACATCTACGATGACCGCATAGCGACCGAAGCAGAGGCCTGGATCGCGCGCGAGGCGAAAACCAAGCATGACAAGCCCTGGGTGCTGTTTCTCGGCTTCGTCGCCCCGCACTTCCCGATGATGGTGCCGAAGGAGTACGCCGATCTCTATCCGCCGGCGAAGATGCCGCGCCCGCGGCTCCATCCCAAGGATGGCTTCCCGCGCCACCCCTGGCTCGAGCAGTCGCACAAGATCCATCCCGTCGACGATGCGCTGGACGACGCCAAGCGGCTGCTCACGACGTCGCTCTATTACGGCCTGTGCACGTGGGTCGACCACCAGATCGGGCGCGTGCTTGCGGCCGTCGAGAAGGCCGGCATCGCCGATACGACGCGCATCGTCTACACCAGCGACCACGGCGACAACATTGGCGCACGCGGCATCTGGGGGAAGAGCACGCACTACGACGACGCCGTCGGCGTGCCGATGATCATGGCTGGCCCGGGTATCGGCGCGGACAAGCGTTGCAGGACGCCGGTCAGCCTAGTCGATGTGACGCCGACCATCATGGAGTGTGTCGGCGAGGACGGCTACGCCTGGGCCGACGGCGGCCTGCCGGGCCGCTCGCTGTTCGAGATCGCGGAGAGGCCCTACGACGCCGAGCGCGTCGCCTTCTCCGAGTACCACGCCGCCTTCTGCCCGACCGGCGCCTACATGGTCCGCAATGGCCGCTACAAATACAACCACTACATCGACTACGAGCCGGAGCTGTTCGACCTCGAGGCCGATCCGCTCGAAGAGCGGAACCTCGCCGCCGACAAGGGCCTGGCCAAGGTGCGCGCCGACATGGAAAAGCGGTTGCGCACGATCGTCGATCCAGAGGCGACCGACCGGCGCGCCAAGGCGGCTCAGGCGGGGCTGATCGCCAAGCACGGGGGCCCGGAGAAGGCGCTGAATGTCGGCGCGCCAGGAGCGACGCCGGCGCCAGTCTAGGAAAGGACCGGCGCCAAGCTCCGCGTGTGGCCGCAATGCGGCTCAGCGCAGCGCGGGCGCCTCGGTGGCGCTGATCATTGCGGCCACCGCCACGCGGAGCGACTTCGGAATGGCGTCGACATTCTGGTCGATGATGCCGTCCGCATTGGGGCGTTACCGTTGTGCCATTCGGCCTTCGTACTTGGCGAGAACGCGCCGGGCCTCGACGACGACGGCGTCGGCGATGGCGGCCTGGCCCTCGGCGGTCGGGTGGAAGGCGCCCGAATAGAGGCTCGCGAGCAGCACCTGGAACCAGTTCAGCGTGTTGGTCGGCAGTGCCTTTTGCATGATCGACTTGGAGACGTGGAAATTGCCGGTCATGTAGGCGTCGTTGGGCGTGCGGAACCAGCGCTGGCGTGGCGCATAGGCTCGCCAATCGCCGGGATTGAAGGGCACCCATTCGGAGCCGGTCCAGCGCGGCAAGCGCAGATCGTCGGCCGACGAGAGCGCCTGGTCGGTCCAGCCGGCGCAAATGCTGCGGCCGACGAACTGGCGCCGGTGCGCGCCGACAAAGGTCCAGCCGTGCTGCTTGGCGGAGGCGCGCATGATGCCGTCGAGGCGCTCGCCAGCCACCATGGAGTCTTTTGCCTTCTCCGCCGAGAGCTCGAAATCGGAGGCGACGGTCATGCCTGCACGGCCATCGGGACAGACGGAGCGGCCGTCCTCGAGCAGCGTCAGCGTTGGATAGGAGACGAGCATCACGCGATCGGACTCGGCCCAGGGAATGTGCAGGATGTTGTGCATGGCGCGGCGCAGCGCCTTGTAGCGGTCGTCGAGCTCGTCGAGCTGGCGGCTCGCTTCGACGAAGCCGTGCACTTGCCCGAACCAGCCGCCGACGCGGCGCAGCGCCGATTTGTCGGCAAGGATCGCGTTGGCAACGAGGCGCGCGAAGCCGACGTCGTTGCCGCCGATCGAGAGCATAACGAGGTCGATGCGCCGCGCATTCTCGGCATCGCACTTCCTGAGCACGAGGCCACCGGCGAGCGGCGGCACCTTGCCGTTCATGTGATAGGCCTCGGGCAGATCATAGTCCTTGGCAGCCGTGTCGCCGCATTGAGCCTGAGCCACTGCGGAGATCTGCGAGAGGTCGGGCGGGTTCGGCACCCACTCGTGCCCCTTATAGCGCAAGAAGAGGCCGTCCACGATTTCCGCGCCCGAGCAGGCGTAGCCGACGAACGTCACCGCGCGATTGTGCGATTCTACGGCAAGCTGCAGCGCGGCGCGCACCTGGTGCGAATAGAGCGACCGGTGGCAGGCCTGATCGAGCCAGCGGGGATTGTTCTCGATGAAGGACTTGTCGCCGATGTCTTTCCAGTTGCCGATGCGGGCCGGGAAGCCGGCGAGGTCGACGCCTTTGTCGGCGCGGCCATAGTCGACGAATCGGTTACGCGAGAAGCGAACGGGAACGTCTGGGTTGCCCTCGCCCGAGCCGAAGCTGTCGCCCATGCCCACGATCAACACATCATTGACGACGATGTTGGCGTCGGCCACCTGACGCCCGCCGATCTCGACAGTGACGCGAGCACCGGAAGGGTGAGGGATCTCGAGCGCCACGGCGGTATCGCAGGGCATGGTCAGCGCCTGGCCACGCTGGCGTCCACCGTGCGGGGCCGTGAGCCATGTGCAGTCGACCACTGTTGCATCTTCGATGTCCCGGAGTGCCGCCACGACGCGGTGTGACTTCGGGTTCATGTAGTCGGGAGTGCCTTTGCAGATGTGGCGGTTGCGCGTCGGTTCCCAGCAGGTGCGATCGAGGACCGCGCCCGCCCAGCCTTCGCCGTGGTGGCGTTCGGCGAGGTGACGCTCGGCACTGAGCACGGGATGGCGGCGCTCCTCGTCCGTCAGCGAGGCCCAGGTGGCGCGGTGCATCTCGGTGTGGGATGAATCGGTGAAAAAGCGGAACGGGTTCTCGACGCGCCATTCGATGCGCGGCTCGGCGAAAGCTGACGTGCTCGAAACAAGCAGCAGGCCCGCAAAGGACGCCGAAAGAACTGTTCGCCAGCTGCGTTTCATTAGCCCCCGTCGGTCGTTCGCCCGTCGTGTCGCCTAGCCAAACGCGTGTGCGGGCAGGTTCACTGTCATGCGCGGCCTCTGAGCCGTGCCAGGCCCATATGCCAGAAGCGGCTCATGGGCAGCACTTCGATCACGTGCTCGAGACGCCGGAACGTTCTGCGCTTTTGTGCGGCAAAATAGGGCTCAACCATGGCGATGGGAAGAATTGCCGGCAGGCCCTCGGGGTTTTCTGTGGCGAGAGTCCGGCGGGCCTCGCGCAATGCCGTTCGCGCGTGCCCTTCCAGTTCGCGCGCGGCCGCCTCGAGACGGGCGGCTGTCTCGGGGGCGATCGGCCGCGTCGATAAGGAGCCGGGTTGAACACCCTGCGCTTCGAGCGCCGCTGCAGGAATGGGGAAGCCACCATTGTGGAGGAGCGCCGGCACGCGGCCGAGATCCCGCGCTATGCCGTAGGCTTGCCCGCTGAGCGCTGCCACGCCAGCCCCGAGCCGCTGGCCGGTCAGAATCTGCCACGCGAGCGCGAATGGGATGCCTTCGGCCGCCGCGAGGTGTGCATCGAGCGCAGCAACGTCGGCGTGAAGGTCTCCAGTGATCGCAAAACCGGCAGCGTCGACGAAGCGGTGCAGCGCGTCGAGCGGCAGGTCGTGCTCGCGGACGACTTGAGCGGCAGCATCGGCAACGGGATGGCCCGTAGCCACTCCGCGATGGCCGTCGGCGATGGCATCGCGCCACCACTGCAGGCGAATCTCGCCGATCATGGGATCGCTCACCGATGCCGGTATGCGACGGACCTCGGCAACGAAGGCTGCGAGCGCGGTCAAGGCCGGCTGCTGTGCGCGTGGGGCGTAAAGGGCGGCGACATAGCGGTCCGGTTCGCCCTGGCGCGCCACATCGGTGATTTCCGGCAGTGACGCCTGTGCGGCCCGCGCGCTGGCGTTTGACCCCGCGGCCACGTCAGTAGAGATGCGCGGCGGCGACCATGACGAACGTCACCGGAATCGCGAGCAGCAGATTGAGCCGGGCAAACGTGCGCACGCGCAGCCGTGCAGCCGCCTTCTCGCTGTCAGCGGCCCCGACCTCGCCAAGCACGATGCGCAGCGCTGGCCAGATGAACATGTGCACGAATATCCACATCGCGAGAGCGGCGATGGAGCCCAAGGTCAGCATCGCGCCCTTCATCGGCGGCACATAGACGGTCGAGCTGAAGATCCAGCGATCAAACAGGTAGCCCGTCGTGCCGAGAAGTATGACGCCGGTGACCACCGTCAGGTGCGAGGCGTGGCGGAACAGCACGGCGACACGCGGCACCACGAGCTTCATGAGCGTCGCTCGGCCGGCATCGTCCGCCTGCTCCACTGCCGCGAGCTGGATGAAATTCACGAACCAGATCATGCCGACCCAGATCATGGCAGCAAGCACGTGCACCCAACGCGTCAGGAACGAGATGAGCCCGAGCTGATCGATCGGCGAACCGAGGGCCCATATCGCGAGCAGAACCGCCGCGATGAGTGCGCCGGAAAACAGTGTCACGCGAGCTGTCGCGAGGAGCGCGTTCATGTCAACACGGTCAGTCGATTGCGATCAGAGCCGCAGCCACTGGGCGGCCTTCGGCGAGTAGGATGTTGTAGGTTCGGCACGCGGCGCCGGTGTCCATGGGGTCAAGGCCCATTCGCATCTCCATGAACGCGTTCCGGATCGCCAGCGGCGGAAAGATCTGCTTGCGTCCGGTACCCAACAACAGAAAGCCGATCTTGTCACGCTCGGCGAACACCTCATTGAAACTGTCGAGCGACAGGTTTTCTGTTGCGTCAACTTGCCACGCGATGATTGCTGATGGCAGGCACAGCAACGAACCCTTGTGGCTCATGCCGGCAAATCGGAAGCCGCCATTGCCGTAGGCTTCGATCGGTGCGCGTCCCGGGTAGGCGCCGCGGCGTATGCGGTCCGTGGTCAAAACGATCTCCCGGTGGCGCGACCAGGGGGCCGCGCGGCAGCTTCAGGCCTTGGAGCGGGCTGTTGATTTGTCATCGGTGCCGACGACCGCCTCGCGCTTGATGCCAAGGTATTCGAGGATGGGCGCGGCGATGAAGATCGATGAGTAGGTGCCGACCAGCACGCCGAGCAGCATCGCAAAGGTGAAGTTACGGATGACGCTGCCGCCGAACACGAACAGCGCGATGAGCACGGCGAAGGTCGTCGTGCCGGTGAGGATGGTGCGTGAAAGCGTTTCATTGATGGAGAGATTGAGCAGCTCGTTGATGCCCATGCGCTTGTACTTGCGCAAGTTCTCCCTGATGCGATCGGACACGACCACGGTGTCGTTCACCGAGTAGCCGAGAATGGTCAGCAGCGCTGCCACGATCGACAGATCGAACTCGATGTTGAAGAGCGAAAAGATGCCGACGGTGAACAAGACATCATGAAAGAGGGCGACCACCGTGCCGAGCGCGAACTGCCATTCGAAGCGGAACCATACGTAGGCGATGATCGCGAGGATGCCGGCGAGAACGGCGATGCTGCCGGTGCGTCTGAGCTCCGCTGACACTGCGGGGCCAACGACTTCGACGCGGCGCTGTGTGAAAGCCTCACCGAGCGCATCGGTCACCTTTTTCAGCGCGGCTTGCTGCTCGGCCTCGCCGCCCGGTTGCTGCTCGACGCGGATCAGCACGTCGGTCGGTGCGCCGAACTGCTGGATCTGCACGTCGCCGAGCCCGAGCCCGCTGAGCTTCGCGCGCAGCGCTGAAATGTCGGCCGGTCCCGACTTCGACTGCACCTCGACCATCGTGCCGCCTTTGAAGTCGACGCCGTAGTTGAGGCCTTTGGTGAAGAACAGCAGCAGCGCCAGTGCCATCGCCACGACCGAGCCCCAGAAGCAAACGTCCTTGAAGCGCATGAAGTTGATGCGCGTATCGTGGGGGAAGAAGTCGAAGCCCTTGAAGTTCGGGATGGGGAGCATGGTGCGATCCTGTTGGGCGGGCTCAGATGGGCACGGCGATGCGGGAGGCACGCCCGCGCTGGTTCTGCAGCCACCAGGCAACGAGCAGGCGCGTCACCGTCACAGCCGTGAACACCGAGGTGAAGATGCCGATCGACAGCGTCACCGCAAAACCGCGGATTGGCCCCGAACCGAGCCAGAACATCAACAGCGCCGCCGCGAGCGTCGTCAGCTGACTATCGACGATCGTCACGAGAGCGCGCGAGAATCCCGCTTCAATAGCGCTAATCGCCGTTTTCCCAGCTCTGAGCTCTTCACGAATGCGCTCGTAGATCAGCACGTTGGCGTCGACGGCCATGCCGATTGTCAGCACGAGACCGGCAATGCCGGGCAGCGTCAGGGTCATGCCGATCGCGGACATCAGGCCGGCGATCAGAAAGCCGTTCATGATCAATGCAACAACCGCAAAAACGCCGAACGTGCCGTATGCGATCGTGACCATGACGGCCGTCGCGATGCCGCCGACGATAAAGGCGAGCTTGCCGGCCGCGACCGAGTCGGCGCCAAGTGAGGGGCCGACAGTGCGCTCCTCGACGACAGTGAGTTCGGTCGGCAGTGCACCGGAGCGAAGCTGCAGCGCGAGCGTCGTTGATGTGTCCGGTGTGAAGCGCCCGGAGATCTGTCCGGAACCCCCGAGGATGGGCTCGCGAATGACGGGCGCGGAGATCACCTTCTTGTCAAGCACGATCGCGAACGGGCGACCGACGTGCTCCTGCGTGAACTTGCCGAATTTCCGCGCGCCCGCCTGATTGAAGCGGAACGAGATGATCCACTCGCCGGTGCGCTGGTCTTGACCGGGCTGGGCATCGACAAGCTCCTCGCCTTGCACGACGGGAACGTCCCTCAGGAGATAGCTTTCAGCGTAGCCGTCCTCTGAGGGGTAAACGGCGAAACCGGCCGGGGCGCGGCCTTGATTGGCATCCTGCGGTGTCACGCTATCGTGCACCTCGTGAAAAGACAGTTTCGCGGTCTTGCCGACCAACTCCTTCAGCTGCGCGGTGTCGCTCAAGCCGGGGAACTGCAGCAGGATGCGGTCCTTGCCCTGACGCACCACGGTCGACTCCGCCGTGCCGAGCGCATTGACGCGACGGTTGATCGTATCGATTGACGCCGTGATCGCATTCGTCTGGCGCTGCTGGAAGCCGGGCTCGGTCGGCGTGATGACGATCAGGTTGCCTTCGCCCTTGGTGACCTCGATGTCGTTGCCGCTGGTGCCGAGGATCGCATTGCCAATCTGTTGCACGACCTTCGAGCGCAGTTCCTTGAGTGCGGCGTCGGTTTCCTCCGGCTTGACCATGGAGAGGCGCACGCTGTTGCCGACCACGGCAACATTGGCCGGAAAGAGCTTTGCTTCGCGCAGAACTCGGCGCGCGTCTTCCCGCAAGGACGCCAGCCATTCCTTGCGTAATTGCTCACTGTCGGCCGCGAGCAGCAAGTGCGCACCGCCTTGGAGGTCGAGGCCCAGCGGCATCTGTGCGTGCGGCATCCAGCGCGGCCATTGCGCAATCTGTTCCTTGGTGAAGAAGTTCGGCAATGTGAACAGGATGCCGAGCAGGCACGTGGCCAGGATCGACAAGATCTTCCAACGGGCGAAATGCAGCATCGATGATGCCTTCTCCAGCGTGGCGGTTCGGAAGCTCGCTTCCACCTTCGAGTTCGCTCAAATAGCGAACTTCCGAACATGACGCCACACCAAGCTCATGTTCCCTTTGGTGCCCTTATCGCCGGCGCATGATCGAGCCGAGTGGTATCGAGCCTCGAACAGCGCACCAAGCAGTCTATCGGTCCGAGCTGGCCATTGTCCGAATGGCCGATCCGTCGCCCTTCGGCCGCCAGGGCACCGGACACGTCAACGGAGGACTGGCGCGATCAGGTTGTTTCCTTGACCGGCTCGCCCTTCGCCCGCACATCGGCAATGGAGCCGCGGGTGACACGAACGCGCATCTGCTCGGTGAGCTCGACCTCGAGTTCGTTCTCGCCGTCTTTCACCTTGGTCACCTTGCCGATGAATCCGTTGCCAAGGACGACGGTATCCCCCCGCCGGACCTTTTCGACCATCTCCCTATGCTGCTTCTGGCGTTGCTGCTGAGGCCGGATGACCAGGAAGTAGAATATCGGCAGCATCAGCGCGAGAGGAACGAGCAGGCTCGATAGCGGGTCCCCACCCGGGGCCTGGGCATAAGCCGGAGAGATGAACAGCATTCTTTATGATCCTTGGGGCCTGCGGCCTGTTGTGCGCGCACAATGCACAGCGGGCCTCGGGTCCGATGCTTTGCACCGGGCCGCCACACCCCGCCTGGAATTCGGTGCGAAATATAGTGCGCCGGGCTCCGAATGCAACGATGAGTTGGGGGAGCCGGTTCGACGCCGGCACT
Organism: uncultured Hyphomicrobiaceae bacterium; assembly: GCA_964500805.1. GTDB lineage: Bacteria > Pseudomonadota > Alphaproteobacteria > Rhizobiales > Hyphomicrobiaceae. The sequence continues at coordinate 18,088 of CAZCQH010000061.1, forward strand.
GGACCCGGAAGCAAGCGCGCTGCCGGGCCCTGAACCACGGGTCGCCCATAGAGCGGCCTCATGGTCGCAGGCATCGTGCTTGGTGCAGGCGAGGCCTTTCGTCTATAGAAGCGCGCCGATTCAATCACTTCCCGCCCTTACCTGCTGCCGAACTATCCGGAGCCGTGCCCCATGACCGCCGACCCGAAGCTCATCGATCGCCTCGAGCGTCTTGCCGCCGCACTGGAGCGGATCGCGCCGCCGGCGGCACCTCCCATCGACTTCGCGTCGGCCGAGGCGTTCGTGTGGCAATCGGCACCCGAGGCGTTCATTCCGGTGCCGCACGTGAACCGGCAGCCGCTGCGCCTCTTGAAGGGGATCGAGCGCGCCTCCGATCAGCTGCTCGAGAATACGATCCGCTTCGCCAAGGGCCTGCCCGCCAACAACGCGCTGCTCTGGGGTGCGCGCGGCATGGGCAAGTCGTCGCTGGTCAAGGCCGCGCATGCCGAGGTGCGCCGCTCACTCAAGAGCAAGCTCGACAAGAGCGACCTGAAACTCGTCGAGATCCACCGCGAGGACATCTCGACCATGCCGCGGTGCCTCGCGCATATGCGACCGGCGAACCATCGCTTCATCGTGTTCTGCGACGATCTCTCGTTCGACAAGGACGATACGTCCTACAAGTCGCTGAAAGCAGTGCTCGAGGGCGGCATCGAGGGCCGGCCCGAGAACGTGATCTTCTACGCAACATCGAACCGGCGCCATCTGATGCCGCGCGACATGATGGAGAACGAGCGCTCGACCGCGATCAATCCGTCCGAGGCGGTGGAGGAGAAGGTGTCGCTGTCGGATCGTTTCGGCCTCTGGCTCGGCTTCCACAACGGCACTCAGGACCAGTTCCTCGACATGATTCGCGGCTACGTCGCCCACCACAAGATCAAGATCACCGACGAGGACCTTGTCCGCGAGGCGATCGAGTGGAGCATGACGCGCGGTGGCCGCTCGGGCCGGGTTGCGTGGCAGTACGTCCAGGACTTGGCCGGCCGTCACGGCGTGGCGCTGAAGATGGAGTGAGGGCTCTGGCCGTGTGCCGAGACGTTCTCGTTGTGGCGCGGCTGGAGGCGCAATACGCTTCGCCGCCGCGTCCAATGCCCACTGGAGCCTCACATGACTTGGCCGATTACGCTCATCTGCTCCATGGCGACGCGCCACATGCTCGAGGAGATGGCCGCCGACTACGGCAAGGCATCCGGCCGCGCGGTCGAGATCGTGTCGGTCGGTGGCGTCGATGCGGCGAAGCGCGTGCGCGCGGGGGAAGCATTCGATCTCGTCGTGCTGGCGTCGGATGCGATGCAGGCGTTGGCGGCTGAAGGCTTCGTCATTGGCGATACGCTCGCCGAGTTCGCGCGCTCGCCGTCGGCGGTGGCGGTGCCTGCAGGGGCTGCTCGAGCGCGATCGACGCCCCTCGATGACGCGGGCGTTCGCGCGCTCATTTCCGAGGCGCAACGCATCGGCGTGTCGTCTGGCCCGAGTGGGCGCAACATGACGAAGCTGCTCGGCGACTGGGGGTGGCCGTCGCCGCCTGCGCGCCAGATCGTGCAGACGCCGCCTGGCGTGCCGGTGGCGCGGTTGTTGGCCAGCAGCGAGGCGGACATTGGCTTCCAGCAGCTCAGCGAGCTGCTGCACGAGCCCGGCATCGAGATCCTCGGCACCGTGCCTGAAACGATCCTGCCGGTGACGACGTTCTCGATTGCGCTTGCGCGCAGCGCAACCGATCCCGTCGGCGGGCAGGACGTGCTGCAAGCCTTTGCGCTCGGTGAAGGCGCCGCGATCAAGAGGCGCCACGGCATGGAGGCCGGGCAACGACGTTAAAACGCGCTTCCGGGTCCGAGCGAGCCGAGGAAAAGCGTAAGCCCGAACGCCATGACCGCGAAGGAGCCGGCGATGCCGGCTGCGGTGCGCACCCGCCAGCCCCAGACCGAGTCGTTGCCACCGCCGAGGCGTGCCGCCCACTCGCGTGAGCCAACAGCAATGGCGGCGAGCGCCGACACGGTGATGGCGGTCCCGAGCGCCATCGCGAACGTGGCGAAGATGCCGGCCCAGATCAGCCCTTGGCTCAGTGCGAATCCAAGGACGAACACCGCGCCCGTGCAGGGCCTGATGCCGACGGCCGCTGCCAGCGCGATCGCCTTCGACCAGGACCACTGGCCTTCGAGCTGTCGCGGATCGGGCATATGCGCGTGCCCGCAGTGATCGCAATGATCGCCGTGCGCGTGGGTGTGATCATGGTGCGCGTGATCATGGCCGTGCGCCACATGGGCCAGCTCCTTGGCCGGGTGACCGTGGGCATGATTCTGAACGTGTGCGTGGTGGTTCTGGTGCGCGTGGGTGTGAGCGTGTCCGGCAAGCGCTGTCGCTCCGGACCGGCGCACGGCAAGCAGCTTGCGCACCTGGCCCCAGAGCAGCCACGCGCCAAGCAGCGTCACGATCCCCCAGCTCGCCGTCTCGAGCCAAGCCTCGGTGGCTTTGCGCGTGAGGCCGCTTGCCTGGAAGACGAGCACCAGGATGCCGACCAGCAGGATGGCCGAGACCGCCTGGAACGCCGCCGCCAGGAATGACAGTGCGATGCCGCGCTTCACCGTGCGCTCGTTGGCGAGCACATAGGACGAGATGATCGCCTTGCCGTGGCCGGGTCCTGCAGCATGCAGGATGCCATAGGCGAAGCTCAGGAGCGCGAGCAGGATTGTGGCGGCGACCGGATCGGTGCGCATTTCGCGAATGGTGGCGGCGAGCTTCTGATTGTAGTCGGCCTGCTTTTGCGCAACCCAGGCGTAGAAGCCAGAAGGAGCTGGTTGTGGCGCGCCGGCAGCTGGTCGCGCGGTGGCTACCGACGATGGCGGCTGCTGCGCCGAGGCCTGATCGGCAGCGGTCAGTGGAGCTACCGAGAACAGGGCCAACAGCAACAGCAACAGCAGCACCCAATGGCAGCCCCGCGTCCAAATCGTTTGCGGTCTACATGCTTGCAGCACAGGTCCCGTGATCGCAGCTTCATGACTCATGTCTTGGGTCCGCAGGCAAGTTTCACTGGCCGCGAGGCGGCAAAGCCGAAGTTTTGCGCGCCAAGCTGCTGGGCGAATGATTCGCCAAGGCGCTGGGCATCGTCGGCCGACTTCTCGGCGTCGCCAAGCACCACCTTGCAATTGGCTGGTGCGCCTGGACCGAGCTTCACCGCCTCGGCACCTTTCATGGTGAGCGCGATGAAGAAGCTCGCATCGTAGACACCGAACGAAAAGTCCGGCGCCTCGGGCAGCACCGGCTGCTCGAGCGGCAATGTGAAGTTGAGGCTCAGCACCTTCGGCGCCTGGGGTGCGGACGGCGCCTTAGCCGAGCCGAAAATGAGATCCCAGGCGCGCGACAGTACGCCGTTCTGCGCGGCCTCTTGCTTTGCGGTCTCGGACGCCCGCGGCAACACATCCGGCTTCGGCAGCTTGGCTGCCTCCGGATCGGGCGGTGCGTCGGCGTACTCCAGCCAGTAGTCGGTGGCCTCGGTGAGGGCCAGCGGCTTGTCGCCAAGACGAGGGTGGGTGAAGTAGCCGAACTCCTTCAACCCATCCATATTGACCTTGGCAAGCTCCGCCAGTTCCTCGCGCGAGTAGATGCCGTCCTTGTTGGTATCGAGACCCTCGACGGCCATTGCCGTATAGAACTCATCGAACGTCCACTTGTGGCGGAAACCCGAGATGCTGCCGCCTTCGAACAGCACCGTGGTCTCGACCGTCACCCACACGTGCGGATGGCTTGCGGCCGGCGGAGCCGTGGCAATCATGCCAGCAGCGGCAAAGAGCGCCGCGCCGGACGAGCGGCGCACCCGTGACAGCAACTGCGATCGAACAGGCGTCATTGCCATGGCCTCGTGGGAGAGTGCCGCCAACCTGTGGCGGCCGGAAGCTTCAAGGTGCGAATCTGCTTGAAACATCTAGCTGAAAATAAAGCAACACCGAGGCAAGTTGGCTGCCTCCGATTGCCGCTGCGACAGTCAGATTGCAGGCCCTTCGGCCAGTTCAATGGAAGCACGCGCTGCGCTAAATGAAGGTGCGCGACCCATCCAAATGGTCCGGCCGAGGATCAAGCCCGGCACCCGTAACAGAAGCATTGCGTTGGCGACGCGAGGCAATTGCAGCCAGGCACGGCTTGTCAACCTGGCGGCAGAAGCGGTTTCGATCGGACCGGCCGATTGCCTACGTCTCGCCTTGCTGCCCGTTCCCCTCGACAACCGGCGCAACGGGCTCTCCCAATGTGTCGGCCAAATAGAGCCGTCGCACTATCGCAAACACGACCACGAGTAGCGGAAAGCCGAATAGCAGTCCCAGCGGGCCGAACAGGATTCCCATGGCAACGATGCCGAACAGGGCGAGCGCCGGCGGAATCGCAACGGTGCGGCTGGCGAGAAATGGCACCAGAATGGCATTCTCGATCTGCTGGACGGCGATGTAGATCACAAGCGTCCAGCCAGCGAGCTGCCAATCCTGAGAGGCTGCAATGATGAGCGCCGGAACCGCGGCAATGATCGGCCCGACGTAGGGGATGAACTCCGCAATTGCTGCGATCAGGCCGAGCGCCAAGGCCGAAGGCACTCCCAGAAAGAGCAGCCCAGCCGCAACCAAGACGCCGACGGCAGCCATGGCGATGAGCTGTGCCCCGAGCCACTGCCGGAGCGCTTGCTCACAGTCCTCGAGTGCGGCACGGGCGTTGGGCGTCACCGACGGCGGCACCAGCTTGAGAAAGCCGTCTCGATAAACCTCTGGATTGATCGCAAGGTAGGCGGCACCGAACAGGACGAGCACCAGCGATGCGACGACGCCGATCAGCGTCGTGCTCCAGCTCAAGACCTTGGTGATGACGCTGCCAATTCCCGGTGCTGCCTGGCCAGGCTTGAGAGCCTCGAGCCAAGGCTCAAGCCGCGCGCTGGCTGCAACTTGCGCGGCGGCTTGGGGCAGCAATTCGAACAATGCTTGAATCTGCTCGGCGATTCGCGCGCCGAAAAGCCACAGGGCGGCCCCGACCACTGCGATCACGAGGAGCGCGGCCACGGCAATCCGCACGCCCTCCCTGATCGGCAGATAAGCGCGAAGTGCACCAGCAATCGTGCGCAACAGAACGGCAATGAGGATCGCGCCGAAGAGCAGCAGAAGCAGGTCCGCAAGCATCCACATCGTCACCACCGTGCCGATGATCAGGAGCCCGATGATGAGGCGGCGCACGAAAACGATGTCCGGATGTGTGGAGGGCCGCCCGGTAGGGTCGCGTCGCGCCAGCGGTGACGTGGCAGTGGAATGCTCTGGCGCTCCGTTGGTCACTGCGACGATCCTCGGCCGGCGAGCAGCGGCGATAGCGCCTTTATTCTGCCCGGCTCGATGCTGGTGCGCGCAACAGGCGCCTACTCCGCGCAATGTCGGTTTGAGCTTGGCAGAACGAACACATTAACGTGCCCGGCCGGGGTGGGTTCCCGATCCGCTGTGTGATGCCCGGGTGCCGAGTCACCTACGGTGCATGACGCCCGCATTGAGCTCCGGTGCGATTTCGCGCGCGAACGTCTCAAGGGCGGACTTGGAACCGGTCGGATCGATCAGCAAGACATAGTCGACGCCGCCTGCCTGCAGTTTCTTCAGCTTGGCCAGAATCTCAGCCTTGCTGCCGAGCAGCGCCGACTCCTCCGTGGCGAGGCTCGGGTCATCGTGTGATTTGGCGTTGTGGTAGCGCTCGGCTCCCGGCCCCCGCGCGAGTGCGCCGATATTTTTGATTACCTGCGCGCGGAGCTGATAGGCCTTCTGCCGCTCCTCCTCGGTTTCGGCGAGCTGCAGCGCGCGTGCCACGGCGACCTGATAAGGCACAACGGGCCTCCCGACGCTGCGGCACTCATCGCGGAACACGTGGACGCGTTCGATGATGAGATCGATGGGGGCGATCTGATCGAGCAGCAGGTTGTAGCCCTCCCGCGCGGCGCGCCGGATCGACTCGAAGCTGCCCGCGCCCATCCAGAGTGGCGGATGCGGGCGCTGCGTCACCTGCGGTTCGATGACGATGTCATCGAAGCGCCAGTGTTTGCCCCGGTGCGAGAACCGGGTGTCGGCTTCGGCTGAGCCCCAAGCCTTGCGCAGAATCTCCATCGCCTCGTCGAAGCGCTCCGTCGCTTCGCCGATCGGAATGGCGAAGCCGGAGAACTCGCTCTCTCGGTAGCCTTTGCCGACGCCGAGATCGAGCCTGCCGTTGGAGAGGAGATCGAGCGTCGCGATCTGCTCGGCGAGCAGCGCCGGGTTGTGCCAGGGCACCACAACCACAGCGGTGCCAAGGCGAATGCGCGAGGTTCGCCCGGCGAGATAGGTGAGAAAGTTCAGCGACGCCGAGACCTGCCCGACGCCGGTGAAATGGTGCTCCACCACGAACACGCTGCGAAAGCCGAGTGCTTCGGCGTGGAGCACATAGTCGATGTATTTCTGGTACCCGAGGCTGTCGCCCGCCGGACCCTTGCCGGACGACTTGGCGCCGCCGAAAAGCCCGAACGCGATGCCGCCTTGGGCACCGAGGGTCGCGCGGCTCTCCCCCGTGCCGGCGCTCGTCGACAGGTCGTTCATCGGCTCACCTCTTTGCGTCGTTGCAATCTAGGCAGGTTCGACGCCCGAGGCCAGCTGCAAGCGGGGCCCCAAAGCCGAGCCAAGATCCCCGAGGACGCTTGCTTCACCCTGCCGCAATTATGCCATGAGGGGCCGCATCAGTTGGTACGCCGATTGTTTGGCTGGGGGAGTGCCGCATGACGAGACAGTCGTATCACCGCGAGCCGGCCCAGCTTGCTATGGACGCGGTCCAACCAGCACGTGAAGGGTGGAGCGCCTTCATCGCCGCCCTCGTCTCGGCCGTTGCGCTCACGTTTTCGGCTTGGAGCTTATGGGAGACATCGCTCAGGGCGCCGGACGTGCGAGTCTTCGTGCCGGCTGTGATCCATTATTCGAGCCCCTATCAGAACTCGAACTTCGAGATGATTTCCATTCCAGTGACGCTCAGCAACGAGGGCGCGCGCACCGGTACGGTGCTCGCCATCGATCTTGACATCACCGATCCGCGGACCAAGGAGACGAAACGATTTTATGCTGCCGACATCGGCCGCTGGACGATGGAGCGCACGCGCAGTGGCGCCTATCAGCACTTTGCGCCGTTCGCGATTGCTGGCCGCACGTCGCGCACCGAGACACTGCTCTTCTATCCGAAGGGTGAAGACGAGAAGCCGCAGCAGCTGGTCAAGGAAGTCGCCACCTACCAGTTCAAGCTGCGCCTGGATGTCGCCGAGGTTGATGACTTCGGGTATCTGGACAAGCTCTGGAAGCGGGGCGAGCCAACGCTCGAGTTCGAGCGCAAGCTCCGGTTCTACGATGCCCGCGCGTTCCAGAACGGCACCATCCCGCTCGACGCCAAGGACTGGAAGCCGAACAGCGGCGGATGAGTAGAGCTCGGTGGCAGAGAGGAATTGTGGCGGCGACCGTTGTTGCGCAATGTCCACACCTCAACAAGAAGTCTTCGGGCGTCCATGCCTCAGCCCAATGGGCGCCCTAATTCACTCCCAGGACTCGATTAGTTTTAGGCGCTGAATCGAGATGCTCGGACGCGCACTGGCAGCAGCGTGGCCGTGCGCATACTGCGTGAGGGGAAAGTCGGACATGATCACTCGCCGTGGTGCTTTGCAGCTTGGCTCTGGCGCCTCACTGGCAACGGCGGCTGGGCTCAGCTCGGGACCTGCTCAGGCAGGGTCGGCCTACGAGATCGATGCAGCGGTCGATCGCACGCTGCGCGAGTTTTTCTATCAGATCCGGGGATCCCGCGATCTGCTTGAACGGTCGGCCGCGGCGCTGGTGTTTCCGACGGTGATCAAGGCCGGCATGGGCATCGGCGGCGAGTACGGCGAAGGCGCGCTGCTCATTCGCGGTCGCACGGCCGGCTACTACAATACGGTGTCTGCGTCGTTCGGATTCCAGCTTGGTGCTCAGGCGCGATCGGTAATTATCGTGTTCATGACGGATGCAGCGCTCGATGGCTTCAGACGCATTGCCGGCTGGAAGGTCGGTGTTGACGGCTCGGTGGCGCTGATCACGGTCGGCGTCGGCGGCTCGATCGACTCGAGCAAGATCGCGAGCCCGATCGTTGGCTTCATTTTCGACGGCAAGGGCTTGATGTACAATCTGACGCTCGAGGGCTCGAAGATCTCGCGCATCCACCGCTGATGCAGATGGCGAGTCGCTCTGCGAACTTTTGATTGTAGCGGCTGCTTGAAACACCTGGAACGATTGCCGGATCGCGACGATGCGACAGGCCGGCCCGCCCGCTTCGCGCAGCTACTCGTTCTCCTAATAGTGAGCACTTGTGCCGTCTGGGCCGGCCGCACGCCACATCGCCTGCCACCCCGAGATTAGCCTTGTAGTTCGCCACTTTCCGCGAGCTGCTTCGCGCATCAGGAGAGCCTGTGCCGAGACCGCAACAGGCTGCATTATCCGTGCGGACACTATCTTTGGAACTTGCAGGCGACGTGATAATTTAGGTGTTGGGTGGCTGGTTCGGCGTAGCCACGTGGTGAATGCTGCATGAACGCGAGTTTAGGCTGCCATTCATGGATATGCCGTCAATCTGCCATGGGAGGGAGGCGCGCGGCGTCGCGCTCAAGCGCCCCCAGGAGGACTTGACGTCATGACTAAGCTTTCGCTGGCAGCAGGCGTTGTCGCTGCTGCGTTGGCAACCGGCACAAGTGCGCTGGCTGCTGATCTCGATTATTACGACGGGCCGAAGGAGCGTTACTCGTCGGCCTATGAGGACCCGCGCTATCGGGATCTCTATGCGCCCGAGCCGCGCGGCTACAGCTATGAGTATCGTGCAGTGCCGCCGCCTCCCGTGCCGCCGGCATTCGTGTTCCGGCACAACGACCCGCCGAAGCACCACGACTATCGCTACACCGATCGGCACGACTATCGCCGGCACAGCTCCTACTGCGTGCCGCGCGAGGAGGCCAAGCGTCGGCTGATCAATGACGGCTGGCGTGATTTCCACGATCTCGAGCTGCGCGATGACATCGCGCGGGTTCGTGCGCGCCGTCCCAACGGCGACCTCTACGATCTGAAGGTCGATCGCTGCTCGGGCGAGATCGTGCACAGTCACTTCCTGCAGCGCGGTTATGGGCCATACGCCTATGACAACGGGCCGAGCCGCTGGGAGCGCACGTACTGAGACTTGACATCCTGCTGGGGGAGCCGCGCTAGGAACAGCGTCGGTGAAGTGCTATAGGAGAGGCGCGAAGCTTGACTGCTTCGCGCCTTTTCTTGTGCGCGTTGCGCGAGTCGTTCCAAGTGCGCGTTACGTGTGTCGCGAGGGCTGTTGGAGCGAAATCGCCTTCGATGCGCGCAGCCTCGGACACCAGATCCCCGACCGGACCCTCTCATGCAACTCGTTTCGCTCGCCAGAAATCCGGTCCCAAGTGGTGCCCAGGTCGGACACTTCGCAGGCCACGATGGCGTGAAGCTCAGGTTTGCGCGTTGGGAGGCGACCCGCGCTCCCCGCCGTGGCACGGCGTGTATATTCCAGGGCCGCAGTGAATACATCGAGAAGTACTTCGAGGTGATCGCAGATTTGCGACGTCGCGGCTATGCAGTCGCGATCTTCGATTGGCGCGGGCAGGGCGGGTCCGACCGGCTGCTGCCCGACTCGCGGAAAGGGCACGTGACGTCGTTCGCCGAGTACGACGATGATCTCGTCCGCTTCATGAAGGACGTGGTGCTGCCCGATTGTCCGCCGCCTTACATTGCCGTCGGACACTCGATGGGCGGCAACATCCTGCTGCGGCATGCGACGATCCAGAGCTCGTGGTTCGAGCGCATGGTGCTGTCGGCGCCGCTCGTCGGCTTCGCGGACGCGCGCATTCCGACGCCACAATGGATGGCGCGCGCCTATGCCGAGCTCTTTGGATGGGGAGCGATGGGGCAGCGCTATGTCCTGACCGGCACCGACAAGCCCGAGGAGGCGCGAAAGTTCGATGGCAATCTGCTGACGAGTTGTCCCGAGCGGTTCCATCGCAATCGGCAAATCCTGGAGGCCGCGCCGGAGCTCGGCATCGGCTCGCCGACGGTTGCCTGGCTCAGGGCGGCGTTTCGCGCAAATGCCGGATTGCAACGGCCGGAGTTCGCGCTGCGGGTGAAAGTCCCGGTGCTGCTCGTGGCGGCGGGCCGCGAGCGCATCGTATCGCCGTCCGCAATCGAGAGCTTGGCGCAGCGTCTGAAGATCGGAGCGCGGGTGGTCATCGCCGGCGCCGAACACGAGATCCTGCAGGAGCGCGACGAGATGCGCATGCGCTTCTGGGCGGCGTTCGATGCGTATCTGGGGCTCAAGGCCGAGGCGGCGTGATCACGGGTGCGAACCGGACGTGCTGATACGATCGAGGCATGCCCTGCGCATGCCTGCGAAGCATGGGAATTCTTCTGAAGCGCGCCCCGGCCGCCGGCCGCCGGCCGCGGCCGAACTCACCCCCGGAATGATTTCGCCAGCCGCCGCATCGCGGCCTCGTGCAGCCGCGGATCGCCGGCGGCGACGATGCGGCCGCCGGCTTCCGGTCGCTCGCCGGTCCAGGTGGTGATCCGTCCGCCGGCCTGCTCGATGATCGGGATGAGCGCCGCAACGTCGTGGGGTTTCAGGCCGCACTCGACGACGAGATCGAAGTGGCCGGCGGCGAGCAGGCAATAAGCGTAGCAGTCCCCGCCGTACCGGGTGAGCCGGGCATGCGCCTTCAGCGCCTGGAACGCCTCGAGCTCCGCCGCGCTCAGCAGGTCGGGGCTGGTCGTTGCCAGCATGGCGTCCTCGAGCCGTGGACAGTCGCGCGTCCGGTTCCGCCGCGACCGGCCGTCCGGCAGGCGCCAACGGCTGGCGCCGCCGCTGACGGCCTGGATGCGCTCGCCCGTGAACGGCTGGTCCATGAGCCCAAGCACCGCGCGTCCCTCGTGGTGCAGTCCGATCAGCGTGCCCCAGAGCGGCGTTCCCGTGATGAACGCCTTGGTGCCGTCGATGGGGTCGATCACCCAGGTGTAGGCGGCATCGCCCTCGCTGTGGCCGAACTCCTCGCCGAGAATGCCGTGGTCGGGATGGAGCTCCGCGAGGCGCTTGCGGATGACGCGCTCGGCCGCCTTGTCCGCCGCGGTGACGGGATCGAAGCCCGCCTGAGCCTTGTTCTCGACCGCGATCGGGCGCCGAAAATAGGGGCGGATGGCGTGGCCGGACGCGTCGGCGAGCAGATGGGCGGTGGCGAGGAGGGGCTTCAAAGCGCGAGGCGATGGCAGTGGCACGGCGGGGTCCCGGTCGTCGATGATGAGTTGCCGCTGTCATAGCGCCGGGCAATGATCAAGTCTCGGTGCCGCGCGCGCAGGAAATTGCCTCGCAATGAGGCAAACCCGCAACATATGTCCGGCAACTCGATCATCCTTGCACGGAAGCATTTGCCTCGAATCGGCTGATCGCCAATAGACCATGCACGTGGCTTCGAAGCGTCGGCGTCACGTCACCTCATGTGGAGCTTGCTTCGCATGGGCGTTTCCTCCCTAGACTTGGGCCGCCGGTTGCGGCCCTTTTTTCGTTTCGGCGGTCCGATTCCCGAGCGTGCTATGCGCATGACGCATGCGGCTATCTGCAGTTGGCTGCGCTGCGTTGCCGCAAATATTTTTTTGGCTATATATCAATAGGCTAATTCCATTGACAGCCTCCCGCGACCGCTTTCCGGGCAGAATTCTCCCGCGGCGCACAAAAATCGCCCTTGAACATGCGGCCCTGCAAATCTAAATGCCAGTCGTGGCGCTTCGGGCCAGGCCCGACGCTCCACAGCCCTCCTATGGGCGTTTCCTCCCTAGACTTGGGCCGCTCGGTGTACCGTGCGGCCCCTTTTCTTTTCTATCGCCCCGAGCGCCGCGCCGGTTCGCAGCTTGCGGCGGCGCCGACGCTCCCGATCCACGCGCCCGCGTGTCACCCGCCCGCCGGCCCGGCGCCCCGTTTGAGAGGGAGGGAGAGCGAAGCCGCCGTCGTCCTGCAGAGCGCGCCTTCCTTTTAAATTTGCCGCCAAAACCAACGGGATAGTCGCCACCCCGCGCCTTTCCCGCAGCCTCGCGCGCCGATCGGTTGATGTTGCAATTCTGCCGCTTCCGCCCGCAATTGTGGCGGAATCTTGGAATAGATCGCCGGAGCCTATTGCCCGAAGCTCCTCCGCGGGCGTATCAAGTTAACGATTGGTAAATTTATCCATAGTCCATGCAGCGGGAACATCATGGGCAAATCGATTCCAGCCGAAGCGCCGGCATGCCGCGCGCCCGGCACCTCGGGGCGGGCACCCCATCAGAACGACCAGCGCACCTCGGCGACGCTGCAGGCATGGCCCCGCGGCGTCCACGATCGCCGTGGGCTGGCACAGCGGCCGGCCCCGGCGGCAGGGCCCCAACTGCGGAGATGACCCTTGTGCCTCGCCCCCGACTCGCGGGACGAGGCGCGCCAGACGACACGCACAAACATCAGCCAATCTGAGCTCGAGCGGGAGAGCATGTGAACCGGCATGCAATTTTGACCCCTGTTGAGGGGTGACCGGCGCGCAATTTT
>CAZCQH010000062.1:0-30180 GCA_964500805.1 uncultured Hyphomicrobiaceae bacterium
AATCAACGCAGAGGCTGCGCACCTCCGCATTATGGGCACCTCGCGATTACTCACCGTCCTCAAGGCGGACTCACGCGCGATCTTTACGGCTGCCGCTGCCGCAACGCGCGCGTGCGATTATCTCCGCGCCCTGCAACCCGGTGCCGCTGCTCAACCCGACGACGACGAGGACAGCGACCTCGCCGGGCCGGAAACCGCCGCATCCATCAACCCGCGCCCACTTGCCGCCTGAAAGGAGCCGCCATGCCTTGCACCACCTGTGATGATGTCGAGCCGCGCACGGCATTCGATGCCGATCAAGCCGCGCGCATCGCGACCTTGAACGACCGGCTGCGCCGCGACCGCCTCGGCGGCCATGTGGTCATGACCGCCGCCGTGGCCGCGCTGCCTGAGGAAACGCTCAACCGGCTGCTGCTCGCCTTGCGCAGCTTCGCGGCCTTCACGCGCGCCAACGATCCTTACGGCGAGCACGACTTCGGCCGCATCGCCTGCGGCGGCGAGGACTACCTGTTCAAGATCGACACCTTTGCCGATGCCAGCCTCACGCACGGCGCGGAAGACCCGCTCGCGCCTTCCGCCGTCCGTGTCCTCACCCTCATGCACGCGAGCGACTATTGAAAGGAAACCCCATGCCACACGCCGCCACACTGGATGCGACGGCAACCGCGCCGCGCACCCGCAGTCCCAAGCCGCGCCTCAAGCTGGTGCCGCTCGACAGCCTCACCGTCTCCCCGCTGAACGTCCGCAAGCATGGACCGAAGGAGATCGCGAGCCTTGCCGCCTCGATTGCCGCGACCGGCCTCTTGCAACCGCTCATCGTGCGCGCGAGCGGCGACGGCTACGACGTCATCGCCGGCAGCCGCCGCCTCAAGGCGCTGCGCAAGATTGCCGAAGGCGATGACGCAGACGACCGTGCGCCCGTGCCTGTCATCCTGCTCGGCGCCGATGACGACGCCTCGGCCATCGAGGCGAGCCTTGCCGAGAACATCGAGCGGCTGCCGATGGACGAGCTTGACCAGTATGCGGCCTTCGTTGCGCTCATCCGCCAGGGACGCCGCGAGGACGACATCGCCGAAGCTTTCGGCATCACAGTGCAGACTGTCCGCCGCCGCTTGGCGCTCGGCCGCCTGATCCCCGATATCCATCGCCTCTACCGCACGGGCGAGATCGATGCCGAGACCTTGAAGCTGCTCACCCTCGCCACCAAGGAGCGGCAGCGGGCCTATGTGACCTTGAAGCGCGATCCGGACGGGCAGGCGCCGCCGCGCTGGCAATTGCGGGCGTGGCTGCTGGGCGACGCCGAGATCGACACGCGGCACGCGCTGTTCGATGAGGCCCGCTACACCGGGGACATTGCCGGCGACCTGTTCGGCGAGGTCCGCTACTTCGTCGATGCCGAGCAGTTCTGGCGCTTGCAGAACGAGGCCATCGCCGCGCTGCGCGACAATCTTGCTGCCAAGGGCTGGGCCGAGGTCCATGTGATCGGGCCGGAGCAGCGCTTTCATCCGCATGAATGGGACGAGGTCACCAAGGCCGATGGCGGGCACGTTGTGATCGCGGTCGAGGCGAACGGTGCCGTCGAGGTCGTGAAGGGCATCATGACCCGTGCCAGAAGTGCAAAAGTGCAGGACAAAACGGTTCGCCCAAGATCAGTCTCGCAAGCACGCCTCGTTGCTTGCGCTTGACACCGTCAGGGTCGAGCCAGGTGATCCGGGGGCCGGAGATAGTGCCTCCACGCTATGCAGCGTGTCGACGATAGTACGGCAGAATGCTGATCTCGCTGTGCACATCGACGACGCCGTCGATATCCCGGATGAGCCCGGCAGCGGCTTCGTTCACCTCCGCAAACATGGATTGGCCGCTCAAAGTGACGCGCCCCTCGACGACTTCCGCGTGGATTTGCGTGAACCGTTGGTCGCTGCCGAATTTCTTGTCGAGCGCCGCCCGGACGCGATGCGTGACGAGCCTGTCGACAAGGGCGCGCTGCGACTGCACGCTCGGTTGGAAGTCCTCGGCCGAGGCGACGGCTGCAATCTGCTCGATGCAGCGCTCGACACCCAGTCGCGCCGTGTTGAGGACGAGCGAATAGACCGAGGCGTCCCGGCCGTCGGCTCCGAACAGGCGTCGCATCACTCTGTCGTTGGCCGCATCCTGCTGCCCGATCGCCTTGCGCGCAGCATCGATATCCGGGGCAAGCCCGCGCTCGACCAGAACCTGCTCCCGCACCGGCATCGGCGCGCAAACGCGCACGCACAGCACATGCGGGATATCGCGAAGCAGATAAGGAGCCCCCCAGCCGCGGATCACGACGTCGCCCTTGGCGGCCAGACCGAGAACCTCCTCGGTCGTCGTCTGCGCCAACTGCTGCTCGTCGGTGCGCCAGCGTTCCAGCAGCGAAGCCGTGTTATCGAAGTAGCGATGCACGACCTCGCCTCTGAGGCCGGTGAGCCGCGCGATGTCGCCCTCGATCAAATCGTCGTTGACAACGTTGAGACCGAGCCGCTTGCCGAGCCCGTTGGCGACGTCCAGACCACGGGTGCCAAGCTCGCGCGTGATCGCGATGACCGTCATATGATCCTCCTGGAGTTAGGCTCTGGAGGCTGGTCCATCGTTCTGATCCGACCAGCCCCCCGAGGAACCAATCGACATCTCAGATTGGCACGAGAGTAACAGATTATGGCCTCTCGCGCGAGACAAGTCGTACGCCACAGCAAGACTTCGTATTCTGCTTGCTCCGTTGAAATTGCGACCCGCTGCAAGGCGCATGATGAGGCGGCCGCATATTCTGCGTTGCACGGCAAGTGGGTTCACTTCCCGATCAGAACGGGATAGTAATGCACATCAGCGCGACGGGTGGCACGGCAATGCGATCTCCTGCCTGGGAGGAAGACGCCATGATCTCGCTTGAGGACTGCCTGGCTTTGTGTGGCCTGACGAGGGCAGAGGTGGATGCCCTTGCCGAGCACGAGCACATCCCCGAAATCTCGGCGACGGCGCTGGCTCAGCATTTGCTCGCGCAACCCGACGGCTGGCGTCGGATCGGCGCCATGATTGCCGATGATGTGACCTTCGCCGAAGCCCGCGGTGACCGCCGTCATGCTGAAGAGCTTCGCAGGGTCCTGCAGGGGTTCGTTACGGTCCATCCCGAGGCCATGGCCTCTTTGCGCGCACAGGCCTGCCTCAATCGGGCGACTTGGCGCGAGCAATGACGGCCACGCTCGGGAATGCGGGGAGCGAGATGGTGCCCAAGCAGCGCGCGTCACTTTTCGAGTACGTAGCTGCCCGGCGCGTCCATCAGCGGTGGATGGCTCGTGCTACCGACGCGGCGAGCAGGTACGTGCTCGCCGCCGTGAGCCGCGAGCCAGCTCGCCCAGTGCGGCCACCATGAGCCCGAGTGCTGCTCGGTCTGCTTCAGCCAGATTTCGGCATCGCGCGGCTGATAACGTGATGTCCGGTAGCCGTATTTGTTGCGCGCCGGCGGATTGACGATGCCGGCGATATGGCCCGACCCGGCCAGCACGAACTCCACGGGCCCGGTGAGCAGGCGCGTGGCCGGATAGCTCGCACGCCAGGGCGCAATGTGATCGTCAATGGTGGCAACGAAGCAGCAGGGCGTCACGATGGACCTCAGATCAATCGGCCGCCCTGCCAGCTGTAGCCGACCGCGCTCGACAAGACTGTTCTCCATGTAGATGCCGCGCAGGAAGTCTTTCAGCATGCGCGCCGGCAGCCGGGTCGAGTCCGCATTCCAGTGCAGGATATCGAATGCCGGCGGAGCGCGTCCCAGCAGGTAGTTGGAGATGACGTAGTTCCAGACGAGGTCGTTCTCGCGGAGCAGCGAGAACATGTCCTTCATGTGACAACCGTCGAGGTAGCCTTCGCGGCGGGTATGCCGCTCAATGCTGGCGAGCTGGGCTTCGTCAATGAACACAGACGTGTCGCCGATGTCGGAAAGGTCGACCATGGTGGCGAGTAGCGTCGCCGAGCGCACCGGCGATGACTTCCCTGCAGCGAGCCATGCCAACGTGCAGAGAGCCAGTATGCCGCCAATGCAGAACCCGCCGAGGTTGATCTCCTCCTCACCCGTGATTTCCTGCACGACTGAGATGGCCGCCAGAGGTCCGTCTCGCAGGTAGTCGTCGAGGCCGACCGTGGCATGCGCAAGGCCGGGATTGGCCCACGAGATCACGAATACGGTGTGCCCCTGCTCGACCACGAAACGCAGGAAGCTGTTCGACGGCTGCAGGTCGAGGACGTAGTACTTGTTGATCCAGGGAGGCACGAACAGCAGCGGGTGGCGGTGAATGGACGCTGTCAGGGGCGCGTACTGTATGAGCTCGATGAGCCGGTTCCGGAAGACGACCTTGCCGGGCGTGATGGCGAGGTCGCGACCGACCTGAAAGGCCTTCGGATCATTCTGGCTGATCGGTATCAGGCCGTTGCCCTGCTCGAGGTCGGCGAGCAGGCTCTCGAGGCCGGCGACGAGGCTTTCGCCACAGGTTTCGACGGCGCGGGCACGAACCCGCGGATTGAGGGCTGGATGATTGCTGGGAGCCAGGGCGCTGACGAGCTGGCGGGTGTAGAATTCGAGTTTGTGCCGATCCTGATCACGCAATCCCCGAGCCGATGCCAGCTGGGACATGAGCCATTCGGCAATGAGCAGGTAGTGCTCGCACGCAAGCCGAAGCAACGCATCCTCGCTCCAGGCTTTCTCCTGGAAACGCTTGTCCGTGGCTACCGGTGTCGACATTGCCGATCGTGCGTGTCCGCAGATCAGCGCCATGCTCCGCAGCCAAAGCTCGGACTGCGCCGCTATCGCGCGCTGCGGCGCCGACCACCATTCGAGGCCGAAGCGGGCGGCCGCCGAGATGAGACCCTGATAGTCGATCAGCGAGTAGTCGATCCCGCTGACCGCCCGGGCTTGGCGGACGGCGGTGTTGGCCAAGGCGAGCGACAGGCGAGGCAACAAGAAGGACAATCGCAACGCCAGCCCGAATGGCTCGGCGGGTGTCGATTGCTTCTGCGAACTATCATGCATAGTGCGACCTCACGGCAATGTAACGCCTCTCGGGAATGCGTGGACCTGTCGAACTTCGTGCAATCGCCGCCTCCCTCCAATGCACTCCGGTACCGCCATGCGGCACGGTCGAGCGAATTGGCTTTAGAACGTGTTCAGTCCGGCGGTCTCGATGGAACGAGGCTCGATGCCGAGATCACTGAACGTCAGGCATGCCGGATCGACGATGTTGTCCTTCTTCATCAACGCGATTTGGGCCGGCGTCACCGGTGCACGTGGCAGCATCGATCCGATAGCGGCGAGGCAATGCCAAACGAGGAACGGCACCGGCACGAGAATTCTCCGGCGCCGCTTGCTGCTGAGCACGAGCTCCATGATGGACCGATACGTGAGCGCCTGCGGGCCGCCCAGCTCGATGGTCCTGCCCTCGGTCTTGGGATCCTGCAATGCTCGGGCGATGGCCTCGGCGACGTCATCGACCGACACCGGCTGCAGCCGGGTGCTTCCGTCGCCGAAGAGAGGGATGACTGGAGCGAAGCGCGTGATGCGGTCGAGCGCCTGGAGGAAGGCATCGCCCGGCCCAAACATGACGCTCGGCCGCATGATTGTGGCGGCGGGGAAGGCCGCACGGGCGCAGCTCTCCCCTGCCGCGCGTGCGCGCACGTAGGCGGATGTCGATTGCGGATCGACACCGATGCCGGAAATCTGGATCAGTCGCGGGACACCAGCGTCACTCGCGAGTCTCGCGAGTCGCCCCGCACCCTCGACGTGCACATTCTGGAACGTTGTGCCGGTGTCCTCGACATAGAGGCCGACCGCATTGATGGCCGCGTTGCAACCGACGATCGCAGCGGCTGTCGAGGCGTCATCGCGGATGTCGGCGCGGACGGAGACGACATTGCCGACATTCGGACTTGCAGGTTGCGAGTGAACAACACGCGGGTGGCGCGCGGCCACGCGCACCTCGGCAAAATCCCGGACGAGGCGCGCCACGACGCGCCGACCAAGAAATCCAGTTCCACCGAACACCACTGCTCGACCCGAAGTCATGGGGGTCCCATCAGTTGAGCACGCGGCACGCCTGGGGATCACGCGGCTCGCTCGAGCTCCGCCTTGAGTGCCATCAGGAACCGCGCTGCCTCTCCGCCCGTCACGACGCGATGATCAAAGGTCAATGAAAGCGGCAGCGTGCGTCGCACGGCCGGCTGGCCATCGCGCGCCACCACGCGCTGCCCAATGCGACCGGCGCCGACAATTGCCACTTGCGGCGGCACGACGACGAGGCTCGCGAACTGTCCCCCGATCATGCCGAAGTTCGACAAAGTGATCGTGGCCCCACGCAGCTCCTCAGGCGGAACCGAACGCCGGGCGGAATCGGTCCTGAGGCGGTCGAGGCCGGCGCGCAAATCCTGCGGAGTGCGCTCGGCCACATGGCGCAGCACTGGTACGATGAGCCCGCCTTCGAGGTCGACTGCGATTCCGAGATCGACATGGGCGCACAACCGCCGCTCCGCCTTTGCAGGTCGATACCACGCATTGAGTGCGGGTTCCGCCGTGCAGGCGCTCGCGATCGCGCGCACGAGTCGGATCGTCGTGTCCTCGCCCACGGCCCAGTCGTGGATGTCGGCCTCGTCGGTGACGCCGGCAGGAACGACCTCGGCATGGGCTGCCGTCATTCGCTGGGCCATGGCGCGGCGCATGCCTTTGAGCGATTCGACTGGCACCGTCTCGACCGACTCGCCGGCTGCTTGCTCAACGTCGGCCCGGGTCACAACGCCGCCGGGGCCGGTCCCCTGCACCATCGCGAGGTCGATGCCGAGCTGCCTGGCGAGGACGCGCACGGCCGGCAGCACGGGCAGGCGCCGAGCAATCCCGGCCTCCGCCCTGCCGCGCGCTCCGTGCGCTGCCGTGGCGGCGCTGCCAAGATCACCGACCACAGTACCCGTGTCGGGCTCCGCTCCTACGGCGAATTCCACGAGCGGGGCCCCGACCTTGACGAGATCGCCCTTGGCTCCGAACAGTCGGGCGATGCGCCCGGCCTGGGGCGATGGCACCTCGACGACGGCCTTGTCTGTCTCTACCGAGACGAGCGGCTGGTCGGCAACGACATGATCGCCTTCCGTCACATGCCAGGCGACGATCTCGGCCTCCTGCAGACCCTCGCCGAGGTCGGGCAACCGGAACTCGCGCATGGCCCGCTCCTGCTTCAGCTGAATTGACAGACTTTGCGCGCCGCTTGGACGATCCGATCGACCGAGGGCATGTAATGGCTTTCCAGGCGTGGCATCGGAACGATCGTGTCGTAGCCGGTGACGCGCAGCACCGGGGCGATCAATGCGTCGATGCCGCGCTCGGCGATTAACGCCGCGACCTCGGCGCCGAAGCCAGCGGTGCGCGCGGCCTCGTGCACGATCACGCAGCGGCCAGTCTTCCGTACCGAGGCCAGCACCGCCTCCTCATCATTGGGTTTGAGGGTAGCGAGATCGATGACCTCCGCGCTTGTTCCCTCGCCTGCCAAGAATTCGGCGGCAGCGAGCGTCTCGATCAGCATCGCCCCCCAGCTGACCATGGTCACATCATGGCCAGCACGCAGCACGAAGGCGGTATCGAGCGGCAGCGCGTCGCCGGTATCCTCGACATTGCCCTTGTTCGCTCGGTAGATGCGCGTCGGCTCCAGGAAAACGACGGGATCAGGATCGCGGATGGCGGCAAGCAGGAGGCCATAGGCCTGCGCGGGCGACGATGGCACGACGACTCGCAGGCCCGGGATGTGCGCGAGCATGGCCTCCGTGCTCTCGGAGTGGTGCTCGGGCGCGCGTATTCCGGCGCCGAACGGTACGCGCAGCACCATCGGGCAGGTGAGGCGTCCTTGTGTGCGGTGTCGGAACCGGGAAGCATGATTAACGAGCTGGTCGATACACGGGTAGATGAAGCCCATGAACTGGATCTCGCCGACGGGCCGCAGACCCTGTGCCGCCATGCCGACGCACAACCCGCTGATCAGCAGCTCCGACAGCGGCGTGTCGATCACCCGCTCCGGTCCGAATCGCTTCTGCAGGCCCGCGGTCGCGCGGAACACCCCGCCGTTGACGCCGATGTCCTCGCCGCAGAGGACGACACTCGGGTCGTCGTCCATAGCGCGCGCGAGGGCGAGATTGATGGCCTCTATGAGCGTCAGCTCAGGCATTGCCGCCTCCCTCCAGCTCGGCCCTCTGGCTGGCGTAGACCGCGGGCAGCTCGGCATAGAGATGGTCGAACATCATCGAAGGCCTGCGCGGGGCAATCGCGAGATAGCGCTCGACGGCCGTTTCCACGTCCCGTTGGCACTCGCCCGCTAGCGCCTCCTCTTGCCGCTTATCCCAGGCGCCTATTTTCACGAGGTAGGCACGCAATCGCACAATGGGTTCTTCCCTCCAGCGGGCCTGCACCTCTTCGGCCGTGCGGTAGCGTGCGGCATCGTCTGCTGTGGTGTGATCGCCCAGTCGGTAGGTCACAGCCTCGACAAGCCGCGGCCCCATGCCTGCCCGCGCAGATTCGACCGCCGCTTCGGCACCAGCGCGCACGGCAATCACGTCGTTACCGTCCAGCTGCTCTCCCTCGAAGCCGGCAGCAATCGCCTTCTGCGCCAGTGTCCCGGATGCCGTCTGCAATCGGAGTGGCACCGAGATTGCCCACTGATTGTTGTTGATGACGAACACCAGGGGCAGTCGATGAACCCCAGCGAAGTTCATGGCCTCCCACACATCCCCCTTCGAGGTTGCGCCATCGCCGATCAGGCACACTGCCACGCGCGGCTCGCGCCTCAGCTTGAAGGCATAGGCTACACCTGCGGCATGCGGCGCCTGCGAGCCGACCGGAATGCAGAATGGGAAATCGTGGGCCGGGCCGGATGATTGATTGCCGCGCTCGTCGCCGCCCCAGTAGAGCAGAATTTCGTTCATCTTGACGCCGCGCCACAGCAAGGCACCGTTGTCGCGATACGATGGCAGCAGCACGTCCTCGCGCAGCATGGCACTGGCCACGCCGACCCCGACGGCCTCCTGCCCGAGCGAGACGGCATAGGTTCCGAGCCGCCCGGTACGCTGCAGCGCGACAGCCTTCAAATCGAAGCTGCGCGTCAGCACCATGCCCCGATAGAGAGCGCGCAACTGGTCTGCGTCGGCCGCGAAGCGAGGCAGTGAACGCATGGCCACACCATCGGGCGACAAATAGGACCGATGCCGCACCTCGAACCGGGCAATGATCGGCAATGAATCGTCTGCGATTGCTGGGCTTGTCATTGGTTACCGTCCCATCCATTCGCCTGCCGAGACGAGGAATACGGATGCGACGATCGCCAGATGCGTATGAAACGATCCAACCCGTGATCGTCGACCGCGGAGGCCCGATTGGCCATCGGGCTTCACCTGATATGGGGATCAAAATGCGCGCCAACGAGGACCGTGGCGGATTTTCGTCGATCTGACGCAGCCGCGAAATCGATTACGATCGCCCTCTCGCAGCTGCGAGAAGGCGGAGGCGTCGACATGACGATTTCGTAACGCCACATCGCAATGCCACAGCTGACCGCGGACAACAGCTTGCCCGCAGATGGGCTATCGATTATCGTGGGTCCAGAACAGGAGCCGGCGACCGGACGTTTCCAGCAGGTAACGGGTCGCCCGTTGCAGCTGATTCGGTTGCAAAGGCGGCCTGAGGCCAGCACCTGGCGAACTCGACGAAGCATGGTCGCTGCTCTGCACGCACGCCGCTGCGCCGGCGGCAACAGGAGCAAGGCCATGGGTATCGCCATCACACTATCCCAGTATCTAAGCGACCGCGCCATCACCTATGATTGCGTCGAGCACAAGCGCACCGGTTGCGCCATCCGCAGCGCCGAGGCCAGCCACGTTCCAGCCGACAGTGTTGCCAAGGCAGTGGTCCTGAGGCGTCGCGATGGCTACATCCTCGCCGTGCTGCCGGCCTCCCGGCAGGTTCTGCTCGACGAAGTCGGTGGCTGGCTGAAGCAGCCGGTTGGCCTTGCGACCGAGGACGAGATCGCAGCGCTGTTCCCCGACTGCGAGCCGGGCGCCGTGCCGCCGATCGCTGCAGCCTATGGTCTCAGATCTCTTGTCGACGAGAGCCTCGAGGCTATCCCTGATGTCTATTTCGAGGCCGGTGATCATCGCACGCTCGTGCATGTCTCTGGCGAGCAATTTCACAAGCTCATGGAGAAGGTCCCGCATGGTCACATTGCCGAGAAGGTGACGAGAGAAACAGAAAAGAAAACGGCTTCGCCGACCGGACTCGATGATCCCTACTGGGAATACGAAATCTGACGGCGACGCTTGTCGCTCCGGCCTCGATGCGACACGACCAGTATTAGTGGCCGTGGGGCAATGGCAGTGTCGAATCGTGCAGGACCGCGGACCGCTCAGCTCGCGCAAACTCTTGTTGGGGCACGCAAAAAATTGTTGTCGCGCGACCGGGAAACCGATTGCTGATCCTATGCGAACGGGCCGATTTGCGCTATACTCGACCCAATCGATGGCTTCGAGCCATGCGACTGAAACAGGCACCGCAAGGGTGCGCATAGCGATATCGCCGCCACTGCGGTGCCGTCACTGGGACGGAGAGGATCGCTATGTCCGCAATTACTGACAAGATTACTGTCGAATGGCGAGACGCCGCCAACCTCGTGCTCGGGGTTTGGCTCGCTGCTTCGCCGTGGATCCTGGGCTACGCCGCCCAGCAGACGCCGACGACCAATGCGGCGCTCGTTGGTATCGTCATTGCGCTGGCCGCTGCTGCAGCCGTCTACGCCTTCCAGGCCTGGGAGGAGTGGGTCAACGTCGCCTTGGCGGCGTGGCTCGTCGTGTCGCCCTGGCTCCTGGCCTACAGCACGCACCAGACCGCCACGTGGAACCAGGTGGCGGTTGGCGTGCTGGTCGGCTTGCTGGCGCTCTGGTCAGCCAACGTCGAGCACGGCAGCCCCGCGAGGAAATGAGCTGCGCAGAGCTGCGCCCCAAGGCCAGATGCCGCAGCCCAGGTGAGCCGTCAGCCGGCCTGGAGGTAAGCCCCAGGCCGGCGCCACACGGGATTCTCGATCACTGGGGACGGGTCATGATCTTCCGTCAGCTCTTCGACAGCGCCTCGTGCACGTACAGCTATCTGATCGCCAGCCGACGCGGCGCCGAGGCACTGATCATCGATCCCGTCCTCGAGAAGGTCGATCGCTATATTCAGCTGCTCGTTGACCTCGATCTGCGGCTGGTCAAGGCCGTCGACACACACCTGCACGCCGATCACATCACGGGTCTCGGCGCGCTCCGGGATCGCACGCGCTGCATCACGGTGATGGGCGAGCAGACGAAGGCCGACGTGGTGTCGATGCGCATCGCCGACGGCGAGCAGCTCGAGATCGATGGCATCAGCCTTGGCGTCATCTATACGCCCGGTCACACGGACGATTCCTACTCATTCGCGATGGCTGATCGCGTTTTCACAGGTGACACGCTGCTGATCCGTGGCACCGGCCGCACCGACTTCCAGAATGGCGATGCCAAGGCGCAATACGAGTCGATCTTCAATCGACTGCTGCGGCTGCCGGAAGGGATGCTCGTCTATCCGGCCCACGACTACAAGGGCGATACCGTCAGCACCATCGGTGAGGAGCGCGCCTGCAACCCGCGTCTGCAAGTCAAATCGGTCGATGAGTACGTCCAGCTGATGAACGGCCTCAATTTGCCCGATCCGAAGATGATGGATGTGGCTGTGCCGGCCAACTTGCAAATCGGGTTTCATCAAGAGGACGTCGCCAGGCGGGGCTGGGCGGTCAGTCCGGCTGAGGCGATGACGCTTGTCGGCCAGCCACACGTGGCCCTGGTCGATCTCAGGGAGCGTCGTGAGCGCCAGCGTCACGGCGAGATCCCCGGCTCGCTGAACACTCCCTATCCGACGCTGCAGGAAAACATCGGACGAGGTGGCATCTTGCATGAGCTGGCCAACAGCAAACGGCTGGTATTCTACTGCGCCTTCGGGGAGCGCTCGGCCATGGCGGTGCAGGCGGCGCATGACGCGGGGCTCAAGTCGGCGTGTCATATTCACGGTGGACTGGCTGCCTGGAGGACAGCAGGTGGCCCGGTGACGACGTGAGTTTACGCCTTCGCCAAGGTGCCGCCGAAGTGCAGTGCGATCTCGCGGGCGCGCGGGCGGTCGCGGTGCTCAATAAGGTAGACCGCCTGCCATGTGCCGAGCACCGCCTTGCCGGCAACGACCGGAATGCCGAGCGTGGTGGACGTCAGCATGGACTTGATGTGCCCCGGCATGTCGTCGGGCCCCTCGAGGGCGTGGCGATAAAGCGCGTTGCGCGGACCCGTGCGTTCGAGCGCATCCATGAGGTCGCGCAGCACGTGCGGATCGGCGTTCTCCTGGATCGTCAGCGACGCCGACGTGTGGCGAATGAACAGGGTCAGCAGACCGTCGCCGGCACCGATAGTCTCAAGCCAGGCTGCGACCGAAGCCGTCACATCGGTGAAGCCCGGGCCGTTGGTGTCAACGGTCATGCGATGATGGGCTTGCTCAAGCATGAGACGCTCCTGCGGTTTGACTTCCCGATCCAAGTGCGCCCCCCACAAGGCTTAGGCTCCGCGCTTCTTGGCTCATGATGCGGCGGGCGTCGTCCCGGATGCGCTCGACCATCGAGGCGAATCCGTTGGAGCGTTGCGGCGTCAGATGCTCGGCCAAGCCGAGACGCCGGAACACCTCCCGCGCGTCGATCCGCAGGATCTCGTCTGCGCTGCTGCCCGAATAGATCGCAAAGAGGATGGCAATGAGCCCGCGCACGATATGGGCGTCGCTGTCGCCCTTGAAGCGAAGGCGAGGCGTGGCTCCGGCGGCGCCATCGACGTCGGTCGCGAGCCAGACCTGACTGGCGCAGCCCCGCACCTTGTTGGCCTCCGTGCGCGCCGTTTCCGGCAGCGGCGGCAGGCCACGCCCGAGCTCGATCACGTAGCGATAGCGGTCCTCCCACTCATCCAGGATTTCAAAGTCTGCGAGGATGTTCTCGAGTGTCATCAGCTTGCCGCTCATCGGCTACCCTGGTCGCCACCTCGGCGGCGCCCGCCGCCGCGCCAGCTCATATGTCGCCTTCAGCAGGTGTTGGAATGAAGTACTTTTCGAACTTGCCCTTCTCGTCCCGATACCGGTCAGCGTCGGGCGGGGCGTCCTTCTTGGCCGTGATGTTCGGCCATTTCTCGGCGTACTCGCGGTTGAGCTCGAGCCATTGCTCGAGACCGGGCTCAGTGTCGGGCTTGATCGCGTCGACCGGGCACTCGGGCTCGCACACGCCGCAGTCGATGCACTCGTCGGGATGAATAACGAGCATGTTCTCACCCTCGTAGAAGCAGTCGACCGGGCAGACCTCGACGCAGTCCATGTACTTGCACTTGATGCAGCTCTCGTTGACGACGTAGGTCATGGATGTCTGCGCCTGTTCTTCAGCGGCTTTCCTATGTGGTGTCGCGCCGTCTGCAGGCCGGACCTATTAATCGGTCGGATCACTGATAGGGCGCGTCGAGCTCGAGTCTCTTGGCGATCTCGCGCTCCCAGCGGTCGCCGTTCGCGAGCAGCCGCTCCTTGTCGTAGTAGAGTTCCTCGCGCGTTTCGGTCGCGAACTCAAAGTTGGGGCCCTCGATGATGGCGTCGACCGGGCAGGCCTCCTGGCACAGGCCGCAGTAGATGCACTTCACCATGTCGATATCGTAGCGCGTCGCCCGCCGCGTGCCGTCGCTGCGCCTGGGACCCGCCTCGATGGTGATGGCTGCGCCGGGCAGATCGCCTCGCACAGCTTGCAGGCGATGCTGCGCTCTTCCCCGTTCGGGTAGCGCCGGAGCGCGTGCTCGCCGCGGAAACAGGGCGACAGCGGCCTCTTCTCGAACGGGTAGTTCAGCGTCCTCTTCGGGGCAAAGAAGTAACGCAAGCTCAGCACGAACGCAGAGACGAACTCGGCGAGGAAGAACGACCGTATTGCCTGGCCGAGATGGGCCATGGCCTCAAGCCTCCTGGTCGGGCACGGGGCAGTCCTCTCATCCACTGTCCTCACCGGAGAGCGCACGCATCGCCAGCGCTTCTACTTCGCGATTGCCGCACCCTTGTCTTGCAAGAGTTTCTGAAGCTCGCCGTGCATCTCGCGGGCGATGTCGCAACCGCCAACGAACTCTCCCTTCACATAGACAACCCCTCGGTGAGCGGTGCCAGCAGCCGAGCGACAGCGCCAACGACTCTATCGGGCACAGCCGCTTTACATTGTAGGCAGCCGACTGGATGCGGGATTCAATAGCTTAACACTCGGCGGAACTGATTTTTACGGCTGCGTCCAGTGCATTCCAGCGTCCTTGGATGTGCGCATTTTTGATTGCGAAACAAAACTAATCTGCGCACCTTCTCTTGTCAATATAGTTTTGTAACGCTACTATCCTTTGACAATCAGGAGACCGAGCATGAGCGCCCGAGCAGTGGCGGAGATGATTGCCCACCTCGGCCGCATGGCCCACGGCGACGGGTTCGTCGGCGGCCTGACGTCGGTGCAATGGACGGCACTGCGCTATTTTGCGTCGGCCAACCGCTTCTCGCGGACACCCTCCGCCTTTGCGGAATTTCATGGCACGACCCGTGGCACCGCTTCTCAGACCACCGAGAGCCTGGTCGCTCGCGGCTACCTTCTCCGGACCCCATCGGAGGTTGACGGCCGCAGCACGCGCCTCGATCTCACGGATATCGCGAGGGCCATCCTCGCGGACGATCCGTTCGAGGTCCTGGTCCGAGCCGCGAGCGTCATTCCTCCCGGCACCCGCCAGCAGATCACGCATGTGTTGGAGCGCATGCGCGGTCACGCCGCCCGGGAACGCTGCAAACGGCCGTTTGGCTCCTGTCTGTCGTGTGAGAATTTAGAAGGCGACGGCCGCCGCCGGAAAGGGCAACCACCTTATGAGTGCAGCTTCGCTGGCGTGCCGCTGGCCGAGACGGAGCTGCAACAGCTCTGCATTAATTTCACGCCTGGTCGGAACTCAGCGATGAAGCGTACCTATGCCGATGGAGGGTAGAAATGAGCGCGCTGTCATTGTCCACCGTCACTATAGAAGATGGCGAGATCGCCATTGCGGCGGACTTGCTTGCAGAAAAGTTGGGGTTGTCCGTCGAGGCGCTGAAAGCGGAGATGCGCCGCGGCTCCGTTTATAGTCTGGGCAAACGAGACATCGCCGAGGACGCGGGGCGCACGCGCCTCACTTTCCGCTACCGTACCCGCGCCTGGACCGTGTTGGTGGAGCCGGATGGTACGCTGGTTGAGCCCTCGGCCGCCGGCAGCAAGGTAGCGCCGGCCATCCGGGGGCGTGCGAGGTCACCGCAGCACATGAGGAAGGCGTCTTAACATTCATGCCGGCGGGCGATGCTGAAGGGCAGATGCTCGTCGGCGTGAACATTGGGCCTTTCCGTCGTTCGGCGTGTTGAAGTGGTGCTACCGCGTCTTGGAGTTGCACAGACGATGTCGGCTGAAATCGTGTCAAATCCATCGCGGCCGCGGATAGTCGATCCCTACGGCCGGACAGTCTCCTACCTGCGCGTGTCGGTGACCGACCGATGCGACTTTCGCTGCGTCTACTGCATGTCTGAGCATATGACGTTTTTGCCGAAGAAGGATATTCTGACGCTCGAGGAGCTCGATCGGCTCTGCTCGGTCTTTGTCACCAAAGGCGTGCGCAAGCTCAGGATCACCGGCGGCGAGCCGCTGGTGCGCAAGAACATCATCTGGTTGTTCCGGGCGCTCTCGCGACACTTGGAATCTGGCGCGCTCGAAGAGCTGACGCTAACGACCAACGGCAGCCAGCTGCCGAAGTATGCGCAGGAGCTGGCCGACCTCGGGGTGCGGCGCATCAACATCTCGCTCGACACGTTGAACGCCAACCGCTTCAAGGCCATCACCCGCTGGGGGGACGCATCGCAGGTAATGGCCGGCATCGATGCCGCCGACAAGGCCGGCCTCAAGGTCAAGCTCAACGCGGTGGCGCTCAAAGGCGTCAACGAGGACGAGTTCGACGATCTGATCCGCTTCGCCCACGGCCACGGCTTCGACCTGACGCTGATCGAGACCATGCCGATGGGCGAGATCGACGGCGACCGGACCGAGCAGTATCTGCCGCTGTCGATCGTGCGGGCCAGGCTCATGGACCGCTGGACGCTTGAGGACATCCCGTATCGGTCGGGCGGGCCCGCGCGTTATGTCGAGGTCAAGGAGACGGGCGGGCGCTTGGGCTTCATCACACCCATGACCCACAATTTCTGCGAGAGCTGCAACCGCGTGCGGCTCACCTGCACGGGCACGCTCTACATGTGCCTCGGCCAGGACGACGCGGCAGACTTGAGAACACCACTTCGCATGAGCGGTGATGATGCGCTTCTCTCCGAGGCCATCGACGAGGCGATCTCGCGCAAGCCCGAGGGCCACGACTTCGTCATCGACCGGCGCACCAAGAAGCCGGCGGTGGCCCGTCATATGAGCGTGACCGGAGGCTAGGCAGCGTGAGCGGCTTGACCGGCGATCAGGCGAGCCAGGAGTGGTGTCGATGGATATTGCTGATCTGATGGACGAGAAGCCCAACGAGCGCGACCCATTCGGGTTCCTGATGACGGTGTATGGCCCGCCCGAGGCGAGCATCCGGGGGCCCGTCGGGACTCCGCTGGTCGCCACCGCCGGCGCAACGCCGGTTTCGGGCTCGGCGTTGTCGGCGGAGGAGCTCGCGCAGTTGAGCGCCGACATGGTCGCGGCGCTCAAGACTGTCTACGACCCCGAGATCCCAGCCGACATCTACGAGCTGGGGCTGATCTATAAGATCGACGTCGACGACGATCGCAACGTCGCCATCGAGATGACGCTGACGTCGCCCGGCTGCCCCGTTGCCGGCGAAATGCCGCAATGGGTCGAGAACGCGGTCGCAAGCGTTACGGGCGTCGGTCAGGTGAAGGTCACGCTCACCTTCGACCCGCCGTGGGACAAGGATCGCATGTCGGACGAAGCCAAGCTCGCGCTCAATATGTTCTGATGGCGCAAACTCTTGGGCACCCAAAGTCCTTATTAACCCGCCCATCATTGGGAAACTGCCGTTAACGCGACCTAGGTTTCCGCAAGGCCTCTGCCACACGCTTCTGTCGGCATCGTGCGCTTGTCGTGTCATTCACTCCGAGATCACGAGTTGAGAAACAGGCCCGCCATGACCGACGCCACGATGAGATCCGGCCAAGCGGCGTTTCTTATCCTTCGCCAGGCGTGGGAAGAGCGAGGTGTCGATGGCACCACAGCCGAGCTTGTCGAGACCGCACATCGCCAGTGAGCCAAAGCGGACGCTCCCTCTGGTGCTGCGGGCGTCTGCTGCGCCTGCCGCAGGTCGGCACCCTTCACCATGGCGTAGATCGCAGGGATCACAACCAGGGCAGCACGGTCGAGGACATCATGCCGCCGATTATTGGAGGCGCGATCATCACCTGCTTGTCTTTTGCGCCTACGCAGGCCAAGCGATCGATCAGCTGTCAGTCGGCCAAATTCTTGCTTCCTTCGGCCTCCCCGAAATCATGTAGGGTTTTCTGTATCCGCCAAGCTGGGGTTGCGCATGTCGAATGACGTATTGCTCTTCATCGCCATAGGCTTCGCAGCGCAGATGATAGACGGCGCCATTGGCATGGCCTACGGCATCACGGCCACCACGATGCTGATGAGCTTTGGAGTGCCGCCCGCCACCGCGAGTGCCTCAATTCACGCTGCAGAGGTGTTCACGACGGCAGCGTCGGGGACAGCGCATTGGCGGATGGGGAATATCGATCGTAAGTTGGTAGCGCGCTTGGCCGTGCCAGGGATGTTCGGCGGTGCCGGCGGTGCCTACGTCCTCGCTACGGCGCCGGGCGACCGAATCCGCCCGATCGTGAGCGCGTACCTGCTGGTGATGGGCGCGGTGATCCTGTGGCGTGCGATCTGGAAGGGTCGCAACGAGGGCAGCACCCCGAAGCGCGTTGGCGTGCTTGGTCTTGTCGGCGGATTTCTGGATGCCATCGGCGGGGGCGGTTGGGGTGCGATGGTAACGACGACCCTGATTGGTCGAGGTGTGACACCACGACTTGCTATCGGCTCGGCGAACGTGGCGGAGTTCTTTGTCACGGCAACGGTGACGGCGACATTCGTCGCGACCGTCGGCCTATCGCTCTGGCCTGTCATCACAGGCCTTGTCATCGGCGGTGTCTTGGCAGCTCCATTTGGCGCCTACGCGACCAAGCACTTGCCAGACCAGCCAGTGATGATCCTCGTCGGCGTCGTCGTTATTCTGTTGAGCATGAGAGGACTCGTGTCGGCGTTCTGGTAGCGATTTGATTGTGTTGCAGGCATGGTGGCACGACGGAGTTGAGATGGGCAGCCGCGCTCCCAATCAAACACCGCGTGATCCGTGCAGCACGACTATCCGGTTGTCGACGTCCTGGACGCCCGCAATCGAGCCCACGATTCTGCCGGCGTCGGCCGCCAGTGTGGAATGGATCACGGAACCGTTCAGCACGACCTTGCCAGCGTTGACCTTGGCCGCTAGGCCGGTTCCGCCCATACCGACTGTGAACCGTTCGCGAAGCTTGATGTGAATGTGCGCTTCCAAGGCTTTGTCCACGAGGATAGCGCGAGAGGCCTCGGTTTCGCGGAATTCCGGGCTCTCGACGAGGTCGCGAACCAGCTTGACACAGGTCTCGATCGTGTTGCGCTCGGTGTTGAGCACCAGATCGTAGAGCAGGGGGTCCTCGCGGTCGACGCCATATGCCGCGTGCAAAGTGCGCCTGTGAGCGGCGTCGTTGCGTTCGATTTCGTGCCGTGCGGCTGCTCGGTCTTTGGCACCGTGGCTGTGGCGTTCCATGACACCTCGCTCGCGCGCCTCGATGGGTGCGCAAATTCGGATGCGTGCAACGTGCGGTACGCCACGCAGAAGGATACAGGCTCCCCAGCCGCGGATCACCACGTTGCCTTTTTGCGCCAAATCGAGGATTTCCTCCTCAGTGTATCGCGCCAGGCGTTTGCTGCCGATTTGCAGGCGTTCCAGCACTGTGGCGCCGCCTTCGAGACGGTGATGGACGGCACTCCCCCGCACGTGCATGTGATCGGCGAGATCGTGCTCGACCGTCTCGTGCAGAACCAACGTCAGCCCCATCTGGTCGGCGAGACGTTGCGCCACCTCTCGGCCACCGGAACCCATCTCGCGGGTCATTGCAATTACAGTCATGACTTCCTCCTTTTGGTTTCAGCGGCCAATCCGCCGAATTCATCGGTGGTGCTCCGACAGCTCTCTACGGCTCGACAATGGTCGCGCAGGCACGGACTTGCGCTCGCCGCGGTCCTGCATGCGCGCTGCCAGCTTGACCAGCTCCATGACGATGAGAAGCAGGGCTGCCACCCCCGTCGCGATCGCCCAATCGAACAGCGATAGCGACACGGTATGGAATGCCGTCTGCAGGACTGGGACGTAGATCACGAGCACGTGCGTGAAGAGCGACAGAGCGACCGCGCCAAGCAGCCACCTGTTGTCGAAGAATCCGCTGCACGCACTGCGCCAACTCGAGCGGCAGTTGTAGACGTTGAAAAGCTGGAACATCATCAGCGTCGTGAACGCCATCGTTCGCGCATGGGTTTCGTCGGCTGCGTTCGGTCCCGTGCCGGTCGCGAACAGCGTGAACAACCCGCCAGGATAATAGGCGTCGAGCACGGCAAGTGTTCCGGCCATCATCACAGAGCCGATGCCGGCGAGGCGCCACCAATCCGCCGAGGTCAGCACGCCGGTGCCGCGGCTGCGCGGATGCCGCTCCATAACGTCGGGGTCCTTGGGGTCGACGCCGAGCGCGAGCGCGGGCGGGCCGTCGGTGATCAGGTTGATCCAAAGGAGCTGGGCGGCCAGTAGCGGCAGGAACAGTCCGGGATCCGCCGAGGTGAGGCCGAGCACGCCTGCGAACATCACGCCGGCGAACATGGTGAGCAACTCGCCGGCGTTCGACGACAAGAGATAGATCAGGTATTTGCGGATGTTCTCATAGACTCCACGCCCTTCCTCGATGGCTTTGACGATGCTGGCGAAATTATCGTCGGTCAGCACCATGTCGGCCGCCTCCTTCGAGACGTCCGTGCCGGTGATGCCCATGGCAACGCCAATATTGGCGGCCTTGAGCGCGGGGGCGTCGTTGATGCCGTCGCCGGTCATGGCGACGATGTGACCCTTGCGCTGGAGCGCGGAGACGATGCGCAGTTTGTGCTCGGGGTCGACCCGGGCAAATACGCGCACGTCCTCGACGATCGCATCGAGTTGCGCGTCGTCCATGGTCCGCATCTCGACCCCGGTGACGGTACGCGCCCCCGGCTCGAAGATGTCGAGCTCACGGGCGATCGCTTCCGCGGTCGCAGGATGATCGCCGGTGATCATCACCGAGCGGATATGCGCCCGCTTGGCGACGGCGACGGCTGCCTTCGCCTCTTCGCGCGGCGGGTCTATCATGCCGACCAGGCCAAGCAGCACAAGGTCGTCCTCGATGCTGTCCGGCAGCTTGATCGTCGATGTGCGATCGGCGGCGACAGCCCCTGGATCGATGCCCAAGGAGGCGGCCGCCACGGTACGCGTGGCGATTGCCAGCGTGCGGAGCGCCTGGCCCGCGAGCGCATCGTTGCGCCGCGAAATGTCCGCGCGGCCGTCGTCGCCGAGCGGGACGATCTTACCGCCCTGCCACAAGTAACGACTGTTTGCCAACAGAACTTCGGGAGCGCCCTTGACAAAGACGCGCAGTTCACCGGGGTTCTCGCGATCGACATGGACGGTGGTGTGACGCTTGCGTTCGGACGTGAAGGGGATTTCCCCGATACGGGGAAAGCGCTCGAGCACGGCGGCGGTGATGCCGAACTTGCGCGCCGCGACCACCAGCGCGCCTTCGGTCGGGTCGCCCTGGACGCGCCAACGCCCTTCGCGATTGATCAGTTCCGCATCGTTGGCAAGCGCTGCCGCGCGCAATGTCTGCACGACCGACTTGCGTTGCGGCGACGTCTCCGCGAGCTTCTTGCCTTCGACGGTGAAGTCGCCCTCGGGGATGTAGCCGCTGCCGCCGACCTCGACGAGAACCTCGGCCGTCATGATCGCACGTACGGTCATCTCGTTGCGTGTCAGTGTTCCGGTCTTGTCGGAGCAGATCATGGTCGCAGCGCCGAGGGTTTCGACCGCCGGCAGCTTGCGAACGATGGCGTTGGCCGCCGCCATCCGCCGAACGCCGAGGCTCAGTCCCACGGTCACGATCGCCGGCAGCGCTTCGGGGATCGCGGCGACGGCGAGCGCCACCGCGAACAAGAACAGGCTGAGCACGACGTTGAGCGTGAAGGCGGAAGTGCTGAACAGGCCGGCTGCGAATACGATGGCGCAGATTCCCAGCATGATGATGCTCAGCCGTTTGCCGGTGCGGTCGAGCTCCTGCTGCAGCGGCGTCGGCTGCTTCTCGGCGGTTTCGAGCAGGCCGGCGATGCGGCCGACCTCGGTCCCCATCCCGGTGGCGACGACGACGGCCCGGCCGCGTCCGTAGGTGGCGACCGTACCGGAGTACAGCATGTTGCGGCGATCGCCGATGCCGACGTCCCCGGTGATCGGGTTGACGTCCTTCGACACCGGCACGCTCTCGCCAGTGAGCGGCGCCTCGTCGGCTTGCAGGTTGGCAAGCTCGATGAGGCGGGAGTCCGCCGGAATCTTGTCGCCGGCTTCCACCAGCACGATGTCGCCGGGCACGATCTCGTGGGTCGCGACGCGCTGGCGCTCGCCGTCGCGCACCACCGTTGCTTCCGGCGCAGCCAATGCCATCAGCGCACGCACCGACTTTTCGGCTCGCGATTCCTGGATGAAGCCCAGCATTGCATTGAGCGCGACAATCGCCATGATGACGATCGCCTCGTAGGGCAGGGCGCTCTCGCGCGGGTCCTGCAGCAGCCATTCGATCATCGAGATGACGACGGCGACGAGCAGGATGATCACCAGGAAGTTCTGGAACTGCTCGAGCAACCGGTGCCACCAGGCCATATCCGGCGCGCTCTTCAACTGGTTCGGCCCGGACTGGTCCAGCCGCCGCTGCGCCTCGGCGCGGCTCAAGCCGTGCGCAACGTCGGAGCGAAGTGCCGCAACGACCGCTTCAGCCGGCCTGCTGTGGGGGGGAGGCGTGACAAGCGAAACGGGGCTGACCTTTTTGCGTTCGCCTTCGACTTGCGAGCGCGCTGGGAGCGCGGTGTGCAACATCATTGCCTCCTAGGATTGCTGACAAGCGTCTCCGAGCGCTGCCCCTGCGTGGAGGCGGCGGAACACGACACGCCGGCGTCCCGCGGGGAAACCGGCGCGTTTTCCTCGATGCTTTTGCTGGCGTGCCAGTTGGTGCAGAAAGCAATCTGCGAACCAACGATCGGCACCAATGCGATCAGCATGGCGACCTCAGACCAGGTGAAACACGGCCGCCATCCTTGTCGTTCAGCCCCGATGATCAGGGCCTAAGACAAGCGAATTCGGCTCAAAGTTCCTGGCAAAGGTCTCGCTGCAACGCCTCTGTGCGTTGCCCGTACGGCCGGAGATACAATCTCGTGATGACGACCGTACGGATCAGGCTACTCCCCTTTGGCGGGTAAGTGGCAGCACCATAGCACAAGACATGATAACCAGAAAGATGGATTCGTCAGTCGGATCAGTCGATGTATTTTGCGATGTTGCCTCGGCGGGGCTTTATGGCCGAAGGGTTGCAGACCAGAGCGAACGCATTTGGGAAGCACGCACGCGACAGCTGGTTGCGCAGTTGCTCTCGTCGGCTTGCTCGTTCGCCACTGCCAATCCTGGAGCGGTGCGCGCCCGATCCGGGCCTGGAACGTCGCTCCCTGCGCAAGAAAAAAGCTGCTGCCCCCGCGACACCGGTTCGGCCGAAGCGGTTCACGCTCAAGTTGCTATCCACGATCCGCCGCATGATCGCTGTCGCGCTTGCCAATCGCCTGCCGCGCTGTCCAAGTTGCCTGAGATCGCGCCGCGAGGCCCAAAGGCGTTCGCGACGCAGTGGGAGTTGGAGGGCGGTGACACGCCTGGGATTGAGTCGAGGGACAGCAGTCGCAAGCTCGATCAGATGCGTTCGATGGTGCCCGGAGTGGGAGCTTGATTGAGACCGTGGTGAAAGAGAGTGAACGTATGCGAGGGCCGCGATGCTGAGCTGGTTCCAGCGGCTGATGCCGCAAACGCTGCTGTTTTTTCCGCTGTTTGAGCGTCATGCGACGACCGTGACGGCCGCCGCAATGGCATTGCAGCAGATGCTGGCGGGCGGTGATCACGCTTCACAGCCGTATCGAGACGTGATGCGCCTCGAAGAGGAGGCAGACGGGATCACGCGCGAGGTCCTGATCGGGATCCGGAGCACGTTCATCACGCCCTTCGACCGCGGCGATATCAAGGACCTGATCACATCCCTCGACGATGCGATCGATGAGATGCAGAAGACGGCCAAGGCCATTGTGCTTTTTGAGCTGTCCTCCTTCGAGCCGGATATGCGCGAGATGGCGGACGCCATCGTGCAATGCGCCCACCTCGTCGCGCGGGCCATGCCTCTTCTCGCCAATATCGGCCAGCATGCGGGGCAGCTCAATGAGATCTGTCTGCAGGTGACCCAGATCGAGGAGCGCGGCGACGCAATCCACGATCGCGGTCTGAAAATTCTCTATGAGCGTTCCAAAGTTGGCGACCCCATGGAATTTGTTCGTGGCAAGGAGATCTATGACCATCTGGAAGAGGTGATCGACAGTTTTGACAATGTCTGCGACCAGATCCAGGCCGTCGTCATTGAGCACGCGTGATTTGCGGCGGGGAGCAATGGAATGGATGCGAACACAATCGGTCTCCTTGTCGGCCTCATCGCCATCGCCCTGGTTTTCGACTTCCTCAACGGACTTCATGACGCGGCAAACTCGATCGCAACGATTGTCTCAACAAGAGTCCTGCCGCCCAAGGTGGCTGTAGTCTGGGCGGCATTCTTCAATTTCATTGCGTTCCTGTTCTTCGGGCTTCACGTCGCCCAGACGATCGGAACCGGCATCGTCGATCCTGCAGTCGTCAGCCCGAGCGTGATCTTTGCCGCGCTCATGGGCGCGATCTCGTGGAACTTGATCACATGGTGGGCGGGCATCCCGTCCAGCAGCTCACATGCATTGATCGGCGGCCTGTTGGGTGCTGCGACAGCGAAGGCTGGCAGCATCGCCATCGTCTGGACGGGCATTCTGAAGACGACGGGAGCAATCTTCCTGTCGCCGTTGTTCGGCTTTCTGCTGGCCCTGGCACTGATCCTTGCGGTCTCATGGATATTCGTGCGCAAGACGCCGTTGGCCGTCGACAGGGTCTTCCGGATCTTGCAGTTCGGCTCCGCATCGATGTACTCGCTCGGTCACGGCGGCAATGACGCTCAAAAAACGATGGGGATCATCGCCGGGTTGCTGTTCGCGCAGGGCCATCTCGGTCCACAGTTCTATGTTCCGTTCTGGGTGGTCATCAGCTGTCACGCCGCCATTGCCCTGGGCACGCTCTTCGGCGGCTGGCGTATCGTGCGGACGATGGGCTCCAAAATTACCCACCTCACGCCGATGCAGGGTTGCTGCGCAGAGACAAGCGGTGCGAGCATGCTGTTTCTGGCGACATGGCTCGGAATACCAGTGTCGACCACGCACACGATCACCGGGGCCATCGTTGGCGTGGGTGCAGCCCGGCGCATATCGGCGGTACGTTGGAATGTGGCGAGCACGATCGTCGTTGCTTGGATCGTGACAATGCCTGCGGCAGCACTCATTGCTGCGTTGTTCTACGTTCTAACATTGTTGCTCGTCTGACAGCGGCGCAGGCAGCTGGCGGGCGGCACTTGAGGGATGGGACCGGGCAGGGGGCCGGCGTGGACAAGAGACTCAGTCTATGCAGTTGCGATGTAGAAATGGCGTGTGGCACCTTCACAGCCGCGGCAAGCGCGACCTATTTCCGAAGCTGTTCAAGTGCTGCGATGCGGGCTTCGATGGGAGGGTGTGTCGAAAAGAGAGCCATGAGGCTTGGCTTGTCGCTGATGCCCGATGCCTGGATCGATTTTGGAAGCTCGCCCGGCTCGACGCGACCCAAGCTGGCCAATGCGCTGATCATGCTGTTGGGCTGCCCCATGTAGCTGGCCGCGCCCGCGTCGGCGCGGAACTCACGATGGCGGGAGAACCAGGCGACGATCATGGAGGCGAGAATGCCGAACACGATCTGGCAGACTATGGAGGTCACGACAAAACCGATGCCCTGACCGTTACCGTCCTTGTTGAGCTGCTTGTCGACGACGTAGCCGACAATGCGCGACAGGAACACCACGAACGTGTTCACCACGCCCTGGATGAGCGTCATCGTGACCATGTCGCCGTTGGCGACGTGGGCGACCTCGTGTGCGAGGACGGCTTCCACCTCCTCGTGGTTCATGGACTGGAGCAGTCCGGTCGAGACGGCAACCAGTGCGGAGTTCTTGAAGGCTCCGGTCGCAAATGCGTTCGGCTCACCTTCGTAGACGGCCACCTCGGGCATCTTGATGCCTGCTCGAGTGGACAGCTTGTTGACAGTCTCGATTAACCAACGCTCGTCGGCGTTGGCCGGCTCGGAGATCACATGGGCACCGGTCTGCCACTTGGCCATCGGCTTCGAGATGAGCAGTGAAATGATTGCGCCCGTGAAGCCAATGACAGCCGATAGTGCGAGCAGCGCGCCGAGATTCAACCCGTTGGCGTCGGTGATCCGGCCCAGACCCAGGATGCTCACAAACACCGAAATGACGACCAGCACTGCAATGTTGGTCGCTACAAACAGAGCCATACGTTTCATCGTCGTCTTTCCACTCTCAGAGGCGACGGCGCCAGTCGTCGGCCTGCCAACGTTCGGTTCCGTCCTCCCTGTCTCAGATAGTCACTGCGCGATCGAATTTCAGCTGTTGACTGTGGGCGTGGAGCCTGAACTCGCGGCTGCGCGTCTGGGCTTGTGTCACGAGCACGCGCGCACGGCGCAGCCCCATCTCTCCATCGCGCACTGAATTGCGCCAGCCGCGCTCCCGCAAGGTCCTCCAGGAGCATCGGGGGGAGGAGGCTCCTGGAGGCTGAAGAACGGGCGGACCGCAGCGGGGGGAGGCCGCGTCCGTGAATTGCTCCGCTCTCTCTTGCCCCCAAAACCTAGCCTCTAGTGGAGGACAGCCCACTAATCTGGATCAGTGCGGACGTGTTTTTGGGCTCGACCTAACGAGCGAGCGTTCTGGTTGCGGTGTTGGTCCTCGAATCCAGCCAGCTGTTTAAGTGCAACCACGTCATGAATGACGACCTTGCCTCGCCTGAGCGTCATGAGTTGCCTCTCGCGCAGCTGCCGGAGCACGCGGTTCACATGGATCGCGCTGAGCCCCAGCGCATCGGCCAGCACATACTGGTTGAGCGGACAAGGGAACTCCCTGTCCGTCGCCAGCCCGACGAGCCGCAGCCGTTCGCCGAGCTCAAGAAAGAAATGCGCGGTGCGCTCGATGGCACTTCGGCGGCCGATGCTGACGAGGTGCTCCACGATCATCGCCTCGTCGCGCGACGCGGCCCACAGGATCGCTGCACCCAGACGCGGAAAGTCAACGAACAGGCGCATCATGCGGGATGCCTCGACGCTGCTGACCAGGGCATCCGTCAGCGCAGAGAATGAGTGGTCAGACGTGCGCAGCAGGACGCTGCGCAAACCGATGCAGTCGCCGGGAATTGGAAATCCGATGATCTGCCGCTCCCCGTCCGGAAGCAGCTTGAAGCTGCATGCCCAGCCTGCTTGCAGGATGTAGGCCTTGTGACCGGTCTGCCCCTCATGCACGAGCTCCTTGCCGCGCCTCACGCGAACAGGCGAGGACTGCAAGTCTGCGAGACACGACAGCTCCGCTCCGGACAGCTGGACGAAGGTGTTCAGCTTCCTCTCGAGATGGCCGACCTCATGTGCCATGCGGTTGGCTCCTATGCGGCGCATGTCCCGGAACGGTGCTGCTCGTCTGTGAGCCGC
Source organism: uncultured Hyphomicrobiaceae bacterium (assembly GCA_964500805.1). Lineage (GTDB taxonomy): Bacteria > Pseudomonadota > Alphaproteobacteria > Rhizobiales > Hyphomicrobiaceae. The sequence continues at coordinate 27,130 of CAZCQH010000062.1, forward strand.
ATTGCAGCTGCTCGCCGGGACACGAGGGCTGGACTGCCTATCCTCCCGATCGATCGTTGCCCACTCCCGGTTCGCACCTGGCGGGCTGCCGTTAGCACCTGAAAGTGGGATTGCTAGCGCAGATTAGCGTCGCCTGCCGCTCGTTGGGCTACCTAGAGCACCAACAGAGAGTGGCGCTGCCTTCGCCCACTCCAGAATGAGTACCACACAATGCCCAGCTCCACCGACACGAAAGGCATCGCGCCCGGAATCGCGGCGCTCTCGATCTGCGAGTCCCTGCTGCTTGCCCTCGGCGACTTGAAGATCATGGGAGCCAAAGAGACGGCCGGCGTGCTGCATGATGCGGCCGACGCACACCGCAATGCCCGAGGCACGGGCGACGAGGCGGCTATGCATCTCGAAGTCGCGGCCATCATCGAGCGCATCATCGCCGGCGGCAACTCGACTCAGCACCCTTGAGCTTGGCGCGCGATCGCTCGGTGCACGAGTGGATGGCCATAGTCGCCCTGCCGGTTGCAGTGCCGAGCGAACTCAGCTCCCCGGAGGGGCGAGCGAGCGACCATCGGCGTGGCGACGCTCGCCATTCAGAAGGTAACCGATGGACAAGAAGACACAACTGAACATCTGGTACGTGGCAATCGCGCTGGCGCTCCTGTTCGCGTTTCAGTTCGGCTCGGCTACGACCTACGAGCCCATCCCCTACAGCCAGTTCCAGGCGCTTCTCACCGACGGCAAGATCGATGAGATCGTGATCCATCAGGATCGCATCGAGGGCAAGCTCAAGGCGCCGCTCGAGAGCGGAAGAGCCCACTTCGTCACCCAGCGCGTGCCGAAAGATCTCGTCGAAGAGATGGCCAAGTACGGCGTCAAATTCCGCGGCACTTCCGACAGCAATTGGATCGCCATACTCCTCTCGTGGATCCTGCCGACGCTCATCTTCTTCGCCGTTTGGGGCCTCTTCTTTCGCGGCTTTGCCGCGAAGCAAGGATTGGGAGGCATGATGACCATCGGCAAGTCGCGCGCCAAGATTTACGTCGAGAAGGAGACCGGCGTCACCTTTGCCGATATCGCAGGAGTCGAGGAGGCCAAGGCCGAGCTCAAGGAGATCGTGGATTTCCTCAAGGCCCCCGACGACTACGGCAGGCTCGGCGCGCGCATACCCAAGGGCATCCTGCTGGTCGGGCCGCCTGGCACCGGCAAGACGCTGCTGGCGCGGGCGGTGGCCGGCGAGGCGGGCGTGGCATTCTTCTCGATCTCGGGCTCGGAGTTCGTCGAAATGTTCGTCGGCGTTGGTGCCGCGCGTGTCCGCGACCTGTTCGAGCAGGCCCGGAAGGCCAAGCCTTGCATCATCTTCATTGATGAGCTGGATAGCCTGGGCCGCATCCGCTCCGCTGGCGGCTTCGGCGGCAACGACGAGAAGGAGCAGACGCTCAATCAGCTGCTGGCCGAGCTGGACGGCTTCGATCCCAGCGTCGGGATCGTCCTGCTCGCTGCAACCAACCGACCGGAGATTCTCGATCCCGCGCTGACCCGTGCCGGCCGCTTCGACCGGCAAGTCGCACTGGATCGGCCGGAGAAGGCCGGTCGCGCTGCCATCCTCAAAGTCCACATGCGCAAGATCAAGCCGGCTGCCAACATCGACGTCGATCAAATCGCCTCGATCACGCCTGGATTCTCGGGCGCCGATCTCGCCAATCTCGTCAACGAGGCGGCGCTGACTGCGACGCGTCGCAGCGGTGCGGATGTGACCATGGACGATTTCACCAAGGCGGTGGAGCGCCTGGTCGCCGGCATCGAGAAGCGCTCACGGTTGCTGAACCCGGAGGAGCGGCGCATCGTCGCCTATCACGAGATGGGCCATGCCCTGGTCGCCTCCGCGCTCAAAGGCAGCGATCCCGTGCACAAGATATCGATCATCCCTCGCGGCATCGGCGCCCTCGGCTACACCATGCAGCGTCCGACCGAGGATCGGTTTCTCATCTCGCGAACCGATCTCGAGCATCGGATGGCGGTGCTGATGGGCGGACGGGCGGCCGAGCAACTCGTGTTCGGAGAGGTTTCGACGGGCGCGGCCGATGACCTGGATAGAGCCACCGAGATCGCACGGGCCATGGTCACGCGTTTTGGCATGGATAGCGACCTTGGGCAGATGGTCTACGAGCCCAAGCGTCAATCGTTCCTGGGCGACAGCCCCTTCACGACGCAGGCGAAATCCTATTCCGAGGACACGGGCCGCGAGATCGATGTGGCCATCCGCGATCTCGTCAAGGCGGCCTATGATGCCGCTACTAAAGTGCTTGTCAGGCGCAAGTCGGATCTCGAGGCAGGTGCTGCGCTGCTGCTTGAAAAGGAAACTCTGACGCCAGACGAGTTTGCGCCGCTCAGATCAGAGGCAAGCACCGATGGCGCGACGTCACGCGAGGTGATTGCACGTCAGGATGTTGCGGCCTGACGACCCCTGCGCTCTCTCGAGAAGACCCCGTTCCCGAAAACAGTCAAGTCACGATCTCGAACCCATGGAGTCCCTGATGTCCGCCAAGCACGTTCGATTTTCCGGCGACGCTCGAGATCGCATGCTGCGCGGCGTCGATGTTCTCGCCAATGCTGTGAAGGTGACGCTCGGTCCGAAGGGGCGCACTGTCGTCATCGAGAAACCGTACGGACCGCCTCGGACCTCGAAAGACGGCGTCACCGTCGCCAACGAGATCGAGCTGGAGGACAAGTTCGAGAACATGGGCGCACAGATGGTGCGCCAGGTCGCGCAGAAGACGAATGAGATCGCCGGCGACGGCACGACGACTGCGACCGTGCTCGCCCAGGCAATCATGCGCGAGGGCCTGAAGCTGGTCGCCGCCGGCATGAACCCGATGGATCTGAAGCGCGGCATCGACAAGGCCGTGACGCAGGTTGTCGAGGAGATCAAGCGCAAGGCGAAGAAGGTCAAGGACACGAGCGAGATCGCGCAGGTCGGCACGATTGCTGCGAACGGCGAGCGTGCGATCGGCGATATGATCGCCAAGGCGATGCAGAAGGTCGGCAACGAGGGCGTGA
>CAZCQH010000063.1:0-30108 GCA_964500805.1 uncultured Hyphomicrobiaceae bacterium
TTACGCACCTGGCCGGTCAGGGTCGTGGCCATGGCGTTCACGGAATCCGTGAGGTCCTTCCAGGTTCCGGCGACGCCGCGGACCTCGGCTTGTCCGCCGAGCTTGCCTTCGGTTCCCACCTCACGGGCGACGCGCGTAACTTCGGAAGCGAAGCCATTGAGCTGGTCCACCATCGTGTTGATGGTGTTTTTCAGCTCCAGGATCTCGCCCTTCACGTCGACGGTAATCTTCTTGGACAGATCGCCGTTTGCGACAGCCGTCGTCACATCGGCGATGTTGCGGACCTGACCTGTCAGATTCGAGGCCATGAAGTTGACGTTGTCCGTCAAATCCTTCCAGGTTCCCGCCACGCCGGGAACGACGGCCTGTCCGCCGAGCTTGCCTTCAGTGCCCACCTCGCGCGCAACGCGCGTCACCTCAGACGAGAAACCGTTGAGCTGATCGACCATCGTGTTGATGGTGTTCTTCAGCGCCAGAATCCCGCCCTTCACGTCCACCGTGTTCTTGCGAGACAGGTCGCCCTTCGCAACGGCCGTCGTAACTTCGGCGATGTTGCGCACCTGCCCGGTCAGGTTCGAGGCCATGGAATTCACGGAGTCGGTCAGATCCTTCCACGTGCCGGCCACCCCTGGCACCTGCGCTTGCCCGCCGAGCTTGCCTTCCGTTCCGACCTCCCGAGCGACGCGCGTCACCTCTGACGAAAATCCATTGAGCTGATCGACCATCGTGTTGATGGTCTCCTTCAACTCGAGAATCTCGCCTTTGACGTCGACGGTGATCTTGCGCGAGAGGTCGCCACGGGCGACTGCGGTTGTCACCGTCGCGATGTTGCGCACTTGGGCCGTGAGATTGGTCGCCATGGCATTGACCGAGTCGGTCAAGTCCTTCCAGGTGCCGGCCACTCCAGGCACAACGGCTTGACCGCCGAGGCGGCCGTCAGTGCCCACCTCGCGCGCGACCCTTGTTACTTCCGATGCGAATGATCGCAGCTGGTCGACCATCGTATTGATGGCTTCCTTCAGCTGAAGGATTTCACCCCGGACATCGACCGTGATCTTCTTGGAGAGATCGCCGTTGGCGACCGCGATCGTCACATCCGCGATATTGCGCACTTGGGCCGTAAGATTGCCGGCCATCTGATTCACTGACTCTGTAAGCTCCTTCCAGACGCCGGACACCCCCTTCACCTGCGCCTGCCCGCCGAGCTTGCCTTCTGTCCCGACCTCCCGAGCGACGCGGGTCACCTCGGACGTGAAAACAGTCAGCTGCTCGATCATCGTGTTGACGAGCTTCGCCGAGCGCAGGAATTCACCCTTGAGCGCTCGACCGTCCACCTCGAGCTCCACAGGCTGCCCGAGGTCGCCCTTTGCCACGGCACCGATCGTGCGCGCGATGTCCGCAGTGGGCCGCACCAGATCGTCGATCAGCGTATTCAAGGCGTCCACCTTGAGCGCCCAGCCGCCGGACGCACCTGGGATCGACATGCGCTGCCTTAGGCGCCCTTCCTTGCCAACTGTCACGCTCAGCCGGACGGCTTCGCGCGAAATGCGGTCCTCTGTGGCGATAATCTGATTGAACACCTCAGCAGTGCGACCCTCCAGACCTGGCCAGCTCACTGGCAGCCGGAACGAGAAGTCACCGTCTCGAAACGCCATCAGCGCGGCGAGCAGTTGCTCCGCCCTCATCTCAGACGAGGTTTCCTGATCGCGGCGACCATTCGTTGGACTGTTGGGCCTGTGAGCGCTCCGAACTCGTTTGGCGGTAGAGGTGGTTGTGGTTCCCGTCATGGCCTGCACGAACCCCTCTCATGAAGTGCTCAGAAAGTCCGCACGCTTGGGCCCTCACCCAAACGGCGGTCACCACATTTGGGGGATTGAGCATGAAACTCGCTGCAAAACGCCGAAATCCCCCGAGACTTCCACAAACGCGTGAAGGCTGATTTGGTTCCGCCCCGATTGCTAAGGCACCTGAACCGGCTCACGGCTCAGCGCACACGATCTTTGAGAATCGATTGCACAGGCTGGCCCGGATACGGGGCCTGTGACCGCATCAATCTTTGCGTCTTGGCGCCTATCCTGACTGCTCGGTGCGCTGTGGCGGTTTTGACAGCGCAGTATTCGATTGGCTTAACCTCGCGGTGCTCACGGTTGCTTCAAATAATTGCTCCAACGAGCCAAAGGTGAGGCACTCAGGTAATCTGATCGATCAGCTGCCGCACATCTCGTACCGCCTCGAGATCGTCAACGAGGCTGATCAGTCGATCGGCTTTGGATGGTGCAACAGGAACACGGGCCGAAGCGGCATTGCGCCGGAATTTTGCCAAATGAGCGTCGTGCGACATCGGTTTCTGCGGATTGCCGTAAACTGTGTTGATCATCACCGAGTGTTGGGCACCTGACTTCAGGGCAACCTCAATTTCGACGGGCGTCAAAGCATTAGGTTCGCCGCCGTCGCGAACGATGATCGACATTCGCTTCGCAAGCGCGTGCGTTTCGGCGTTCTGATAAGCCTCGTCACGGAAATCTTCGATGCCGATGGTGCCTCGGAACAGCGCGCAGGCTGCCACGTAAGAGGCGCACAGTCGTGCGTAGTTGATCGCCATTTCGGTCTTGGGTGGCCGGCCGACGAGGTGATGGATCAATGGCGGAACGTACGCCGTGATCCGCTCGATATCAGCCGCGCTGAAGCCGTGCATCGCTTTCAGCTCGAGGCACCCGTCGACGATGCCGTGCGTTGCGCGACCGGACGGAAACGGCTTATGGGCAACCTCGGTGATCCGCCAAATGCGTCCGAGGTCCGGGACTACGTGCATCGGTTCGCCCTGCAGCTCGAACAGTCTGAAATAGCCAAACGGGCCTTCGAGAATGTTCTCAGGGCCTTCGACGCCGAGGGCGGCGAGGTCGCACGCCGAGACAGCATTGCGTGCACTGAACCCGATCTGCAGCGCCAACAGCATAGAGCCTTCCGTATGCGCCTGCATCGTGCCGGAGAGCTGGCCGTAGGCAATCGACAGCGCATGCCGCATTTTACTGCTGTCAAAGCCCATGAGCTTGCCGAGCGCTGCCGTCGCGCCGAATGCGCCTACCGTCGCCGGTCGGAAAAAGCGAAGCCCCGATCGCGCCGCAACACCGAGACTTGCGGCAATGTCAACGCCCAGTACTACGGCTTCGATCAGCCGCCGTCCGTCGACATCGCCGAGGCGTTCGGCACCGGCGAGTGCCACCGGCAGAACGACGGTCATCACGTGCGCGACGGCTGCTTCGTGTACGCAATCGAACTCGGAGTTGTGTGCCTGGTAGGCATTGCAGAGGGCAGCGCCGTGCGCTGACAACCGCTCGCCCGTCGACCAGACACGTGCGTCCCGCGAGGCGCCGAACAGCGCCTGAGCCGCCGCAATCTCCTGACATTTGGGGCCCGTGCTTCCGGCCAAGCCAACGCCAATCGTATCCAGGATGAACGTCTTGGCTGCTCGCACGGCCTCAGGTGGCAGGTCCGCATAACACCGCTCAGCAACATGCTTGGCGAAGGCTGCCGTCGCTTTCATGCGAAGTCTCCAGACTGAGGCGGCATTGCCACGATAAAACAGTAGCATAACGGATGGTGATGGAACCAGGCGGCAAACGTGTATGCAAGATGTCCCGGAACAGTCTCCTCGGCTTTTGATTCAGAGGTGGCACGCGTCGTACAGATCGTCACTGATGCTGTAATCAAAAAGCAGCAATTTTTCTGTCACGCGTGACCGCCGGGATTGCGCCTGCTATCAGTTCGTCATCAATTAACAAAGGGAGGAAGCACGTGTTGAAGCTTGTACGAGCCTGTGCAACGGCTGCGGCCTTGGCAGCTCTCGCAACCGCCGCCCGCGCTGAAGTCAACGAGGTCATTCTCGGCCAGCAGTTCGGCGCGGTCTATCTGCCGGCGATGGTCATGGAAAGCGAGAAGCTGGTCGAGAAACACCTCGAAGCCGCAGGGATGAAGGACGTGAAAGTCACCTGGGCCAAGCTCGGCGGGCCGGCCGCCCTGAACGACGCGATGATCTCGGGCAGCTTGCACTTCGCGACCCAGGGTGTCCCATCCATGGCCGTGATCTGGGATCGCACGCGCACGAACATCGGGGTCAAGGCGCTCGGCGCCATTGCCAACAACAACATCTGGCTCAACACACGCAATCCCAACATCAAGTCGATCAAGGATTTCACCGAGAAGGACCGGATTGCGATTCCGTCCTTGAAGGTGTCGACGCAGGCCATCATGTTGCAGTTCGCGGCCGAGCAGGCGTGGGGCAAAGGCAATCACACCAAGCTCGACCACATTATTGTCGCGCTGCCGCACCCGGAAGCGATGGCCTCGGTGCTCAACCCGATTCACGAGGTCAACACGCACTTTGCGACGTCACCGTTCCATGAGCTCGAGATGAAGGCAGGGACGGTGCGCACGGTCACCACCGCTTTCGACATCGTCGGCGGACCCATCTGCGGCCTGACGTTCACATCCAACGAAAAATTCCGGAAGGAAAATCCCAAGGTATTCGCGGCAGTCAACAAGGCGTTCGATGAGTCCTTCACGTGGATCAATTCGGACAAGCGCCGCGCCGCCAAGCGTTACATAGAGATGAGCAAGGAGAAGCAGCTCACCGAGGAAGATCTCGTGAAGCTCTTCTCGTCGTCCGACATGGAGTACACCAAGGTCCCGAACCGCGTCGGCAAGTTCGTCGAGTTCATGCACAGCGTGGGCACGATCAAGACCAAGCCGGAATCGTGGAAGGACATGTTTTTCCCCGAGGCCCACGACCTGCCGGGCAGCTGAGCAGGTCGGGCAAGACCGAATTGGGAGCGGCAGCAGGGAAACATTCGGCTGCCGCCGTCGTTTTTCAGGGCACAGGCCACGTTGCCGGCACTTTGAGTCAGTATGCCTGCCGCCGAAAGCGGGTGGTCATATTGACGGCCAGAATCGGATGCATAGGGTGCCGGAGTGCTGACGACAAAGGGTTTCCTAATGCTTTCCTCCACCCTCTCGCGAGCACGGCGGCTGACGGCTATTCTGCTAGCGCTGACTCTACTGGCAGTGCCGGCAACGCTCCGCGCCGAGGTCGCCACGGATTGCTTCAGCGAGGACTGGGAGCGGCGAATTCCCGGTTGTACCGCGATCATCGATAGCCCGGCGGCTCTGCCTCAGGAGAAAGCGCACGCGTATTCGATGCGCGCGCTCGCTTTATCGCTCAAAGCGCAGTACGGACGCGCCATAGAGGACTACGATCGTGCGATCGAGATCCTGCCTGACTTCCCCGTAGCCTTGAACAATCGCGCTTGGGCTTACTTCAAATGGGGACAGGGCCCCAAGGGCCTTGCGGACGTGGAGAAATCACTGCGTCTCAATCCCATGAGCGAGCACACGTGGGACACGCGAGCCCACATCCGCCAGGTGATGGGCAATTTCGCCGGAGCATTCGCCGACTACGAGCAAGCGGTGAACCTCGGCGGCGAGCGGATGATCAAGCTCTACCAGTGCGGGCTCTCGGCGCAGGGGCTGTACAAGGGCCGCATCGATGGCCACTACACCGACGAGGTGCGTACAGCGCTCCGCACCTGCGCCAACTCCCGCACCTGCGATCCCCTTCCAGCCGACGAAGAATGCCGCGACCCGGTATCGTGAGATCAAAAGTCCCTACAGCGGCCGCTTTGTACCGAGTTCCCGCAGTTCGCCGCCCGACGCCACAGCCCGCGCCACGCTGCTTGCACGACACTCCACAGGTTTGGCATCACTTTTTTACGGCAGCCGGGGCGGGCTTCTCGCACTTGGTCGTGTCGAGGAAGGTCAGATCCTTCAGCTCGCCGCGAATGGCGAAGTCGCCGTAGTCAATGAACAAGCGATGTGAGACGCCGTTCTCGAAATAGAGAAACGCAAGCTCGTAGGACGGCACCGCGTCCTTCTTCTCGGAGCCTTCCTCGAAATAGCTGATCGAGACCGGCCAGCTGCGCAACTGGTCGAGCTTGCCGGACTCGCCGGCTTGCGACAGCTTCTTGTTGTGGCCCGCGGGAAGGCTGCGCCCGATGTAGGAGGTCGTCGTGTAGATCTTCTCACCCTTTTCAGACCCGTCGTAGACGTCGGCCTGAAACAGCGTGTCGCCCTTCTGCGCCGCGGCCAGCAGCGCAATCGAGTGCTGAATTGGAAAGTAGACCTTGTCCTTGAGGGTAATCTCTTTCTTCTTCGGCTGCTTCAGCTCGATCTTGCCCGAGTCGGCTACGGAGGTGCGGCTGGCGTCGCCCTGGGTCTGGTCAGAAAGCTTTGTGTCCTTGTACTGCGACGAGGAGAAGCGGAATGATTGCGCGAGCGCGTCCTCCCAGCTCGAAGAGCGCATGTCCGAGATCGAGGTAGCACCTTCCGAGTTGGTCATGCGGGTCACGAAGCGCATCGTCTGCGTGTAGCCCTCGCACTGAGAGCCGGTCAGCTCGTACACCATGCGGCCCGACATGTCGGAGACGCCCGAGCCGCCTCGCGACTGATCGAGCTTGATATCGTAGACCGCGCGATGAGGCGCGAGAACAGGCGCGCCGGGTTGCGCCATCAGGCCGTAAGTGTCCGTGATGACGAAGGCGGTGAGCGCCACGGCAGCAGCACCGGCCAGTTTCAATTTCCGCATTCCCGACTCCGGAGACGACCGGCCGAAGCAAGGAAGCCCGCGACCGGATAGGTCCGGTCTTTTATCCATTGCATCTGCCGTTGCAAAGTCGACTGACCCGCCGCACAGTTATCAAGATGAACAATCGCTCAGGCTCGCGGCAGAAAAGGGGCAACGTCGATGGATTCAATTGAACAACGCTTGGCGAGCCTCGGCTTGACCCTTCCACCGGCTCCTGCGCCGGTCGCCAACTATGTGCCGGGGATCGTGCATAACGGACTGCTGCTTATTTCGGGGCAGGTGTCCAAGGCCGCAAGCGGCGAGGTGATCACGGGCAAGCTCGGGGCCGGCGTCGATGTGGCCCGCGGGCGGGAGGCGGCCCGAATTTGTGCCCTGAACATTCTGGCGCAGGCCAAGGCGGCGCTCGGCTCGCTCGAGCGGGTGGAGCGGGTGCTGAAGCTGACCGGCTTTGTGAACAGCGCAGCCGATTTCACGGACCAGCCGCAGGTCGTCAACGGCGCCTCCGACCTGCTGGTGGAAGCGCTGGGCGAAAAGGGCCGGCATACGCGCTCGGCGGTGGGCGTCTCCGCGCTGCCGCTCGATGCGGCGGTGGAGATCGAGGCGATCATAGCCGTGGCGAAAGCTTGAGCGATGCTCGATCGCGAGGTGTTCATCCGGCCGATCGCGCACCGGGGGCTGCACAACGCCAAGGCAGGCGTGATCGAGAACTCGGAGCCCGCTTTCACGGCGGCCATCGCCAACGCCTATGGCATCGAGTGCGACCTGAGGCCGGCAGCCGACGGCACGGCCATGGTGTTCCACGATCTGACGCTGGGGCGTCTGGTGGAGGCACGGGCCGATATCACGGACTTGGCAGTGTCGGACCTAGTAAAGCTCGCCTACAAAGCCAGCAAGGCGCGCGCGACAATCCTGACGTTCGGCGAGTTCCTCGAGCTGGTCGCCGGCCGCGTGCCGCTGCTCGTTGAGATCAAGAGCGAGTGGGCGCCGCCGGATCTCCGCTTCCTGGAGTCGATCGTCTCGCAGGCGAAGCGGTACAAGGGGCCGCTGGCCCTGATGTCGTTTGATCCGGCCGTCATGGCGGGTGTGCGGGAGCTCGCGCCGAAGATACCGCGCGGAATCGTTTCAGGCATGTACCAGGGTGACGGCTGGTGGCTCGATCAGCTCGATGCGGACCGCGCGTTTCGTCTGTCGCACCTGCTCGAAAGCGGGCCGGCCGCGCCACACTTCTACGCCTATCACGTGAAGGCGTTGCCGACGCCGGTGACGCGCTTCATCCGCGAAGGTCTGGGGCTGCCGCTCTTCACGTGGACGGTTCGCACCAAGGCGGACCTGGCGGTTGCGCGAAGGTGGGCCGACGCACCGATTTTCGAGAGCCTGGATCCTTAATCGCTACCTATTTTTTTGGATCTGGATTGCCGCGCTCGACCCGGAACCTTACGGAACGGTCGGCAGTGGACGTGCCCGCCGCCCGGTTCTTGTCAGTGATGCGCACCATCGTGGCTTCGAAGGCGTCGGGCGTTACCTCGCAGCTGACGTAGCCGTTCGACTTGGCATCATAGAACGCGACGACCTCCTTGTTCGGCTCATCGGTGACGATCGGCGTCAGATCGCGGGCAAAGGACGAGATGGCGGCGGTGACGAACTCGGGCGCCACGAGATCGGCGCCGGGCTTGCGCCAATCGCGAAAGACACGATTGACGAAGTGCGAGTGGATGTCACCGCTCAAAACGACAGGGTTCTTCGCCTGGTGCTTGGCGATGAGGTCGATCATGCGCTGGCGGGCTGGAAGATAGCCGCTCCAGGTATCGTTCCACATGTGCGGGTCGCTGCGCTCCTTGTTGCGGGCGGCCTTGCGCGTGTCGAGGTGCGCGAACATCACGCCTTGCGCGAGCACGTTCCAGCGCGATTGCGAGCGGGCTAGGACCTGCTCAATCCACTTTTCCTGGCCGCCGCCGAGCATGGTGCGATTGCTCTCGAGCTGTGGGCAGTCGGCCAGCGGCAGGTTCTTGCCGCCGGAGGGCTTGTCGAAGCGGCAGGCCTGCGGATCGCGATACTGGCGCGTATCGAGGATCGCGAGGTTGAGCAGCCGCCCAAACGGCAGATTGCGATAGAGCTGGCGCCGGTTCTCGCGCAGGGGAAGCGTGGAGAGCCTGATCGGCATGTTTTCGAAATAGGCGCGATAGGCCGCGATGCGGCGCTCTATAAAGCCCTTCTCGTCCGGATCGGCGGAATTGCCGGCCGCATAATCGTTGGCGACCTCGTGGTCGTCCCAGGTGACGATCCAGGGTGCGGCGGCGTGCGCGCGCTGCAACATGGCATCGGTTTTGTGCTCGGCATAGCGGCGCCGGTACTCGGCGAGTGTACGCAGCGGCTGGTCGCGATCGAACTTGAGCTTGCGTGCGCGGGGATCGGGCACACCCGGCTTGAAGAAACGGTCGTAAGTCTCCTCGTAGATGTAGTCGCCGAGGTGGACGATGAAGTCGGGCTTTTCTTGCGCCATCTGATCGTAGGCGAAGAACAGCTCGTACTCGTACTCGGCGCAGGAGCCGAAGCAGAACTTCAGTTTTTCCGCCAGTTGACCGGGTGCGGGTGCGGTGCGTGTCACGCCGCTCGCCTCGAACCCGGCGATGCGGAAGGTGTAGGCGTAGCTGCGCGCGGGCTTGAGCCCGTCGACTTCCACGTGGACAGCGTAGGACTTGATGCGGGTGGCGAGCGCGGTTCCCGACCGGAGCGGGCGCACCTTGGGCTCGCCAGCGGGGCGCACCTCCCAGGTGACGCGATAGGCATCCTCCTTGAGACCCCAGCGCTCCCTATCAGCAAGATCGAGCGCGAGGCGAGCCCAGAGCACTACGCCCGTCGGGCCCGGATCGCCGGAGGCGACGCCTAGTAGCTTGAACGGATCGGCGGTCAGCTTCGGGGCCTGAGCTGCTTCGCTTGTGTGCGGTGCGACAACACCTGCCGCGGCGATCACGAGGGCATGGCGCATGAGGTCGCGGCGTGAGGCGAGGTCGGTCATTGCGGCTCTTGAGCTGATGGGCGGAGGGACAGCGGCGCCCGTGCGTGTCGGTCGAGGAGCGCTCTTGTGCCATTCCGCCAGGGGCATTGACAACAGCGGCGGTTGTGCGCCGAACTTCAGGGCTCTTGCTGCATCGTCCTCAATCGCGCGGCGCCTTGGTGCCGCTTTCTCATCGCGCGGGGTTCCCACGTCATGGCGTCGTTCGACAAACTGTTTGCGCCCAAGGCCATCGCCGTCATTGGCGCCTCGCAGGATCTGACACGCATCAGCGGGCAGCCGATCAAGGCGCTGCAAAACGCAGGCTTCAAGGGTCCGGTCTATCTCGTCAATCCGCGCTATCAGGAGCTGCATGGCCGCAAGTGCTACGCGACAGCAAAGGATATCGGCGAGCCGTGCGACCTGGCGGTCATTGCGGTGCCGGCAGCTGGCGTGCCGGCCGCGATCCGCGATTGTGGTGCCGCCAAGATCCCGTTCGCGATCATTCTGACAGCCGGTTTCCGGGAGGCTGGGCCTGAGGGACGCGCGCTCGAGGCAGAGCTCGCCAAGGCGTGCAAGGAAGCGGGTGTGCGCGCGATTGGGCCCAACTGCCAAGGCGCGCTGTCGACGGCCTCGCGCATGTGGTGCGTGTTCGGCTCGATTGCGGAGGAGCCGGGCCTGACGGCCGGACCGGTGTCGTGCGCGTTCCAGTCGGGTGGGTTCGGCTATGCGGTAGTGAACCTGGCCGAGGCGCAGGGCGTTGGCTTCCGCAACGTCGTATCGACCGGCAATGAAACCAACATCACCATGCCGGAGCTGTTGTCAGCGTTCCTCGACGATCCCGGATGCGAGCTCGCTTTCGGCTACATGGAGGGTACGCCCAACGGCCGCGCGCTGCTCGATCTCGGGCGCAAATCGCTGGAGCTGGCAAAGCCTGTCCTGATCTGGAAGGGCGCGCAGACCGAAATCGGTACCAAGGCGGCCGCCTCGCACACTGCCAACATGACCGGGAATTATGATCTCTTCCGCGCTGCGTTCCGGCAGTCTGGCCTGATCGAAACGCAAGACGTCGAGGAGATCGTCGACTTTGCCAAGGTCGCCGCGCAAAAGCGCTGGCCGAAGGGGCGGTCGATCGGCGTGCTGTCGATCTCGGGAGGTTCGGGCGTCGTGTTCGCCGACCGCGCCGCAAAGGAGGGGATGACTCTGCCGCCATTCTCGCCTGACACATTCAAGGCGCTGCGCGCAATCATCCCGTCATTCGGCGCCGCGGACAATCCAGCGGACACGACGGCGTCGGTGATCAACGACATGGCGCTCTTCACCAAGACGCTCGACATTGTGCTGGCCGACCCGGGGATCGATCAGCTGTCGCTGCTGCTTGCCTCGTTGCCGGGACCGCCCGCCTTGAAATGCGCTCAGGCGATCTGCGCTGCCGCCGCCAAGACCGACAAGCCGGTGCAGGTCGTGTGGTCGGGGCGCAAGGCGAAATCCGAGGAGGCGTGGAAGCTCTTTGTCGACAACGGCATTCCGTTCCTCCCCACCCCGGCCCGCGGAGCCAAGGCCGCCGCGACACTCGCCAAATTCGCGGAGGATCGTCGCCGGCTCGTCGGACGCAAGGCTCCCGCAGTTGCAAAGCCGGCAAGTCTGAGGCTGCCGGACGGTGCGGCGACTTTGTCCGAAGTGGAAAGCAAGGCAGTGCTTTCTGCGTTCGGAGTGCCGGTCACCAAGGAGGTTCTAGTGCCTGTGGCGGCCGACATGGCGGCAGCCACCAAGGGGCTCAAGGGACCGTTCGCGGTGAAGATCGTCTCGCGCGACATTGCGCACAAGACGGAAGCCGGCGGCGTGAAGCTCGGCATTGCTGCCGCAGATCTGGCCAAAGCCGCCGAGGACGTCATCGCCAACGGACGCCGGTACAAGGCTTCTGCCAACATCGACGGCGTGCTGGTTTCCGAGATGGCGTCCGGCCTCGAGGCGCTGATCGGTGTCGTCAACGACGAGGCGTTCGGCCCGACAGTGGTGCTCGGGCTCGGCGGCATCCTGACCGAGGTGCTGAAGGATGTGACGTTCCGCATCGCCCCCTTCGACCTCGCCACCGCGCACGACATGATCGCGGAGCTGCGCGGCGCCAAGCTGTTCGACGGCTACCGAGGAAAACCGGCAGCTGACAAGGACGCGCTGGCGAAGACGCTGGTGGACGTATCGGTGATGGCGGCGGCCCTCGGCGACCGGCTCAAGGAGATGGACATCAATCCCATTTTCGTTGGCGAGAAGGGCAAGGGCCTCGCGGCGGCCGACGCTCTGGTCGTCGTGAAATAGGCTGCCGTCCGAAATGTCAGGGTTCAGTCAGCGTATCACTGCTACGGAATGGTTGATCGTGATTTGACGCCGCCTCAATGCCAGCCCAATTGGACGATAGGGGCAGCAATAGTTCTGCCCGATTTCTGCTGGTGACTCGCATGACCGCTTTTCAGGTGATCGCTGTTTGGGGTCTAGTTGCCCTGCTGAGCGCTGTCGTAGGCGGCATCGTGGCGGCCGTGAAGCGACGCGACCATTCGGCGTGGGCGGCCTGGTGCTTCGTATTTCCTCCGGCCCTTCTTGTCCTGATCTGGATTTCGCGGAACGAAGGCCAACGGCCGCGTCGGCGTTCGATGGATGAGGACGACGAGCGCGAGAGCAACATGATTTGACCGGCGGTGCCGCCGCCGGTCCGCATGGCGGTGCCTCGAGCTAATGCAAGTACCGGTGTCAGCCAACCGGCCGGCCCATGGGGTTGAGATCGGGCTTCAGCTCGGCCGGGTCTTTCGGACGGCGGACGCGGCCGTCGAGGTGTGCGCCCTGCTCGACAGTCAGCTCCTGATGGTGCACGTCGCCTTCGACATGGGCGCTCGACTGCAACGTGACGCGGTGGCCCTTGATGGTGCCCTGCACCTGGCCGCGAACCACGACTGCATCACCCGATACGACGCCAACGACTTCACCCTTCTCGCCGATGATCACCTCGGCGCCGATGACGTCGCCCTCAATCTTGCCGTCGACTTGCAGCGTGCCCTTGGTGATGATCCGCAGACCCTGGCCGACGATGGTCAGGTCATTGCCGATTATGGAGCCGAGAGAAAACCCAGTCGTTGCACCCTGCCCGGCGGCTGGCATCATGGGTGGAGGCAGATTGCTCTGCTGCTGGCCGTGGTACTGAGCGGCTATAGACTCCGCCTCGCTCTTCGGCATGCTGGGCTTGAACGGCTCGACCGGCTTTGCACCATTGAACGCCTTCGGCTCGGCTGGTGGACTACGCGAGAACATGAGGACCCCCGGATTGATGTGCTGAACCCCGCAGCGGCGGACGCCATCATCCGAGAGTGTTCAAAATGTGTCGATCGTTCGGTTGCAGCGACGCCCGCAATCAGCTTGACACGGATGCGCGACACCCGATGGAGTTCGCAAGTGAGCACGTGGGGCGGATCAGGCGACCTCGGAACCTACGAGGGGATGGCCGGCTCCGGCCATCCCCGGCTCGACCACCCGGTCTGATCTGCCACGCAACGTGAGGAGGGCTTCCGATGTTCAATGAGCTGATCAAGCTCACTGCCACCGAGGCGCGGGCAAAGCTCACCTCGCGCGAGATCACGCCTCTGGACCTGATCGATGCCGCGGAAAGACGGATCGCCCAGTGTGAGCCGGCGCTCAATGCCTTACCGACGCTCTGCTTCGATAGGGGGCGGGCCCACGCGCGACGCCTCATGGATGGCCGGGGCCGAGAAGCTGAGGGCGAGGCCGGATGGCTCGGCGGCATTCCGGTCGCAATCAAAGACCTGGCAGACGTCGCTGGAGTGCGTACCACCTACGGCTCGCCGATCTTCAAGGATTATGTGCCTACGGCATCGCATCCGGTTGTGGAGCGCATCGAGCGCAAGGGCGGTATCGTCATCGCCAAGTCGAACACGCCCGAGTTCGGCGCTGGTGGGTCCACCTTCAACGAGGTGTTCGGACGGACGACCAATCCATGGAACACGTCGCTGACCTGCGGCGGTTCGACGGGTGGCGGCGCAGCGGCGCTCGCCTCGGGCGAGGTGTGGCTCGCACACGGCTCGGATCATGCGGGCTCTCTCCGGCGCCCGGCGACCTACTGCTCGGTGGTGGGACTGCGCCCATCTCCAGGGCGCGTGACGCGTGGCACCTCGAACAATCTCTACGCGCCGCTGTCGGTGCAGGGCCCAATGGCGAGGACGGTCGCCGACGTCGCACTGTTCCTCGACGCCATGGCCGGCTTCTGCCCCCGCGATCCGCAGACGTTCGATGCACCCGCGGTGTCGTTCTCTGAAGCTGTCGCCAAAGCGCGCCCGCCGAAACGTATCGCCTTCACCGCCGATTTCGGCGGCAAGGTGCCGGTTGACCGTGAAACGCGCGAGATCTGCGCGCGCGAAGTGCGCCGCTTCGAAGCCATGGGCGCCAAGGTCGAGGAGGCAACGCCGGACGTGGGCGAGATTGGCGAGGCTTTCATGGTTCTGCGTGCGCAGTCGTATGTCGTCGACCGCGAGCTGCAGCTCAAGACACATCGCGGACTGATCAAGCCCGACATCGTCTGGAACACCGAGCAGGGCTTGCAGGCAACTGCCAGCCGAATCGCATGGGCGGAGCGCGAGCGGGCGGCGTTTTACCGGCGCGTTGCGGCGTTCTTTGAGACGTACGATCTGCTGGTGTCACCCGGTGCCTCGACGCCGGCTTTCGATGTCAACCGCCGCATGCCGGAGATGATCGACGGACGGAAGCTCGAGCATTATCTGGGCGCGTCGCTGATCACCGCCATTCCGACTTTGATGGGGACGGCGTCCTTGGCGGTACCGTGCGGCTTCGATCACTGGGGCCGGCCCGTCGGATTGCAGATCGTCGGCCCGCATCGCGGGGAAGCGCGCGTCCTGGCGGCCGGGCACCTCTTCGAGCAAACCACTGGGCTTTCCGGCGCAGTTCCCATCGATCCGAAGCCCGGCACCGTGCCCCCGTCTGCGTGAGCTCCGCGCGACCATCGATGCGTCGGATTGCGGCCTGCCGCGCGCCACGCTATCAAGCTCGCAAACCCGACCCTGATCCCAAGAGGACACAGAGCCATGGCTGCCGGCACACCCAAGACACTCTACGACAAGATCTTCGATGACCACGTCGTCGACCGGCAGCCGGATGGCACCTGCATCCTCTACATCGACCGCCATCTCGTGCATGAGGTGACGAGCCCGCAGGCGTTCGAAGGCCTGCGCATGGCCGGCCGCAAGGTTCGCGCGCCCGACAAGACCCTTGCCGTCGTTGACCACATCATTCCCACCTACAATCGCCGCGGCGGGATCCAGGAGGAGGACGCCCGCATTCAGCTCGAAGCGCTGACCGCCAACGTGAAGGAGTTCGGCATCGAGTATTTCAACGAGCTCGACCGCCGGCAGGGCATTGTCCACGTCATTGGCCCCGAGCAGGGCTTCACATTGCCGGGCACTACCGTCGTCTGCGGCGACAGCCACACTTCGACGCACGGCGCGGTTGGCGCGCTTGCTCACGGCATAGGCACGTCGGAGGTGGAGCACGTGCTCGCCACGCAGACGCTGCTGCAGCGCAAGGCCAAGAACATGCGCGTGACGGTCGACGGCAAGCCCGGCCCGGGCGTCGGCCCGAAGGACATCATCCTCGCCATCATTGGGCAAATCGGCACTGCCGGCGGCACCGGCCACGTCATCGAGTACGACGGCGAAGGTATCCGCGCAATGTCGATGGAAGGCCGCATGACGGTCTGCAACATGTCGATCGAGGGTGGCGCGCGCGCCGGCATGGTGGCGCCGGACGAGAAGACTTTTGCGTATCTGAAGGGCCGGCCGAAGTCGCCCAAGGGAGCTGACTGGGATCGGGCGATGAAGTACTGGGAGACGCTGAGATCCGACGACGGCGCGCACTTCGATAAAATCATCAAGCTCGATGCCAACAACCTGCCGCCGATCGTCACCTGGGGCACCAACCCCGAGATGGTGACGACCATCGACGGCATGACACCCGATCCCTCAAAGATCATCGATGAGGGCAAACGCGCCGCCGTGCAGCGCGCGCTCGAGTACATGGGCCTCCAGCCCAACACGAAGATGAGCGACATCGAGATCGACGTGGCATGGATCGGCTCGTGCACCAATGGCCGCATCGAGGACATGCGCCAGGTCGCCGAGGTGGTGAAGGGCAAGAAGATCTCGCCGCGGCTCGCCTACGCGCACATCGTGCCGGGCTCCGGGCTGGTGAAGGAGCAGGCGGAGGCAGAAGGCCTGGACAAGATCTTCAAGGCCGCCGGCTTCGACTGGCGCGAGCCTGGCTGCTCCATGTGCCTCGGCATGAACCCGGACCAGCTGACGCCTGGCCAGCGCTGCGCCTCGACCTCGAACCGCAACTTCGAAGGCCGGCAGGGCTACAAGGGCCGCACGCACCTCGTCTCCCCCGCCATGGCCGCCGCCGCCGCCATCGCCGGCCGCTTCGTCGATGTCAGAACGATGAAGTGAGCGCGAGGTGCGACTTCAAAGGCAAACGCGCGGATGTCTGATTGAGGTCAGCCGGCGCGTCCGACGTCATCACTCTGCGCAGCGTCGCGGTATGGCCGTGGCCGCCCCTCTCCCTCCCCCTGTCGAAGTGAAGACGACGGGGAGAGGCAAAAGCAAGTGGCGCGTGAGTCGGGCAATGATGACTTCGACTTGTCAAACTCGGCGGCTCGGCGTCGGGCGTCGGGCAAATTACTTCGCCACCAAATCCGCGTACTCGGGATGCCGGCGAATGAAGGCCGCGATGAAACCGCAGCGGGGCACGACCTTCAGCCCTTCGCTGCGCACCTGTTCGAGCGTTGCCCGGGCGAGCTCGGAGCCAAGCCCACGCCCTTCGAGCTCCTGCGGCACCTCGGCGTGGTTGAGAAAGATCATGCCCTCGTCGCGCCGGTAGGCAACGAACGCAATTTTTCCATCGACCGGCATTTCGTAGCGGCTCTTGGCGCGGTTGTCGGTGACGTGGCTCATGGCATCTCTCATCCGGCTACGCGGGCGCAGACCATGGCCTGTCCCCATGGCAGCGTCGCATGTGGCGCCGTGCCACCATTGTCGCACAATACATCCATCGCTGCCATGCACCCAACAACGCCCGCCAGCGCAAATGGATGCAGGTTCAGAGGCTCAGGGGTCAGACCCATGTGTCTGACCCCGTGGCACCGTGGCACTGATTCGGCTACACCCCCGTGCCACTCGCATGCATGGCCCCGGCGGAGTAAGCTTCCGCTATTGCGCCGCAAGCGCGTGTGCACGCCGATCCGGCCGCGACCGAGGCCGTCGCAATTCTTGGGGGACGACAACATGGAAGAGCCCGTCACGATTCCAGCCGGCGCGATCACCCTCGAGGGCCTCCTCTCGCTGCCCTCCCCCTCGGCAGAAATCGGCGCTGTGATCTGCCATCCCCACCCGCTCTACGGCGGCGAGATGCGCAACAACGTGGTGGAAGCGCTTGTCGACGGCTTCCGTGCCGCCGGCTTCGCAACCCTGCGCTTCAATTTCCGCGGTGTCGGCGACAGCGGCGGCGCCCACGATCAAGGCAATGCCGAGCAGGATGATGTCAAGTCGGCGGTGACCTACCTGCTCTCCCGGCGGGCTGTGAAGACCGTTGTCGTCGCGGGTTATTCTTTCGGCTCGTTCGTCGGTCTGAAGGCCGGTGCCGATGACTCGCGGGTGCACAAGCTGGTCGGCGTGGCGCTGCCGGTCGCCTCGCGCGATGCCTCGTTCCTGGTGAGCGTCACCAAACCGAAGCTGCTGATCACAGGCGACCGCGACAGCCATGCGCCGCTCGATCGCATTCACAACCTTGCGGCCAGCATGCCGGAGCCGAAATCGCTCGCTGTCATAACCGGCGCCGATCATTTCTTCCGCGGCCTCGAGCACGAGATCGCGTCTGCAGCAGTGCGGTTTCTCAAGCTGCCGCCGGCGTCGAGAAGGCTCGACGATTACTGAACCTGAAGCGCGCGCCCGTGCGGCGATGCAAGGACAGCCCTCGGTCATGCCCGCCAGAGGCGCCGCGATGCGATCTCGGCGCCGCGCACGAGACTTTCCAGTTTTCGGAAGGCGACCTTCGCATCGACCATGCGGTCACCGGCGAATGCCGCGAAGCCTGAATCGGTGGAGGCGATGACTCGCTCGCGCCCCACCACGTTGGCATAGCGCTCCAGCCGGTCCGCAACCACCTCGGGATGCTCGACGTAGTTGTTGGTCACGTCGATCACACCGGGCGCCAGAATCTTGTGCTCGGGCAGCTTCACGCGCTCAAAGACGCGCCAATCGTGCTGATGCCCGGGGGTCGCGGCCTCGATCAGAATCTGCTGCGGACGACCCTTCAGGATAACCGGCAAGATTTTCTCGAGTGCGATGTCGTGGGTGTGCGGGCCCTCGTAGTTGCCCCACGATACGTACATGCGAAGCTTCTCGACCGGCAAACCGGCCAGCGCCTCATTGAGCGCTTCGATCTGATCCTCTGCATGACGAAGGAACGCCGCGTCGCTCGCATGCTTGAAGATCGTGTGCCGGCCCATGGCGAGATCCGGGCAGTCGATCTGCAGCTCGAAGCCCGCGTCGATGATCGCCCGATACTCCGCGCGCATTGCGGTCGCCAACGCCTCCAGGTAGGCCGCGTGCGTCGGGTAGAACTTGTTCGGGTGGAAGATCGCAATCAGTCCCGGACTAGCCGCAGTGAGAAACGCCCGCGCCGGCCGATGCCTCTCGACGGCTGCCGTCATGCGGCGAATGTCGCCCTCGACGGGCTCCAGAGTCTTGACGGCGACCGGCCCGGTACAATTCGGCCGCATGAACTTGGTTTGCGGTGTGCGGCGGCTGAAGGCCTGCACGGCGGCGCCGGGAAATTCGTCGAGATCGGCGGGCGTCACGAGCGGGCTATTGCCCGAGAAACCGGTCAGCCGGTGCTGGACATAGCTGGCGTAGGTCACCTTTGAGAACTCGCCGTCCGATACGATATCGATGCCAAGCGCCTTCTGACGGCCAACTTCCACCTCGATCGCCTCGCCTATGACCGCATCGAAGAGCTCGTCGGTGACGGGCGTCCCCTGGTCGGCGGCCTGCACCACGTCGCAGATCAGCTCGCTGCGGGGCAGGCTGCCGACGTGCGTGACGAGAATGCGATCGGTGCGGCTCATGGTTCTCTCCGGCGGCTGCAACGCGAATTCTGTTGATTGTAGCAGATCACACGCCTGTGGCCGGCAATCGTCAAATGGAAGGCCGATCGGGACTGGCGCTCGCGTGGCGCCTCGGGCAAAAGGCGTGCATGACGGACGCTTCTCCACATACCCGATCATCTGGCACCGAGATGCTCGTTCTAGGGCTCGAGTCGAGCTGCGACGAGACGGCGGCGGCGATTGTTGCGCGGGCGGCGGACGGGCGCGGCCGCATCCTCGCCAACGTGGTCCGCTCCCAGTGGGAACTTCACGCCGACTACGGTGGCGTGGTGCCCGAGATCGCCGCTCGCGCGCACGCGGAGTGTCTCGATCTGATCATCGCGGAGGCCATGCGCGAGGCAGATGTCGGGTGGGATGGGCTGTCCGGCGTAGCGGCGACTGCCGGGCCGGGCCTAATGGGCGGACTGATCGTTGGGCTGGTCACGGGGAAGGCGATTGCGCTGGTACACGGTCTGCCGTTCGTCGCCATCAATCATCTCGAGGCGCACGCCCTGACGGTTGGATTGACGGAAGGCCTGGCGCCGCCCTATCTGCTTCTGCTCGTCTCCGGCGGTCATACGCAATTGGTACACGTTGCCGACATCGGGCGCTATCAGCGGCTCGGTACCACCATCGACGACGCCTTGGGAGAAGCCTTCGACAAGACCGCGAAGCTGCTCGGTTTGCCGCAGCCGGGCGGCCCGCATGTGGAGCGCGCGGCCAAGCGAGGAAACCCGACCCGCTTCAGGCTTCCACGACCCTTGCATGGCCGGGAAGGCGCGCATTTCTCGTTTGCGGGTCTGAAGACCGCCGTTCGGCAGGAAGCCAACGCGCTGTCGCCACTACGGGATCAAGACGTCGCCGACCTCTGCGCAAGCTTTCAACGCGCCGCCGCCGAGAGCCTGATCGACCGGACACGCAATGCCATTGCGATGGCCGAGCCGCAGCTCCGTGACGCCCGTGAGAAGGTCCTCGTGGTCGCTGGTGGCGTCGCCGCCAATCAGGAGATCCGTCACGCACTCGAACGGCTGACGCAGGCCAACGGCTGGCGTCTTTGCGTGCCGCCGATCGCGCTCTGCACCGACAATGCGGCAATGATTGCTTGGACCGGCGCGCTGCATCTCGCCGCCGGCCGCAGTGATTCCCTAGATGCAGCCGCCCGTGCGCGCTGGCCCCTTGATGCAGAGGCGGCCCCCGCCCTCGGTGCCGGCCGGCATGGCGCAAAGGCATGATGGCAGTTTCGGCCATGCGTCTGACGCTGGGCGAACCGGACTTGCCGCGTCCTGGCTCTTTCTGTTTCATTCGGCGTCGAACACTGGCCGACGCGCCCAACCGGAAGGACCTGCTCACGTGGATATCAAAACCGTTTCTTTCATCGGCTTGGGCGTCATGGGCGAGGCGATGTGCCGGAATCTCGTCAAGAAGGGCAAATGGAAGATCGTCGGCTTCGACGTGAAGCCGGAGCCCATGCAGCGGCTCAAATCCGATGGCGTTGCACCCGCCGCTTCGCTCGGGGAAGCGGTGGAGAGCGCCGAGGTGGTGCTCATGTGTTTGCCAGGCGGCAAGGAGGTCGAAGCGGTCACGAAAGGCCCGAACGGCGTGCTTGCACACGTGCGCAAGGGCCAGATCGTCGTCGACATGTCGACCGCGCCGCCTCGCCTGATGCGCGAGCTGGCTCCGATGTTCGCCGCCAAAGGCGCGGAGTTCGCAGATGCGCCCGTGGCGCGCACGCGGCGTGCGGCCGTCGATGGCACGCTGTCGATCATGGTCGGCGGCACGCAGGCGGTGTTCGATGTGATCAAACCCATCCTCTCCACCATGGGCACCGAGGTGACGCTCTGCGGCGGCGTCGGCGCCGGCCAAGTCGTCAAGATCATGAACAACATGGTGGTGTTCGAGACGACGCTCGCCATCGCCGAAGCGATCTCGATCGCTGAGGCTGCGGGTGTCGACGGCAAGCTTCTCTTCGAGACCATGTCGAAGGGCTCAGCCGACAGCTTCGTCCTGCGCAACCATGGCATGAAGCATCTCGTGCCGCAGGACTACCCGGAGCAGGCGTTCTCGGTGCGCTATGCGATCAAGGATCTGTCCTACGCGCGCGAGCTCGCCAAGGAGAACGGCGTCGACGCGCGCTGCGCCGAGCTGATGAACGAGATCTTCGAGGAAGCCGTGGCCCGCGGCGACGGCGATCGCTACACGCCCGTCATTCGCCGTGGTATGACGAAACCGAAGTGAGCCGAAGTCATCCTGGCGATGGATAACCGCTACCGCCGATTGGCTCCGGCGCTCGCCCGGTGCAAACTGCGGCCATGAAGAAGCCAGCCAAAGCATCGACCAAACCCGTCGCCGAGCTGACCGAGGCCGAGGCCAAAGCCGAGCTCGCGGCGCTCGCGTCCGCGATTCAGCACCACGACCAGCTCTACTACCAGCAGGACGCCCCCGAGGTCTCCGACGCGGAGTACGATGCGCTGCGCCAGCGCAATGCGGCGATCGAAGCACGATTCCCGGATCTAATCCGCCCGGACAGCCCCTCGAAACGCGTGGGCGCCGCTCCGGCTGAGCGCTTCGGCAAGGTTCGCCACGCCGTCCCCATGCTCTCGCTCGGAAACGCGTTCGCTGATGAGGACGTCACCGATTTCGTCCAGCGCGTCCGCCGCTTCCTCAATCTGGGTGCCGACGCCAAGCTGGCCTTCACCGCCGAGCCGAAGATCGACGGCCTCTCCATCTCAATTCGCTACGAAAAGGGCCGCCTCGCCGAGGCAGCCACGCGCGGCGACGGCTCCGAAGGCGAGAACGTGACCGCCAACGTGCGCACCATCAAGGAGATCCCGAAGCGTCTTGCCGGCAGCAACGTGCCCGACGTCATCGACGTGCGCGGCGAGATCTATCTCGGGCACGAGGACTTCCGCCGCTTGAACGCCGAGCAGGCCGCCGCCGGCGAGAAGGTGTTCGCCAATCCCCGCAATGCCGCAGCCGGCTCCCTCCGTCAGCTCGACAGCTCGATCACCGCGCGCCGTCCGCTTCGCTTTTTCGCCTACACCTGGGGCGAGATGTCGAAGCTCCCGGCCAAGACCCAGTCGGGCGTCATCGCCGCTTACAAGGCATGGGGTCTCCCGACGAACCCGCTGATGCGCGTTTGTACCTCTCCGTCCGAGCTCCTCGCCTACTACCGCGAGATCGGCGAAAAGCGCGCCAAGCTCGGCTATGACATCGACGGGGTCGTCTACAAGGTCGACGACCTCGACCTTCAGGAGCGCTTGGGGTTTGTCTCCCGCTCGCCGCGCTGGGCGATCGCTCACAAGTTTCCCGCCGAGCAGGCGACCACCACGCTGCTCGATATCGACATCCAGGTTGGCCGCACCGGTTCACTGACCCCTGTCGCCAAGCTCGAGCCTGTCACCGTCGGCGGCGTCGTTGTCTCCAACGCGACGCTCCACAACGAGGACGAGATCGCGCGCAAGGACGTGCGCATCGGCGATACCGTCATCGTCCAGCGCGCCGGCGATGTCATCCCGCAGATCCTTGGCATAGTCGCCGAGAAGCGGCCGAAAGGCGCCAAGCCCTTCCGCTTCCCCGAAACCTGCCCCGAATGCGGCAGCGCCGCCGTCCGCGAGGTCGACGAGGCGACGGGCGAAGCCGATGTCGTGCGCCGCTGCACTGGCGGCCTCACCTGCCCTGCCCAGGCGAAAGAGCGCCTCAAGCACTTCGTCTCTCGGAACGCCCTCGACATCGAAGGCCTCGGCGACGAGAAGATCGAGCTCTTCTACGACGAAGGCCTGATCAGAACGCCGGCCGATATCTTCACGCTTCGTGCGCGTGATGCGCGTTCCAACGCACCGCTCGCCGAGCGCAAAGGCTTCGGCAAGCGCAGCGTTGAGAACTTGTTCGCTGCCATCGAGCAGCGTCGCAAACCAGCGCTCGATCGCTTCATCTTCGCCCTTGGTATCCGCCACGTCGGAGAAACCACAGCCCGCGACCTCGCCAAGTCGTTCCTGACCTGGGACGCCGTCAAGGCCGCTATCGAACGGGCCATCGAGGGCCAGCCGGGCAGCGCCTGGCGCCGCTTCATGGAGCTGCCTGGCGTGGGCGCCAAGACGGCCGAGTCGGCAATAGCTGCGATCAACGCCAACCCCAAGCCGCTCGAGCACAGCAGCAAGCACGCCGACCTGTTCGAGGAGTCCACGCTCGCAGGCCGGATCGCAGCGACCAGGATCGCCCCCGCCCGCGCCGCCGCCGCCCTTGCCGCCGCCTTCGACAATGACGCCACAGCCCTCGTCGCTGCTGCAAAGCAAGCCGCCAAACAGCCGCCCGGCGAGGGGTTCCTCGAACTCGCCTCGCTCAGCGGCATCGGCGAGGTCGCCGCCGACGCGCTCTGCGACTTCTTCCACGAGCCGCACAACGCAAAAGCCCTCGCCGACGTACTGGCGGAGATCGAGATCCAGCCGTTCGAGCGCCCTGCGACCACCTCCTCCGCTGTTACCGGTAAGACCGTGGTCTTCACTGGCACTCTCACACGGATGGGGCGCAACGAGGCCAAAGCTCAGGCCGAACGCCTCGGCGCCAAGGTGGCCGGCTCCGTGTCGAAGAAGACCGACTTTGTCGTCGCTGGCGCCGATGCGGGCTCGAAGCTGACCAAGGCGCAGGAGCTCGGGGTCAGTGTTCTCTCCGAGGACGAGTGGCTGGCAATGATCGGGGCATGACGGCCTGCCAAGCAAAGGCTGCCTGATGCCGCTGATCGAGCATTGCAGATACACATTCACACTTGCTCACGACGGTGTGAGGCCGGCTCGTCGCTTATGCTGGCATGCCCTATATGGCGCTCATGAACGGCCGCTGGTCCACGGCGGTCAGCCAACAGAACAAAAGATCATGAGGCAGAACATGAAAATGGTCGTCATTGCGGGCGCCCTTTGTGCCGCCCTGCTCGGAGCCGCGCTGAGCGCCGTCAATGCTCAAACGCTGCTGGATCCGCCGGACACCGTCACGCCGGCGACCTTGCTCGGCGAGTGATCTCCACGACTGAGTCCCTTAAGGGCGGTGCCGAACAGCGCCGCCCTTTTCAGTGGTGGTTTTCCAGGCATGCGGCGGGCAAGGGCAATTCACGCCAATGCGAAGCCGTCGTAGCCCTTCGCGCGAACCTCGTTGCACTTTTCGATGTAAGCGGGGAAGCCACCGAAATAAGGCAAGAACACGTGCGGCTTGCCGGGGATATTGGCGCCTACGTACCACGAGCTGCAGCTGGGCTTCAGCGTCTTGCCGGAAACCTCCTCGTTGTGGACCACCCAGGCGTCCTCGGCGTCCTGACGCGGCTCGATGCACTTCTTCTGGCCGTCGCGCAGGTCGGAGATGCAATCGGCGACCCAATCGACGTGCTGCTCGATCGTCGGCAGCATATTGGTGAAGACCGACGGACTGCCTGGGCCGGTGATCATGAAAAGATTGGGGAAGCCGACGGACATCAGCCCGAGATAGGTGCGCGGACCCTCGGTCCACTTCTCCTTCAGTGAGCGGCCGCTGCGGCCGCGAATATCGATGCGATTGAGCGTGCCGGTCATGGCATCGAAGCCAGTCGCCAGCACGATGACATCGACGGGCCACTCGCGGCCCTTGGCCCTGACGCCGGCCGGCGTGATGCGCTCGATCGGTGCATCCTTGATGTCGACCAGCTCGACGTGCGGCTTGTTGAATGTGTCGTAGTAGCCGGTATCGATGACGAGGCGCTTGCAGCCGATCAGATATTCCGGTGTCAGCGTGGCGGCGAGCTTCGGATCCTTCACCATCTCGCGCACCTTCTCGGCGACGAAGTCGCGCACGGTCTTGTTCGAGTCGTCGTCGATCAGGAGATCGCCATAGGCGCCCATGATGCCAAGGCCACCTTCGTCCCACCGCTTCTGGTATTCGGCGCGCCGCTCATGATCGGACGCCTCCGACGCCTTCTCCTTGCGGAAGTTGGCGAGCACACCGGTGAAGTTCTGCTTAGCGGCGGCCCGGCGCTCGGGGTAATGCTCCTTCCAGTCGCGCTGCGCCTCCGGATCGAGCGGTTTGTTGCGTGCTGGGATAACCCAGTGCGGCGTGCGCTGGAACACGTAGACATGCTTGGCTTCAGCGGCGATCACCGGGACCGACTGCACGGCTGAAGAGCCAGTGCCGATGACGGCGACGGTCTTGCCGGCGAAGTCTACTTTATCGTGCGGCCAGTAGCCGGTGTGATAGACCGCACCCTTGAAGCTCTCGAGACCTTCGAACCTGGGGGTGTTGGGCGTCGAAAGGCAGCCCGTTGCCATCACCACATAGCGCGCCGAGTAGCGTTTGCCGGTATCCGTCTCGATCGTCCAGCGGCTCGCGGTTTCGTCGAAGGCCGTGCGGGTGACGCGGGTCTCGAACTCCATGTCGCGCCTGAGGTCGAACCGGTCGGCGACGTGGTTGGCGTAGGTGAGAATTTCGGGCTGCGCCGCATAACGCTCGGTCCAGTTCCACTCCTGCTGCAGCTCAGGCGAGAACTGGTAGGAGTATTGCATGCTCTCGACATCGCAGCGAGCGCCCGGATAGCGGTTCCAGTACCAGGTGCCGCCGACGCCTGTTCCAGCCTCCAACACGCGGGACGTGAAACCGAGGCCACGGAGACGGTGAAGCATGTACATGCCGGCGAACCCGGCTCCTACGATGACGACATCGAATTGCGATTTGGCGGCATCAGTGGTCATTATGGTCCCTCTCGAAGCGCGGCGATCCAATGATCAATCCTGCCAAATCGATTAGCGCGGCTGGCCAGGCCCCCACAAGCGGCGGAATGTTGCAGTGAATGGGACACGGGGTTGCTCGTCAGGCTCACCGATGTCAGGCAAGAAATTGATCTGGATCAAGACGAGCGGCGTGAAATGCTGCCGGCGGCGTCGCAACAATGCGTTCCACCTGAGGCCATTCTGCTCGTAGATTGGGTGCACGAGCCTTCAGCCAGGACCTGCACATCATGGTAAAGCCGACCGACTCCCCTCCCGTCACCACTGTTCGCCTGCAAAACATCGCCCAGTCGTACGGCCAGTCGGCGGCGCTGATGGCGGCTGTCGAGCTCGGCGCATTCACCGCCATCAGCCAAGGCGCGGCAACTTTCGATGAGGTGGCGGCGCGGCTCGACATTCATCCGACCAACGCCGAACGGCTGATCGTGCTGCTGTGCGCGGCGGGCCTGGTGGTGAAGGACGGCGGGCGGCTCAGGAACGCCAAGGACGTGGAGCGGTTCCTGGTCGAGGGCAAGCCCGGCTACATGGGGCCGTGGATCACCTTCACCAAGCCACAATGGAACGAGTGGGGCCGCCTCTCCGAGCATCTGCGGGTGAAAGATCTGAAGGTGATGGGCTCCATAGACGCCTTCACGGTCGAGGACGCGCGGCGTTACCACAAGGCGACCTACTCGATCGGCATGGGTGCGGGGCGGCGCTTCGTGCGGCAGGTCGATCTCACGGGAAAAAAGCGCATCATGGACATCGGCGGCGGCTCGGGCGCCTATTGCATCCAGGCCGCGAAGGAGCACCCCCACATCCGAGGCGTGGTGCTTGATCTTCCCGTGGTCTGTGCGGTGACACGCGAATTCCTGGCCGAGAACGGCGTCGCGGACCGCGTCGTTGCCGAGCCGTGCAACTTCACGCGCGATCCTTTCCCCGGGGATTGCGACGTGGCGATCATGGCCTCGAACCTGCCGATGTACGGCCGCGAGATGATCGCGGCGGTGATCAAGAAGGCGCACGATGCGCTGCTGCCGGGCGGCGAGATGCATCTGATCGGCGAGACCACAAACGACGAGCGCACGGGCCCGTGGGGACCGGCCTACTGGGGATTGGGGCAGGCCATCAGCAACTCGCAGGGCCTCGCGCATTCGCAGAGCGATGTGGTCGGCTACTTCACCGCAGCGGGATTCCACGATGTGCAGGTCGTCGAGTTCATCGCCGGCTCGCTCGACCGCATCGTGGGGCGCAAGGGGTGAGCGATCATGAAGGGGTCAGACCCATGGGTCTGACCCCGCCGGAACCAGTGGTTTGATTTGATTACTCTGCGGCCTGCCGCGCCCCCGCACCGCCGTCCCACTCCACCGTCGCGCGGCGCGCGTAATCCGTGAACCACTCGGGATCGGTGCGGAATTCCGCGCGGCCGTCTGGGAAAATGCGCGCCACGGCGCGGCGCGAGGAGAGGCAGAACATGTGCACGGACATCGGCATGCCGCCGGTGTGGCAGTAGCCGACCTCGATGTGGCAGTCGACGACCATGGACGAGCCCATGAAGCCCATGGCGCCCATGCCGATGGAATTGCCGAGCTCCTTGAACTCCATTTCCAGCGCCGCGATTTTCGGGTCCGGATTGCGATCGCCGACCGTGCGCAGGCACGCCGCCTGCTTGCCGAGCACCGAGCAGATGTCCTTCGAGCCGCCGAGGCCGACGCCGACGATGGCCGGCTGGCAGGCGAGCCCGCGCTTGCCGAAGGCGATCAGCGTGTCGAGATAGAAGCGCTTGATGCCCTCCATCCCGTCGCCCGGGAACAGCATGCGGTAATCGGTGCCGAAGAGGCCGCCCTTGTGTACGGTGATGAGGTCGATCCAGTCGCCCTCGGGGTGGAAGGCGTACTCGATCTCCGGTGCGCCGATGCCGACGTTGTTGTTGTGGTCGGTGCGCCAGAGCGGATGCACGCGATTGGGCCTGAGCGGCACCTCCTGCGTGGCGCGGGCCGTGGCGCGGCGGAGCGCCGCTTCGACCGCCACGGGGCCGCCTTCGACGCGGGCGTCATTGCCGTACTTTACGTACCAGCGGGGAACGCCTGTATCGCCGCACATGGCGCGGCGGTCCTCTTTCGCGGCCTCGTAGTTCTCCAGCATGGACTGGATGACGAATGAGGAGAGATCGCCCTTCTCGGTGTTGGCGCAGGCTCTGAGGCCGCCCAAATAATCATCGGGGATCTCGATCGCCGCCTTGGCCATCAGCGTCTCGGCGGTTTTCTGGATGGCGGAGATGGGGATCATAAACCAGAGCCTTTGATACGGTGCCAAAGCTTATTCGCAAGCCCTACCAGCATTGTCAAAGCGCCAGCTACTGCAAGAGGTAGCAGTCCGACCTTGAAGGCTTTTTTTGGCATGACCGACAGCTTCGTCGATGAGATCCGCTTCCTCCGATGCTCGGCGCACCAAATGGTCCAGTGTCGCCTCGGAAAGCCGAGATCCGTCGGGACGTCTGATTTTTTCTGAGATGGTCCTGCGAAGTTCGGCTTCGCTCAGGTCGTATCGTACCGAAATCGTCGGCTCGGCGCGCGACGGGACGGCAACGACAAATCCGGACTCGCCAGCTTGCCAGTACAGGTGCGCAGCGAAGACAAAGCATACCATCGACGCTAGAAACGCAGCGCCCCACAAGGCGTATAACGCGAAGGATCGCGCACTCATTAGCTCGACCTCATCGTGCCAATGAGAACTTAAAGTCGATCCCGGCCTGCTTCATGATGGCGTTGGCGGTGTGGCGCGACTTGATCTTTCCATCGACGATGACGTTGCGCTTCGTCCTCGGGCTCCACCAGACATCGTGATCGCCTTTACCATGGCGAACGAACGTGCAGCCATTCTCCGCAAGAACACGCCGCACATCGTGCTCATAACCCGGCATCAGGGCGCCTTGGGATTGGCGACTCGGGCGGTGTGCTCGGCGATGATGTGAATAGGGATTTCCGGAAGATCGGAGACAATGCCGTTGAGTTCGATCAGGTCGCCGATGACGCCCGGCAGCTTCTCAGTAAGGGCCTCGAGCGTGTCCGCCTCGGTGACGAGCCCCGGGACATCATCGGACGTCGCAACCCACACCCCTGCCTCCTCGTCACGAAGGGCACGAACGACAATAAGGTTTGGGCGAAGCGGCGCGTTCATAGGCGCACTATCACTCCAAATCCGACGACCTGCAAGAAAATCGACCAGCCTTACGCCCGCTCGATCTCGGTGATGGCCTTGTCGATGTCGGCGCTGGAGAGCGTCCAGTCGTTGTCGA
This sequence comes from uncultured Hyphomicrobiaceae bacterium, assembly GCA_964500805.1. Taxonomy (GTDB): domain Bacteria; phylum Pseudomonadota; class Alphaproteobacteria; order Rhizobiales; family Hyphomicrobiaceae. The sequence goes on from CAZCQH010000063.1 coordinate 28,858, forward strand.
GGTCGGCGACGATCTTCTTCATGAAGCGTTCGGAGAGGCCGATGGCGCGGGTTTTGTCGCCCAGGTGGTCGTAGAGAATGGCAAGTGCGAGCTGCTGCGGGCTCTCGCCTTCGTACGTCCACTCGAAACCCCAGGTGGTGAACTGCGCCACCTCGTAGTGCTCGGGGAGCAGCTTGCCGTCGACCGTCACGACGAGGCCGTCGAACAAGCGCTTGCCTTCGTAGGTTTTCATGGCGTGCCGTCCGGCCTTGCAGGGGAGCGCGCTGGGCCACACAGCCGGCCGGCGCGAACCATCATTCGCTCTGTGGCCAATGCTAACCGAGGCGCGGCCGATATGTAAACGACGGCGGACCACATGGGCGACCGCCGCCGCGTGAGGATACAGGCCTCAAAGCGTCACTTGCTCTCGGCCGACAGGATCTCGCCGAAGAGCTCGAACGACTCGCCCTTGACGCGGGCGAGGCGCACCGCTTGCAGCGGGTAGAAGTCCGTCGCGCTGGTGTTGACCTTGATGCCCGGCAGCAGCATCGGCAGCTCAAGGCCCTGCAGGTTCGCCGCCGTCTTCATGATGTTCTCGCGGGTGAGGTTGTCACCGGCGCGCTTCAGCACCTCGATCACCGTCTGCGTGACCGAGTAGGCGTAGTTGTGCCCGTCGTCGGCGAGGTTGGCATTGGGCATGTACTTCGCCATGAAGGCCTTCCACTCCTTGATGTCCTTGGCGTCCGCCCATTGCGGGTCGCTGGCGTCCTTGCGGTAGAGCGCCAGGATGATGCCCTGCGAGGCCTCGATGCCGGCCGGCTTGAACACAGTCGCGAACGACGACGACACGTTGTTCAGGTAGTGGACCGGCCTCCAGTCGATCTCAGCCGCCTTTTTAATCGCCTGGGCGGCGAACTTCGGAATGGTGATGTTGAAGAACACGTTGGCGCCGGAGTTCTTCAGTGCAATCATCTGACTGTCGACGGTCGGATCGGTCACCTCGTATGTCGCGCGGTGGACGATCAGCTTCTCGTTCTCCTTGCCGAGGCCGGCGAGAAAGCCGTTGTAGTAGTCCTTACCGTAGTCGTCGTTCTGCATCAGGATGCCGATCTTGGCATCCTTCTGATTGGCGAGGATGTGCTTGGCATAGATCGCCGCCTCGGTCGCGTAGTCGGGCTGCCAGCCCATCGTCCAAGGGAATTCCTTCGGGTTGCCCCACTTCGAGGCGCCGGTGGCGAGGAAGAGGTGCGGCACCTTCTTCTGGTTCATGTA
>CAZCQH010000064.1:0-29728 GCA_964500805.1 uncultured Hyphomicrobiaceae bacterium
GCGAAGGCGGCCGCACCGTCGGCGCCGGCGTCGTGACGAAGATCGTGGAGTGAACACAGAGGAGAGTAGAGGGTAGGCGGTAGGGAGTAGGGACGATCGGGCTACAGAGTCCAACCTCCCATTCGCTACTCCCTACTCCCTCGGCCATGCTCGTTGCCACGACCAATGATATTGCCGGCTATCGAGTCGTACGCGTGCTGGGCGTGGCGCGCGGCGTCACGGTGCGATCGCGCAACATCGTGGCCGGCCTTGGCGCATTTCTGCAAACGATGAAGGGCGGAAACATCACGATCTACACCAAGCTCGCGGAGCAGGCGCGCCAGGAGGCCCACGATCTGCTGATTGCCCACGCCCAGTCGATGGGCGCCAACGCGATCATCGCGATGCGGTACGATGCCAACGAGATCAATGCTGGCGTGACCGAGGTTCTCGCTTACGGCACGGCGGTGGTGATCGAACCCGCTTGAACGAGCCCAGCGAGACCGTTCGCAGCGCTCAAACGGCCGCAGCACTGTCGGCCTCCGAAAATGCGGCGGGCGCGCCATGCTTGGACACGCCCGCCTAAATCGGCTCCCAAATGCGCCAGGGAGATCGTCTCAGGTTTCTTCCTCGCCTTCCTGCTGACTGCCCGGAAGAATGCCGGAGACATTGCCCTCGTCCTCTTCCTCCTCGAGGAAAGTCTCGTCGTCGGCAGCCTCGATCGGCTCCTCCGCGCCCTCGACATCGGCCAGCGCGTCCTCGCCTTCGTTGACAGCCTCGGCCGCCTCCGGCGCAACGAATTCGGGCTTCTTGACCGGCCGACGCTGGGCGGCCGCATCAGCCGCCGCTGTAGGCGTTACCGCGATCACATAGACCGTGCTGCACACTGGGCAAACAATTGGGTCGCGAGCCAAGTCGTAGAACCGGGCGCCGCACGACCCGTTCTGGCAAGTCCTCTTGGTCCCGCGCTGGGCTTTGCTGGCCATGGGGTTTCTCGAAGCTGTGGTGAGGAAGGGCGAGCCTATTGCACAGCAACCGCAGCCTGTCAAAGCCATTTCAGGGGGTCTGGAACGGTCCTGGTCCGGCTGGCTCTCGGTCGGGTCGACGTTGACTTCAGCTGCCTGTTACCGATCTATGGCTTTATGCCGACAACTGTATCAGCCCGGGGCGGGACGAGGTCTCGCCAGCCCCGTAAACTCACGAGCCTTGCTTGTCCCGCGCTCCCCTTGGTCATCTCCGGTTCCGCCCTCTGACTTCCGAGCGCTCAAAGGCACTCACCGGCCGCGTGCGCGTGCCGGGTGACAAGTCGATCTCGCACCGGGCTTTGCTGCTGGGCGCGCTCTCCTCCGGTGTCACGCGCATCAGTGGCCTGCTCGAGGCTGAGGACGTGCTGAACACGGCTCGGGCTGTGACTGCCCTTGGGGCTCCCGCCGCGCGGCGCGGGCCGACCTGGGAGGTGCTCGGCCGAGGGGCTGGCGGGCTGACCGAGCCGCATGGCGCCATCGACTTCGGAAACTCGGGCACGGCCACCCGGCTGGCGATGGGGGTCATCGCCGCCAACGACATCGAGGTTGAGCTCACCGGGGATGTATCTCTGACGCGGCGTCCCATGCGACGCGTGCTCGAGCCGCTGCAACGGATGGGGCTCGGTGTCGCCGGCAGCCGGGAGCGTCTTCCCATAGTCATTCGCGGCACCTCGAGCCTACTGCCAATCGTCTACGAGACACCGATTGCCTCGGCCCAGGTCAAGTCGGCAATCCTGCTTGCGGGATTAGGTGCCGCAGGCGAGACCACGGTCATCGAGCGTGAGGCGACGCGGGACCATACCGAGCGCATGCTGCGTCACTTCGGGGCGAGCATCAGGGTTGCCCACCAGGAAGGGAGGACGGCTATCACAGTCGCAGGTGATGCCGAGCTTGAAGGGCGCGACGTTGCCGTGCCGGGTGATCCCTCATCGGCCGCGTTTCTAACCGCCGCTGCGCTGATCGTGCCAGGCTCGGACATCGTCATCGAGAACGTGCTCGCGAATGAGACCCGCTCCGGCTTCTATGAGACGCTCGCCGAGATGGGGGCCGATCTCACGCTTCTCGACTTGCGCGAGGAAAGCGGTGAGCCGGTTGCCGACATCCGGGTGCGCCATTCGCGGCTGAAGGGCGTGCATGTGCCGGCTGCACGAGTGCCCTCGATGATCGATGAGTATCCGATCCTGTCGGTGCTTGCCGCCTTTGCCGAAGGTGAGACACGCATGGACGGCCTCGCCGAGCTCCGGGTTAAGGAAAGCGACCGTTTGATGGCCACGGCAGCGGGCCTTGCCGCCAACGGCATCCAAGTCCGTGTTGCAGGTGACGATCTCGTCGTGCACGGCGCACCGATGCCCAAAGGCGGCGGCGAGGTCGCAACGCACATGGACCATCGCATTGCCATGGCATTCCTGGTTCTGGGGCTTGGAACCGATCGTCCGGTCACTGTCGACGACACCTCGTTCGTTGCGACGAGCTTTCCAAGCTTTGAAGCAATTTTGACCTCGCTCGGGGCCAAGTTCCGCGCAACCGATTGATGATCTGACTCGATCTGGGCATGCTTTCGCCACCAGGAAGCGGTTGGCTCCGGCCGAAATGGGCCCCGAATCTCGCCGCCTACCTGGATTTTACCGGGTTCATAGCTATATTGACCGCATGCGCCGCCCGCAGCGACGGGGTTCGACGGCGCGATAAAACTGGGAGGCACTCCGATGTTTGGCCGTTTGGCTCGTTTTGGACTGGCAACGGCGGCACTGGCCGCCTCACTTGCCATGGTCGTAACGGACGCAGACGCTCGCGCTGGCCGTGGCGGCAGCTTAGGCTCCCGTGGCACGAACACTTATTCGGCGCCACCGACTACGAATACAGCCCCGAAGCAGGCGGCTCCGATTGAGAAATCCATGACCCAGCCCGGCAAGGCGAATCCGGGGGTTACCGCCGGCGCGGCGACCGCCGGCAATGCAGCAACGGCTTCGCGTTTCGGCGGCTGGAAGGGCATTCTGATGGGCGGCCTGTTCGGCTTTGCCCTGGCAAGTATCCTTGGGCCAGGTGTGCTGGCGTCGATCCTCGGCGGCATGCTGTGGTTCGGGCTTCTCGCACTGCTCGCGTTCCTGGTCGTTGGTTTCTTCAGGAGCCGGATGGGTGGGCCTGCCATGGCGCAGGCCGGAGCGGCCGGTGGCGTCTCACAGTACACTGATAATGCAGCCTATCGCTCCGCGGCGGGTAGCGGCGGGCCTGGTGTGCCTGCGCTCAAGATCCAGCAGGATGACTTCAACGCGTTCGAGCGCTTGCTGAGCGAAATCCAGACCGCGTATGGCAAGGGCGACGTCGCCGCACTTGGCGCCCGCGCCACACCTGAGATGACGTCCTACTTTGCGCATGAGCTCGACGAGAACCATCGCAATGGCGTGCGCAACGAGCTTTCAGGCGTGAAGCTGCTGCAGGGCGATCTCGCGGAATCTTGGCGGGAAGGTACCGCCGAGTACGCCACGGTCGCCATGCGCTATGCGATCGTCGACGCGATGGTCGATACCAAGTCCGGCAGCGTCGTCTCGGGCAGCCGTTCTGAGCCGCAGGAGGTAACCGAGGTTTGGACGTTCACGCGCCCGACCAACGGAGCCGCCACACAGTGGGAGCTTTCGGCCATTCAGCAGGCCTGAGCCATCAGCCGCGGTTCTTGCCGGCAGTGCCAAGAGAACCGAAAAAGCCGACGGCCGCGGTCCAATCCGCGGTCGTTTTGTTTGCGATCGAAGGCCGGGCACGCAGTCAAACGCCCGAGAATGAAAGCATTCCGCCCGTGTCTCGCGCGAGTGCTCCGCACCCTGGAACCGGATCGAATAGCGAGCTTTGCGATGTGTTGGGTCGCAGCACGTTGTGGACACGATCAGCCGGTTGCTGGCACCGCGCTTGCCGTCAACCCGATCGAGATGGCAACCGAGCTTCTCACAACGGAATATTGTCGTGCTTTTTCCACGGGTTCTCGAGGGTCTTGTTACGCAGCATGTTGAGCGCGCGGCAGATACGGCGGCGTGTCGAGTGCGGCTTGATCACCTCGTCGATGTAGCCGCGCTCGGCCGCGACGAATGGGTTTGCGAACCGCTTCTGGTACTCGTCGATGCGCGCCTGGATCTTGGCGGGGTCGCCGAGCTCGGAGCGGTAGAGGATCTCCGCCGCGCCCTTGGCACCCATCACCGCGATCTCGGCCGACGGCCAGGCGTAATTCACGTCGCCGCGGATATGCTTCGATGACATGACGTCATAGGCACCGCCGTATGCTTTGCGCGTGATCACCGTGATCTTTGGCACTGTCGCCTCGGAGTAGGCGAAAAGCAGCTTGGCGCCGTGCTTGATCAGGCCGCCATATTCCTGCGCGGTGCCCGGCAGGAACCCGGGCACGTCGACGAAGGTGATGATCGGAATCTCGAAACAGTCGCAAAAGCGCACGAAGCGCGCGGCCTTGCGTGAGGCATCAGAGTCGAGCACGCCGGCCAGAATCATCGGCTGGTTGGCGACGATGCCTATGGTGCGCCCCTCCATCCGGGCGAAACCGGTGACGACGTTCTTCGCGAATGCTTCCTGGATCTCGAAGAAGTCGCCCTCGTCGACGACCTTGTTAATGAGCTCCTTGATGTCGTAGGGCTTGTTCGCATTGTCGGGGATGAGGGTGTCGAGGCTCGGGTCCTCGCGGGTCGCGGGGTCCTGGGTCGGCAGCACGGGCACCCCTGATTTGTTGTTCGAGGGCAGGAAATCCATGAGCCGGCGCATTTGCAGGAGCGCCTCGACGTCGTTCTCGTAGGCGCCGTCGGCGATCGACGATTTCGTCGTATGAATGCGCGCGCCGCCAAGCTCTTCCGCCGTCACCGTCTCATTGGTCACCGTTTTCACCACGTCGGGTCCGGTGACGAACATGTAGCTCGTATCCTTGACCATGAATATGAAGTCGGTCATCGCCGGCGAGTAGACGTCGCCGCCCGCGCACGGGCCCATGATCACAGAAATCTGAGGGATGACGCCGGAGGCCAGGACATTCCGGAGGAACACCTCGCCGTAGCCGCCCAGTGCCGCCACACCTTCCTGAATGCGCGCGCCGCCAGCGTCGAAAAGACCGATGATCGGCGCCCGATTCTGCAGGGCCATGTCTTGGATTTTCATGATTTTCTTGGCGTGCGTTTCGGAAAGCGAGCCGCCGAAGACGGTGAAGTCCTTGGCGAATACGTAGACGACTCGGCCGTTGATCGTGCCCCAGCCGGTGACGACGCCGTCGCCAGGGATCTTGGTCTTCTCCATTCCGAAGTCGGTTGAGCGGTGCTCGACGTACATGTCGAACTCTTCAAATGACCCCTCATCCATCAGAAGCTCGATCCGTTCGCGCGCGGTGAGCTTCCCGCGCTTGTGTTGAGCTTCGATACGCGCCTGTCCGCCGCCGAGGCGTGCTGTCGACCGTCGCCGCTCCAGCTCGTCGAGGATATCTTTCATCTGCCGTGATCCCTGAGCTCATGTGTACTTGGGCTCTGTAGCATGGGCGCATTGCTGTTCAAACGCACGGACTGGCGAGCGTCTGTGCAAAGCGCGATGCGGCACACGGCCGACCGTGGCAATTCCGGATCACAGGCTTCGGCTCAGGCCTGAGGTTAACCGGCGATTAACCAACTTTGCTTATTGGTCGTGCCTGTCTTCAGGCGGAGGGGGTGGCCGTGGGCAAGGTTCTCGCCAAGATTCCAGCTGGTGCGCAACATCCGCTCGCTGCCGAGCTGCGCAGGATACTCAATAATCCGAACGCGAGCCTCGGCGAGCTGGCGACGGTGGTCAACCGCATCAATGCCGAGCTGAAGCTCTTTGAAGAGCAATCCAAGCGGCAGCTGAAAGAGGCAGGCAAGGGCAAACCCGCATCGACGGCAGCCAAAGCTGAGCTCGAGTCTCTGAACGGTCTCGTTGCCGGCATCAAAGTTCAGGGGCGCGCTCCGAGATCGCGCTAAGCAGGCGGTTGTTTCTCGAGCGCCTCCAGGAGGCGCGCGGCGGCCGTCATTTCCACCCAGCGAAGATCGCGCCGCGCCCTTGCTTCGGCGTCCTCTCCCCATTCGGCAATTTGCCAATCCTCGTCCACGTGTGCAGCTTCCCAGGCTCGCTCGACGCTCCATGCACCTTCGAGCACGCCGAGCGGCAACAAAGCCGAGCCGGTCAGTGTCACCATGGTGTGCAGCGCAGTGAGCTGAAACGCGTCAATCGGCGCGACCGTCCGCGCCACGGCGTCGAGACTGTCCGGCGGCTGGGCAACGTGCATCAAGCCGGTCGCGGCGTTGAAATGCATGCCCTTGATCGCGCCCCACGCGAGCACGGGGTCCCAGAGCTCCACCTGTCGATTGATCAACCCCCGGGGCCTATCGGCGCGATAGCAGACGAGGTCGCTCGCGGCATACTTCACCACATCGGCGCGGACCATCGCTTCACGACCCCTGACTCCGTCGATCGCGGTGTTGGCGAGCCGTGTCAATGGCATGCGCGCGGGGTCGACGCGATCGTCCTGTGCCGCCCACTCACCGGCAATGGCGCGAGCCAGCGCCAATGTTGGGAGCCTCAGCTCGAGCTTCTTCGGCGTGCGGGCGACCTTGCCATCCAGCAACAACGGCACGCCGCCAGGCTCTCGAGTGCCGACGGTCACCGACGTGTAAAAGCGCTTCGGCAGTGGGCGGGCATTGAGCTCGCGAGCCGAGATCTTTGGCTTGTTGTCCTTCGGGTCGTCAGCCGAGGTCATTTGTTGCCTGCATCGAGTTGTGCGACGAGCTGGGCCTCGATGGCTGCCAACAGCGCTTCGCCGCCGTGGGAAACGATCCTGTGCGCTCCAGCGGCGCTCAGCCGATCCGGGACATGATAGCCCCAATCGACACCGATGGCACCGACGCCAGCACTCAAGGCCATGGCCATGTCGTAGCTGGTGTCGCCAATCATCACTGTCGCGATACGGTCGGCGCCCGTTTCGGCCATGGCCTTGAGAATCATCGACGGATCGGGCTTCGACGGGTGATCGTCGGCAGTCTGGATGGTGTGGAAATGGGGATGCCAGCCTTCGGCGTCAAATAGCCGTTTAACGCCTCGTTTGGATTTGCCGGTCGCGACACCGAGCAACACATCCGGCCGGCCTGCCAGCGCCGAGATTGTCTCCCGGATGCCCGGATAGATCGCCTCGTCGTCACGCCGCTTGAGAGGGCCAGTGATGAACGCATCGCGATAGTGAACGACGAGCGAGGCCTGTACCTCTTGCGGTTGCTCGGCTGCTAGCACGAGAAACGTTTCCGGCAAGGAGAGGCCGACACACTGCAGGATTTGCGCGCGGGAGGGTGCGGCAAGGCCATGTTGCTCGAACGCCCAGGTCATCGACGCCGTAATGTTGTGCTGGCTATCGACAAGGGTGCCATCGCAATCGAAAATAACGAGCTTCAAGGACGGCATGCGGTACGAGTATCCCTTTGCTGCCAATCAAGTGGCCTTGAGGCGGCCGTTTTGCTGAGGCCAGAACGGCTGTCGCGCCATGTTTGGTTAGCCGAGCTATGCGCCGCCGGCTCTACCACGGTGGAGCGCAGACGGTTATCACCCCGTCACTCCGAAATTCAACGACAGAAAGCCCCGCATGGCCCGCATTCCAATTCTAGATGAGAATGATCCCGAGCTGTCACCTGAAACGCGCACCTGCTTGCAGGAGCTCGGCAAGACCCGCGGCAAGATTCTGAACGTCTACCGCGCCATGGCAAACCGGCCGGCCGCGGCCTATGCCTTTTCTAATATTGCCAATACGGTTTACCGCACCAATTCGACGCTGAAGCCGACGCACGGCGAGCTCGCTTATCTGACCGCGACAGCGGTCAACAATTGTTACTATTGAATACCCACGCATACAGTGCTCGGTCGGGGCCTGGGATTGACGGAAGCTCAAATGCGCCACCTGGTGGATGATCCTCTACCGGAGGGCGTCTACGATGCCGCGGAAGCTGCAATCGTGCGCTATGCGCAGAAATCGACGCGTTTGGAGCCCATTGACGACAAGACCTATGGCGATCTCGCGCGCCATTTCACGCCTGAGCAGATCATCGACATCTGCATGACGGTCGGGTTGTCTAATCTGGTCAACCGCTTCCACGCGACGTTCCAGACCGACCTCGACGCGATCACGACCAATGAGGCCGAGGCCGGTGATGCCATCGCGGGCGCCTGTCCCCTGCCGCGGCCGAAGCCGCCGAAATGATGAGTGCGCTGACGCATCGCCGGCGGTCGGTTGACCCGGCCGCCTGCGGTCGGTCACGACAGCAAAGCCCAGTTCTTCAGCGCTTCCACTTTCCGGACGCCGCCGGTTTTGTGAGGGCGTAGCTCGCCGGAGGTGCACGGCCTGTCGCGTCCTCGAAGGCATTGGCGGCCCAGGCGGGGTAGCCGCAATGGCGGCCACGGGCGCTGCAGGCGTCGGCCGCTGGCGTGTAGGCTGTAAGGGCGGCAAGGAGGCCGCCCAAGGCAAGTAAGGTCCGCATATCGAAGTTCCTCGGATGGGGGTCAATTCACGTGTGCAATGATCACGCAAGCTAGATTGCGTTGGTGATCGGCGCCGGCAATGCTCGCTCACGCCGACGTGAGACTCTTTGTTCGGCCCGCGAACGCGGTTACTGTCTGGCGCGGTGGGCGGCTAAGGATGAGGCGGCCCGTCTGACGAGACACGCGACGGAGCTTTCCCCATGCAAGACCGCGTCCCCATCGGCCACACGGCGTGTCCGCACGATTGTCCCTCAACGTGCGCGCTCGAGGTGGAGCTGCTTGGCAATGGCCGCATCGGCAAGGTGCATGGCGCCAAGGCGAATACCTACACGGCTGGGGTCATCTGCAACAAGGTCGCCCGCTACGCGGAGCGCGTGCACCACCCGGATCGCCTGCTCTACCCATTGAAGCGCAAGGGGCCGAAGGGCTCCGGCCAGTTCGAGCGCATCGGCTGGGACGAGGCGCTTGATCTGACTGCGGAAGCCTTCCTGAAGGCAGAGAAGCAGCATGGCCCCGAGGCCGTCTGGCCCTACTACTTCGCTGGCACAATGGGGCTCGTCATGCGCGACGGCATCAACCGGTTGCGACATGCAAAGAAATACTCGCAGATGTTTGCGTCAATCTGCACGACGCCAGCCTGGACAGGCTTCATCGCCGGTACGGGAAAGCTCGCCGGTCCCGATCCGCGCGAAATGGCAAAGGCGGATGTGGTCGTGATCTGGGGAACCAACCCGGTCAACACACAGGTCAACGTGATGACGCACGCGGTCCAGGCGCGCAAGGAGCGCGGCGCCAAGATCGTGGTGATCGACATCTACCACAACGGCACCATGCAGCAGGCAGACATGGCGCTCTGTTTGAAGCCAGGCACCGACGGCGCGCTCGCCTGCGCGGTCATGCACATCCTATTCCGCGACGGTTACGCCAACTGGCCGTATCTCGAGAAGTACACCGACTGTCCGCGCGAGCTGGAGGCGCACGTGAATTCGCGCACGCCGGAGTGGGCGGCCGCCATTACTGGGCTCACCGTTGCAGAGATCGAGGCGTTTGCGAAACTCGTCGGAACGACGCCGAAGACGTATCTCCGGCTTGGCTACGGGTTCACGCGGCAGCGCAACGGTGCGCACAACATGCACGCGGCGTCCTGCATCGCTTCGGTGACGGGCTCCTGGCTCCACGAAGGTGGCGGCGCCTTTCATAACAACGGCGGGATTTACAAGTGGAACAAGACCCTTATCGAGGGGATGGACGCACTCGATCCGAAAACGCGCATGCTTGACATGTGCCGGGTCGGCCCGATCCTCACTGGCGACAGAACTGATCTGGGTGATGGCCCGCCCATCACCGCGATGATCGTCCAGAACATGAACCCGGTGCAGGTCGCACCCGAGCAACGTCTGGTGAAAAAGGGCTTCGCGCGCGAGGATCTGTTCGTCGCCGTGCACGAGCATTTCATGACGGCTTCGGCGAAGATGGCCGACGTCGTGCTGCCTGCGACCATGTTTCTCGAACACGACGACATCTACCAGGGTGGCGGACATCAATACATCATCCTGGGGCCGAAGCTCATTCCGGCACCCGGCGAGTGCCGATCGAACCACGATGTGATCACGGGCCTCGCCAAGCGTGTTGGCGCGACCCACAAAGGCTTCGAAATGACGCCACGGGAGATCATCAACTGGACCCTGGAGAAGTCCGGCTGGGGCACGCTCGATGCGCTGGAAGAGGAAAAGTGGATCGACTGCCAGCCGGATTTCGAGACGGCGCATTACATCAACGGCTTCGCTTACCCCGACGGCAAGTTCAAGTTCAAGCCGCACTGGCCGACGGTTCCGGCAGGGCGCAAGCACGAGTGGGGCATCTCCCATACCGTGCCGGGGCTGCCGGACTATTGGGATGTGAACGAAAAGGCGGATGCGAAACATCCGTTCCGGCTCGCGACGTCGCCGTCGCGCGGCTATCTCAATTCTTCCTTCAACGAAATGCCATCGAGCCGGGCGCGGGAAGGCAAGCCGCGGGCAAAAATCCATCCGGAGGATCTGGCTGCGCTTGGCGTGGTCGATGGGGGCAGGATCCGCATGGGCAACGAGCGCGGAGAGATTCTGCTCAGCGCTGAGAGTTTCCCAGGCATCCAACGAGGCGTTGTGGTAGTCGAGGCGATCCCGCCCAACGACGATTTCGAGGGCGGCGAGGGGCTCAACACCCTGACCAGCGCCAAACGCATCGCACCTTTCGGCGGCGCTGCATTCCACGACAACCACGTCTGGATTAAACCAGCGTAGCCGATGCGCCTGAGCGTTTAGAGAAAGTATGCCCCGCCTCACGGACTTTACCAGCTACGCCGATGCGCAGCGCCACTTCTCCAAGGAGGCGCTATGGGCACTGTTCGACGGCAGCCGTGAGCGGCTCAACATCACGCATGAGTGCGTCGACCGGCACCCGCCGGAGCAGCGCGCAATCTCCATCGTGTTCGAGAACGGCAGCTATCGACACGTGACCTTCGGTGAGTTGGCGCGGTGGTCGAACCGGGCTGCGAACTATCTGAGTGCCACGGGATTGAAACGTGGTGATCGCGTCGGCATCATGCTTGAGCCGAGCCTGCCATTCTACGCGTTACTGTTCGGTGCGATGAAGGCCGGCTTCGTAGCTGTACCGCTGTTCACGCTATTCGGTCCCGACGGCTTGGCGCTGCGGATCGACGATTGCAATCCGTCGGTGTTGTTCGTGGAACCTCAGCAGGTGGCAATCGCCAAGGAAGCCATCGCAGGTCGAGCAAACGCGCCGCGTCTGATCATGGCCGGCGAGCCATTGCTTGCGGATCTGGAAACGTACAGCTCCGACTTCGCGGCGGCGACATCGGCCAATGACATGGCGATGTTCCAGTACACGTCCGGGACGACGCGCGAGCTGCCGGAAGCGGTGAAGCATCGCCACCGTGCAATTGTCACCGTGGCGGTGGCGGCGCTCTACGCAACGGGTGTAAGGCCGGGTGACCGATACATGTGTCCGTCGTCACCATCGTGGGGGCATGGGCTATGGCATGGCACGCTCGGGCCGCTGGGGCTTGGCGTTTCCATCGCGAGCTACGCAGGGCGGTTCCGGCCGGAGCGGTTGCTTGAGGCGCTGTCAGAGCTGGAGATCACCAATCTTTCAGCGGCAGCCACGCACTATCGCATGATGAAGACGTGCGGTGCGGCGGGCCGTTGGCGATATCGCTTGCAGAAGCTCTCCTTTACCGGCGAGCCCATCGACGACGATACCGCGCGGTGGGTGCGGGAGACGTTTGGCGGGCTGCCTGCCAGCATGTACGGGAGTACCGAGATCGGTGTGATCCTCGCTGACTACCCGGGCGCTGCAGACCATCTTGTAAAGCTCGGTGCGCTCGGCAAGCCGGTGCCGGGCCAGGAGGTCGCCGTGCTCGATGCTGCGAGCCGGCCATGTGCGCCGAACCAGGTCGGTGAGATCATGCTCAAGCGCAGCGATGGCTGGTTCCGCACCAAGGATCTCGGGCTGGTCGATCAGGACGGCTATTTCTTTCATCGCGGCCGCGCCGACGACGTCATCATATCCGCGGGCTGGACAATGAGCGCGGTAGAGATCGAGAACACGCTGCTCGCGCACCCCGATGTCACGGAGGCAGCGGTCATCGGTGTGCCGGATGCGGAGCGAGGCCAGGTGGTGAAGGCCTTCATCGTGTCGGCGCGCGCAGGCGATGATGCGTTTCGCGGTGATCTGCAGCGATTCACCAAGGACCGCTTGAGTCAGCACGAATACCCCAGGCAAATTGCGTTCGTCGCGGAACTGCCGAAATCGACGACTGGCAAAGTCAGCCGTGCCAAGCTGCGCGATATGGAACGCGCCGCGGCGCAATCGAAAGGCTAAATTTGAATGAGCGAGGCGCAGACCCTTTTCCCAAAGATCACCGATGACGGTCTCGCGCAACTGAAGGCGCGTATCGGTGTCAAGATCGAGGATACGCTCGAGCCGTGGTGCCATGAGGCGACGCGCGACAACATCCGTCACTACGCGCACGGTATCGGTGATGACAATCCCCTCTGGTGCGATCCTGCGTATGCGGCAAGGACCAGACACGGCGGGATCGTCGCTCTGCCGTCATTCCTTTTCGCGACAAATCGCATCATATCGGGCTACGTTGGTGGATTGCCGGGCGTGCACGCCATGTGGGCAGGGGCCGATTGGCGCTGGCACCGATACGTCAAGCGCAACGAGGCGATCACAACCGAGGCGTCGCTGAAGGATATCGTCTCGCATGAAACGCGCTTTTCGGGTCGCGCGATCCAGCAGATCTACCATGTGCGGTTCTTCGGCAACGGTGGAGATCTTGTGGCAGAAGCCGACAGCTGGTGCTTTCGTACGGATCGCGATATCGCGCGGGAGAGCGGCACCAAATACCAAGAGGTGAAGAGCCGGCCGCCGAAGCGTTACACGCAGGCCGAGTTGGAGAAGGTCTACGAGCATTACGCGCGGGAGGAGATTCGCGGCGCCACACCTCGCTACTTCGAGGACGTCCATGCCGGCGACGCGCTGCCCGTGATGGTCAAGGGTCCCATGACGGTCACCGGCTTCATCGCGTACGCTCAGGGCTGGGGTGGACTTTACGTCCGCGCCAACAAGCTGGCATGGAAGATGATCCACCGTCACCCCGGCCTCGGCATCCCGAATAAGTACAACATTCCAGACTGCCCTGAGCGCGTGCACTGGGAGGAGGAGTTCGCGCACATGGTCGGTGCGCCAGGTGCTTATGATTACGGCCCCGAGCGGTGCTCGTGGCTGACGCACCACATGACGAACTGGATCGGTGATGACGGTTTCCTGCGTTCCGCCTCGTGCAAGATCCGGCGGCACAATCCGGTGGGCGATGTGCTCTTCATCAAGGGCAAGATAATTCGCAAGTTCACCAGCGACGATGGCAAGAGCTGCGTGGAGGTCGCGCAGGAGGCGCACAATCAGGACGGCGAGCTGTCGGTTCTGGGCACTGCCGTTGCCGAGCTGCCGTCGCGGGGGCGCACATGAGTCTCGATCTGCCACTGAAGGGCGTCCGCGTCCTCGATTTGTCGCGCGTGCTGGCAGGTCCCTACTGCACACTGACGCTCGCCGACCTGGGCGCCGATGTGATCAAGATCGAGAACCCGGCGGGCGGCGACGAGGCGCGTGGCTTCCAACCGATGCATCCGCAGGACAGGACCCAATCGGTTTACTTCCTCAATATAAACCGCAACAAGCGCTCGGTTGCGCTCGATCTTAAAGATGCCGGTGCGAAAGCGGCGTTTCTGAAGCTCGTCGAGAAGGCCGATGTGGTGGTCGAGAACTATCGGACCGGCGTCATGGAGCGGCTGGGGCTCGGCTACGAGACGCTGAAGGCGCGCCGGCCAAGCCTCGTCTATTGCGCGATCTCGGGTTATGGCCGCAACGGTCCCAATGTCGAAGTGCCCGGCTACGATCCGATCGCGCAGGCGGAAAGCGGGTTCATGTCGTTGATCGGTGAGCCGGAGCACCCGCCTGTGCGGACAGGTCCGTCCATTGTCGACATGGTGACGGGCCTATTTGCGTCGCAGGCGATCACGGCCGCACTCCGGCACGCGGCGCTGACCGGCGAGGGCCGCTTTATCGAAGCGACACTGCAGGAGTCGGCGCTCAACATGCTGCTGAACTTCGGCGCCATGCATCTGATGATGGGCGCCAATCCAACGCGGTCCGGGAACACCAATCAAGTCGTGCAGCCAGCAGCGCTTTTCGAGGCGGCGGACGGGCCGTTCGTGCTCGCGATTACCAACGACCGCCAGTTTCGGAGTCTCGCCCGCGAGATACTGATGCGCCCGGAACTAGCGGAGGATGCGCGCTTTGAAACCAACGGCGCGCGGGTTGCCAACGGTGCGGAGCTGCGGGCGCTGCTTGCCGAGGCGTTCAAGAGTCAGCCCCGCGCAATGCTTATAGAAAGGCTGCGCGAGGCCGGTGTGGCAACGGGAGCGGTCGCGACGGTGGCTGAAGCCTTGAGCAGTGAGCTGGTCGCCGCGCGCGGCGCGGTCGGCACATATCAGCATGCCACACTTGCCAGCTATCGCGCCGTGAAGGGGCCCGCCCGGCTCCACGACACGGCAGCCCTTCCTCCGAACGGAGCGCCGCTGCTCGGGCAGCATACCCGCGAGGTGCTCGGCGAGCTTGCCGGACTAGACGGGGCTGCGATCGGGGCGCTGCTGCAAAGCGGCGCGGCGAGATGTTTGGAGAGGTAGACCGCAGATCGAGAAACCAGAGACCGCAGCGGCCGTCTTTTCATTCAACAAGCCGAGCCACGACACCCGTGACACATGTCGGGGCGCATAAGCCACGAGTTGCAGATAAACAACACCTAAGGCTCGAGCTCGGTATCCCAATACAGATAGTCCAGCCAGCTATCGTGCAAATAATTGGGCGGAAACATCCGCCCATTCCGGTGTAACTCGAAGACTGTCGGGCGATACGGCCACTGCGCTGGCCGCATGCCGGCGCGTTCAGGCATCAGACCACCCTTGGCCAAGTTGCAGGGCGCGCAAGCTGCGACCACGTTGTCCCAGCGGGTCTGCCCTCCCCGCGAGCGGGGAATGAGGTGATCGAAGGTCAAGTCGTCCTTCGAGCCGCAATACTGGCAGGTGAACCGGTCCCGCAGGAAAACGTTGAACCGTGTGAAGGCCGGATAAAGCGCCGGTTTCACGTAGGTCTTCAGAGAAACGACGCTCGGAATTTTCATCTCAAACGTTGGACTGCGCACGAACCGATCGTATTCCGATACGATGTTCACCCGATCCAGGAACACCGCCTTTACGGTCTCCTGCCAGCTCCAGAGTGACAAGGGATAATAGCTGAGCGGCCGAAAATCGGCGTTGAGCACCAGCGCCGGAAAGCTGTTCGGATGTGCCGCGTGTGCGTTCACGAGTCGAAAGCCCTGACAGTTGCCTGCCCGTCCGAATCGCACTCGGAGCATCACTTGCAAAGCGGAATATAGAGCGCCCGCACGCGGATGTGAAGCCCTGGGACACCTCGCGCGCGCGCAGCACTAACGGTCTTTTCTCAAACAGTTCGGGCCCTTGCGGCCCCGAACCAGACTTCGATCAGCTTATCGATTGCCGATTGGTACCTACGACTTCACCTCAATATCAGCCGTGAGCACCTTGCCCTTCGTTTCGGGCCCGAGGAATACCGCGATGATGACGACCGCGAGGAATATCGTCGTGCCCCAGAACATCGGCGCAGCGAATCCCATCTTTTGGTCGACGGCAAAATACGTGAGAACAGGCGCTACCAGTCCACCGAAGATTGCACCTTGGTGATAGACGAATCCCGATGCGGTCGCTCGAACCTCGGTCGGGAAACGTTCTGACAGATAGCTGGGGTTCTGACCGTAAATCGAACCACCAAAAAGCCCCTGAACGATGAAGCCAGTGATGATCCAGAACGGGTCCTTGGTCCAGAGATACAGTGGCGTGATGAACATGGCGATGATCGCCGGGATGATGATTGCCCAGCGCCGTCCCCATTTGTCCGCCACATAGCCCCAGAAGCTGCTCCCGATCACGACGACGATATTCGTCCAGAAGATTGGCGTCGCCACCATCAGCGGCGTCCAATTGTGCTCCTTTTGCAGGTAGGTGGAGAACAGTGCCCAGATCGAATAGTACGTGCAGAATGCAGCTGCCATCCACACGCATCCGGTGATCGTGTTCCAGAGGAACTTTCTCTGGAAGATCGCAAACAGCGGCAGGTGGACTTCCTTGCCTGTCTCGGCCTGCAGTTTCTTGTTTTCAGCCCAGACCTCCGGCTCTTTCACATAGAAGCGGATCCAAACGCATACGAGGGCCGGTAGCACGCCGATCCAGAGCATCTCGCGCCAGCCGACTTTCTCGCCCGCCATCGGCCACCATCCATGTAGCGGATTGGCCTTTCCGTAGAGATAGCCGTAGCAGAGCGCAGACAATGCGAAGCCAATGCCCCACGAGCCCTGCAATAACCCGCTCATGAAACCGCGTGACCGCGCCGGCCATGACTCCATCGCCAACGCCGCGCCCGCCGGCCATTCAGCACCCATGCCGATGCCGAGAAGGGCTCGCCAGAAGAAAAGCCATGTAAAATTGGGCGCGAAACCCGCAATGAAATTGCAAAGCGAATACCAGAGGATCGAGATCATAAGGGGCGCTTTGCGTCCCATGCGATCAGCCATCCATCCGGCGGCTGTAGCTCCCAGCAGACGCAGCCACAAAGTGATCGTGAACACGGCGGTAACTGCCGTGAGAGGAACACCGAACTCCTGACTGATCGGCAACATGATCAGCAGGAAGATCGTGAAGTCGAAGGCGTCGAGTGTCCACCCCAGCCAAGCTGCTATGTAGGCGTACCACTGGTCCTTTGTAGGTTCTCTCCACCAGGGCAACGAAGGGTTGCCCGCGCCGGCGGTCGTCGTCATGGCATTTCCTTCCTCAAACGCTGCGTTTGGGCCGGAAAGTCAGATCTCTGTTTGCGCTACAGCTTGTTGCTCGCCGGCCTGCTTGGCCTCCGCACGGCGGAGGCAGGCCAAGGGTATGCGACGCCGTGTCAATGATCTACGTCAAATTACACATTTTTCAGAACGATTGAGCCGATCGGCAATGCAAATTTGCAGTTCTGGCAGCTACAACCAGAGCTGTTCGGACCGGTCCGCCACGTCCGTTTCCTTGAGCCGTCACGGAAGTGGCAGGGTCTCATGCTCGCGAAGCTTTTTCCCTGACTGGACGTCGACCTCGACGAGCCGCACCCGGTAGCCCCAGAGTCGCGCGACGTGCATCAGGGTGCGGTCGCACTCGTCCTTGTCCAGTAGAATGCCGTTGCGCACGAAGTGGGTCAGCACCAATCGCCGGCTGCCCGAAAGGTCGGCATCTGTGACTTGGATGTCCGGATCCTGCTGCGACACATCGTACTGGCGCGCCAGCATGCGGCGCACATTCCGGTACCCGCTGTCATCATGAATCGCCTCTACCCGGATCGAAGGATTGTCGGCCTGATCCTTCAGATAGAACAATCTGAAATCCCGCATGACCTGCGGCGACAGGTACTGAAGAACGAAGCTTTCGTCGCGAAAATCGGACCATGCCTGCCGGAGCACGCCCATATAATCCTTGTTGCCGGCGATCTCCGGGAACCACTCCGCGTCTTCCTGCGTCGGCTCGAGGCACATGCGCTTGATGTCCCGCATCATCGCATACCCGAGCGCATAAGGGTTGATCCCCCCGTAGTGCTTGTCTGAAAACGCTGGCTGGTAAACCACCGCCGCGTGCATATGCGCGAACTCGAGCATCGAGCCTTCAGTGACCAGCCCCTTCTCGTACATGCGGTTCATGATCTCGTAGTGACAGAACGTGGCGCAGCCTTCGTTCATAACCTTGGTCTGCCGCTGCGGATAGAAATACTGAGAAAGCACGCGCACGATGCGCAGGAGCTCCGCTTTCCAAGACTCGAGCTTCGGCGCGTTCTTCTCGAGGAAGTAGAGGATATTTTCCTCTGGAAGCTTCAACGCAGCCTGCTCGGCAGCGTTCTCCTCGCTCTTTTCAGCTTGATTTTTTTTCTCCGGGGCGGTTGGCAGCGTGCGCCAGAGCTCGTTGTAGATCTCGAGCTCATACTCGCGACGCCGCATCTCGCGCTCATGTTCCTTGCGCGGATCGAACCTGCGGCGTGGGCGCGCATTCCGGCTGACACCCTGGTTCATCAAGGCGTGCGCAGCATCGAGTACAGACTCGACCGCGCTCAAGCCGAAACGCTCCTCGCAATCGGCCACATACTTCTTTGCAAAGGCCAGATATTCGAGGATCGCGTCGGCCTGCGTCCATTGCCGGAACAGGTAGTTGTTCTTGAAGAAATGATTGTGCCCCATGGCAGCATGCGCCATCACCAGGCACTGCATCGTCATGGAGTTCTCCTCCATGATGTAGTTGATGCATGGGTCGGAATTGATGACGATTTCAAATGCCAATGACCGCGCACCCTTGCGGTACAGCATTTCGTCGCGCGCAAACCGCTTGCCGAATGACCAGTGCCGGTACATCAGCGGCATTCCGATCGAGGAGTAGGCGTCGAGCATCTGCTCCGCCGTGATGACCTCGATCTGATTCTTGTAGATATCGAGGCCCATTTCCCCAACGCCAATGTCCTCGATGGCGTGGTAGGCCTTTCCGATCAGCTCGAAATTCCACTCTGGCCCGTCGAACAACGGCTTGTTTGCACGATCGGACATGCTCGATTGGCTCCTCAAGTACCGGCGCCGGCCGAAAACAGCTCGTGGAAAACGGGAAAGATCTCGCTGGGGTTCGACACACGTCGCATGGCGAAGTGGGCATGTCGATCCGCAATTTCCTTATAGCCGTGCCAAACGATGGTCTCGCCGGGGCCAGACCGTTCCGAGACTTCGATGTAGGCGAAGTATTGAGATGCCGGAAGCAGGTGGCGTTCGACCAGCTCGATGCAGCGCCCCATGTCGTCTGGAATGTTGTCACCGTCGGACGCCTGCGCCGCATAGATGTTCCAGTCTTCCGGCGAATAGCGATCCTTGACGATCTTATCCATCTCTTCGAGGGCTGTGGAAATTACCGTGCCGCCGGTTTCGACCCCTCTGAAAAAGGTCTCCTCATCCACTTCGCTCGCCGTTGACGTGTGCCGGATGAACACGATGTCGACCTCGCGGTAATGCCGCGACAAAAACACGTGCAGCAGCATGAAAAACCGCTTTGCCAAATCCTTTAAAGGTTCCGTCATCGAGGCTGAAGCGTCCATTAAGCAGAACATGACCGCTTGCGTCGCTGGCTTCGGAACACGTTCGAAGCGGTTGTACTGCAGGTCGAGAGGATCGACGTAGGCGATCGTCTTTCTGAGACGCTCCATCCGCACAAGCTTCGCCTTCAGCTCGGCAATCAAAATCTCGTTGCGCGGCGTCTCGGCTTCCTGCTTGGCAATTTCTTCTTCGAGCTCGCGCACTTCCTCCGTTTTGGGTCGGCGAAGTGCGATGCGGCGGGCCAAGCTGCGCCGCATTGTGCGCACGCGCGCAAGCTTTGCCGGCGGGCCGTCTGTAGTATACCCCGCGCGCTGCGGTATAGGGTTTTTAAGGTCCTTCAGCCTCTGCTTGACGAGGTTCGGAAGCTTGAGATCCTCGAAGAAGACATCAAGAAACTCATCCTTGGAGAGGGTGAAAACGAAATCGTCCTGCCCCTCACCGTCCGGGCTGGCCTTGCCACCTCCACCTCCCGCGCCACCACCCTGCGGCTTGGGAATGAGATCGCCGACCTTGTATTCCTTATTGCCCGGCAGCACGAAATCGCGGTTTCCACCGTCCCGGCTGTGCTGGAACGAGGGCTCCCGAACGCTCTTCGAGCGGATCGTGATCTTTTCCGACCCCTCCACCTCGGATACCTTGCGCTTCTTCAGCGCATCCTTCACCGCATCCCGAATGTCGGCTTTCGCCCGTCGTACGAAACGCTGGCGATTGCCCAATGACTTGGACTTCGGATTAAGTCGGCGATCAACGATGTTCATGAAACGCCTTCTAGCGTGAATGCTAAGCGGTTATCGCCAACTGGTTTGGACGAGCGCTCTAAGAGGACGAACGCTCGCCGGTCCGATAACCGTAGCGCTTGTCAGCCAGCCTTCTTCACCCGCATGTACCACTCGACGAGACGGCGCACCTGACGTTTGGTGTAGCCGCGAGCGACCATGCGCTCGACGAAGTCCTGATGCTTCTTCTCGGCGTTCGAGTCCTTCTTGGCGCCGAAAGAGATAACCGGCAGCAGATCTTCGACTTGGCTGAACATGCGCCGCTCGATCACGTCTCGGATCTTCTCGTAACTCGTCCAGTCCGGATTTTTGCCGCCGTTGCGGGCCCGGGCACGCAGCGAGAACTTGACCACCTCGTAGCGGAAGTCCTTCGGGTTCGCGATGCCTGCCGGCTTCTCGATCTTAGACAGCTCTTGGTCGAGTAGCTCGCGGCTCATTAGCTGGCCCGTGTCGGGATCCTTGAAGTCGTGATCCTCGATCCAGGCGTCGGCGTAAGCCACATAGCGGTCGAACAGGTTCTGGCCGTAATCATTGTAGGACTCGAGATAGGCCTTCTGGATCTCGTTGCCGACGAACTCGGCGTAACGCGGTGCCAGCTCCTCCTTGATGAACTCGACGTAACGCGTCTCCTGCTCCTCGGGCATCTGCTCGCGCTTGATGGACTGCTCCAGCACGAACATCAGGTGCACAGGATCGGCGCCGATCTCGTGGCTGTCATAATTGAACGTCTCGGACAGGATCTTGTAGGCGAACCTTGTCGATGCGCCATCCATCCCTTCCGTCACGCCGGCCGCATCCCGGTACTCCTGCATCGTGCGCGCCTGCGGGTCGGTGTCCTTGAGGCTCTCGCCGTTGTAGACACGCATCTTCGAATAGAGCGCGGAGTTTTCGTGCTCCTTGAGGCGAGACAACACCGAGAACTGTGCCAGCATCTCGAGCGTACCGGGTGCACAGGGCGCCTCGGCAAGCTCGCTCGCCCTGAGCAGCTTCTCGTAGATCTTCTTTTCCTCGTCCACCCGGAGGCAGTAGGGCACTTTGATCACGCAAATTCGATCGAGGAACGCCTCGTTCGTGCGGTTGGCACGGAAGCTCTGCCACTCGCTTTCGTTGGAGTGCGCAACGATCACGCCTTGATAGGGCATGGCGCCCACGTTTTCCGTGCCGACATAGGTCCGGTCCTGCGTCGCTGTCAGCAGCGGGTGCAGCATCTTCAATGGCGCTTTGAACATCTCGACGAATTCGAGCAGGCCTTGCGTAGTCCTGTTGAGCCCGCCCGAATACGAGTATGCATCGGCATCGTTCTGGCCATAGTGCTCGAGCTTGCGGATGTCGACCTTGCCGACCAGTGCCGAAATGTCCTGATTGTTCTCGTCGCCCGGCTCGGTCTTCGCGACACAGATCTGACGCAGCTTCGACGGGTAAAGCTTCACGACCGTGAACTTGGAGATATCGCCACCAAACTCGTCGAGACGTTTGACCGCCCAAGGCGACACGAACCCCGTGAGCACGCGCGAGGGGATTCCGTACTTCTCTTCCAACGCCTTGCCCATTTGCTCGACGTTGAAAAGCCCCATCGGGCTCTCGAATATGGGGCTGATCTCGTCCCCCGCCTTGAGGACGTAAATCGGGCACTGTTCCATCAAGTCCTTGAGCCGCTCGGCGAGCGACGACTTTCCGCCACCGACTGGGCCGAGCAGGTAGAGGATCTGTTTGCGTTCCTCGAGTCCCTGCGCTGCATGGCGGAAGTAGCCAACGATCCGCTCGATCGTCTCTTCGAGACCATAGAAGTCGGAAAATGCCGGATAGACCTTGATCGTCCGATTCATGAAGATCCGGCCAAGTCGCTGATCGTCCGCCGTATTGACCAGACGGGGTTCGCCGATGGCCTTCAGCATGCGCTCCGCGGCGGTCGCATACATCGAGGGGTCCTTTTGACACCCCTCGAGGTATTCCCGGATGCTCATGACCGTCTGCTTGTGGCGCTCATAAGCCTGGCTGTAGATGTCGAAAACGTCGCCTCTTGTCGCCATTTGTCTGCGTCCTGCGGTGGGTTTGTCCTGTTTTGCCTTTTTTGGGCCGCTTCCCTCGGCTCGGCCGTGCCACCCTTCAGCAATATGTTGACCTGTACATCTTAACGTAAGATCGGGACCGTTTGGCGGCAATGAAGAAGCTTCGACTTTGGTCTCGATAATTTGCCCGGAACATTTTGGTGCGAACTGAATTGGAGACCATCTGTGCGGTCCAGCCCACAACCAGCAGTCTCACGTTCCTGGGCGAATATCGGGGTCAACGTCATAGCGGCACCTCAAGGCCTGGAAAATCTTTCCATTTTCAGAGAGCACAGACGGAATAGGGTCACGACGCATGCCGCCTGATCACCGGCTGCAACGCACGCAGGCAATGCTTCTGTCTCAGTCAATCGGCATTATGAGATCAATGAGACCATGCTGCCCGATTCGGCAGTGCCAGACTCATCAAATCAACGAACGTCAACATCCAAAATATCACTGAGTGTCATGAAGGAGACACATGGATGTACGTCAAGGCATATGCCCAACAATCTTTCACCTCGACACCTTAGACCTATCCGTTGTTCGTCAGCAGGTCCCAAAGGCTGTTGCCGCCGCGCCGCGCCACCGCGCGGCCAATTTCTCCTTGCCAATACGCTTCACCGCCGAACTCGTTCCGCCAGGCCCACAGTCGTCGGGTCGAATAATGAAGCTGATGCTCTCGCGTGAAGCCCATCGCGCCGAAAACTGCATGCGCGAGATTGGCGGCCTTCCCCGCGGCCTCGCCAACTCTGGCTTTTGCCACCGCGCAAGCGAGCCGATCTGGCCGTTGTTCAGAAGCATCAACGGCCAAATCAGCCGCAGCGGATGCCGCCGCCACCTCTTCGGCCAACTGCGCCATCAAGTGCTGAACCGCCTGGTGTTTGGCAATTGGCTTGCCGAACTGAACACGGTCGCCGACCCACGTCATACAGTGTGCAAGCACTGATCCCAGAGCACCAGACATCTGCACCGCCCGCAAAAGAGCGCCATCGGCCTCAACCAAACGTATGCCATCTGGCACTGGTTTGCTGTCCACAACGTCTACTGATTGCAGATCGATAGCGTCTCGAGGCTCGCCACACATGTTGCAGCCCCTGCGGACCGAAGCCCCCTTGCAACTCGCGACTACAATGAAGGTTCCGTCTGGGCCGCCTGTGGCGAGCAGGACCTCGTCTGCGTCGCGTCCCCAAGGCACACCTTCGACACGCCCGGAAAGCTTTCCAGCTTTGAAGACGACATCTCTTCCGCTTGCCGGCGGCACGACGACGGCAAGCCCCTCGCCATCGCTAAGCCCATGCACCGATCGAATGCGGCGCGCCAGAATGGCATCGCCTATCGGCACCGGAAGTCCATGGTATCCCGCGCGGCGAACGAGCTCCATGGTATCCGCAAATGAGATGCCATCATCGCCGCCCAGCGCCCCGAGCGCCACAATTCCTGCATTTTCCAATGCCGACCAGAGCGGGCGAGCGGCATCGAGGCTGCCGATCTTCGAGTCCGTCGCGCCCTGCATGCCCTGAAGATCAGCGGCTTCCCGCATCTTCAGCGAGACGGTGTCCTCAACGATCCGGTCGAGGGTCCTGAGCATTTCCTCGCGCATATCGCTCATATGTCTGTCCTTATCGAAGGCCCAGGCCGCGCGCGATCATGCCACGCAATATCTCGCGCGTTCCGCCACGAATGGAGTAGCTCGGACATTGCATTTGGGAGAGCTGCTGCAGATCGGCGTATCCATTGTCCCCGGTCATGCTGCGACCCTCGATCGGCAGGACCTTCCGCACGACCTCGGGAATCTCCTGCTCGAATGTGGTCCCGAGATCTTTGACGAGAGCCGCCTCGGTCACAGGCGACTTCCCTTCGTTCAAGAGCCCGGCGATCGACGTCGACATCCGTCTGAGCGTCGCCAGATGGGCAACCAGCCGGCCAAGCTCCACCGCCGCTCGATCGGTGATCTCGGGTCCCGCCTCGTTGAAGGCCTCGACCAGCAGTGGGTAGGTCGACATGAACCGATCCGGCCCCGATCGCTCGAATGCCAGCTCCGAGGTCACCATGTCCCAGCCGCGACCCTCGCCGGCGATGATCATGTCGTCCGCGACTGGCACGTCGTCGAAAGTTACCTCGTTGAAGTCGTGCCCGCCGTAGAGGTTGTAGATTGGCCGGACGGTGATCCCGGGTGACTTCAGATCGACGATGAACTGGGTGAGCCCTACGTGCCGCTGCTCCGGCGAGCCGGACGTGCGAACAAGCGCGATCAGATAGTGCGAGCGGTGTGCAAAGCTCGTCCAGATTTTGCGGCCTGTGATCCGCCAGCCGCCGTCGACCCTGTGCGCACGCGTGCGCACGCTGGCGAGGTCCGAGCCGGTGTCCGGCTCGCTCATGCCGATCGCGAAGTAGCAGCGGCCCGCCGCAATTTCGGGCAGGATCATCTTCCTGGCCCGCTCACTGCCGTGCCTGAGAATTTGTGGACCCGACTGCCGCTCGGCAACCCAGTGGCACATGACGGGCGCCCCGGCCGCGAGCAGCTCCTCGACCACGACGTAACGCTCGAGTGACGAACGTTCGGCGCCTCCATACTGCTTCGGCCACGTCATGCCGAGCCAACCCTTGGCGCCCACCTTGCGCGAGAACGCCTCGTCGGCCTCCACCATGGAGCCGACAGCGGGTCTGAAATTTCCCGCTGCCCGTTCCGCTTCGCAAAACGCCCGCACGTCGGCGCGGAGTTTTGCGGCCTCGGGCGGCAGGGTGACGGGTCCAAAATGGAAGTGCTGCATAGCCTCGATTGTTCCTCGGATATTCGCGCGTGGCGAGCAGTATGCCCCCATTCACCGGATGAGAACAATCGCTGCCACCGCCAGGGGCCCCTACTGCTAGGGCGACGACGCGTCGATAACTGCGCCGCCTGTCGACCGGCCAACGGCCGACATCTCTTCCACGTTGATCAGGGACTTCCTGTTTCAATCGGCAGATCGGCGCGGCCGCCCCATTCGGACCACGAGCCATCGTAGACGGCAGCGTCGGTTTGGCCAAGCTGGGCCAAGGCGAAGGCGACGACCCCTGCGGTTACGCCGGAACCGCAACTCGCGACTACAGGCCTGGCTATGTCGATACCGGCGGCTTTGAAAACGGCGCGCAATTCCGCTTCGCTCTTCAAAGTGCCGTCGGGCTTGAGCAGCGTCGTGAAGGGAACGTTCTTGGATGAGGGGATCCGGCCCGAGCGCAGGCCCGCGCGCGGCTCAGGCACTGAGCCAGTGAAGCGGTTCGCCGCTCGCGCATCGACGATCTGCACGTGGGCATCGCCGATAAGAGACCTGACGGCGGCGGCATCGCGAACCCGCGCCGGATTGAGCTTGGCTGCAAATGTCTTGGCCGGACGTGCGGCAGACCTTTGGCCGGTGACCGGATGGCCTTCAGCCTTCCATTTCTTCAAGCCGCCGTTGAGCACAGCGACATTCTCGTGACCCATGGTGCGGAACATCCACCAGACCCGGGCCGCAGAGTAGAGTCCCTCACTGTCGTAGACGATAACTCGAGTCTCGTTGCCGATACCCATCTTGCCGACCTGGGCTGCAAATTGATTGGCGGACGGCAGCATGTGCGGCAGTGGGATCGACTTGTCCGAGACCGCATCGATATCGAAGAACTGCGCTCCTGGAATATGCGCGCCCTCGTACTCCTTGAACGCGTTGCGGCCCGAGGTCGGCAGATGCATGGAGCCGTCGAGGACGACAATGTCGGCGCGGCCAAGGTTGTCGGCGAGCCAGGAGGTTTCGACAAGCCAGGTGCTGGGAGAAGTCATAAGTGGGCTCCGAGTTTCGTGAGAACGGACGGGCGAACGCGACGCCGAGCCTACGGTCAGGCAAAGACCACACGAATGCGCCGGTTGATCTTGCCCTTTTTCTCGATCTTCGAGATGGCGACGCGACCGATCTCGCCGGTTGCTCGCACATGCGTGCCCCCACACGGCTGCATGTCGATGGCGCCATTGTCACCGATGAGCACGAGCCGAACTTGGCCAGTACCAATAGGCGGCTTGACCGACATGGTCCGCACGAGGCCAGGATTGGCAGCAAGCTCCTCGTCCGTGATCCAGCGCTCAGAGACAGGGTGATCGGCGGCGATCAAGGTGTTCAGCTCAGCAGTGAGCTTGTCCTTCTCAACGGCCGAGGCATCCTCGATGTCGAAATCGAGCCGACCTTCGTCGGCGCCGATCTGGCCGCCCGTGACCGGGAAGCGCACCAGACTGCAGAGCAGATGCAGCGCGGTGTGCATGCGCATGTGCTTCGAGCGCACTGTCCAGTCGAGAACAGCCGTGACGTCTGAACCAACGACGGGCCTGGTCGCGCCTTCAGCTGCAACGTGGACGATGGTCGCCTTGTCGGTGTCATAGACCGTGGTCGCGATTGGGCATTCGCCGCCTTCGAACCGAATTATTCCGCGGTCCCCCGGCTGCCCGCCAGCGGAGGCATAGAACGGAGTGCGGTCGAGCACGATGCCGCCCCGCTCGTTGACTGCGAGCACTTTGGCCGATGTCTCGCGGAGATAAGCGTCCGACCGATAGAGCTGTGTCGTCATCAGGCGTTTCCGGTATCGACGAACACTTGTGGCGGCGCCTGGTGTTTCTCGGCAAGCCATAACGGCACCGGAAGATCCTTTGACCGCAAGAATTCGGGATTGAACAGCTTGGACTGGTAGCGAGTGCCATAGTCGCACAGAACGGTGACGATCGTCTTGCCCGGGCCAAGATCCTTGGCCAGCCGAATGGCGCCTGCAACATTGACACCGCTGGACGAGCCGAGGCACAGCCCTTCCTCGACCAGGAGCTGGAAGACGATCTCGACGGCTTCCTTGTCTGGAATGAAGTAGGACCTGTCGATAACGGCACCTTCCAGGTTGGCCGTGATGCGGCCCTGTCCGATGCCTTCGGTAATCGAAGAGCCTTCTGATTTGAGCTCGCCGGTAGTGTAATAGGAATGCAAGGCGGCTCCCGGTGGGTCCGCCAGCGCCGCGATAATGTCGCGGCGGCGGGCCTTGAGCCCCATGGAGGTGCCGGCGAGCGTGCCGCCCGAGCCTACCGCGGAGACGAAGCCATCGATTTTGCCACCGGTTTCCGACCAGATTTCCTCGGCAGTGGTTGCGATATGTGCTTCGCGATTGGCGACGTTGTCGAACTGATTGGCCCAAACGGCGCCATTGGGTTCGGTCTTGGCCAAAGCCTCGGCGAGTCGCGCCGAATACTTTATGTAGTTATTGGCGTTCTTGTAGGGAACGGCCGGTACCTCGACCAGCTCGGCTCCAAGCAGGCGGAGCGTATCCTTTTTTTCCTGGCTCTGAGTCTCGGGAATCACGATCACTGACCGGTAGCCGAGCGCATTGCCAATGACCGTTAGCCCGATGCCGGTATTGCCGGCGGTGCCTTCCACGATGGTGCCGCCCGGCTTGAGCAGCCCCTTCTTCTCGGCGTCCCGGATGATAAACAAGGCGGCGCGATCCTTCACGGACTGCCCAGGGTTCATGAACTCGGCCTTGCCGAGAATGGTGCAGCCGGTGATCTCGGATGCGCGCTTCAGCTTTATGAGCGGTGTATTGCCGACCGCGGCCACGACCCCATTGCGAATGGTCACGTTCAACTCCTGCGCCCTTTGGACGGCTCCGATCTATTTCGGGCACAGTACCGCCTGAGGGGTGCCAAGTGAAGCCGTCGCGCCACCAACGACCGTACGGCAATCCTCAGAATTTCAGACGGTCAGTCCCATAAAAAGCGGCGACCTGATCTGCCCTTGCTGCGCTTGCGACGGAATTGAAGAACCCGTGCCGGCTGTGGCTAACGCCGGTCGCACGCCGCAGATCGACCATCAGCTCGGCCATTTTCAGGGCGCAGGCGAGTGTATCGATGATGGGCACGTCGTCGACCCGGTTCACGCCATGGACGGCAAGCAGCATGCTGAGCGGCACTTCGCCAGGAATGATGACGTCCGCGCCGTCGTTGGCGATCATGGCGCGGGCTGCTGTCTTGAAGCGATCGATCACCGGCCCGGGGTTGGAATAGCCGGCGAGGACATCCTTGAAGGTCAACCCGGATGGCCGAATGGCGGCGCAGCGGCGGTCGAAACCGTAGCGCTCGATCTGCTCCCGGTAGAGAGGGATCATGCGATCGATGAACAGCAGCACTCCGAATTTCTGCCCGAGCGTGGTGGCGATCTGAAAGGATGTCTCGCCGAGCCCGACTGCCGGGATCGACAGTAGCGAGCGCACTTCCCGCAGCATCGGATTGGGTAGCGTGCAGAGCGCGTAGGCGTCATAGCCCTCGCGTTCCGCTTGGCGACCAGAGGCGACCCACTGGTTGCCGTGCATGCCATAGAGGTAGCCGTAGCCGATGTCATCGCCGGGGTAATTGCCTGGATAAGTGCCGGGCAGCTGGCCGTGCCACGTGACCTTGGTGTCTGGCCGTAGGATCTTTGCCGCGTGCCGCCTCATGGCGTCGGCATAAGCCGGCAGATCGGAGAGAACTGTAAAGCTCTGGTGCCAGATGCGCATGCTCATGCGTGCCCCTTGCCTCGGACGTTCAGTGATCGTGGCGGCTGAAATCGATAAAAAGCCATGACTGCTGGTGCGATCATGGCTTCCAAATCCCTCAGTAACAAGACACGCAGTTTACCAGGTCCGCCGCGGACCGGTGTCGATGTGGAACAGACCACCACCGTAATGCGTAAAGCCTCCGCCATGGCTGCGGAGCCGCGAGAGGGCACCACCCCAGTTGCCATGGACGCGAAAATCCACTGCGTCGCCAGTCAGGTGGTACGATCTCGTGGCTCCGCCAACCCGGCGATTGTGGGCGGCGCTGCGGCAGGTCGAGTTCACCGTTACTGCACCAAATGTTGCAGCGATGGTGTGCACGATGCCGCGCAGCGTGGAGTTCAAGCACCCGGAATTGGCGACCCAATTGACCTTGCCACTACCGCCGGACAGGCTCGGGCCAGGCTTCGGGCTGGGCGCATAGCTGCCTCCAAGGCTCGCCACTCGAACGCCCTTGCTGCGGTTGCTCGAGCGGCGTGGTGTTTCAGTGATCGGACCGCCCAGACGGCTGGGTTTGGCTTTGAATTTTGCCTCCGTCGACGTGGTGAAGACGCGGTTCAGCCAATCACCGGAATCGTCTGCCATGGCGGCTTCGGGCGAGATCACCATTGCTGCGAGAAGGAGCCCGGCCGCAAAGGTGAGAAACCTCCCGAGACGGGAGGCCAAGTGTTGACGCATGACGTTACTTCCCCTGTTAACGGGTGCCGCTCGCCATTATTCGACGGGCGTGGGCACCGGATGCTAACCCCCGCTAGCGGGGGGATGCTTAACGAGGGGTGTCACGAATGAAGACAAATGAATTACTTTATGGTTTACAGAAATGGTTAACCAACGGCCGATTGATTTCGACGACGAAATAGTAAAAGCTGCATTTCTTGGTTGGCATTTGCAAACGTTTGAACCGGTGCCGACATTATGTCGCAATTCATGGCTCCATGGCATTGCTCGATGTCAAACTTGGGCCAAAATGTTTCCTGATTACCCAGCTGCATCCGAGAGCCTCAAACGGGCATAGGGTTTCGGTTT
>CAZCQH010000065.1:0-29491 GCA_964500805.1 uncultured Hyphomicrobiaceae bacterium
GACATCGAGCTCGGGCCATGACCGGCCCATTACACCACGTCCCGGGGCACGATCCCGTCGACGTGACGAAACCTCCACAAAGATGACGCGTTTGCGGGGCGTTCGTTGCGCGGCACACGCTGCCTCGCCAGCATTCCGCACTGCCATTGGAAGACCACGATTCGGCAGCTTGCGCCTCAGGTATGACGGCGCCGATGGTTCTCTATAAGCCATGGATGGCGTGGCGTTCCTGGCCTGGATCGCTCGGCTTGCGTCCGTCCAGCGGCCTCTCACAGAATCGTTCTGCAAGTCAGCGCGGGGGCCGATCGTCATCAGAGCTAAGCCGTTGCGCGCAAATCATCGTGCGTGCGCTCGGCGACGCGCTCGGCGCCTCCGCTCATCGTCTCATCAGCACACGATGCAGAGCTCGCAGTCAGAAATGCCGAAGGGGTGGGCCGACAGGAACCTATGCGTCGACGAACAGGTGTCCATGCCGCAGTTTCGGCTTTCGCACGTTTGCGGCTGCAGGCAAGGCGCAACGTTCGACGATGTTTTCACAATGATTCAGCGGGTTCTGTCACTCTAGAACCATTCCACTTCGACACCTCAGAACTAGAGCAATTCCAATATATTTCCAGCGCTTAGGTCGCACTTGACTTGCGCAAGCTCCACACCTTTGTTGACCAGCGAAGTCCACCACGGATGGCAAAGGAACAGCTTCCAGGAGCACGCAATGAACCGCGCATCGATCAGTCGCAAGCTTGGCCTTGCACTCCTCGCCGGAGGTCTCGCCAACGCCGCGGTCACCACCGCGCTCGCGCAAGGCGAGGTCAACATCTACTCCTATCGCGAGCCCGGGCTCATCGAGCCGTTGCTCAAGGCATTCACAGCCAAAACTGGAATCAAGGCTCAAGTCGTGTTCGCGAGCGCTGGCCTCAACGAGCGCATGCAGGCGGAGGGAGCGTTGAGTCCTGCCGACGTGCTGTTCACGGTCGATGCGGGCCGGTTGTCGGAGGCGAAAGATGCCGGCCTCACGCAATCGGTGACATCGCCAGTATTGCAGGCGATTCCGGCCACGTATCGCGATCCCGATGGCCACTGGTTTGGACTAACCGTGCGTTCACGCGTGATTTACGCATCGCGGGAACGGGTGAAGCAAGACACAATCACTTACGAGGAACTTGCCGACCCAAAATGGAGGGGCAAGCTCTGCACGCGCTCGGGACAGCACGTCTACAACACTTCGCTGATTGCAACGATGATCGCCCACAAGGGTGATGCTGCGACCGAGGCATGGCTGAGAGGGGTTAGAGACAACCTTGCCCGCAAGCCCGCAGGCGGCGACCGCGAACAGGTCCGTGACGTCAAAGCCGGGCTTTGCGATATCGCGCTCGGAAACACTTATTACATGGCCGCGATGCTTAACAATCCCGAACAAAAAGCCTGGGCCGAAAGCGTACGCATCATATTCCCAAATTCTGGAGATCGCGGCAGTCACATCAACATTTCCGGCGTGGCTCTGGCACGGCACGCCAAGAACAAGACCCAAGCAGTGCAACTCATGGAGTTCCTCGCATCTGACGAGGGTCAAAGCATCTACGCCGCCGTCAACAACGAATACCCAGTATCGCCAACCGTGCCACTCTCCGACACGGTTAAGAGCTGGGGCACGCTGAAGCCCGACCAGCTGCCCTTGTCGAACATAGCCAAGTACCGCAAACGCGCGTCTGAACTCGTCGACAGAGTTGGCTTTGACGCTGGTCCAACCAACTGATCGTTCAGTGACAGGGCAGGATAGAGCGGCGCAGGCAGAGCCGTGGCTGACACCCTGCGTTCCCCATCGGGCGCAGAAGAACCTTCACGGACGGGATGGACAGCAGTTGGCCGACCTCCTATAACGACGCGCGCTTCGCCCATGCCCGCATGTTCGAGGCTCAGCCCAGGTAGCTCAGTTGGTAGAGCATGCGACTGAAAATCGCAGTGTCGGGTGTTCAATTCACCCCCTGGGCACCACTCGCTTCAATTCGCGCTCAGAGGCGATAGTTCATTTCGTGGCCTGCTCAATCTTGGGTACTTGACCGCAGGCGATCCGAGCGCCACCGCCGCCGTCCTTCGGCTTATCGGAGTACGTGTCGCCACCAGCATGGATGACAAGTGCACGGCCCGAAAGCTCAGACAACTTGAGGTTCGGTGCCACGACGGTCTGATCGACTCCTTTGGCGGTTGCGTTGAGTGCGGGCAAATCGCCTTTGTGACCGGCACCTTTTGGACCCTTGTGTGCATTCGTTCCCGCTGGATCATAGTGGCCGCCCGCAGCCGCCCCGGCCGCCATCTTGCCGACTTTCATGGCCGGACCGCAGTCGCCCTTCTCGTGAAGGTGGAAACCGTGCTTGCCAGCAGGGATTTGGGTGACATTCACCTTCAGTTGCACACCTTGCTGGCCCTGAGTGGCCATTACCGTGCCAATCTTCGCCCCGACACCCGAAGCGGATATTTTGTTCATATCGATCGTTACCTGCTGTGCGAGAGCCGACAGAGCGCACAGTGGAATAGCAACGGCAGCGGCTGCAATCTTGGTCATTCGCATCTGTTTGCTCCGTTGGGGCGTTACGGGACGGTCAACGTCCCCACAACGCGCGGAGTTCCACACGTCCCCGATTCAAGGGAACTGCTGCCGACTTTCTCGATTATAGTGATCGACAGGTTGGGCGTGCTCCAACAAACGCGGACTTGCTACTTTTTGGACGCTTACACGCCGGGCCGAACTGGCCTGCGATGTCGCTCTGTGTGCGACGTGAATGGCGCGCCTGCTGATCTCACCTATATGAATGAAACGTCCATGACTGCCGTGCTGATTGTCGAAGACGATCCATTCCTTGCCCTCGATCTCGCATCCCTGTTGCGCGAGGCAGGGTTCTCTGTGCTTGGACCGGCTACGCGCAATTCCGACGCATTGGCCCTGCTCGACCATCATGACTGCGATATCGGGCTGCTCGATATCAATCTCGGCTCGGAGACATCGGAACCAGTCGCGCATCAGCTCGTGCAACGAGACATTCCTTTCATCGCGTTGTCAGGGTTCTCCCGAAACGAACACCCGCCCGTGTTCAAGGGCAGGCCTGCGCTCTTGAAACCGGTGCGATTCGAGGCCCTGCTCCACGAGATCAAGCGGGCTCAAGCAGGCCGATGTGAATAGAAGACGGAGGCTCCCGCCCTATTCCAACAAGCCAGTCACACGCGGTAGCCAGAGCGAAATACCGGGCCAGTAAATGCACATGAACAGGCCTATGATCTGCAGGATCACGAACGGGTACATCCCCTTGTAGACGTCCGACATCGAGACGCCAGGCGGAGCTGTTCCTTTCATATAGAACAGAGTCGCTCCAAACGGGGGCGTCATGAACGCGGTCTGCAGATTGACCGCGACCAAAGTTGCGAACCACGTCAACAGGTGGGTCTGGTCACCAGGGCCGATCCAGGTGGAAAAGTCGTACTTGGCAATCGCCGGAGCGAAAATCGGCAAGACAATCAAACAGATCTCAAGCCACTCGAACGGAAAGCCCAATAGAAAGACAAGCACCATTACGAAAATCAGCATCTTCCAGCCGGTATCGACTCCGAAGTAATGCAAGGTACTAATCATCAGGTCATCGCCGCCGAGGTAGCGAAAGACGTAGGAGAAGCAGGTCGCGCCGAGGAAGATCAGGAACACCATCGCGTTCGCACGGCAGGCCGACTGGATGGCCTCATTTAGCATGCGAAATGTGAGCTTCTTGTTCAGCGCTGCGACGATCATAGCACCGAGCACACCGACGCCCGCGCTCTCGGTCGCCGTCGCCCAGCCAGCGAGGATGGCGCCCATAACGATCACCATCAGCAGCGTCATCGGGAACAGCCCCAGCCACATCACGCGCCAGAATTCCCGGCGGCTTTGCGGGTGGTGCTCGATCGGCATCTTCGGCGCGAGATCGGGGCGCATAATAGCGACACCGAGAATATAAAGCAGGTAAAGACCGGAGAGCACGAAGCCGGGCATTGTGGCGGCCGCAAACAGCGCTCCGGCCGAGATGTTCAGCATCTCCGCCATGATCACGTTCATAATCGCCGGCGGGATGAGGATGCCGAGCGTGCCGGCCGACGCAATTGTGCCGATGGCGAGCTGCTTGTCATAGCCCGCATCCATCATCGGCTTGAGCGCAATGACCGAGAGCAGAACGACGGCAGCGCCAACGACGCCGATCGGTGCTGCGAGGATGGTACCCATCACCATCACTGACACGGCGAGACCGCCGGGCACGCGCCGCAGCAGCACATCCGTCGCCATCAGCATCTCTTTGGCGGAACCCGAGCGCTCGAGGATGGTGCCCATGAAGATGAAACTTGGCACCGAGACGATGGTCATGTCGGTCGCGACGCCGCCCCACATGCGAAGAATGGTATTGGAAATGGCGTTGAAGGGCATCAAGCCCATCGCCCACGCGATCACGCCAAACGCGAAGCCCATGCCGCCCATCACCCACGCGACCGGGTAGCCGCAGAAGATGACGAAGAACATGGAAAAAAACATGATCAGGGCGAGGTTGTCGGCGATGAAGGTCATGACGTTTCCTCAAACCTCCAGCTCGGCCTTGCCGATCTCCAACCGCGCTTGCTCCTGAGGCATGCCGGCGAACAGGTAAGGTATCAGCCGCAGCAGCACGCTGATCAGGCCCAGCAAAACCAGCCACAAGCCTGCATAAAAGACGCCTTTGATGGCCCAGCGCAGTGGCAGACCATTGGGGTTCTCGGAGAATTCGTTTTGCCAAAATGACGTCCAGAAGAAGTCCCAGCCGTAGTAGATCATCGTCAGCATGAACGGGAGCGCTAGGATCAGGAGACCCCAAAATTCAAACCAGGCGCGTGTCCGGTGACTAAGGTTTTCGGTGTAGCTGTCGACACGGGGATGGGCGTTGATGCAGATGTTGTAGCCCATCCACATCGAGAACACGGTGCAGTGGACGTGCCACTCGAACTCCTGGAATTTCGTCAGCGGAATGGGGATGCTGAATTTTCGGGAGAACACGTCGATGCAGGTGATTGCAGCGAGCAGCACTAGCAGCCAGCCGGACGCGAAGGCCACCTTCTCGAGAACCGCCTTAATGGCGTCCGAGATCCGGATCAGTGCCAACATTTTTGTGAAACCCCAACGACAGAATTCGCTGATTTTTCTAACATTGGGCACTGAGCGAAATGCTGCGACAGATTGGCAGTTTCTCTTGATTTCCTTTCGTAACAGCCCAACGGTGACAGCAAACGGTCAGGGGCCAGATGCGGACACCTGACCCCTCATCTTCCAGCATTTTTGAGATCTTCAGTCGAGCATGCCCCACTTGCGCGGTAGATAGAAGATCGTTTCCGGGAAGATCATCACCAGCGCGAGCGACAGGAGCTGCAGCAGGATGAAGGGGATGATGCCGCGGTAGATGTGCATCATCGTCACCTGGGGCGGTACCACGCCCTTCATGTAGAACAGCGCAAACCCGTAAGGCGGGGTCAGGAATGCCGACTGCAAGTTCACCGCAAGCAGGATCGCGAAGAACAACGGGATGAGCTTGGGATCGTGGATGTATCCCGGAAAGCTCGACTTCGCCAGAATGGGCGTGAAGACCGGCAACAGAATTAGAATGATCTCGAGCCAGTCGAAGAAGAAGCCCATGATGAAGGCGATCGCCATCACGAAGATGAGGACCTCCCAGCCGGTGTCGATACCGAAGTGCTTCAGGATCTCAATGACGACATCATCGCCGCCGAGAGCCCGGAACACGTAGGCAAATAGCGTCGCACCGAAGAGAATGAAGAAGACGACGCCGCAGGTCATGGCCGATTCATGAACCATCTTGGTCAATGTCTTCATATCGCAGCGGCCCGCACGGAGCGCGAGCAGGAGCGCGCCGAAGCAGCCAACGCCGCCGGCTTCGGTCGGCGTCGCCCAGCCGGCGAAGATCGAGCCCAGAACTAGGGTGATCAGGAAGGCGGGCGGAGCGAAACTCGAAATCACCAGCTTCCAGAATTCGGCCCTATTTTGTGGTCCC
Organism: uncultured Hyphomicrobiaceae bacterium; assembly: GCA_964500805.1. GTDB lineage: Bacteria > Pseudomonadota > Alphaproteobacteria > Rhizobiales > Hyphomicrobiaceae. Next base: position 6,051 of record CAZCQH010000065.1, read on the forward strand.
TCGTCCGCGCCAAGCGGCGGCGCCACGGACGGCTTCAAGAACGCGAGGACCATGATGTAGATGACATAAACCGACGACATCAGCAGGCCGGGAATGATCGCTGCAGCAAACAGCGTCCCCACCGAGATCTGCATCAGGTCGCCCATGATCACAAGCATGATCGATGGCGGGATCAGAATTCCGAGCGTTCCGGAAGCGGCAATCGCTCCGACCGAAAGCTCGATATTGTAGCCACGCTGCAGCATGATCGGAAGCGCGATCAGCGTCAGCATAACAACCGACGCGCCAACGATGCCCGTCGTCGCCGCCATAATGGTGCCGAGAAGCACCACGGCGAGCGCCAGTCCTCCAGGAACGCGCCGCAAGATCACCTGCAGGCAGTGCAACAGCGTCTCTGCGACGCCCGACTTTTCCAGAATGGTGCCCATGAAGATGAACATCGGCACCGCAACCAGGACCTGGTTCTCGACTCCTTGCCCGTAGATGCGCGGCAGCAGATTGGCGAATTGAACTATGTTGAAGATGCCGAACACAATGCCTAGGTACCCGAAGGCGATGCCGATCGCGCCGAGCACGAAGGCGATGGGGTACCCACAGAACATGATGAACGTGAGCACGAGAAACATGATGACGGCAAGGTGATCGCCGATCCAGTCAATCATGGCGACCTCCCCTCAATGAACCGGTGCGGATGGAATGGCGAGCGCGGCATCTTCTTCGCTACCGAACAGGAAGACAATTCGGCGCAACGCGACAGCGATCGTTGCCAAAAGCACCGACCAAAAAGCGAAGTAGAGAAAACCCTTGGGGATCCAGCGCCACGGCAAGCCGTTGGGGGCGGCAGACGCCTCATTCTGCCAGAGAGATGTCATGAAGAACTGGTGGGCGTACGGAAGTGCCGTCAGCACGTAAGGGAACGCGAATATGATGCAGCCGAGTAGCTCGAGCCATGCCTGCGTCCGCGGCGATCGGCTGGCTGTCAAAATATCGATGCGCACATGCGTGTTGCGCAAGTAGGCGTAACCGATGAAGGTCAGAAACACGATCGAATGGAGATGCCACTCGAGCTCTTGCAGCCTCGTTGATCCCAAATCCAGCCCGAAGAGATTGAGCTGGAATCCGAACTTGCGTGTGATGACATCGAACACGATCACAATCACCAGGAGCAGGAGCCCCCAGGCGAAGAAACGTGCGATCGCGCCCAAGGCCGCCTCGATCGCATCGCTGATGCGCAATAGTCCTCTCAAGGTCGTGTCTCCCGTGATTGCCTCCCGCGCTGGATCGGCGGGATTTTGCAAGTACTTACGTGTTCCCTCAACCAAACGCGGCGATTGTTTCCGATCGCCGCGCTCAAACTGATCATTTCAGGTAGGCATTGTCCTTCCAGACCTTGTACTCGGCTCGGAACGCCACGAGCGAGTCCCAGGCTTTCTTGAATTCCGGGCTCTTGGCACTTTGCTCCACCGCGACCTCCTCCCAGGCCTTCCGGAAGGCGTCGAGGAACTCTTTCGACCAGTAATGCACCTGGACGCCTTTGGCCGCGATCTGCTTGATCGCATCGGCATTCTTCGATTCGCCATCGGCATAGGTCTGGAGCATCGTCATATCGCAGGCGCCCTTGACGATCTCTTTTTGCGTCTCGGACAACTCGGCCCATTTGCCCTTCGAGATCATCAGGTGACCGAGCGAGGCCATCTGATGCCAGCCCGGAAAGTAGTAGTGCTTGGCGACCTGGTGAAAGCCGAGCGAGAGATCGAGCAGCGGCATCGAGAACTCGGTCGCATCGATCGTGCCGAGTTGGAGCGCCTGGAAAATTTCACCGGCCTGCAACAGCTGGGTCGAAACGCCGAGCTTCTGCATGACGTTGGCGCCAAGGCCGAAGAAGCGCATCTTCAGGCCCTTGAGCTCGTCGACCGTCTTGATTTCCTTGCGGAACCAGCCCGAGGCCTCGGGCGCAACGATGAAGCAATTGATCGGGATCACATTGTACTTGGCCGCGAGCTCCGTCATCATCGTCTCGCCGCCGCCGTGCTTCATCCAACCAAGATACTCGCCGACCTCCGGACCGAACGGTACAGTGGAATAGAGCGCAAAGGCAATTTCCTTGCCAGTGAAGAACCCGAGGCTCGACCAGGCTGAATCGAGCGAATTCGAGCCGATTGCGTCAAAATACTGGCTTGGCGGGACGAGTGCACCAGGCTCGAAGAACTTCGCGTCGATGCTGCCTCCGGAAAGCTTGCGCATCTTCTCGACCGTGAACTGCTGGGCACTGCCGATAATCGCCAGCGTCCCCGGGTAGGCGCCCGCCACCTGCATGCGGACCTTCTTGTCCTGAGCAGACGCGTCGAACGACCCGGCAAACAGCACCGTGGCGCCGGCGACCGCAATCGCGGTCAACTTCTTCAGCATGAGACCTCCTCCGGCAGCGGGCTGCCCCTAAATCACGACCTGTGCCCAAAAAGCGAAAAAGGCGGTCGTTTCGAGCGACCGCCTTTCCGTCAATCACTTCATGTAGCCGTGTTGTTTCCAGATGGCGTACTCGGCACGGTATTTCGAGTAGCTCTCCCAAACTTTCTTGAAGTTTTCGCTCTTGACGGACTCTTCCTTCACGACTTCCTGCCATTTCTCTTCAAGAGCCTTCAGAATTTCCGGCGACCATGTCTTGATTTGCACGCCTTTCGACTGAAGCTCTTTCATGGCTGCGGACTGCTTCGAGTCAGCTTCCGCAATCTCGTCGAGCATCTGCGCCTTGCACGCGAGCTCGACAACGTCCTGCTGCCACTTCGACATCTCGTCCCACTTCTTCTTGGAGATGTAGAGCTGGCCGATCGAAGTCTGCTGATGCCAACCAGGGAAGTAGTAGAATTTGGCGACCTGGTGGAAGCCGAGGCTCAGGTCCATCGTCGGCATCGAGAACTCGGTGGCGTCGATCGTGCCGAGTTGGAGCGCCTGAAAGATTTCGCCCGCCTGCAGCAGCTGCGTCGCAACACCCATCTTCTGCATGACGTTGGCGCCGAGGCCGAAGAAGCGCATCTTCAGGCCCTTCATATCGTCGACCGTCTTGATCTCCTTACGGAACCAGCCTGATGCTTCCGGCGGGATCAAGCCGCAATTGCGAGCCACGATGTTGTGCTTGAGGTGCATCTCCCACATCAGCTGGTTGCCGCCGCCGTACTCGAACCAGCCGTAGAACTCGGATGCATCCGGACCAAAGGGAACCGTCGTGAAGGCGGCAAACGCGATGTCTTTGCCGGTAAAGTAGCCTGCAGCCGTGTAGGCCATGTCGAGAGAGCCGTTGGACACGGCGTCAAAGTACTGACTACCGGGTACCAACGCGCCGGGCTCGAAGAACTTGATGTCGATGGTTCCGTTCGAAAGCCGTTTGATGTAGTCGACGGTCCGCAATTGCGCCGGTCCGAGGATGCCCATAGTGCTTGGAAAGGCGCCGGCCATCTGCGCGCGCACCTTCTTCGGCTCCTGTGCTTGGGCCGGCAATCCTACGAATACCGCCGCGCCCAGGATTGCCGCCGCAGCGGATTGCAAGATTTTCATTCGCTTTTTCCTCCCAATTGACACTTTTGCGCCCATCGGGCGCGTGCTCGGATGTAGGCTGACGCTCGATGTCTGCTTCTTTGTCAGCGGGGCTTTTCAACCTCTTGTCAGCTCAGGCTATGCGAGCGCGAATACTCTGTAAATCGGCATATGTTGGCATTGCACACGATTGCCTCACGACGTGATGACAAATGGCCAGCATCGCGGCAGCTAAGCACCAACACCGGATCTTGGCCAATGAACCGCGGGCTAAGCTCAGGACCTGCAAACGCGAGGACAGGCGCTTTATGGCCGGCCAGCAGCTCGAATTTTCTGGGAACGGACGACACAACTGAAAAATGCCTCAGGTAAAGAACGAATGCAGTCAGAATTGATGGACTTGGCGACTTCTGGACGCTACTTGGATCGTCTGGTGATCCAATCCAGTGCATCCGTCGTATGATTACCCGCGAAGGGCGGAGCACATATGCTGCATGGTTGCTTGGGGAGCGAACCCTCGGCACAACTGGGAGCGACCGCACAGGGAATCCATGTCCGATCTGCTATTTCGGATCGCTTCGGACCGCAGCGAAGAAGCCTTCCGGACGTTGTTCGACGAGTATGGCTCGAAAGTGCGCAACTTCATGCTGAAGCAAGGAGCGGATGCGGATCTCGCGGAAGACCTCGCCCAGGAAACCTTGGTCGCGGTCTGGCGGAAGGCTGGTCTATATTCTGCTGAGAAGGGCACGCCGACGACTTGGATCTATACGATCGCACGCAACTTGCGCACCGACCATATTCGCCGACAGCGCGTGTGGCAGGAGTTGACGGAGGAGCATGCCGCTGCAATCCCGTCCAATGACACCTCTGCTGAAGAAGTCGTCAGCGAGCGCGAACGTGAGGCCCGCGTTCAGGCCGTTCTGAAGCAGCTGCCGCCGGAGCAACTGGAGGTCGTGACACTCGCGTTCATCGAAGGCTTGCCGCATGGCGAGATCGCGGAACGGCTCTCCCTGCCACTCGGCACCGTGAAATCCCGTATTCGGCTCGCTTACCAGAAACTGCGGGTGTCACTCGAGGATCTGCGATGAGCACCGCAATAAGGCATCATCCAGATGGGGCAACTCTGATGGGCTTTGCGGCAGGGACGCTGTCGGAGCCGCTGTCTGCCGTCATTGCGGCGCACATCACGATGTGTTCCCGGTGCCGACGCGAGATTGCCGACCTCGAGCTTCTCGGCGGAGTATTGATGCAGGGACTTCCGACGAGAGGACATCGCCTCGAACTACCTGCTCTGCCGGGCAAAACCGCTCGATCTGAGCCAGTCCACGCAGGCTCTGCGGAACCTCTGCCGCATCCTCTAGTCGCGAGCTACGGGTTGCAGCTGGCGACAATTCCATGGAGGCGGCTTGGCCCGGGCATTTGGCATTACCGGCTCGCACTAAAAGACAGCAGTCGCGGCGACTTGCGTCTGCTCAAGATTGCCCCAGGTCGGACGTTACCTGACCACGGGCATGGCGGCTCGGAGATCACGCTGGTAATCTCTGGATCATATCACGACGACACCGGCGCCTATCGCCGGGGTGATATCCAGGATATCGATGAACAGGTCGAGCATCAGCCGATTGTGGACGAAGACGAATGCGTCTGCCTGATCGCCAGTGATAATCCCGCACGCTTCAAAGGCTGGCTCGCACGTCTCGCGCAGCCCTTCATCGGAATGTAGCTGGCAAGCGAGACTGGCGCTCGCGTGGGACCACTCTGGTGGGGAGCGCGTGGGGATCAGGAAGCTGCCGTGCTCAGCGCGCGGCAGTGCCTGCAAAAATCACCTTTCCGAGGAGGCGGCGCATGCCGGAAAGCCAGCGGTCAGGGTCCGTCGCCTTGCGCTTCAGGTACTCGGCGACCTCAGGATGCGGCAAGATGAGAAACTTTTCCTCAGCCATGGCACGCACAACGCACTCCGCGACGGCAGCAGGCGTTGCGACCCCGTCGAAGCCCGCCGCCTTGACTCCAGGCTTGGCATACATCGGCGTGTCGACGGCTTGCGGACAAAGCACCGACACGCGAATACCACGGCTGCCGTACTGAATAGCCAGGTGCTCCGCGAAGGCGACGGCAGCGTGCTTGGTGACGCCATAGGGTGCCGAGCCGACGGAAGCGAGAAGGCCGGCCGCCGAGGCCGTGCTCGCAAGATAGCCTTCGCCGCGCGCCAGCATGTCCGGCAGTACCGCGCGCGCTGCGTATACATGCGCCATCACATGCACACGCCAGCTCGCCTCCCAGGCGTCGTCCGGTGCTTCTTCATGCCCGCGCAGCGAGATGCCAGCGTTGGAGAAGAACACGTCGACAGAACCGAACTGCGCGTTTGCGGCAGCCACGAGCGCCTTGATGTCGGCCTCGATGCCGACGTCGCACGTTACTGCATGACCGCCGATCTCTCGTGCCACGGCGTCGAGCTTGTCGCGCTGTGCCGCGATGTCCGCTACGGTAACACCCTTGGCTCCCTCCGCCGCGAAACGTCGCGCCAGCGCCGCGCCAATGCCGCTGGCCGCGCCAGTGACGATGATCGACTTATCCTTGAGGTTCATGCGCGATCTTCCCGTAAGCCGGAGTGAGCGGGCCGCCGGATGGTGCGGTCTCGGCACGACGCTCATTTCCGCGAGGTCCGACAGCTTGGTGCTCGCCGCCGTCGGACTTCGACAGATGCGACGCCGAGCATCGCATTGAACCGCCTCGGCCGGCTACCCAGAAACAGACCCAGAGGCTGAATTCTAGTGTCGAAGCTGTTTGAAGAGGGTGCCACCCAAGCGGCGGCGCCTTGCGATCTGCAGCACTTATCGCAGCATCGGCGTTCACCATTTCGTCGTCGCCCGCCGTGCGAGCTGCGCGCATGCGCAACTCACTCCGACCTACGCCTGGACGGCCACGGTCAGACCCATGGGTCTGACCCCGACCAAACTCCGGCCTACGCCGTCAGCCCTTCAACTCGCGCACGGCAGCCTCGAATGCCGAGATCGTTTGCGCCACGTCGCGGTCGTCATGAGCGATCGAGATGTAGTACTTGCTATCGCTCTTGAGCACGCCGTTCTCGAGGAGCGTGCTGTTGAACCTCTTTGCCATGTTCTGATCGCCCTTGAAGTACCCGCGATAGTCGAACACCGGATCGGGGGTGAACACGATGTCCCACATCGGCGCCTCGCCGACGATCTGATGGGGGATGCGCGCATCCTTCAGGAGCCGGCCGGCGGCGTCCATGAGCGTCTTGCCGGTGCCCCACAGCTTCTCATAGGCGCCGGGCCGCTTCAGGATTTCCATGGTCGCGAGGCCTGCGGCAGCAGCGACCGGATTGCCCGACAGCGTGCCAATCTGCACCAAGAACTCGTCCTCGGGCACGGCCGCCTTGTTAAAGTGCTTCATGATATCGGCGCGCCCGGCGATCGCGGCAAGCGGGAAGCCACCACCGATGACCTTTCCGAACGTCGCGAGATCGGGCGTGACGCCATAGTAGGCCTGTGCGCCGCCGTAGGCCCAGCGAAAGCCGGTGACGACCTCGTCGAAGATGAGAACGATGCCGGTTTCCTCGGTGAGCTTGCGCAGACCCTCGAGGAAGCCGGGCTTCGGCCCGATGAGACGCTGGAACGGCTCGACGATGATTGCTGCCAGCTCGTCCTTGTGTTGCGCGACGAGGCTCTTCACCGCATCGAGGTCATTGAAAGGAGCGACGATCATTTCGTCGCGCACCGACTTCGGGATGCCGGCGGAATCAGGGACCGGTGTCGGGAAGTTGGCAAGCCGCTTCGGCGCGAGGCTCATGAGGCTGTAATCGCTCATGCCATGATAGCCGCCTTCGAACTTCAGGATCTTCTCGCGTTTCCGGTACGCGCGCGCGACTCGCATGGCGTAGAGGTCGGCCTCGGTGCCAGTTGAGACAAAGCGCACCTGCTCGGCGCAGGCAATGGCGTCGACAATCTCGGCGGCTAGCTTGATGCCATGTGGATTGTTGACGAAGAACGTGGTGCCGTTCTGCACCTGCTCGATGACGGCGGCGTTGACCTCGGGATGCGCGTGGCCGACGACCATGGGGCCGGAGCCCAGGAGATAATCGACGTACTCGTTGCCGGAGACGTCCCAAATGCGCGCCGCCTTGCCGCGCGCGATCACGACATCCAGCGCCGAGTTGCCAAACGTGCCCGCCGGCAGCACGGTTCGAGCAGTGTCTACGAGAGTTACCTCGGCGGCGTTGCGGACGAGCTGTTGCATCGTGGGCTCCTCGATTGGGGAATGCGGATCGGCTCATTTTGCGCGCGAGCCTAGCTTGCGTCAGCTCAATGTACCAGACCACTTTGATTCAAGTGCACGCCCAGATTCCAACGGACGCCCGCTCGCATCGGCGATGGCTGCACTTGGAATAAGCTGCGCCGCCCGATTAGCGGGCTGCCAGACCCTCCCGGCGCATCCTCACCCCGTTGTCTCGATCACGGCATCGACGATAGCATAGCCGGCACCCTGATCGAGCAGCATCAGCGGGTTCATGTCGAGAGATTGAATGGCAGGCGATCTCAGCATCAGGTCGGCCACCTTTACTGCGGCGTCGGCCATGGACTCGATATCCATCGGCGCTTCGCCCCGCACACCAGCGAGAACCGGCGCGCACCGCAATCCCTGAAGCGCCCGCACTGCGTCCTCGCGCGTGAAGGGCGGCAGTAGAATGGCCACATCTGGCATCGCTTCGACGTACTTGCCGCCTTCGCCGAGCACCACTACCGGCCCGAAAAACGCATCGCGATGCGCGCCGATCATCATTTCGCGTCGACCCTTGGTCAGGCGCGCGACGATGACGCCGTCGAAACGCGCGTTGGCCTTGGCGATTGCCTGCTCCATATCGCGATAGGCAGCCTTGATCGCGTCCTCATTGTCGAGTCCGAGCCGCACCAAGCCGTACTCCGATTTATGCGGAAGGTCGGCAGAGCAGCCTTTGACCACTACCGCGCCGCCCATATTGCGCCAAGCCGTCGCGGCTTCCTGTGCCGAATGGCAGAGGCGGTAGGGGACGACGGAGAGCCCGGCCTTCACCACGGCGTCAAGGCTCTCCGCCTCATTGAGTGTGTGCGTATTGCAAGCCTTGGCCGTTGCATCGTGCGGTTTCCATTCTGGGCGCGGCCGCGTCTTGGCGCGCTCGACCAACTCATGATGATTGACGAATTGGGCGAGTGCTTCGATGGCCTCGGCCTCGAGCGGGAACACCGGAACGCCGGCGCCACGATACGTCGCTGGGATATCGCCTTGCCACCCCGCGACGACAACCGGCTTGCCGGTCGCCTTGCTGAACCCGGCGATATCCTTGGCAAAGCGAGCCATGTCATATCCCGGCCCGCCAACGGGCATGTCGACCTTGAAGAGATCCGCCGCATTCGCGTTGGCGATGACGGGAAGGATCTCACTCAGTAAACCGTTGTTCGACAGCAAGGCTGCCGTGAGATCGATCGGGTTGGCGGCGGAGGCAAAGCTCGGGAGGATTTTGTCGAGCTTGGCGCGCGTGTCGGGATCGAAGCGCACCACCTCGAGGCCGGCGAACGTCGCAGCGTCGGCGCTCATGACACCCGTCGCGCCGCTGCCTGAGATGGTGACGAAGCGGCGCCCACTCGGCTTCCACCCTTTGAGATACAGCTCTGCCGCCGAGACCATGTCGTGGATGTTCTGCGCCCGCCAGATGCCGACGCGCTTCAGCGCCGCGTCCACCACCTTGTCCTCGTTGGCGAGCGCGCCCGTGTGCGAGGCAGCCGCGCGTTGCCCCGCCGATGTGCGGCCCGACTTCAGCGCCACGACCATGACGCCGTTTTTGTGCGCCGTCTCGGCGAGCTTGGCGAGCAAGTCAGGGCGCGGAATGCCTTCGAGATAGAGCAGCAGCAGCTTGATATCCGGATCGGAGGCGGCCTCGGTTGCCAACTCCAGCACGTTGACCTCGGCGTCGTTGCCGGAGGCGAGCGAGTAGCGGCAGCCGAGCCCACGCTCATGCAGCAGGCCAATAGGAATGGCGCTCATGGCGCCGGACTGGCTCACCACAGCGATGGGGCCGTCCTTCGGGCGCATGGACGTGAAGAACGTCGAGAACGAGCAGATGGCGCCATTGGCGAAGTTGGCGAGGCCTTGCGTGTTGGGCCCGACCATGCGCATGCCCGCCGCGCGCGCGGCCGCGACCATCTCGCCTTGCTTCTTGACGCCCTCTGGATCACCCGTCTCTCCAAACCCCGAGGTGATGCAGATGACCGCCTTCACGCCGCGCGCCGCGCAGTCCTTCACGGCGGCGACCGCGGCATCGCCGGGGATGACGACGAGTGCCAAGTCCGGCACTTCGGGCAGGCTCGCCAGATCCTTGTAGGCCTTGACGCCTTGCACCTCCGGCCGCCCCGGATTGATCGCATAGATTGGCCCCTTGAAGGCGTAGTCCTTCAGGTAGTGCAGTGGGCGGCCGCCGACTTTGTTGACCTCATTCGAGGCGCCAATAATCGCGACCGACTTCGGCGCGAGGAACGGTCGAAGCGTGGAGGTGGTCATGAGTGTTTCCTTGTTCCTCTCCCTGTTGCACACGCTGCCGTTTTGGTGGCGCACCTGCCATGCGCGAACGGGAAGAGGCGATAAGTGGAAAACCGATCTGGTCAGACCCATGGGTCTGACCCCTAGCTAGCTCAAACCGTCGCGATGGCGCACGCCGGAGAGCCGACGGCGCCGGGCAGGTTGATTGGTGGCGCGGTAAGGAAGAAGTTGCTGCGGTTGTTCTTGCGCAGCCAGTTCGCCAGCTCCGACAAGCGCCAGATCTCGCCGAGATTGCAGCCGGTCTTGAACAACGCGTGATGATGCAGCGGCAGCATGATGCACTGGCCGGGCTTCAAAGGTGCGTTGTGGATTTCGACGGCGTAGTTGTCGGAAATCAGCGCGGATACCTTGGATTCCGACACCCACTTGAGGAGCTTCTCGTCCGAGCCGTCGAGCCCGCAGCACGAATTGTGCAGCGTCTTCTCATCGGGCTTCTTCTTGCCCTCGAAGATCAACTCGTCGAAGCCCGTCCGGAAGCAGACGAGGTCGCCGGGAAGAATCTTGATGCCATCAGCCGCAAATATCTTCATCAGGTCGTCGTATCCGACCGCTTTCTTGGCGCGCTTGAAATGCGCTTCCAGGTCGACCATCACGGCGCGACCCTGGATGCACTTGTTGGCCATGTTCTCGACGCCCAACGCATTGGCCGACGACGTGCCGACCGCCGGCACCATCGTTCCGGGAACGCCGCCTGCGTCCTTGCCCTCGGTCGGGCCGACGATCTCCTTGCCGAGCCGGTAGCCGTTGTAGAAGACGACCTCTTCCTTGCCATCGCCGTCCGCGTCGAAAAGCGCGCCGACGTGCGCGAGCGTGTCCCATTGCGATGAATACTGCAGGTGCAGCAGCACCATGTCGTCGTTGATGACGTCCTTCACGCCCGGATGATCCCATTCCGCGCGATAACCCCAGTTGGGCTTGTCGCCGCGTATCGTCGGCCTGATCTGCGGTGGATGCCGGCGCGGGTTGAGAATGGCCCCACCTGGATAGTCGAGCGGCATGGAAAGGTTGAACGTCTGGCCCGTCTTCACCTCGGCGATGCCCTGCTTGACCTTCTCCGCCGTAAGCTCGTTCATGCGGCCAAGCTGATCGTTGGGGCCATAGTCGCCCCAAGTGGAGCCCTCGGGGCGCTTCTTCCAGCGGTTCTGCTCGGCCATGGACGTCTCCTCGCGCGTTTCACTGCTTCGTTGCGAACGAGCATACGCGGCCGGATCGCTCAGGCAAGCGCGGCCCGCACCGAAAAGGCTCGCGTGGCTCAGGGTTTCACGCGTATCCGGTATGCAGCGCGGACGACAGCGTCAGCCTTGGCGATGTGACGCCAGTTGATTGCGTACCAGGTGAGCGCCGCCCCGTGCAGCGCCAGCAGAAGCGCGAACGCAACTTGATAGGCCTCGCGCGAATAGCCGCCGCTCGACGTCAAGGGATAGCGGTCGATCACCATGCCGATAGCGTACTGCAATACGAACGCACACATGAACATGATCAAGTTCAATCCGGCATTGGCGCGCGCCGAACGGGCCGCGCCGTAGTAGCTCGCAAGCCATGGAAACGCGAGCACGCTCACCTGCCCAGTCATGCTGAAAAGCAACCACAGCGGCGTTTGCAATGCCGTGAGCTCGAGTGCAAACCCGAGCTGGGACAGCATGTAAAGCGCTAGAAAGCCCATCATCACGTTGAGCAGGCTCGCGCCTCGCCGCGTAAGCCAGTCAGCGACCCACCCGGTGATGAGAATGCCGGCAAAGAATGCCGAGGCCATGAAGAACAGCTTATTGGCGACACCCGCCCGATCGAGACCTGCCACGTCACGAAACCACGGACCCGCCCATAGCGTCTGGATGGCGACCTGGCTTCCGGCCGAGATCGCCAGCAGTGGGATCATGGCAATCATCACCCGCTCCCGACTGATGTTCGCGATCTCGCGGAACTCATCGGAAACGCTGGTGTCACGAGGTGCCGTCTTGCGCTCGGGCACGACGAAGAAAATGATCGCAGCGACCAGCAGCGTGAGTGCCGCGAGCCACATATAGACGGAACGCCAGCCGATCGCCTGCACCGCGAACTCCAGCGGCGCCGTTGCAACGAGCAGGCCAAGAGCGCCGATCGACATCACCAGCGAGTTGGCGAGCGGACGCCGCATCTCAGGCACCCACAGCACGACAGCCTTGAACGCTGCCATCAGCCCACCGCTGAACGCGACACCGATGATGCCACGGGCGATGAGTAGGGACGTGCTAGATTGACCAAGTCCAAACAGCAGCGCTCCGAGCGCCCCAAGCAAAACCAACGCCGCCTGCACGCGGCGCGGCCCAAACCGGTCGAGCAGAATGCCGAGTGGAATCTGGAACAGTGAAAACGACAGCAAGTATGCCGCCGTCAGCAAGCCGAGCTCCCCTGCCGTCAGGCCGATATCGCGCACCAAGTCTGGTGCCACGACCGCATTGGTGGCCCGATAGAGGTAGGAGAAAAAATAGCCAAGTCCGAACGGCAGCAGCGCCATCAGCATCAAGCCGATGCCGCCCGTGGCAGCGACCGTGCTACTCCGTGAAGTGTCGTCTATGCTCGCCACGGCAGTTGTCCTTGGTCCTGTCTGCTCATGGTGCCGCGTCGCAGCGTCCGGCCAGCTCAAGAGCGCACTGAGCCAGGGCCTCTGCGATTTCACCGGCTGGCGAGCCAACCCCTCAGCCCCCGCCTGCGCAGATGCGACGCCGCCTGGATCGATGGATTGTTGCCGATGAACGTCAGGTAGTTGAGGTTGTCGAAGGTTCGATTGGCGATGACGTATACGACAAAAGCCGAAATCAGACAGGCGAGGAAGTAGCCTACCCCGAAATAATCGTCACCAAGGTGAACAGTCAGAACGGTCAATCCTGCCATGAGCCCGAGGAAGAGCAACTGCACGGCCAAGTAGCGCCGCCGCCGATCGAAAAAGAGCAACATGGCCGAGCAAGCGATGAATATGAACTGGAATACAGCGCCGATCGCGCCATAGCGCAGGATTGCAACCTGTCGGAACTGCAATCCGAGCGCTTCGACGATCAACGGCGCGGTCAGCGCCAACACAGCGCTGATGCCGATCTGCGTAACCGTGATCAGCGTAAGATTGTTCAATGTGAACGTTTGCAGTCGACTTCGCGTCTCCTCAATCTGGCTATAGGTACCGTGGGATGCAATCGTCGCATAGTATCGCTGGTAACGGTCGAAGAAATCGGTCTCGAGCTTCAAGACAAACGCCGAGAGTGCAGGAATGATGCCAAGCGACGAAATGAACATCGCGCTATCGTAAAGTGGTGCATGGTATAGTCCAACGTCCAGACGTTCGCCCGTTCCGGCAAGCCAGAACACCCATTTATCGACCCACACGCCGGCCGTGCCTGCCAGCGCCCCGATCGCCAGATACCTGTATTCTTTGATGCCGCGGAAAAGCTTGTCGACGCCGACCCACGGATCGGCCACGGCTTGCGGGAACGTCGCCATCACGCGCCAGGTCAGCCCGAAGAATGTGAATGATAGTCCAAACAGGAAACCCAAAGCGATGCCAGCAGAGCCGAGCCCCAGGATCGCTGCCAGAATTCCGGCCAGTGTCGAAACGACCAAGCCGAACAGGAACGACAGCGTCAGTCCCATGTAGTCGCGGACCGCACCGCAGAACGACAGAACGACCCAGATCAACCCGACAAGCGTGGAACCGATCGCAAGCACGATCGAGATCGTGACTGGAGGTTGAAAGATAGCAATGACAGTGCCGCTCCCAAGTATCGTTGCCAGTAACGAAGCCGCATATGTAGCAAAAAGTATGGGTCGAACATTCTCAGGTCGCTTGTCCCAAAGCGTGTCGGCGACAAGGCGGGTCGCAACCATGGAGATCGGAGCGGTGACAACGAGCGACAACGAGAATGCGTAAATCACGACAATGCGGAATGCGGCAAGCGTCTCGATGTCAACGATGCGCTCGGCGCTCACCGTAATCGCGGCCAAGGTCATGATCGTGAAGATCCAAGGACCTGCAGCAATCATTGCGGCATGACCTGCAGCGAACACCACCGAAGTCAACGTGTCATTGTTGCTGAGCTTGCGAAGCTGAAAACCGATACCCGCCATCGAGTGCCTTACCTTACACTAAGCAGCAAACTGGCCGACCGGCGCGTCCGGCATCTCGATCAGGCGGCGATAAAGTGTCCTGTAGGACTCGACTGCCTTCTCCGAACCGTAAGTACGTCGAACACGTTCACGCAACGTCTCGCCATAGCGCCGGCGGCGCTCCGGATTCGAGAGCAACGTTGCCAATGCAGCCGCGATCTCGGCAGGCGCGACGAGATTGGTCACGATACCGCCCGGCCCAAGTCCCGGCACCTCGTCTGTCCGGCCGTTGATGATCTCACGGCACGAGCCAACGTCGGTCGCAACGAACGGAATGCCTGCCGCTCCCGCTTCGAGCAGAACCAGTGGCTGCGACTCGCTCAACGAGGTCAAGACTGCGACGTGAATACGCGAGAGGTAATCGAGAATGTTGACGTTTCCGGTGAATTCAACGCACGTTTCCAACCCAAGCTCAGTGACCAGATTTCGGCACTCACCGAAGTACGCGGGATCCTCGTCGGTTGGACCGAGGACCAAAGCGGACAATGTCGGGATGCGATCACGGAGGATTGCAGCGGCGGTGACGAACGTTTTGACATCCTTGATCGGAACGACGCGACCGATCAGGGCGATGGTCGGCCGATCAGAATCGCTCGCGGACCGAATGTTTGCAAAGCGTCGCAAATCGATGCCGTTGGCGATGACACGAAGATTGTCGCCCTTGGCACCAAGCGTACGTTGGGCGCGCTGATTGTCTTCGTAGAGCGTCACCACCTCGGTGCAGGTCTCATAACACGTGCGGGCATAAGCCTCGAACGCTCTGATCCACATGTCGCGAAGATCGAACCGCGGATCGTTGAGCGCATGCCCCTTGTCAACCGTATCGGCGACCCAGTCGGCCATCAGCAGCTCGATCCGACGCTCGTTGGTGTAGATGCCGTGCTCGGTGAGCAGCATGGGCCTGCCCGTCTCCAGACGAGCCCTGGCGGCAAAGACACCGGCGTAGCCAGTGGAGATCGTGTGGTAAACCTTGGCCTGCGGCAACGGCATCTCGAGAGTGGCTAGCAGGCCACCGAGCAACGCGCGCTGGGCCCAGAAGAAGTGCAAATACGAACCGTACGGCATTTCCCGGTCATAGATGGCGCGCGCGATGTTCCAGGCCAGCGGTGAATTGAAGATCTGGGGCAACGAGCGATAGCGACGCATCCGCCTAAGTTCCCGATCGGCCGACGCAAGTGTTTCGAGGCCGCCTTCGGACATGAGCTTGGCAAGGGAATCGCCAAGCTCATCGATTCCAGGGGGAACGGTTGCTGACTTTCCGGGTTCGGCACCGAAGTCCTGCAGGTAGACATGATGCAAGGACGTGACGTTTGGCGGCAGAGCGTAGCGTGGCTGCTGGGTCGTTGGCCTCGGCCATAAGGCGACGACCGAGAAGCTGGTATCGGTTTGCGAGCGCATGAGCCAGTCGATCCAGGCCGATACCCCGCCCGATACATATGGGTAGCATCCCTCGACGATGATGCAGACGTCGGTCTCGCGCGTATCACGCGTCAAAGGGCTCATCGTCGGGTCTCCGGATCCATTCCGGGGACGATCGAGCCGATGCGACGAATGCGGACCTGATGACCTTTCGCCAGAAGTGGCGCAGCGGAGCGTACCGACCTGAGCTCGCCATACGCAGACCTCTGCAGCAGCACGCGCTCGAGCGCTTCCATTTGCGAGTCCGTGGTTGCAAGCGTGGTCTTGTGCAATCGCATGCCGCGCAACTCGTGCAGCACAATGTCACTCAGTCGTTGCTGCACAGCGATGCCGCGCTTGCGGTCACTTTCGTCGAGCAAACCCGAAGTGACGTAGGCTTCGATCTTTTGCAGGAGCGCCAGCGCGCCACTACCGCTTGCTGTCGCCAAAGATAATTCTTCAATGCACTGTTGAAACTGGCGCCCAATGTCCGGGCGGATGCGCGCCGCAACGGCCGCCGCCTGCACGCGAACGACTGGATCGGAACTACGCAACGCGCTCCGCAGAACCGGGATATAGTCAGAGTGGAACCGTCGAGCGATGATCCCCAAAATCGCCTGCCGCTCTTCGAGAGAACCCTCTTCCACTGTCGCGACAAACGATGCAGGCATGGCTCCCGTCAGATTGACCGACCGGCCGACGCTGACATCATCGCTCAGCCGCGCAACAGGATCGACAGCCGTAGCCTGCGAAATTCGGTCGTACCATGCGTCGAGCAGTTCGAGCTCCGATGTGGATTGCAGCTTTCCGACGACGACGGCACCTGCAAGTCCTATCGGGCCGATCGCGGCGCCTGCCAAAACGCCGAGCAACGGGACGCTCACATCCTGGCCGTTGCGGACCGCACCGTGCAGCACCAGAGCGGACATCACTACCATGCCCGCGTGCACGATCGCCAAGGCCCAGGCGTTGACGCCGATCGAATGCAAAACCACTGCGTGTCCCAGGCCGCTCAGGACTGCAATGGCAGCCAGCAGAAGGCCCGTTGAGTCAGGCTCAGCTGTTGCGCGTGACTGCGCGGCACTTGTAGCTGGTAGCGCACTATCCGCCCGCATCACATCATCCGAGATTGGATTTCCGAGCACCACCGTCGCCATGCTCTGTCCCTCGCGTTCGCCTGACATGTCGCCAGAGCCTCGGCCTTGTAGACAGGGCCGGCAGTCCTTCTCGCTTCGTTTCTGGAACTACAGCGGCATACGCAACTCGAGCTTGCGGCGTCATCATTGGAGCCGCGTGATGCGCGAGCACGGCGAGCCGAGACGCTGTTTGGCTATCGACTTCAGCAGGCTCGGCCAACTCGAGCTTTACCATGCCGATAATCTCGCCATTCCCAGTTGCCGCGAGAATTGGCACGGCGACCAATCCTTCGTGGCCAAGTGCGGCCTCGTCACTCGCTTGCAACACGGACAGGCTCCGGCCTTCGATCGCAACGGCTTTAAACAGCGGATCGCCCGCGGCGTACTCGTCTCTCGGCATAGTGCGAGCAAGGTCTGATCCGTGCCTGTGCGCGAGGCGAAGGCCCCGGGCCTCCAGCGCGTAAATGCCTATTGTGCAGTCATTGCCGAACGCGACCTTGAGGCACGTGTCGAGCCTTTGCTTCGCGTCGCGTTGATGTAGGCCTCCGAGCGCATTCAACATGGAGCGTGCCGAGGGATGGCGACGCCGTGCTATCTCGCGCTCGAGCGCATCGCAACGCGTCCGGAGATTAGTCGCATAGTCTGCAAGCGCCTTGCGTTGTGACGACAGCTCGTCGACCTGCAGTGCGAGATCCCGCTTCTGCTCGATCTGGCGCATTCGGAACTGGCCCAGCACCAGCGCAGCCATCAGCCAGAGCACCGGCTCTGTCCAGACGCGCAGCAGATAGCTGAAGTGGTTCTCGCCAATCTCCTGATCCGGCCATCCCAGATAGGCACTGAGCGCGATGGCGAGGCCTGCCGACATAAGGCCACTGACGGTGCCATACTGCAGACTAATCAGAAGAATCGGAAGCCAGAAGAAATGCGGATGAAACTCCGAGAGTGTCGGAAATGGCTCCCAATGCCTGTCGAGGAGCGCCGGGACCACGATCAGTACCAACATTTCAATCAGCGCGGCGACCGGGGGAAGGACGTGCAACAACTGCGCCTGTGTCGCAAGCTTCTCGTCCGCGACTGGAAGCGTTCGCCGTTCGGTCATTTCCGCACCTCGCATCCGAGGCTGACGCCCGGCGACATGCGGCCAGCAAAGACAATTGAACTCAAAGGTCCCTCATCAATCTGGCTCGTTCGCTTGTTTCGGGCAGCGCGGGATATCGTGGACAGATGTCCCGCCGAACTGCGACGGCATACCTATCAGATGCGCTGGCCGCGAAGCAACGATTTGCCGGTCTTTGACGACTGCATTGTGGTCCATGTCCCAAGTTACTGCTGCTGCATGGATTGCGGTGCGGGTTGCTGCTGGATGATTGGCGGCACCGGCGGGCCGCGATACTTCCGCCTGGCAGTGACACGCGCCGCGGATCCTTTAGCGAGGGCTGTTGGGCGGACGCGACGAATCCCTCTCGGCGGAACGGCTGATGCGCTCGCCTGTGGCGGGTCCGGGAGCGGTTCGGCTCCCACGTTTCGATCTGACGGTGCCGCGACACGCTGACGTCCTGCGGTTTGCATGAGCCGGGCCCAGAGCGCGAGCCGCCACTCATCGAGATCATTGACCTGAACCTGTGACAGAAGCTGCCGCGCCGGCTCGGCGGCACCGCGATTGACCTCAATGGCAGCCGCGAGAAGCGGATTGTCGCGCAACGTCGTCGGATCGAGCGTGGCGCGAACCTTCTCGAACTTCTCTACTCGACCCAATGCGCTGAGCGCCTCGGCAAGTGCTGCGAGTTCGCCCTGCCCCAAGCGGGCTAGGCCGTGACTATCGGCCCCGAGAAAGGCCAAATCCGGGTCCTCTGCGTCAAGGGCGGCCGATATGAACCGCTGGACTACATCTGGATCACGAACTTGCGCGACATCCAACCAGCCCTTCAGATAGATTCGTGCCGCCGTCGTTTCATTGCGGTCGAGCATGAGCTCAGCGACCGCTAGCGATATGCTGTCGCCGGGTACGCCCGCCTCGCGCGCAAGGCCGATTGCGAGATCGTAGCGGTTCTCCTTGGCCAAATTGTCGATCAGTAGGAGAGTCAGCGCATCATCACGGCTTGCCTTGATCCATCGCAGCGCGCGTTTCTGCGCTTCGTCTGCCTTGTTGGCTTCGAGCAGCGATGTAAAGAGCATCAGCCGGTCGCGATCCGTTTTCAGTCTGCGTCGGTCATCGACCGTTCGCAGCAGCTCCGATGCCCGTGAAAGCTCGCCGTCGGCCGCAACCAAGTAAGCAAGGCGAATGATATCCCCGGTACGGCGATATCCTCGTGCGCGGCAGCTTTCAATTGTTGCCTGCTCGGATTGAAAATCCCCATTCCGACGGTAGATGCCGACGAGCTCCCGGCAAATCGGCTCGGAGTAGCGCAACGAAAGCTGCGAATGAAGGCTCGCCAAGTATCCTGCCTCGTTCTGAGTTTCCTTGTAGAACTGCGCAAGCTGGCGCTGCACGCGGACGTCGCGCGGCCGCTCTTTCGCCAGCATCTCGAACGTTCTCTTCGCATTTCCGAGTTCGCCGAAGTGCTGATAAAGTCGTTGTAGCTGGAACAGAGTCTGCTGACTGCGGTCGCCGCGCTCGAACCTCTGCTCGAGAATGCGCAGCGCCTCTGAAAACTGCCCGTCGCGTTCCAGCGCGGCAATCCGCTCATGGCTACCCGGCAGTACGTAATATCCGGCAGCCAAAGCACCGGCGAATACCAGGCCCATGATCAGCGTATGTGGCATCAGCCACCAGCGCCGGGTGCCGCCGAGGATCGAGCCCTGGTTGCCATTCGGCGCGAGGCCATATCCGCCGCGGACGCTAATCATGGCACGAGAACCTCAGCACGAGCGGCTCCATAGCACTGGCTGATATCCTCAGCCGCAGCAAACCTTCCGCATCGGTCGCGCCTTGTTGTGTCTCCAGGATCTGATTGCCGCGGTGAGCTGTGATCTCGAATTGCTGTCCTGGCTTCGATTGCCAGACCATCTCGCCCGGTCCGAAGCCCTCGGCGCCGATCTGGAAGCTGCATCCGTCCTCGACAAACTCAAACAGCCGCCAGCGTGCCTCGACCAATCGAGCCGAATGCCGCTTCGAGGCCGCCGAACGAGCATCTTCCTCGCGCGATCGCAATGTCACGATCGCTCGCTTCACCGCTGGATCAAGTGTGACATAGATAGTCTCCGATTCTCGCTTGGTGCCAATGACACCCGAGCTTCTATCCATGTCGACTGCCAGCAAGCCGGCTTCATCAAAACGGACTGTCTGCATGGCGCCGCGCTCGGTGATCGCCCATGAGAAGAGATCCACTTGCTCAATCTCGGCGGCAAAGAAATCTTCCGCAATTCGGGAATAGCGAGAAGCCGTTACAGGCGCCACCGGGCTCGTGCGCGCAAGATCCAGGAACTGCTTGACTGCCGCGAGCGCCGCCGGCTTCTCACCGGAGTACATGTGATAGTAGAGATTGAAGGGCTTAAGCCGACGCGGACGTTCCGTGTTCGCGAGCGTATGCTCAAGCATCATGAACCCGTAATAGGGGCCAGTCCAATCGTTGGTGTAGGTATTCTCGTTGCTGTTGCCAGCGTAGATCTGGCGCTCGTTTTCCACGGGCCGTGACAAAGGGGGCACGTAGGCGACCGATGGATACTCACGATCCAACCGAGAGTCTCCACCGTTGATATTCGAGGCTCCGTTTCGCTTCACCTCACGGATAGCCTCGGCGAACGGCGATGTGTCACCGCTCCAGAGGTAAGCTTTTGCTTTCCGTCCTGGAGGGGCAATGCTTTCAGCAACACGCAGGGCGCCGCCGATCTCCTGATCGATGTCAAAGGGCTCACGCATGTATGATCGCGGAAGCTCGGCGCTGCCGCCGATGTAAAGATCGTTGCGCGGACCTCGCAGCGGCCTGCCGGCAAGTGTGGCCAAGAACTGTCCAAAGCGCTCGCGCGCCGGGAGGTCCGGCAATCGGTGCTCCTTGATCTTGGCGAGTTCCGCTTCCCGATCGTACGTCTCGTAGAATTGCCAGTTGTATGGATGCGTATAAGTGTGGGCGCCGACTTCCACGTGTGGGAGCGCAAAGAGCTGACTTGCTACCGCACGGCCATCAGGATTGCCGCCGAGCTTGGGATCAATGTCGCCGGCGATCAACCCGACCGTAACGGGCAGATCGGGGTAGGGTATGATGGCTTCCCGTGCGATCACCTCGGCCGACAATCGCTCTGCGCTTTTGTGACCCTCGATCTCGGAAAGATTGTTCCAGCCGTCGCCATCAATGTGGGAAAAGTAGATACGCCGACCCGAAACCGTGGTCGGATCAGGGATCGGCAGGCGCTCGGCCCCGAGCGCGCGCTTGAAGAACGAAAACGGATTGAGCGTCCATCGGACGCGGTCCGTATTCGGCTCGTAGTAGATCGCATAATTGTGCGACGCGTAGCCGCCGCCGCGCCCGGTTGCAACAATGGTGGCAGTCGTCCGTCCCACCGCTGCGGGTGTCTCGATCAGCAGATGTGGCTCGACCTCGTTGCCCTTGATGCGCAGCACTGGAAATCCCGGCAGTGCCTTGTCGACCGGCCGTTCGAAGCCGACCACTTCGGGATTTTGATCAACAACGAAGGCGCGCCACGTCAGCTCTACGAACTCACCAGTGTGCTCGAGCCCGATCCGACTCAAGATCCGATTGATGATCGGCAGGAGAAAAGGCGGATCGGGCGGCGCTATGTCCCCGATGACGACGAGCTTCGTGCCGCGCGCCGTTACTCTGTCGAGCCAGTCCACGACGACTTCGGGGACCGACAATGGCTCGATGAACCAGGTGAGGACCGCTTGCGCATTGCTCAGTGCCGCCGGATCAGGCAGCCGCCCGTTCACATTGTGATAAACTACCCGATAACCCAGGTAATTGAGCGGCATTTCCGCGAACTTGTGAATCCGCGTTTCGTGTGGTGCCCGCTCCCGCCGGCCGTCGTAGAGCGCAATGATGTCACGCTTCACCCTGCGGCCGGAAAACTCGATCTCCAGGGCGCGCACAGGCGGCACAACGCAGCTGGTGATGATGACAAGCAGCATCGCGAATACCGGGTACGGAAACGAACGAACCATGCGGTGCTCGCAGGCGCGCAGGGTCGCTGTCGCCATCACCACCGCACGAGCTATCGCTCGCCCCGCGCCTCGAGTGATCGTCGGGGCGCGCCGTCCTTGCGGCTCCACCGACGTCGCACTGCTCCGCCCCATCATGCCCAAATCCAGTGCCTTGAGAAGCTGGTCCGGCAAGCGTTTACCGCTGTCGTCCGGGCAGCTGGCCCGTTCCTTACCACAGTTTCATGCGCTAGGAACTTAAGAGACTGAAATGCTCTCTGCGCCAAGAAGTGTCGACCGCATTCGTCTGGACAGCACTTGAGCGAGGAAAACGGCCTGTGAACCTGATCATGCTCGCGCGCAATGCCAGCCTCTATTCGCACCGCCGGATCGTCGAAGCGGCACGGGCGCGCGGACACACTATCGATGTGATCAACACACTGCACGTGCACATGAACATCACTTCGAACAAGCCGGTCCTGCGCCATGGAGGCAAAACACTTCCGCTCTATGATGCGGTAATTCCTCGCATTGGAGCGTCGGTCACCAACTATGGGCTGGCCGTCCTACGGCAATTCGAGATGCAGGGCGTGTTCCCATTGAACGAGTCCGTTGCAATCGGTCGCTCGCGCGACAAGCTGCGCGCACTGCAGCTACTGGCCCGGGCCGGCGTTGGGCTCCCTGTCACAGCATTCGCCCACGGTCCCCGGCATGCAGAGGACGTTGTGGCCGAGGTAGGCGGTGCGCCGGTGGTGATCAAGCTGCTTGAAGGTACACAGGGGATGGGTGTGATCCTTGCCGAAACCGAGGCATCGGCGAAGTCGATCATCGAGGCCTTCTCAGCCGCCAACGTGAACATCCTGGTGCAGGAGTTCGTGCGCGAGGCAGCAGGCGCCGACGTGCGCGCCCTGGTAATTGGCGGCATGATCGTCGCCGCGATGCGCCGAGTCGGCCGAAAAGGTGAGTTCCGCTCGAACCTGCATCGCGGCGGCAAGGCAGAGCGGGTCGAGCTGACGCCGGAGGAGCAGGCCACGGCGCTTCGATCGGTTGAAGCCCTAGGTCTCAATGTGGCTGGTGTCGACATGCTCAGGTCGAGCCGGGGGCCTCTGGTGCTGGAGGTAAATGCCTCCCCCGGCATCGAGGGCATCGAGCGCGCCACCGAGGTGGATATCGCCGGGGCGATGATCGAGTTCCTGGAGGCCAAGGCTAAGCCGGGCGACACGCAGACCAAAGGAAGCGGGTAGCGGTCGCGCGGCAGCGGCGACGCCTGCCGGCTCGAGCATCGCATTTGACGTTGGGGGAGAGAAAATCCACCCCTGCCGTGGCCTTGCGGCGGTTTCGTTGCAGCTGCACCAGGAACCCGATCTCTACCGTCGGTTTATGGGAAATTCTGCCTATGGAAAAAACGCCCGAATTTGGCCTCTCCGCGGGCTCCACGTGAGGCGTAGCGGGGGTGTTTTCGAGTGGCTACCCCCCTGCCTTCGCACCTTGAAAACGCACCAGCGGATCGTGCCCCAGGCCGTGGTGTAATGGGCCGGTCATGGCCCGAGCTCGATGTC
>CAZCQH010000066.1:0-317 GCA_964500805.1 uncultured Hyphomicrobiaceae bacterium
TCGGGAAGTCCCGCGTGGCCGTGGCGGCGCGCGACTTCGCCCGACAGCATCGCGCCGACGGTGCGGTTGACGTTGCGCACGGCGAGATCGATCTCGACCGGGGTTTTGGATTCGAGCGCGGCTTGCGCTTTTCGGATCAATTCGTGGTCGAGCGCCTTGTCCAGGCCGTGATTCTGGGCCTCGCAATTGTAGACGGCGACGCCCTTGCCCGCCTTGGCTCACCGCTGGCCCTCGGTCCCATCCTGAGCGACCTCCAGCCCTACCTGGCCCTGCCCGCCACGGGTCTGCTCTACGGTTTGCTCGGCCTGATGGGCGGC
>CAZCQH010000066.1:327-29220 GCA_964500805.1 uncultured Hyphomicrobiaceae bacterium
CCCTTCGCCTTCCAGTGCGCGACCGCCTTCCGGGCCACGAGCAGGTCGGTGCGGCCGATCATCTCGTTGAACGTCCTGAAACCGAGTTCCGCCATCAGCTGGCGCGCTTCGCGCGCGATGAACACCATGTAATTGATGACGTGCTCGGGCTGGCCGGTGAAGCGCTTGCGCAATTCCGGATTCTGGGTCGCGACGCCGACCGGGCAGGTATCGAGATGGCACTTGCGCATCATCACGCAGCCGGCCGCGATCAGCGCGCCGGTGGCGAAGCCGAATTCGTCGGCGCCGAGCAGCGCGCCCACCACCACGTCGCGCCCGGTGCGGAAGCCGCCGTCGACCTGGACCGCGATCCGCCCGCGCAGGCGATTGAGCACCAGGGTCTGGTGGGTTTCGGCGAGGCCGATTTCCCAGGGCGACCCCGCGTGCTGGATCGAGGTGATCGGCGAGGCGCCGGTGCCGCCCTCGAAGCCGGAGATCGTGACGTGGTCGGCCTTGCACTTGGCGACTCCCGCCGCGACCGTGCCGACGCCGACCTCCGACACCAGCTTCACCGACACGCGCGCGCGCGGGTTGGCGTTCTTCAGGTCGTGGATCAGCTGCGCCAGATCCTCGATCGAGTAGATGTCGTGGTGCGGCGGCGGCGAGATCAGGCCGACGCCCGGCGTGCTGTGGCGCACGCGCGCGATGTTCTTGTCGACCTTGTGGCCGGGCAGCTGGCCGCCCTCGCCGGGCTTGGCGCCCTGCGCCATCTTGATCTGCAGGTCGTCGGCGTTGACCAGGTACTCGGTCGTCACGCCGAAGCGGCCCGAGGCCACCTGCTTGATCGCCGAGCGCATGCTGTCGCCGTTCGGCAGCGGCACGAACCGGTCCGCCTCCTCGCCGCCCTCGCCCGTGTTCGACTTGCCGCCGATGCGGTTCATGGCGATCGCCAGCGTGGTGTGCGCCTCGCGGCTGATCGAGCCGAACGACATGGCGCCGGTCGAGAAGCGCCTGACGATCGACGATGCCGGCTCCACCTCGGCCAGCGGCACGGGCTTGCGGCCAGCCTCCTCCGCCGACTTGATGCGGAAAAGCCCGCGCATGGTCATCAGTTGCTCGGACTGGTCGTTGATCTGGCGAGCGTAGTCGCGCCACTTCTGCGGCACCTTGCCTGCCATGGCGTCGGCCACCGCGGTGCCGCGCACGGCGTGCTGCAGGTCCGCGACGACGGTCGGGCGCCACATGTGCGCTTCGCCGCGCGTGCGCCACGCATACTCCCCGCCGACGTCCAGCATGCCATCGAGCGCCGGCACGTCGCCGAACGCCTGCCGGTGCCGCTCCGCCGTCTCGCGCGCGATCTGGCGCAGGCCCACGCCTTCGATTTGCGTGTGCGTGCCGGTGAAATAGCGGCGGACGAACGACGAGCGCAGGCCCACCGCGTCGAAGATCTGCGCGCCGCAGTAGCTCTGGTAGGTGGAGATGCCCATCTTGGACATCACCTTCAGCAGGCCCTTGTCGATCGCCTTGATGTAGCGCTTCTGGGCCTCCTTGAGATCGATCTTCTCGTCCATCTCCGGAAGGAGCTGCTCGATCGTCTCGAACGCGAGGTAGGGGTTGATCGCCTCCGCGCCATAGCCCGCCAGCGTGCAGAACTGATGCACCTCGTGCGCCTCGCCCGTCTCGACGACAAGACCGACCGACGTCCGAAGGCCCTGCTTGATCAGGTGGTGATGCACGGCGCTGGTCGCGAGCAGCGACGGAATCGGGATGCGGTCCGGCGCCGTATTGCGATCGGACAGAATGATGATGTTGTACTCTTTCGAGCGCACCGCCTCCTCGGCTTCCGCACAAACGACATCCAGCGCCCAGCTCATGCCGGCGGCGCCCCTGTCGGCCGGGTAGGTGATGTCGATCGTGATCGAGGAGAAATGGTTGTCCTTCACGAGCCCGATCTGGCGCACGCGCTCCAGATCCTCGTTGGTCAGGATCGGCTGATAGACCTCGAGCCGCTTGACCTTGGACGTCCCTTCGAGATCGAGCAGGTTCGGCCGCGGGCCGATGAACGACACCAGGCTCATGACGAGCTCCTCGCGTGTCGAGTCGATCGGCGGGTTCGTCACCTGCGCGAAGTTCTGCTTGAAGTAGGTGTGCAGGAGCTTCGGCTTGTTGGAGAGCGCGGAGATGGGCGTATCGGTGCCCATCGAGCCGACCGCCTCCTGGCCCGTCTGCACCATCGGCGCCATCAAGAACTTCAGGCTCTCCTGCGTGTAGCCGAACGCCTGCTGCAGATCGAGCAGCGCGACGTTGGTCTTCTTCCTCTGCACCTTCCTCGGCAATGGCAGGTCGCTGACCTGGATCTGGGTCGACTTCAGCCACGTCTCATAAGGGTGGCGCGCAGACAGCTCCTTCTTCAGGTCGTCATCGGAGATGATCGCGCCCTTCTCGAGATCGATGAGAAGCATCTTGCCCGGCTGCAGGCGCCACTTCTTGGCGATGCGCGCTTCGTCGACGGGCAGCACGCCCGATTCCGACGACATGATCACCGTGTCGTCCTTGGTGACGAGATAACGCGCCGGCCGCAACCCGTTGCGATCGAGCGTGGCGCCGATCTGGCGGCCGTCCGTGAATGCCATGGCGGCGGGTCCGTCCCACGGCTCCATCAGGCAGGCGTGGTACTCGTAGAAGGCCTTGCGCTTGCCATCCATGGTCTCGTGGCCGGCCCAGGCTTCCGGGATGAGCATCATGGCCGCGTGTGCGAGCGAGTAGCCGCCCATCACCAGGAACTCGAGCGCGTTGTCGAAGCAGGCGGTGTCGGACTGGCCTTCGTAGCTGATCGGCCAGAGCTTGCTGATCGCGTTGCCGTAGAGCGGCGAGGCGACCGACGCTTGCCGCGCCGCCATCCAGTTGACGTTGCCGCGCAGGGTGTTGATCTCGCCGTTGTGCGCGACCATGCGGTAGGGATGCGCGAGCTTCCACGACGGGAACGTGTTGGTCGAGAAGCGCTGATGCACCAGCGCCATCGACGATTGCAGGCGCTTGTCGGAGAGATCGTCGTAGTAGGCCTTCACCTGGTAGGAGAGGAACATCCCCTTGTAGACCAGCGTGCGCGAAGAGAGCGACACGGTGTAATGGCCGATGTCGCGCCCCTTGTAGGCGTCATAGATCGCGTTCGAGACGACCTTGCGGATCATGTAGAGACGGCGCTCGAACTCATCCTGATCCTTGATCGACTTCGGACGCCCGATGAAGATCTGGCGATGCAGCGGCTCGGTCGCCTTCACCATCTCGGAGAGTGACGAGTTGTCGACCGGCACCGAGCGGAAGCCGAGGAACTCCAACCCTTCCTCGCGGATGATGCGCGCCCAGACCCGCTCGCAATGCTCCATCAGCCGCTCGTCCTGCGGCATGAAGAGGTGGCCGACAGCGTAATGGCCGGGCTTCGGCAGCTTAATCTTGTGTTCAGCCGCCTCCTCCTTGAGGAAGTCATGCGGGATCTGGATCAAGATCCCTGCGCCGTCGCCCGAGGTCGGGTCGGCGCCAACCGCGCCCCGATGCTCGAGGTTTTCGAGGATGGCCAGCGCGTCCTCGATGATCTTGTGCGACGAGCGCTTCTTCAGGTCGGCGATGAAGCCCACCCCGCAAGCATCGTGCTCGCGTGCGCGCTCGTAGAGACCTGCTTTCTCGGGCGGCATCCAATGGCCCGGGGTCAGACCCCTGACACGCGGCGCTGTGGAATCT
The DNA here is from genome assembly GCA_964500805.1 of uncultured Hyphomicrobiaceae bacterium. Taxonomy (GTDB): domain Bacteria; phylum Pseudomonadota; class Alphaproteobacteria; order Rhizobiales; family Hyphomicrobiaceae. The sequence continues at coordinate 4,045 of CAZCQH010000066.1, forward strand.
GCCTCGACGTTTCGAGTCAGGGGTCTGACCCCTTCGACGTCCGGTCTCTTCGTCGACATGTTTTCCAGCCCTTGCGGGTCATCCGACCCGGTTTTGTCGCATCGGCGCAGCCTGCCACCCCGCCCGGGACGCAATTGTCCGATCAGGTGAAAAGCCCAGCACCTTCGGGGAGTTGGCTGCCGCTCGCAGATACAGCGCCCGTGGTGCTTCGGCCGACTGTCTACCTGATTGGACAGCCTGAGGCCAGAAACGCGGGCCGCGGATTACGAGTGACGATCGTCTCGCCCTTCAGGGACGCGCGGCTCGCACGGCCAGACGGTCTGCCCAGTTGGCGTTGTCCAGCCGGAGCGCGACAAGCGTCGCCCCATAAAGGACAACATAGCTGACCTATATGCGCGGTGGCAATCAGAAAATCGCCGATACGGGCCCAGCCTTGTGCTCCGATCCGACTTGCTGGTGCAGCACACCGGCTCGAAGGTTCGAGTTGCGCAAGCAATTTCTGGCTCGTGCCTTGATTTCCGGCCTCTCGCCCGCTTCTGACACCAAGGGTCGCCCGGCCATTTCGATTCTTCATGGGTGAATTTCGACGCTGGCGCGTTTTCGGGCCGGATGGCTATGGGGGTAGCCACCAAAACCACACCCCTCTCCAGCCTCACGTGCGTGCCGCGTGGACCCCAAATTCGGGCGTTTTTTCTCTGAGTCTCTTTTCCTATAATTCTGCCCGATCCGGTGCTGCTGCAACGGACCTCGTTCGGCTCGGCACATGCGGCTCGAGTTGCATCAGCACGCGCCGCTTGCGCCTGAGCACTCGCCCCCCTCAGAACCAGCTCGCCTTGTCGACGACGTTGCGCAGCGGCTGGCCGGCGGCAAAGCGGCGGCAGTTGTCGAGAATGATATCGAAGCGGCGTTCGTCGAGATGGGGACCGAAGCCCGCGGTGTGCGGCGTCAGCAGCACATTGGGTGCCGCCCAAAGGGCGTGGCCCGCCGGCAGCGGCTCGATCTCGTAGACGTCGAGCGCGGCGCCCGCGATCTCGCCGGCATGGAGCGCCGCCACCAGGTCATCGAGCCGCACCGTCATGCCGCGGCCGATGTTGATCAGGAACGCCTCGCGCTTCATGCGCCGGATGCGCTCGCGGTTCATCAGGCCTTCGGTCTGTGGCGTGTGGGGAATGGTCATGACGACGAAATCGGCGCGCGGCAGTTGGGCATCGAGCGCGCTCGCGGGATAGAGCTCGTCGACGCCCTCGGGCTTATCGGTGCGGCGTGCATCGACACCGATCACCTTGATGCCGAACGGCTTCATCAGCCGCGCAGCCTCGGCGCCGATGCCGCCGAGCCCGAGGATCAGCGCCGTCGTGTCGGGGAGGTGAATGACGCCGGTGTCGAGCGGACGCGGCTTGTACTCAGCCCTGAACTGCTGCGGCAGGTAGTAGTGGAAGCCGCGCGCGAAGGCCAAGACGAAGGCCATGATGTGGGCGCCGATGTGATCGTTGAAGATCTCGCGGAAGTTGGTGGCGACGCAGGAATGCGCAACGAGCTCCGGATAGTAGAAGCCGGCGGGCGGCGCGATTTGCGGGGCTTGCAGCCAGCGCAGCTTCTTGGCGGCGCGGAGCGCTTCAAGGGGCACGGCGCCGAAGGCGGCGTCGGCCTCGGCGATATCGCGGATGGCCTCCTCCATGGTTTCCGGCTGCAGGACTTTGACACCGATGTCGCTCTGGGCAACGCGTGCGCCCCAGCCGCGCCGGATATCGTTCTGCGGCGGCATCATGACCAGCGTGAAGGCGACGTTTTTCATGGGGGCCGATCCTTGGGGCAACGGTGGCTGTTTGCCGGAGCATACGCGGCCGCGATCCGCGGTGAAACAGGGTCAGACACCTGACCATCGACGCTTCGGTAGAGCTCCGGTGTCGCGTGTCAGGTGTCTGACCCCTTTTCGAGGTGCTTTGCGTCCGCGTATAGCTGGCGTTCTGTTTTCCGGAGCGCCTCATGTCGTCATCGAAGAAGAAAACCGCTGCCGTCCCCTACGGCCGCTGGCCGTCGCCCATTGCGCCGGCTGACGTGGCGAAGGGCACGCGCCGCTTCGGTATTCTTCAGGGCGATGGCGATTGGATCTACTGGACGGAAGGCCGGCCGGAGGAAAAGGGGCGCAACGCGCTGATGCGCTGCCGGCCGGGCAGCCGCACACCTGAGCAATTGCTCGATGCGCCCTGGTCGGCGCGCTCGCGTGTGCATGAGTACGGCGGCGGCGAGTTCCTGGCGGCGGGCGAAGTCATCTATTTCGCCAATGACGCGGACCAGGATGTCTATGGGTTGACACCCGGCGGCAAGCCGAAGCGCATCACCGATGAGCCCATGCTGCGCTTTGCCGATTTCGCGCTCGATGCGCCCCGCGAGCGTCTGATCGCCGTTGCCGAGCGGCACAGGAAGGGCAGCCACATGCCCGACAATCTGCTCGTTGCCATCGCGCTTGGGGGAAAATCGCGCGGCAAGGTGAGCGAGCTGGTGTCGGGGCGCGACTTCTATGCCGCACCGCGACTGTCACCCGACGGTCGCTCGCTGGCGTTCATCGCATGGGACTTGCCCGACATGCCCTGGGATCAGGCGGAGCTGCACGTCGCAGCGCTGGATAGCACCGGCACGCCGGCCAAGTCGCGCCGGATCGCCGGTGGCAAGGGGGTCGCGGCCGCGCATCCCCGCTTCGCCGCTGACGGAACCTTGATCTTCATCGCCGACGAGAACGGCTGGGGCAATATCTCGGCGTACGACGGCAAGACCACGCGAGCCCTCACCAAGCTCAAGACAGAGTTCGGCCGGCCGATGTGGGCGTTTGCCTCGGCACCCTATGCGATCTCAGGCGACAACCAGATCATTGCCGCGCCCATCTCAGAAGAGCTCGGCAACGGTTTTGGCGCCCGCGTGCTCAGCTGTACCACGTCCGGCATCAAGAAGGAGTGGCACACGATCGCCGAGAACCAGCTCGATGGCCTGTCGGCGTCGAACGCCGGCATCGCCGCTTTCGCCAGCGCCTCCGATCTCGGGTCCTCGATCCGCTGCTATATGTTCGGGGAGAGCTATCACGAGACGATGGTGCGCACATCGTCCGACCAGGCGTTCGACGACGTGGCGCGGCCCGAGCTCATCACCTTCAAATCCGGTCGAGCGACCGCGCGCGGCTTCTACTACGCGCCAACCAACAGCGCCGTCACTCCGCCGCGCGGCGCCAGGCCCCCTGCCCTCGTTCTCGCGCACGGTGGACCGACCAGCATGGCCGGACGCGGGCTCTCACCGCGCATCCAGTTCTACACGAGCCGCGGCTTTGCCGTGCTGGATGTGGATTACGCCGGCTCGACCGGTTACGGCCGCAGCTATCGCGAGCGCCTCGACGGTGAATGGGGCATTGCCGATGTCGCGGATTGCGCGGCCGGTGCCCGCCATCTCGCCAAACAGGGTCTCGCCGATGCGGACCGCATCGCCATCGCGGGCGGGAGTGCGGGCGGCTACACGACGCTGATGGCGCTGGCGACCACGGACGTGTTCGCTGCGGGCTCCAGCCACTATGGCATCTCGGATCTGACGCTGCTGATGGAGCACACGCACAAGTTCGAGTCTGGGTATCTGCATCGACTGCTCGGCACCACGCCGAAGAGCTGGAAGACGCGATGCCGCGAGCGCTCGCCCATTACGCTGATCGACGGCATCACGGCGCCGCTGATCCTGTTCCAGGGCCTCGAGGACAAGGTGGTGCCGCCCGAGCAGTCGCGGCTCATCGCCGACAAGCTGAAAGCGAAGGGCGTACCGGTGGAGCTGCACGAGTTCGCAGGCGAAGCGCACGGCTTCCGCCGCGCCGAGACGATCATCGACGTGCTCGAGCGCGAGCTGGCGTTTCTGCTGCGGGCGATGCAGATCGGGCTCCAAGAGTAGACGTGAGCGGCGGCTCGGCGGAAACGAGCTGCGTCTCTCGCGTTCCGGAGAACTGTCGAGCCTGGCTCCTGATCGGTATTACGGCGAACGGCGCGCAATTCCATCCTTGATGAAAACGCGAAGAGGCGTTGTACCCGTAGCGCTGCCATCGACTGCCCGCCAGCGGCCGTTCTTGCAGAGCGTGCCCCCCTGCACCGCCTCGATCTCGAATTCGACGATGTTGGAGTAAACCGCGCCGTCGGGCGTGTGAGCCGTGAAGGGCGTGACGCACTTACCTTCGGTGATAACGGGGTTGTAGTCCTTGATGATGACGCCACCGCCACCCGTGGACGGGAACTCGCTCGTGAGCGGCTCCCAAGTGTCATACCTCTCTTCGGCAAGAGACAAAGCGGAACTCAGGGCGAGCACGGCAAGTACAGCAGCGGGGCGCAAGGATCGCATCGTTCAGACCTGCATGGTTTCCAGGGACGGGAGTGATCAGACTTGAACTCCGGTACGCCGGAGCTACCCCGCTGGTTTCGCTGTCCGTGTTCACGCTTCAGTGAGGTCGGTGTCCAAACACTGGTCTCACACCGACGCGCTCACGCCTCGTCGCGCGTCTGCATGCGCCTGACAACTTCCACCTTGAGCGGGCGCGGCTTGTAGACGACGTCGCGCACCTCCTCGCCGCGCCGGAGCTTCACGCGACGGCCGTAGCGTTGAAACGCACTCTCATGGATCGCTTCGCCCACGACCTGATCGTCCGGCGCAACGACACTCGTCCGCCAGCCGCCGAAGAACGCGCGACGCAGCGGTCTGATCGCACGGCCATCTTGCAGCAGCACGCGGATATAGGGCAGCACGTGCGACACGCGGAACACGCCGTCGGATGTGGGCATCACCGCCTCGGCCAGCGGATCGGGTTTCGCTTCACGGCGGAGGCTGACGAGATCGAGCGAGAGCCCCGTCAGTGCGGCCGTGCGCTCCGCCATCCAGAGCAGCGAGATGTCCGACAGCCCCGCGTCCTGATAGCCGCCACCGACATTGGCATGGCAGCCCGGAAACCACACCTGCTCGATGATCTGGCCGTGCGGACCGGGCCGTGCCTTTGGCCAGGTCCAGAATGTCGGCGCGAACGGCCCACGCGGCTCGTCGATCGCCAGCGCGTGCAGGCCGACATCGACACGTTCCGAGAGCCGCGTGTCGTGGAATTCCAGCTCGCGGATATCGAAGCGTTTCGGGGCGAACGGCACGCCGAGATTGCCGACCGTGTCCCAGACGCCGATCAGACGAATGCGCGTTCGATAGGCCTCGGACTGGAGAGAGGCGAGCCGTTTAGGATGATCCTGATCCTTCGCCGATTGATAGCACGTCCAGGCCTCCTCGATCCGGCCTGCCGCCTCGGGCTTCAGCACGCCGATGCTTGTGATCATGGCACCGAGGCTTCGTGCCTGATAAGCGCCGCGGGAAAAACCGAAGATGTAGATCTCGTCGCCCGGCTGGTAGGCGTCGACCAGATAACGGTAGCCCGCCTGAATGCGCTCGGCGACGCCGACGCCGATGGCACCCGCCGCGAAGGTCCAGCTGCCGAGCTCCTTCTCCGTCGCGATGCCAAGCTCGTAATGCGTGACCTGGCGAACGTTGTCGGTCCCGAGATCGTGCACTGCGCGATGCAGCTTGACGACGTTCGTGATGGGATCCGCGGCATCCGGCCTGTTCCAGGTGCCGTCGAAAAAGACGGCGATCCGCTTCATCGCCGGCCGGTCTTTGAGCGCGCGCATTGGGTCACTCTCCGGCGGTCAGCGCCGCCTGGCGCGCCGCTCCATCAACGTGCCAATGATGCCCCGCGGCATGTAGATGATGAAGAGGATGAGCAGCAAACCGTAGATCGCCTGATCCAGCGCCAGCGCATTCGACAGATTGATCTTGATGCTCGAGAACGTGGCGAGGAACGCGTTGAGACCGTCGAGCGCCGCCTTGAAACCGGGGCTCTGGATCATGATCCGCAAGATCTCGGAGAGCACCTGCGTGAAGAGCGCGCCGAAGCTCGGGCCCAGAAGCGACCAGATGCCGCCCGCAATCACGGCGAACACCATGTTGAGCGAGATGCCGAGGCCGGCGATCGTATCCGGGCCGATGTACATCTGGTACTGGCCGAACATGGCACCGCCGAAGGCACACATGCCGGCGGAAAGCGCGGTGATCTTCAGCTTCTCGCGCGTTACGTTGATGCCGACGGCGGCGGCCGCATCCTCGTCCTGGGAGACGGCATCGAGCGCGTAGCGATCCATGCTGCGGTCGATCCTGATCCAGACGTAAAGTCCGATCAGCCACATGACGAGCACGATGTGGTAGGCCAGCATGCGATCGGGCTCGAACTGCACGGCGTAGAGCGAAATGCCGTCGCCGTATCGCTTTGGCTGCGTGCCGAGCGAGCCGCCGGTGTAATCGCGCAGGCCGACGATGCACAGGCGCACGAACTCGGTGAAGGCCAGCGTCAGCAGCGCGAAGTAGTGGCCGGTGATCCTGAGCGCGAAGCAGGGATAGCCGATGATCAGGGCGGCGACCATGGCGAGCACGACGGCAACCGGGATCCCGAGAAGTGGCGTGAGCCCTAGGTAGTTCCAGGCAAGGACGGTCACGTAGGCGCCGATTCCCGTGAAGGCGCTGTGGCCCAGCGACGTCAGGCCGAATCGGCCCATCAGCGACCAGCCGGTGTAGATGAAGGCCCAGAGCAGGATCTGGATCAGCAGGTGCAAGTAATACTTCTCGCTGGCCGGCAGTCCGAAGCGGACGAGCCAGGGCAATATCAGAAGGCCGATGATGCTGACGATCCAGGCCGGGGACAGGCGGGACACGGTCATGACTTGCCCCCGAAGAGACCCTGCGGCTTGATGAAGATCGCCACCATGAAGAACAGGAACGCGACCGCATAGCCCCACTCGGTGTGGAAGCAGCTCGAGCCGACCGCGATGAACTGGGCGATGATGAACGCCGCGACGAAGCCGCCGATCATGTTGCCGAGGCCACCGAGCACCGTGATCATGAAGATCAGCGGCCCGAACTGCAGACCGATCTGAGGATAGATGTCGTACTGCAGCACCATCAGCGACGCGGCGAGGCCGGCGAGCCCGCCGCCGATCGCCGAGGTGACGAGATAGATCCGCTTCGGATCGACGCCCATCAGCGGCATGATCTGCCGGTCCTGGCTGATCGCGCGCACGGCAATGCCGATGTAGGTTTTCTTCAGGAACACCCAGAGCACCAGCATTCCCGCAAGCGCGATGAAGAACGTCCAGATGCGCGCGTAGGAGAAGCTCATGTCGGCGACGTTGAGCGAGCCCAGACGAATGCCGAGGTTCTTGAAGTCGATGCCGAAGGCGAGCGTGGCGAGAGATTGCAGCAGGAAGAGCACGCCGCCCGTCACCAGCAGCTGGTTGATCGGCGCCTGATCGAGCACGGGCCGGATCACGAACTGGTGCAGCAGCACGCCGGCGATTGCGATCAGAAAGATGCCGATCAGCGCCGCTAGCAGGAATGGCGTGCCGCCCTTATAGGCGTTCCAGATCGCGTACATGCCGACCATCACCAGCTCGGCGTAGCAGATCCAGACGACGTCGATGACGCCGAAGATCAGATTGAGCCCCAGCGCCAGCAGCGCCAGCAGGCCCGCGAAGAGGAGCCCGTTGATGATGGCTTCCACGAAGAAGATGTCGAGTGAGCAATCCATACCTTGCGTCCTTCCCCCCTCTCTCCATGCTCTGCTCAAGTCATGCCGGAGGCATGCAAGCGAACATCTGAGAGGGTAAGGGTGAAGGGCGGCCGCTTGCTCAGAGATTGTGGCCGCCCCTCACCCTTACCCTCTCCCCGTTTGCGCGCGGTTCGTTCGTGCCCCATCTTCACAGCCCGCCGCGCGCGAGCGGGGAGAGGGAATTGGATCACAACCCCATGTACGCTTTCCGGATGTCGTCGCTGGCGAGCAGCTCCGCCGACGAACCCGACTGCTCGATCTTGCCGACCTCGAGCAGGTAGGCCCGGTCCGCGACCTTCAGCACCTGGGCGACATTCTGCTCGACGATGAGCACGGTGTAGCCTTCCGCGCGAATGCGGCGCACGAGATCGAAAACCTGCGCCACGATGACGGGCGCAAGGCCCATTGACGGCTCATCGAGGAGAACGAGCTTCGGGCGGCTCATCAGCGCCCGGCCGATCGCGCACATCTGCTGCTCGCCGCCCGACATCGTACCGGCGAGCTGCGCGCGTCGCTCCTTGAGCCGCGGAAAGAGACCGTAGACGTACTCGAGGCTCTCCTGAAAGCGCGCGCGGGCGGCCGGAACGAAGGCACCCATCTTGAGGTTCTCCTCGACCGAGAGACGCGGGAAGAGACGCCGGCTCTCCGGCACGTGCGCGATCCCCGCCTCCAGGATCTTGTGCGGCGGCGTTACGCGCAGATCCGTGCCTTCCATCGACATGGCGCCGCCGGTCGCCGGCAGCATGCCCGAGATCACGCGCAGGAGCGTGGTCTTGCCGGCGCCATTGGCCCCGATGACGGCAACGGCTTCGCCTGCCTTGACTTCCATCGAGACGCCGAACAGCGCCTGAAATCCGCCGTAGCCGGCATCAATCCGATCGAGTGTCAGCACGAAGGCCCCCCGTGTATCGCGCGTCCTCGTAGGTCGGAGTGAGCCGGTCGAGGCGTCGCGACATTTCATTGGCGGCGCGTCCGGCGTAGTCCGACAGTTTCTGCGCGCCATCCAAGTTGTCGGACTTCGCGGGTCGCCGCACCGTGCCCATTGCGAACGCCCGGGCCCGCTCACTCCGACCTACGAATTGCGCACCGTCCCCCACCGCGCTCATGCGACGGCCTCGCTGCCGAGGTAGACCTCGACCACGCGCTTGTCGGTCTGCGCGCCCTTGGGAGAGCCATCGTAGATCTTCTCGCCGTGGTCGAGCACGACGACGCGGTCGACGACGCGCATCAGCACGCCCATGATGTGCTCCACCCAGACGATGGTGATGCCCTTCTCGCGGCGGATGCGGCCGAGCATGTCGGCGGCCTGATCCATCTCGGTATGATCAAGGCCGTTGAGGCTTTCGTCAGCCAGCAGCAGACGCGGCTGGGTCGCCAACGCGCGCGCCAGCTCGAGCTTCTTCAGGGCGGCGGCGCCAAGCCCGTCGGTGGTCGTTCTGGCATCGGTCGGCAGCCCGACCATGGCGAGCGCTTCCTCGGCCTGCATCCAGCACTCCGCGCGCGAGACCTTTGCGTCCTGGCCGAACCAGGCGGACAGCGCCACGTTCTCGAGCAACGAGAGATTGCGAAAGGGCCGCGGGATCTGGAATGTCCGGCCGATGCCTTTGTGGCAGACCTGGCTGGCGGTGAGCCCGCCGATCTCCTGATCTTCGAACGTGACGCTGCCGGAGGTCAGCGGATACATGCCGGCAATGCAGTTGAACGTGGTGCTTTTGCCGGAGCCGTTCGGCCCGATGAGGCCGAGGATCTCGCCCTGCTGCACCTCGAACGACACATTGCTGACGGCCGTGAAGCCGCCGAACTTCTTGGTCAAACCGGAAACCATCAGCATCGCCATGTGAAGCGTGTTCCCCCCTCGTCCGCTTCAGCGGGCGGCTTCGATCAACTCGATGTCCTTCTTCAGCAGCTCGTTCACCAGCTCGTTCAGGCTGACGCCGCGCGCCTCCGCACGGGCGGACAGGTACTTCAACACATCAGCCTCCAAGTGGATCGGCGGAATCAAGTCTGCGCCCTTGCGGTAGAACTTACCGCGCGTCCCGCCTGAGAAGTCGTATTCGTCCTTCATGTCCTGTGACACGGCTGCCTCACGGATTTTCTTCGTATTGCCGGGCTTCATTCCTCGTTGGTCTGCGCGCTGATATTATCCTGATATGAGCTAGATCGTCGTCCAATTGTGCATGAGTGTGCACGACGAGCAGGAGCCTTGTAGCACGAGAGAGGCCGATCGTAATCCAGCGCTCCTCAAGACCTGCGCTGTCGTCGTCAAACCTGGTCAGCGCAAGCGGGTCTGCGAACACAGTCAACGCTTCGTCGAACGAGACGTTGTGCTTGAGGATGTTTTCGGCAGCTTTCTGTGGGTCCCAGTCGAACTCGATGCGCATGGGACCCACCCAAAGGCTTTGTCATCAATCAGCGCCGTAGGCGTGGGCCGCTGGGCAGCGGAAAGATCCCAAAGCGTTCGCTCAGTTCGTCGCGTAGGCGTGGCCGGCGGGGAGCGGCAGCACCGGCTCGGCGGTCTGGTCCTGCTTCGGCCACACGACCAGCGTCTTGTCACCGATGTACTGCGTGACCACCGGATAGGCGCGCTCGTTCTGGCCGGCCATCTCGTGGCCGGGCGGATTGAACTTCACGCCATAGCCCTGCAGCGTGCCGCCGTCGGGAATGTCGGTTTCGAGCGCGGCCTTGCGCAGTGCCTCGCTGTCGATACCGCCGTGCTTCTTGATCGCGCGCGGCAGTACATCGTCGAGGAATGCCCAGGCGTTCGAGAAGCCGATCGAGACGTGCGGCGTGATCACCTTCGGATTCATGTCCTTTTTGAACCGCGACAGCATCTCCGCGATGATCTTCTCGGCGTCCTTGACCTTGAGCTTCTTCGGGTCGAGCAGATGCGAGCCGACCGTGTCGATGTTGTAGATGTAGTCGACGTCCTTGCCGAACGTCTCCTGCAGCTTGTCGAACTGGCCGTAGCCGGCGCCGTGCCCGATCAACGCGCGGAACTTCAAGCCCGCTTCCTTGGCCTGGCGGAGGAAAAGCGTGATGTCGGGGTTGTAGCCGGTGTGCAGCAGCACGTCGGGGCGCGCCCGGCGCAGCTTGGTGACCAGCGCCGAGAGATCGGCCGCGGTTGCCGCATAGCCTTCCTTGTGCACGATCTTGATGCCGTGCTTGGTGCAGCGCTCCTCGTTGCCTTTCGCGACGCCGACGCCGTAGGGGCCGTCCTCGTGGATGATGGCGACAGTCAGGTCCTTCGGGTCCTTGCCGAGTTTCTCCTTGGCATAGCCGTGGAGCATGTCGCAGGAAGCTTCGCCCCACTGATCGGAGTGCGCGTGGCTGCGGAACACATACTGCAGGTTCTTGTTACGGAACACGGCCGAGGAGATGCAGACCGTCGCCCACCAGAATTTCTTCGCCGCATCGACCTTGGCCGAGAGCGGCACGCAGTGAGCGGACGAGTAGACGCCCAGCAGCATGTCGACCTTCTGGTCGTTGATGAGCCGCTCGGCCTCGTTCACGGCAACATCCGCCTTGGACTGGGCATCCGCGAAGATCGGCACGATCTTGTAGCCTTCGACGCCGCCCGCCTCGTTCTTCATGTCGATGGCGTACTTGGTGCCCAGGTACGTGGCGACCGACCCGCCACCCGCGAAGGGGCCGGTCTGATCGAAGATGATGCCGATCTTGATTTCCTTCTGGCCTTGCGCCTCGGCCAGCGGTGCGGCAAGCGTCAGCGCGGCTGCCATGCCTGCGAGCGCAACGAATGTCTTACGAAGTTTCATTTTTCCATCCCTTGTTGAGCGTCGGCTGGTCGCGCGATCTTGGTTCTTCTCAGATTGCGGGAGCGCGGGGGGCGAAGTCAATCGGAGAGACTGGCAAAGATCCGGCTTTCGTCGCGCGAAAGCCTCTGGCATCGTGTTGCATCGCAAGGAAGTACGGCGGCACCAGTCGGGAGTGGCCAGCATGATCGATCGTATCGACCACATCGTGATGAATTGCCGGGACGTCGAAGCCACTGCCTCCTTTTATGAGCGGGCGCTCGGCTTCAGGCGCGAGGTCTACACGAGTCCGGCTGCGCCCGGTATCACCCGCACCGCCCTGAAATTCGGCCCACACAAGTTCAACCTGCGCCAGACCGGCGATGCAAGCTGGTGGACCTGCAAAGTCGATGCGCCGGGCTCTCTCGATCTGTGCTTCGTTGCCGAGGCGGGGTTGAAGCCGGTGATCGCCCGATTGGAGGCCGCGCAAATTCCGATCGTCGCGGGTCCGGGGCCGCGCACAGGCGCTATGGGCCCGATGACGTCGATCTATATCGAGGATCCGGATGGCAACCTCGTCGAGATCGCGACCTACAAGGCCGACCCGCTGGGGTGAGAGCAAGGGGGCAACGAATGCGGGGTTCGGGCGCGCCTCGAACGTCAGGGCGTGCGGGTGAAAAGCTTCAGCTTGTGTGCGCCTTGGCTTCCGGGCGCGCCTTCAGCGCGGCGGCATACTTGAGCGCGATCTTCTTCAGTCGCTCAGGGGCGAAGTCGAGCTGCGCGAGCGCGGCACCGCGATCGAAAACCTCGGAGTAGTGCTCGATCCTGCCGCCTTGCAAGCGGAACCGGCTGATCCCTTCGAACATTACGCGAGCGCCTTTGGCCTCGGGCAGCGTCGAATCGTAAGAGAAGCGGTAGCTCGCGTAGCCTTTGTCGCCCGCAACGACGGGATCGAAGAACTCCCACTTGAAGTTCTTCCCGCCATCGTAGAAGTGCGCGAGCATGTCGACGATGCCCTGTCGGCCGGGTTTCGACGGGCCGAAGAAGTAGTCGTCGTAGACACCATCCGCGGTGAACAGATCGGCAAGCGCGTTGCCATTGCCGGTTTCGACAGCGGCGGAGAACTTCACGAGCGTTGCGGCGAGATCCATAAGCGGCTCCTTTTAGTTGGTTGTTGGTAGTTGGTAGTTGGTAGGAACCGAGAACTACGAACTGCAAACTACGAGAACTACGAACTGCAAACTACGAACTACAAACTGCAAACTACGAACTACCAATTAGGCTGCCTCAAGCTTCGCCTTGCGCTGCTTCACGATGCGATCCACGACCCAGATCGACGCTTCGTAGAGGATCACGGTCGGTGCGATCATCGCGAGCATCGAGAAAGGATCGGGCGGCGAGAGGACTGCGGCTGCGAAAGAGATCGCGACGATCGCATAACGCCGGAACGAGCGCAGCTGATCGCCGTCGAGGAAGCCGGCGCGCGCGAGCAGCGACAACGCGACGGGCAGCTGAAAGCAAATGCCAAACCCGAGGATCAGCGTCATGATCAGCGACAGATAGTCGGCAACGCGCTGCTCGAGGACGATGTCGAGCGTGCTCGATGTCGTCTGCATCTTCACGAAGAAGTACATCATGAAGGGCGTGACGATGAAATAGACGATCAGCGCGCCAAGGATGAACAGAATCGGCGTCGCGATCAGATACGGCAGAAACGCGTCCTTCTCGTCCTTGTAGAGGCCCGGCGCCACGAATCGCCAGACTTGCGCGGCGATGTTGGGGAAGGTCAGGCAGATGGCGCCGAACAATGCGAGTTTGATCTGGGTGAAGAAGTACTCGGGCGCGTTGATGAAGATCAGCTTCACCTTGTCCTGGCCGGTCGCCCATTTGTAGGCCCACCGGTAGGGCTCGACGAGGATCTCGAACAGGCTTTGTGCGAAATAGAAGCAGACGACGAACGCGACCGCGATGCCCACCAGGATGTAGATCAGCCTCTGACGCAACTCGACCAGGTGCTCCATCAACGGCGCCTTGGATGCGTCGATCTCCTCCTGGCCGGCGCGCTTCGGCGGGTCACTGCTGGTCGTCGGGGCCATGTCCTGCATGTTCAAGCTCCTGTGCGGTGCGTCGCAGCGGACCCGCACACCGAGTTAGGTATCCTGGCAAACTCATCGCTCATGCGTGCTCTCTGGCTAAAGCTTCACGCACCACATCGGGCGCTGCTGCGATGGCCTTGAGGAACGAGGTCTCGGCCGGCGTCGGCTCGGCCTGGTGGCGCTCCCAGGCGCGGAGCGTGTCGAGCGGGATGGCGTAGGTGTCAGAGAACGTGTCCTGCGACATGCCGAGCTTTTGGCGCGTGAACTTTGCCAACGAGATGCGGCGCATGCGTGCAAGCTGCCCCGGTGTCATCGGCGGGTTATCCGGGTCGGCCAATGCCGCCTCGTGCTTTTCCTCTTCCGTCATCGGCAAGTCCCATTGATCGGGAAACCCAGGGATGGGGCCATTGTCGTCATGCCAACCATCGCCCTTAAGGACCCGCTTGCCGGTAGTAGCGATCTTGCTCACGTTTGGCTGCCTTCCTGGCGGAAATGATGCGGTATCGAACGCTGGTCTCATCGGTTTCCGGATCGTAGTCGACGATGCGCTCAGCGTAGACAACGAACAGCATGCGGCTGGCTGCCATGCCGATCCGGTGCCATCGTTCTTCGGTCTCCTCCTCGTCCAAACTCGGTCAACGCGTTGTCATCGTCAAAGGCCAAGCGGGCCAGCTCGAACGAAACATGATGCTCATGCAGATTTCTTGCAGCCTTGGCGCCGTCCCACTCGAACCGGTCGTCCTGCATGAGCCTATCCCCACTGCTCAGCCCGGCAAAATCAGGACTTCGAAGCGGGTAAACTCGTGTGCTTGTCGGCAGAACCGCCGGCAAGTGCTGGTTCAAGATCAGTTCTGGCGGCATTGACCGACGACGCGGCCGCGACTTCATCCTGTGTCGGGGACGCAGGCTCCGGCGCCGGCAGGCTCTCGTGCGCGCCGGTGCCGTTGGCCGGGATGCCTTGAGAGACTGCGTCTGTCTCCGCCTTCACGGCAGCATCGACCTCGGCGAGCGTCCTGTTGGCTTCCTCCTGGACCGCGTCGACTTCTTTCTGGATGCTGTGCTCGGCTTCGCGGACGGCACTCTCGGCCTCCTTGCCGAAATCCTCCACCTGCTTCTTCAGCTCGGCCAGCTCGCTTTCCTTCATCGCCTCGTCGAACTGCGAGCGGAACTCCGCTGCCTGCCGCTTGATCATGCCAACGTAGCGCCCGACCGTGCGCAGCAGGCCCGGCAGCTCCTTCGGCCCCACCACGAGCAGCGCGATGATGCCGAGCAGCAAGAGCTTCGATGAGGTCAGGTCGAACATCGCGACTCCAGCTCGGACGCGTCCCGCTCAGCAGCCAAACAGGCTCGTGCGAGCATCGCGACCGTCCGTAATGGCCCAAGCCGGGCGAACGTCAGCCGACCTTCGTGCCCTCGGGCGAGCCGGGCTTCTGGCCCGCGGCATGCTCGATCGGCTTCGGAGCGACGCCTGGCGCATCCGGCTTCTTCGCCGTCTCCTCGTCGTCCTGCATGCCCTTCTTGAAGGTCTTGATGCCCTTCGCCATGTCGCCCATCAGCTGCGGGATCTTGCCAGCTCCGAACAGCAACAGCACGATGACCAGCAGGATCAGCCAGTGCGAAACGCTCCACGTACCCATGGATAACTCCGTTCAGCGCACTGCCGGCAGGAGTGCCCAGCACGCTCTTGCGTCTTCTGCGAACCCTTCACGTACGAGGAGTTGCATTTTCCGCAACTTCTATCGCATCAGGGGCCTCAGGAGCAAGCGAAGGACGCGCCTCCCGCTGGCTTGACGCAGCAACACGGTTTCGCCCTAAACCGCTGAGCTCAACGCACTTTCACCTTCCGCGCCAGGCTCCGCCGGAAACACCAGGACCCGCTCGGGATCGATCACGATCGAAACCTCGGTGCCAGGCTCCGGCAGCTCGATCTCGCGTACCCGGACTTTGACCAGTTGATCGAAACCCTGGACGGCCACCTCCAGCACGGCGGCGTCTCCCAGCTGACGAACGTGGCGAATGCGCGCCGGGTGGCCCTTACCCGGCCCGGCAAAGCGGATCGCCCGCTGACGGATGCAGAGCACGGCGCGCTCGCCTTCAGCGATCTCCGGCACGACGAAGGTGCCAACCGGCGTGCGCAGCGCGCCGCCGGTGACCGTCCACGGAATCTCGTTGATCTCCGAGAACAGCCGCGCGACGAAGAGATCTGCCGGATCGCGGTAGAGCTGAGCCAGCGCACCAGCCTGCACGATCCGACCCGCCCGCATGATCACGATGCGGTCCCCAAGGCGCATCGCCTCCTCGGGGTGGTGAGTGACGATCATCGAGGTGGCGCGCGTCTCGCGGAGAAGCGCCAGCGTGTCCTCCTGGAGCCGCGAGCGCAACTGCACATCGAGGCCGGAGAACGGTTCGTCCATCAGCACCACCGAGGGCCGCGGCACCAAGGCGCGGGCCAGCGCCACGCGCTGCTGCTCGCCGCCCGAGAGCACGTGCGGATAATGATCGCGATAGCGCTCGAGGCCGACGCGGGCGAGGCCGATACGCGCCTCCCGCACCTGCTCCTCGCGGGGCAGCGACTTCAGCCCGAACATCACGTTCTCGAGGATGGTCAGGTGCGGGAAGAGCGCGAAGTCCTGGAACATCAGGCCGACGTGGCGCTGCTCCGGCGGCACGAAACGATTGGGGCCCGCCACCTCCTGCCCGCTGATCAGCACGCGGCCCTTGGACGGCTTCTCGATGCCGGACGCGATGCGCAGCAGCGTGGTCTTGCCGCAGCCGGAGGGGCCGAGCAGGCACACAACCTCCCCCGGCGCGATATCGAGCGAGATGCCTTTGAGCGCCATCAACTCATCGTATCGCCGTTCGACGTTCTCGAAGGTGAGGCTTGCGGCAAAGGTCGTCCGGGCGCGGCCCTGCGGTCCGGCAGCAGCCGCCGCTCCATTCGCCGGCTCGGCCGAGGCGGGGGCCATGGCGGCCTCTTTGCGCGTGAACAAGCGGGAAAGCTTCAAGCTGAGCCTCGATGAGCGCGCCGCCAGTTTTCCGGCTCGTCAGCAGCTGCGCGACCTCACGTCCTATGCGGCATCGCCCGTCAGGGGTCAACGGCGCGGGTCGCCGCGTCGCCATGCCGGACGGGGGCGGGGCGGGGCGGAGGCAGAACCATGGGTCTGACCCGTGGCTTGCGCGGCCGGATGGGCTGCTCGGACCTTGCCGTGGCCAGCGCAACGGGAGACAAAGAGCGCCATCCGTGCGAAGGCGCCCGGACCGCTAACCGCTGACCCGCCGAGGAGACCGCCGATGAAGTTCGCCGCCCGCGTCGGCAGAGTCGTGACCTCCGCCTCCACGCTCGCGGCCCAGCGCGCCCGCGAGATGAAGGCCGCCGGCGCCGACATCGTGTCGCTGACAACCGGCGAGCCCGACTTCCCGACGCCCGAGCACGTGATCGACGCCGCCTTTCGCGCCGCCCGCGCCGGCCAGACGCGCTACACCACGGTGTCGGGCACCGTCGAGCTCAAGGCGGCCATCATCGAGAAATTCCATCGCGACAACGGCCTCGATTACGAGCCTGCCAACATCATCGTCGGCAACGGCGGCAAGCACGTGCTCTTCAACGCGCTGATGGCGACCGTGGAGAAGGGTGTCGAGGCGATCATCGCGGCGCCCTACTGGATCTCCTATCCCGAGATCGTGCAGCTGGCGGGCGGCACGCCGGTGATCGTGCCCTGCACGGCCGAGACAGGCTTCAAGCTGACGCCCGAGGCACTGGAGGCGACGATCACGCCGGCGACGCGCTGGCTCATTCTGAACTCGCCGTCCAATCAGTCGGGCGCCGTCTATTCAGCGAATGAGCTCGCGGGGCTCGCCGACGTGCTGCTGCGCCACCCCGACGTCGCCATTCTCTCCGACGACATGTACGAGCACATCCTGTTCGACGGCCGCCAGTTCGCGACCATCGCTGCTGTATGTCCGGAGTTGAAATCGCGCACGCTGACGCTCAATGGGGTCTCGAAGACCTACTGCATGACCGGCTGGCGGCTCGGCTTTGCCGGCGGCCCGCCCGAGCTGATCCGCGAGATGGTGAAGATGCTGTCGCAGAGCACGGGCGCGCCGTCATCGATCAGCCAGGCGGCGACGGTTGCCGCGCTCACCGGCCCGCAGGGCTTCGTCAAGGAGAACAGCCGCTCGTTCGAGGAGCGCCGCGATCTCGCCGTCGGCATGCTCAACCAGGCGAAGGGCCTCACCTGCCGCAGTCCGGAGGGCGCGTTCTATGCGTTTCCCGATTGCAGCCGGCTGATCGGCAAGACGACGCCCAGCGGCAAGGTGCTCGAAAACGATCGCGACGTCGTGCTCTATCTGCTGGAGCGCGGCCTTGCGGCGGTGCAGGGTGCGGCCTACGGCCTCTCGCCGCACTTCCGCATCTCGTTCGCGACCTCCACCGAGCTCCTCACCGAAGCGTGCCGGCGCATTCAGCGGGCGTGTGCGGAGTTGCGGTGAGGTAGACCATGGGTCAGACCCATGGGTCTGACCCCGTCCACGATTGTGCCCCTCAATCCAGCAGCCACGGTGCGGCGGCTGCCTGCGCAATCTGGCGGACTTGGTTGAGCAGGCCGGGCCCCACGGGAATACCATCCCGCAGGCGCTGCTCGGCGAGGTTCCACTGGGGATCGCCGGCGACCATCACCGGCTGCTTCGGGTCGACCGGTGGCGTCGCGCGCAGCGCACCGAGGAACGTTGAAACGTCCGACTCGAACGCGCCCGCGCCGCGGAAGATCGCGGGATCGATGGCCATGAAGAAATGTCCGATGTCCATGCCGCCGGGCTTCTTGGTGTGCTCGGGGTCGGTGATCAGCGACGCGCCCGAGAGGCAGGACGCAAGAATGTTGACCATCACCGCGAGACCGTAGCCCTTGTACGACGAATTCTCCGGCGAGCCGCCGAGCGAGGTGAGAAAGCCGCCCTTCTCCTTCGCCACCAGCGGATCGTTGGACGGGCGCCCCTCGCTGTCGAGCACCCAGCCGTCGGGCGTCGGCAAACCTTCGTTCGCCTTATTGCGAATGCGGCCCGCGGCAACCGTCGTCGTCGCCATGTCGAGCAGGAACGGCACGCCGTCGGCGCTCGGCGCGGCGAACGACCAGGGATCGGTGCCGAGCCGCGCCTTCTTGCCGAAGGTCGGCGCGACCTGAATGCCCGACGCCGATGTGCAGGACATGCCGACGAGCCCCGCCTTCGCGGCCATCAGGGAATAGAACCCGGCCGCGCCGAAATGCGCAGAGCCGCGCACGACGGCTGCTGCCATTCCCACCTGCTTGGCCTTGGCGATCGCGGTCGACATGGCGAAATGGCCGGGCACATGGCCGAGGCCGCCGCCGCCGTCGACCACCGCCGACACCGGCGTCTGCGAAACGATCCTCGGGCGCGCGTCCATTTTCACGCGGCCGTTGCGCCGATGCGCGTCATAACCGGGGATCATCGAGATGCCGTGGCTGTCGACGCCGTGGAGGTCGGACCAGGAGAGGATCTCCGCCGTGATCTCCGCGTTCTCCTCCGGCATGCCCCAGCCGCGGAGGATGGCTTTGAGTTGCGCGCGGTGGTTTTCGTAGGAGGCGGGCATGGAGGTGGGGTCCTTGGTGGCGCGTGGGAGCGGTTGAGCTCAGAGCGAGTTGCGAGCGCTCAACCTCGATGATCCCAGGGGACGTGGCAACTGTCGATCCGTGCATGGCGCGATGCGCTGCACCGGCAATCGAGGGGTCAGACCCGTGGGTCTGACCCCGACCATCCCTCGATCCCGGCGAAGGCCGGGACCGACGCGCCAATCAATGCGCTCGGCATTGACGACAGCATACACTTTCGCGCTCCGAGGCCGCAGACCCGCACAGAGATCCCGGCCTTCGCCGGGATGACGAGAGACGACCAGGGGTCAGACCCATGGGTCTGACCCCGTCCACTGCGACGGTCGGCGGGAGATCGTTTTGTGGGTCGCGTTCGACTTGCGACGGGGCAACAAGTAGGTGTCGGACTTCGCCGGGTCGAGCGCTGAAGTGCTGCGTGCGAACGCGCGGGGCCGGCTCACTCCGACCTACGTTTGTCACGCTCGGGCAACCTGCGCGGCAGCGTTGCGTCCTGTTTGGATCGACGGCCCCCTACTCCGCCGCTTCGTCCTTCTCCGCGCTCGCAGCGCCGGCCTCGCCTGCTGCCTCCGCATCTTCGCCGTCGGCTCCGTCGTCGAGGGGGAGTTCTTCCTGGTTGTCCTCGTCCTCGAGCGGTAGCTCGTCGGGCATGAGCTTGGCGACATCGGTGGGTGAGGGAACGAGGAAGTCGGGGGGCAGGTTGGCATCGAGCAGGCCGGCGCCCTTCAGCTCCGACAAACCCGGCAGGTCCTTGATCTCGGCGAGCTGGAAGTGCTCGAGGAAGGCTTCGGTGGTGCCGTAGGTGAGCGGCTTGCCGGGCGCGCGGCGGCGTCCGCGCGGGCGAATCCAGCCGGTCTCCATCAGAATGTCGAGCGTGCCCTTCGAGGTCTCGACGCCGCGGATGTCCTCGATCTCGGCGCGCGTCACCGGCTGGTGATAGGCGATGATCGACAGCGTCTCGAGCGCGGCCTTGGAGAGGCGGCGCTCCTCAACCGCGTGGCGCTCCAACAGATAGGAGAGATCCTCCGCGGTGCGGAACTGCCACTTGCCGGCAACCCGCACCAGATTGATGCCGCGACCGGCATAGAGGCCCTTCAATTCCTCGAGCACCGCAGCGACATCAGCGCCTTTCAGGAACTGCGCGAGATGCCCCTCGGCCAGGGGCTCGGCGGCGGCGAACAGCAATGCCTCGACAATGCGCAGCGACTCGCGCCGGTCGGCCGACGGCAGCGCGGCGACATTCGACGACTTCTCGGCCGCCGACGTTTCATCCGGACGGTCGTCCCGCTCTGGATCGGGCGGCGCTCCCGCGCTCATCGTCATCTCCTCGCCCTCCTCGGCGAAGCGAATGCTGAGTTTCGGCCGCTCCATGCGTTCCCCTTATGTGGAGGATGAATTTGCACGCGACAAACTCCAAGGATCGTTCGTAGTTGGTCGTTAGTAGTTGGTAGTTGGCCGAGACTGGAGGGTCGCCGACCAATGCCAACTGACTACGAACTACGAACTACGAACTACCAACTACGAACTACCGACTCACTTCTCACCCAATTCTCTCCCACTTCGCCCCCGCCTCGCGGCGGCGCATGTAGATCGGCGCGAAGGGCGCGGCCTGGCGCAGCTCGATCAGGCCTTCGCGCGCCATCTCGAGCGTGGCACCGAATGACGAGGCGAGCATCGTGCGGCTGAGCTCCGGCTCGGGCAGATACTGCTCGATGAAGAAATCGAGCTGCACCCAGCTGCCCACATCCGTCTTGCCAACCAGCGTCTCGAGCCGGGTGCGCGCGTCCTTGATCGACCAGACGACGCGCCGCTTCACGACATGCGCGCGCTTCACCACCGTGCGCTTCCTCTGCTCGGCGTAGGCCTTGATCAGGTCATAGATCTCGGCCGAGTACTGGCGCTCGCGGATGGTCTTGACGCCCTCCGGCATGCCGCGCGGGAACACGTCCTGGCCGAGACGTTTTCTCGTGAAAAGTTTCGCCGCCGCATCGCGCATCGCCTCGAGCCGCAGCAGGCGGAACTGCAGGCGCGCCGCCATCTCGTCCGCGGTCGGCTGCCCGTCCGCGGATTTCTCCTCCTTCGGCAACAGCAGCTTCGATTTCAGAAACGCGAGCCAGGCCGCCATCACCAGGTAATCTGCCGCCACCTCCAGCCGGAGCGCTTTCATCTCGGCGATGAAGGCCAGATACTGCTCGGCGAGCGCCAGCACGGAAATCCGCGCGAGATCCACCTTCTGCGTGCGTGCGAGCGCCAGGAGCAGATCGAGCGGGCCCTCGAAGCCCGCCACGTCGACCTTCAGAATCTCCGCCGCCGAACGCTCGTCGGCACCGGACACCTCACCCCAGACGTCCGACCCTTCGGCCACCGCCGGATCGGCCGACGGCGGGGCATGCGACGCCTCGCCGCCGTCGGGCGCGCCTCCCGGCCTGTCGCTTCCGCCATTACTGGTTGAGATCATTACGTCTCGCTCTGGCCTTGTGTGCTGCTGCAAGCAGCGGTGCTGTGCATATCCTGTGGGCGGGCCGGACCCTATACTGATTCAGGCGGCGCTGGCCAAAAGCCGCTGCAGCAGCGTTTCAACGCGGGCGTTATCCACAGGCTGCGCGGGCTGACGGACCACCTCGATCGCCTCCTCGAAGCGCGTCTTGGCAAGCCCGGCGAGCGGCGGCGTGGCGGCGGCCACCTCCCGCATCTCGGCCATCTCGCCGTTGCAGTGCAGCGCCAGATCCGAGCCCGCGGCAAGAACGGCGCGCGTGCGCTCGGCGAACGTTCCCGTGAGCGCCTTCATCGATAGATCGTCGCTGATCAGCAGTCCGCTGAAGCCGATGTGCTGGCGAATGATCTCGGTGGTCACCGCGCGAGACGTGCTTGCCGGGCGAGTTGCATCGAGCGCCGAAAACACGACGTGTGCCGTCATCGCCGCCGGCAGGCCCGCAAGCTGTCGAAACGGCTCGAAGTCGGTCGCCATCAATGTGGGCTTGTCGGTCGCGACCACCGGCAGCTCGAGATGACTGTCGGCTGTCGCCCGCCCGTGACCGGGAATGTGCTTCATCACCGGGAGAACGCCGCCGGCCATCAGGCCATCGGCCACCGCCATCCCGAGTTTCACGATGGTCCGGAGATCGGCCCCGAATGCGCGATTGCCGATGATGTCGTGGGCGCCCGCCACCGGCACATCCAGGACCGGCGCGCAGTTGGTGTTGATGCCCATGCCCTTGAGCTCGGCCGCCGTCGCGTGCGCGATGAGCCGCGCCGCCTGCGCCGCGCCGTCGAGATCGCCGGGAAAATGCGCGGCATAGGCGGCGGCCGGCGGCAGCAGGCGCGCGAGCGGCGGCCTCAGGCGCTGCACCCGCCCGCCCTCCTGGTCGATCAGCACGAGGATATCCTCGGTGCCGGCCGCCACGCGGAAGTCGGCGACGAGCTGCCAGATCTGCTCGGCTGTCTCGCAATTGCGGGTGAAAAGAATGAGGCCCGCCGGGCGCTCCGCGGCGACGAAGGCCCGCTCCTCGGGCGTGAGCCTTAGACCGGCAAGTCCAGTGATAAAGGCTTTCTGCATGGGCGGCGCAGTAGCCAATTCAGGCCGGGGCGTCAAATCGGTGAAATCGGGACAGTCACCATTTACCGCCACCGTCATAGAGCCTGATCGGGTGTCGCGCGCAAAAGGTGACTGTCGCCGTTTCACCCAGTAAATGGTGACTGTCCCGATTTTCACCCCTGTTTCACGTGAAAGCCCCCGAATGCCCGCCGATCCCCGCCCTGCCGCGCGCCCCAAGGTCGCGCTTTTCGTCACCTGCCTGGTCGATCTCGTCCGCCCGTCGGTCGGCTTCGCGGCGGCCAAGCTGATCGAGGAGGCGGGCTGCGACGTCGAGGTGCCCACCGCGCAGACCTGCTGCGGCCAGCCCGGCTACAACTCCGGCGACAAGGCGACGGCGATCGCGCTCGCCCGCCAAACCATCGCTGCCTTCGAGGGCTACGACTACATCGTCGCGCCTTCCGGCTCCTGCGGCGGCATGCTGAAGAAGCACTATCCGGAGCTGCTCGCCGGCGACAAGATCTGGGCCGAGCGCGCAAAAGCGTTCGCCGCGAAAACCCACGAGCTGATCTCGTTCCTCGTCGATGTCCGGGGCATGACCGAGGTCGCGGCAAAGCTCGCGCGGCAAACGACCGCCACCTATCACGACAGCTGCTCGGGCCTGAGGGAGCTCGGCATCAAGCAGCAGCCGCGCACGCTACTCGCCTCGGTCGGCGGCCTCAGCCTGGTCGAGATGGCCGACTGCGAGATCTGCTGCGGTTTCGGCGGCACCTTCGCGCTGAAGTACGGCGACATCTCCAACGCGATGGTCGAGAAGAAATGCGCCGCCATCGCCGAGGCCAAGACCGATCTCATCCTCGCCGGCGATCTCGGCTGCCTGATGAACATGGCCGGCAAGCTCCGCCGACAGGGCCGCCAGGTCCAGGTGCGCCACGTCGCCGAGGTGCTGGCCGGCGAGCTTGCCGATCCGCCGATCGCCGCCAGTGAATGAGCGCGGTCGAGCGCGGCACGGGGACGGTGCTGCCGCAGGCGGCCGCGCGCCGACCCGCCGATGTTTCACGTGAAACGCACGCTGCGATGTCCGCCCTCCCGCTCCAGCACCGCCGCACGGCCGGGCCACCCGCGCCCGCTCGCTGCCGCCCCGAGCGGCGTCTCCCCTGAGGGGGGCGGGACCAGGCCCGCGCGCGCCCACCCCGCCGATCGCCGCATCGGGGTCAGACCTCTGACAATGCCGTCGCGGCTCTTGCCGAGGCGCTTCGAGTCAGGGGTCTGACCCCCGCTGCACCCCGTCAAACCCTCCGCCCACCCGCCAATGTTTCACGTGAAACAATGCTGCAATTGTATCTAATTTTTTCGCATATTTCTGGCCTGAACTGCCCCTGTCCGGCCGCGCATCTCCGGCCAAAGCCGCGTCCCGACCGTGCCCCGAACCGGGCAAACGCGATCTTCTCGGGTGAAAATCGACGCTGGCGCGTTTTCGGGCCGAGTGGCTAGGGGGGGTAGCCACTCGAAATGGCCCCTCTCCAGCCTCACGTACGTGCCGCGCAGACCCCTAATTCAGGCGTTTTTTTATCTAGGTACAGTTTCCCAGATTTCGGACCCCGCCGAGCCCTCCGCCGAGCCGCCCGTTGCAGCCGCAACGACCCGCCCCGCGATGCCCTCGCAATGGTCCCTGCCGGCATGAGCGACACGACGGCCGTCGCTGAGCGCCGCACCATGGCCGGCGCGTGCCGGAACCGCATCGAGAGCATCGAGCCCGCAGCTCACGACCGACGACGCTTCCCATGGCGCGCCATGAATGCGAAAGCTCCGGGCCATGAAACAGCAGAGATCCCCGATGCAGCCGCTGCGGCGTGGCCCGGGGCGGGGGGCGATGCGGAGGGGGCGGGGGGGGCGGACGTGACGTTCGGCTCTTGTCAGTTCGAAGACTAATTGAATTCTATGGTCGCTAGACGATCAACACCGGACGCGCATCAGAGATCCGTCTTGGTAACGGGATGAGATGAGCCCTGTTGATGTCAGTCGCGAATGATCGACCAGAGAACAAAATGCAGGCAATCTAGCTCGCGTTACCGTGATAGCGGCCAGCGGCCCGGAGATTGGAAATGGCCGATCTGCTTTTGTCTCTCATTGCCTTTGCCATTGTCGTAACATTCACGCCTGGAGGAGCGCCTGCGTTGGCGACTGCCTCCGGCGTCCAATTTGGGTTTCAACGAAGCATCCCCTTGCTCGCTGGAATAACTGTCGGGCTCGCATCTCTCGTTGTTAGCGTTGCTGGTGGTCTCGGAGCGCTCTTGCAGACCTTTCCAAACTTTAAGCTGGGGGTTCAGCTTGTGGGGACGGCGTATCTGCTTTGGTTGGCATGGTCGATTGGGCGATCTGGACGCCCAGGTGCGACAACCAATTCGCCGGCGGCTCCCATGAAGTTCTGGACAGGACTCCTCCTCCTTTGGCTTAATCCCAAAGCATGGACGGCGGCGTCCCGGGACGTGGTGTAGGAGGCGGGGGCGGCGGCGTTGCGCGTAGG
>CAZCQH010000067.1:0-29153 GCA_964500805.1 uncultured Hyphomicrobiaceae bacterium
GCGCGTTGGCGCGGAACATCGGGAAGACGAAGTCGCGGACGAACTCCTCGCGCAGATCCTCGATGAAGATGTTGTCTTGTCTGATACCGAGCTTCAGCGCCTTGTCACGGGCGGGGCCGAGCTCCTCGCCCTGACCGAGGTCGGCGGTGAAGGTGACGACCTCGCAGCCGTAGGTCTCCTGCAACCACTTCAGGATGATCGAGGTATCGAGGCCACCCGAGTAGGCCAGGACCACTTTTTTCACTTTGCCTTTTGCCGCCTTGGCCATCGTGCCTAGCCTTTCCGCGCGCCTTGGATTGGGGCGCACTATAGGCCTGGGCCGCCGTGGGACAAGTAGGCTTGTGTGCAACTCGCGGACCGCAGGTCGAAGTGAGCGGGCCCTCGATTTCGAAATGAAGCACGGCAACCTTTCCCGAGAGTCCGACATACAGGACGGGCGTCGAACATGAACCCGTCGGACTTCGCCGGAACAGAAGCAAATGCAGAACCGAAACGAAAGGGCCGGCTCACTCGGACCTACTGCCCAATTGTTCTTGTCTACCTACGCGAGGAATTTCACCATTCGCTCGTTTGCGAGCTTGGGCACCTCGAAGTGGACGAAATGGCCGGCGTCCTCGGCCTTCTCGAGCGAGACGGTCTCGAAGTAATCGGCGAGTTTGTCCGAGAAATCGAAGCGCAGCACCGGATCGTGCGCGCCCCAGAGCACATACGTTGGCGCCTTGATCTTCGGAAATTGCAGCGAGCCTTCGCTCATCATGCGCTGGCGGAGTTTGGAGACGCCGATGTACCAATCGAACCCACCCTGCATGTTGCCAGGCCGCATGAAGTTGTCGACCCATTCCTCAAGATAGGGCACGAACGCCTGTTTCTGATGGCACCAGTGGGTGAGAAAATGCCGGAAGTAAATGCGGCAGGCTTCGCGCGAAGACGACACGAGGGCAGCGGCGAAATCCTTCTGGTGGAACTGCTGATACCAAGTTTCGGGGAAATGACGGAAATCACCCCAGCGCTGGCCGACGCCGGGATAGGCGCAGTTAAAGAAGAACAGCTTTGACACGCGCTCCGGCCAGGCGAGCGCGAACTGCTGGGCGACGAACGAACCGACATCGTGCGAGACGATTGCCACCTTTTGCAGACCGAGCCTGTCGAGGACATCCCGCAGGTCCTTGGCGAGGAGCTGCGGCGGCGTGCCATCGGCGGCGCGCGCCACCTTCGCAACGGTCCGGCCGAAACCGCGCAGATCTGGCGCGATGCAATCGAAGCGCTCTGCGAGCACGGGCAAATTATGTAGCCATGTGCGCTTGAATTCGGGCCAACCGTGGAGAAACACGATCGGGGAACCCCTGCCCGCGCGCACTATGCTGACATCGAGCTCCTCTGTTGCCACGATTTGGCCTTGCCAATCGATGTCCATTCTCTGAGCCTCTTTGCTGGACGTCCAAACCTGAGTGAACTATGGGGCGAAGATAACGACAAGCGTGAGCACGGGCGCTTCCAAAAGTTCGCCCAGGTGAGCGCCGGCGACCCCGAAACCAAGGAATACATGCCGCGCGTTGAGTGCCCCATTGCTGCGACCGAAAATGCGAAAAATGACCCGTTCGGACAACATCGCGCTCAATGCGCAGTCTCAAAGCGCTCCGCAGCGTTCGCCGCACTGGGCTCGAGCGGTGCACATGACAGCCACGCTTGTAACGGGCCTGGGACTAGCGATACTCCAACATCTGTCAGCGGTAGCTGCTGAACCCGGACTGCTCGAGCGATGTTTCTCGCCTTCTTCTCTGGCATCCAATCCGGCCGAGCGATCTCCGATGCGCGGTGAGCCGGGCCACGCCCAACGCGTTCCGCCACTGCCGGCCACGTTTGCCCCGCAGCCATCACAGATCCGCGGGGCAATCCGCCGCGTTGATCTGCCTCCGGGCAAGAAGCTCGTTGCATTGACGCTCGACCTTTGTGAGCAGCCGGGCGAGGTCGCGGGCTACGACGGCGCCATCTTCGACTGGCTGCGTGCCAATCGCATCAAGGCAACGATTTTTATCGGTGGCAAATGGATGCTGACGCACGCCGAGCGCACGAAGCAGCTGATGGCCGACCCACTGTTCGAGCTGGCGGGCCATGGCTGGGCGCATCGAAACGCACGCGGCCTCTCGAGCCAGGAGCTTTGGCAAGAACTGCTGGGCCCCGAGGCGGCCTATCAAGTGCAGCGGACGGCGTTTGCGCAGAGCCAGTGCGTCGCCGCCAGTCCAGGCGCCGCACAATCGTTGCAGCACAGGCTCGCGCTCCATCGCTTTCCTTATGGCGCCTGCAATGCAGTGGCACTCGAGGCCGTGGCGCAGTCCGGAATGCTCGCAATCCAGTGGGACGTTTCGACTGGAGATGCTTCTCCAGCGCAATCGGCCGACGCGATCGCTCGCATCGTTGTCAATTCAGCGCGCCCAGGATCCATTATCCTCGCACACGCCAATGGACGCGGTTATCACACGGCGGTCGCCCTGCCGAGAGCGATACCGGCACTGAAAGCCAGGGGCTTCGAGTTCGTCACCGTGTCGGAATTACTCGCAGCTGGCAAACCAGTGGTCGTCGACACCTGCTACGACTCGCGACCCGGCGACACCGATCGCTACGATCGACTCATCGCGCCGCGCGGGATCACCAAGCCTTGAGCCGCCCGCTCGCCGTTGGGCGACGCTGTGACCCAGCAAGTTAATCTCAACGTGATGCGCCCGCTTCGCACATACACTCGTTCGGCACTACGCGGCGAACTTCCGGACGGCGCGCGGGCGTGAGGATGTATCCTCGTCTTCGACTGGACACACTTCGCGCACCTGGCAATGCACCTCAGGCAACGGCGCATTGCGCCAGATCAAATTCGCTCCATCACCAGCCGCTAAGACGGCCTCCACGTCGGGGCGAACGCCTTCCATCAAGGAGGCATTGGTGTCTCTCACCTAGAAGGAGAACAGCTCCATGAGCTCGCTGACCAGAATGACCGCCGTAATCCTGTTTACGGTTACCGCCGCTGGAAGTGTCGTGGCGCAAGGGCCCGGCAAAGGCCCTGGCCAAGGCCCGGTCATCACGCAGTGCAAGGACGACATCGCCAAGTTCTGCGCTGACAAGCAGCATGATGGCGAGGTTCGCGCATGCCTCGAAACGAAAAAGGGGCAAGTGACGGCGGCGTGCAAGACGGCTCTTGACACGACCGGCGCCGGCAAAGGGCGCAAGCAGTAACACGCAAGTGCTAGGGCGCCGCGAACTATTCGCGGCGCCTCCGCGCGACACTCATCGCTCTCTTTCTGTCCACCCAATCTCTAACGCTGACAGGCAGCGCTCAGGGTGGAGAGTTCTAGGCCCTGCGCATCCAGCGCATCATGTGTGGCATGTCTGACTTCAGCCCACTAACCACCATCGCGGTGCCATGGGCTACACCGTACAATGTGGCCTAACTCCCTCTGCCATGATCGCCTTTGCTGATCCTTCACCATCATCGGATTTGTCTGCATATAGTGCTGCAGTCGTGTATGTGCCGCCGCCAGCCATCGAAACAACTTATGAGTCTTGCAACAGACCCATTTCCGAGGGATCCGGGCGAAATCGGGCGCGCACGCGATGGCCGTGCCGTCGCTTTGGCTGCCATGACGCCGGACGCCGCACAGCTGCTCGGGCCTGCGCTCGCGGCGATTGATCCATGGGCGCAGGCGGGCTTCACGGGCGACGTGCTTGCCGGCGCCATTGGGCGGGTGGAGGCCGCTGCGCCTCGCTATAGCGTCGTGTGTGGCGATAATCTCGCGGGCGCCATGATCGTGCGGGTTCCCTGGCTGCATGGGCCCTATCTGCAGTTTATCGGGCTACTGCCGCCGTTCCACGGGATCGGCATCGGTCGCGTGGCGCTCGATTGGATGGAGGCGCGAGCGCGGACAGCCGGGCACCGCAACCTCTGGCTCTGCGTCTCTTTCTATAACACAGGCGCACGCCGCCTCTATGAGCGGCATGGTTTCGTCGCGATCGCCGAGCTCGATGATCTCGTACTCGACGGCTTCAAGGAGATCTTAATGCGCAAACGGCTCGCCGCCTGACGAAGTTGGCGCCAGCCAAGCACCGAATTCAGATAAACTTTGGTAGCGGGAGGCGGACTTGAACCGCCGACCTAAGGATTATGAGACCTTCGCTCTAACCACCTGAGCTATCCCGCCATCAGCGCCGGATATAGGGAGTGGCACGTTTCGCTGTCAAGCAAAGCTGGATCGGCGCAGCCGGCTCTGATGCCAAGCTCGACGGGGCGGGCAACGCAGGCGCACCGATGACAAAGCGGGTCGCAAGACCCGCTTTTCACAGAGGCTGGACCACCCGCGCGCGCCATACGCATACTATTGCCGAAGCAAACTTCAGAACTTGCGTTCAAAGCGGAGCATGGTGAAAAGACCCCAGGGCCGGAGCGCCTGGCGATCGAAAAGCTTCAGGTTCTCGCAAACCATCACGCGGTCGACGTCGAACACGGGATGCCAGCCGAGCTTGTCCCCAAATGGCGCCATGCGGCGCTCAACCCAGCCGCGAACGCCCTCGTCCTGGCTGAAATGATTGACGAGCACAACCTGTCCGCCAATGCGGCAGACCCGTGCGAGCTCGCTCATCACCTTTGCAGGATCTGGCACGACAGTGATGGTGTACATCGCAACGACGGTGTCGAAGCTCTGGTCGGGAATGTCGAGCTCGCCCGCGTCCATCTCGTGGAGGCCGGCCACGTTGTCGAGCCCCTCTTCGGACACCTTCTCCCGCGCCTTCTCGAGCATTTCCGGCGAAAGGTCGATGCCGACGATCTCGATGTGGCTGCGATAGTTGGGCAAAGAGAGACCCGTGCCAACGCCTACTTCCAGCACCTGCCGGCCCGGGCTCTGATTGATGATTTCAACCGCGTGCCGGCGGCCCTCGGTGGTAAACCGCCCGAAGGTATGATCGTAGAATGGCGCCCACCGACGGTAGGCGCTCCGCACGGTCGTTTCGTCAAGCTGCGCGGGCGTCTTGATTTTCGCGAAGTGATCACGTCGAGGCGACGGATCCCGCCCCCCTGAACGCAACGTCGAGTTCATAACCGCTTTGCTCCTCTCAAACCGTGTATCAGATGCCCGGCGTGAATTGTTTCAACGAACAGCGTCCGCGCACTTCGGCTGCGGCCGGTCCGAAAGATGATCAGTCATGCGGTAGCTCGCATTCTCGGCGGTTGCGATGATTCCCCCTCCCAACAATCGCGCTCGAGATGAGCCCGAGCTGTATAGCACGCAAGCCTGTCCAGCCGCTACACCCAGCTCGCCCTCGTTCAGTGAAATGCTCATACCGGCGTCATTTGCCGAAAGTGTGGCTTCGCGCGGCGGCTGGGTAGACCGCACCCGGGCGAAGGTTGGCTGCTCGTCAGACCACGACACTCCCTCGTGCATACTTCCGAGCCAATTGAACTCACGCAACAGGAGGCGCCGCGTTTCGAGCGCCGAGCGTGGGCCAACGACAATACGCCGCCGCTTCGCGTCTATTCGGACGACGAACAACGGCTCCCCGCTTGCAATTCCGAGGCCTCGACGTTGGCCAACCGTGAAATGAGTAATTCCTTGATGCTGGCCGAGAACCCTCCCACTCACGTCGACGATTTCGCCCGGCTGAGCCGCTCCGGGCCTGAGCCTGTCAATCATCTCGGAATAGCGGCCGGATGGCACGAAGCAGATGTCCTGGCTGTCGGCCTTTCGAGCGACCGGAAGCTGAAACTGCGCCGCCAACGCGCGCACATCCGGCTTCGACACCGTTCCGAGAGGGAAGCGAAGGAACTCCAGTTGTGCCCGCGTCGTGGCAAATAGAAAATAGCTCTGGTCGCGGTCAACGTCTGCGCCGCGATAGAGTTCCGGGCCATCGGGCCCCCGGCGCCACTCCACGTAGTGGCCGGTTACCATGGCTGCCGCCCCCAATTCCCGGGCGGCCTGCAGCAGGTCGGTAAATTTGACCGTCTGGTTGCAGGTCACACACGGGATAGGCGTCTCTCCAGCGAGGTAGCTGTCAGCGAACCGATCGATGACCTGGGCGCGAAATCGTGTTTCGTAATCAAAGACGTAGTGCGGAATACCGATCGACCCAGCGACGCGGCGCGCGTCGCGGATGTCAAGCCCAGCACAGCACGCTCCTTTCCTGGTGGGAGCCGCGCCACTATAGAGCTGCAGTGTCACGCCGACGACATCATAGCCCGACGCCTTCAGCAGTGCTGCCGTGACGGACGAGTCAACGCCCCCAGACATGGCAACGACCACGCGCGCGCCTTCTGCTACGCCGTCGAGCCTTCCTAACGGCTGCTCAATTTTGATTGCAGCTGCAGTCGCCATATGAAACGTCAATCGAGCTGTACCTGCATGGTCCGAGGAGCGTGCACCTTAGCCCCGCGCCAACGGCAACCGCAACAGGCCAATTTTATCCGAGCTGATGCAATCTGGCCCCGAAACTGGCAGTACACAGAGTGCGGACCGAAACTGTTCCATTCGGACACCCGCGTTTACCATTCCTAGTCAAAACTGGTGAATCTCTGGAAATCTCTCGTAAAATCGGGACGTTGAAGACAGCCTCGTTTACCGAACCGCTTAGCCCGTAATTAATCGCGTCCGGCTAAGGTTCTGGCGAGGTCAGCAAGAGTGTATCGCGTATCATGGCTGAGCAACAGTTCCGAGTCCGCACTCGTTACGTCATTGGTCCCGATGGTAGCCCGCTTACGGTTGCCGATCTGCCGCCAAAGGACACCAAGCGCTGGGTTATCCGCCGCAAAGCTGAAGTTGTAGCCGCAGTTCGTGGCGGCCTGCTGAGCCTTGAGGAGGCATGCGAGCGCTACAAGCTCACGGTAGATGAGTTTCTGTCGTGGCAGCGCTCGATCGACAAGCACGGCCTTGCCGGGTTGCGCGCAACGCGGGTCCAAGATTATCGCAGCTAAAGCGTCGCCGAAGCCGAGATGCTGACCGCTCGGCAAAGACACCAGACGCCTGAACCAGCCGAATTAGGTTCGTTCAGCGCGCTTTTTTCTTTTCTGCAGCGCGCCCGACAGTTCCGGTCGCGATCTGGCTAGATTCGGGCCTTTGCAACTGAACTGGGGACCCGCATTCGGGTTTTCCGTTCGCCCAGCGGATCACATCGGCATCCATCTGGCGCCCCACATCGGAGGGCATCCGAAGATTCTGCGCCACGACCTCCGAGCCGCCAGCTGCAGGTGTTACAGTGATCTTGTAGGCACGATACGAGCGTGGGTTTTCCGCCGCATCATCTCGTTCATGCAAGATGATCTCGGCGCCGCCTCCGGTCGCCTCAGGGGCGACATCGGCGTGAAAGATATGGCTTTTCTTCAAAGCACCTTGAGCGCCGAACCAGCAGATCAAGGCGCTTCGGGCGATCCGGCTATAGATCTCGACCGGCGGCTCGGCATGGGTCGACGACGGCGCCGAGCCGAGCGTCGCTGGTAACGACGTCGTTCCACATCCCCCTGCTGCGACGCCGAGTACCAGTCCGCAAAGGGCAGCGACTGGTATTCGCAGATTCGATGATCCCCCCATTGCCCCTAATTGACCCCGTTTCCACTGGATGAGTCCAGAGGCGCGACATAAACCCGCGCTGCCATGTTGAAAACTGGCGGCATCGGGAGCCGGGAAACTGCATATTGCGCGTCGATTCGGGACATTACGAGACACACAATTGTCCCGAGTTAATCCTCAATATTAGCCAACGCGGGCATCTGAAGCACCGTCTCGGCGTCGC
Source organism: uncultured Hyphomicrobiaceae bacterium (assembly GCA_964500805.1). Lineage (GTDB taxonomy): Bacteria > Pseudomonadota > Alphaproteobacteria > Rhizobiales > Hyphomicrobiaceae. The sequence goes on from CAZCQH010000067.1 coordinate 7,765, forward strand.
GGGCGAGCAGGCTCACGCGCCTCGGTTGCTTCTGAGATCTGGAGTACTTCCACCGCAGCATCGCGCTCACCTACTGCCACCGCCAGCTTCGTCCGGAGGTCCTCTATCGAAATCATGAGGTTCTCCCGACGCTGAGCGGCAGCCTTGGCGAACGTGGAATAAGCGAAATGCTGGCGATCTTTGACGCCTGTCCGCTCTTCCTCGGTGACAATCTGGCGCTCCAGATCGAAGGTCATCTGCTCAAATTCGCGAATCATAGACTCGAGGTCCGCGACCTTGCGGGCCTTTTCGTCGGCAGCGAAACGCTTCAGGCGCAGAGAGCTATCACGTGGCTTCATGGCAGAACCCATCCCCAGGACGCGAGACTGATACGGGATTTCCCTAACAAGTTCCGTGCCATGCATTTTGGCCTATGCAAGTTGCGCTTGCAAGACCGGACGCTGACACTAAAAGCAGACCCCGAGGACAGCATCCGGAGACCGATGCATCCTATGGTGAATGCTAACTCAACGAGCTTAAGTGGCGGTTAAGCAACGCTTGTGCCTGCATTGTTGATCTCCAGCGGAATCGGGCGACTCCGGACCATTTTCAGGTCTAGGGCCACCGGCGCAAATCAGTTACTGATTCTCTCGTCGCGGTGGCCGGGCGAGGGATTGACCCCTCGGGCGGTCCTCGGGGCGGGGCTGGGATCAGGACAATTCGGGACGGTGACCGTGTGCGATTTCACGGAACGATCGTGCTTGCGTTTAACAAGCTGCTTGCGAACCTGCCAAAAGCAGGCATTTCGCAAGACTAAATTAGGGTTTGTTAACCTCTCGCCCGTAGATTGCCAAAGGATGAATGGTGAGCTGCGCGTTACATATGCCGTTCAATTGATCGGGGCACTGGGTCGGGGAAGAGAGGATTTGGCATGCGGGTCCTTCTGATAGAAGACGATAGCGCAACCGCGCAGAGTATTGAGCTGATGTTGCAGTCCGAAGGTTTCAACGTCTACACGACGGACCTCGGTGAAGAGGGTGTCGACCTTGGCAAACTCTACGACTACGACATCATACTTCTGGACATCAACTTGCCAGATATGAGTGGATATGACGTCTTGAAGACTCTTCGGGTGTCGAAGGTTCAAACACCGATCCTGATCCTGTCCGGTCTTGCTCAAATCGACGATAAAGTAAAAGGCTTAGGCTTTGGTGCGGACGACTACATGACGAAGCCCTTCCATAAAGATGAGCTCGTAGCCCGCATCCATGCAATCGTACGGCGTTCAAAAGGCCATGCCCAGTCTGTCATCGAAACCGGCGATCTGAAGGTGAACCTTGACACCAAGACGGTGGAGGTCAATGGCCAGCGCGTCCATTTGACCGGCAAAGAGTATCAGATGCTGGAGTTGCTCTCGCTCCGCAAGGGCACCACCCTCACTAAGGAGATGTTCCTCAACCATCTCTACGGTGGCATGGATGAACCGGAGCTCAAGATCATCGACGTATTCATCTGCAAGCTGCGCAAAAAGCTGCAAACAGCGACGGGTGGCAAACACTACATCGAAACGGTCTGGGGCCGCGGTTACGTGTTGCGCAATCCAGGTGATGACAACGAGGTTGCCGCGTGAGCGCCAATCGGCAAGCCGATCCAGACGGGGGCTTACGGCCCCCGTTTTCTTTTGTGCATTGCTTGTCGGTTGTCGCTTTCTGGCCGACGCCTTATGACTACCCGGTCCAACGCTCGAGAGGCCTCCATGACCGTCCGCGCCGGCCGCGAATTCCTGTCGATCCCAGGTCCGACCAACATTCCGGATGAGGTGTTGCAGTCGATGCACCGGCCGGCCGTCGACATTTACTCCGGCGGCATGCTGGGGCTCGGACAGTCATGTCACGACGACATGAAGAAGATTTTCAGGACCAAGAACCGGGTATACATCTATGCTGCAAACGGCCATGGCGGCTGGGAGGCGGCATTCTCCAACGTCCTCTCCAAAGGGGATACAGTCTTGGTGCTCGAGTCGGGCCGTTTCGCCATCGGTTGGGGCGAAATGGCCAAGGTGATGGGCGCCGAGATCGAGCATCTCGCGCAGGACTATAGCCGCGCGGTGGAGCCGGCCAAGTTGGAAGCGCGCCTCAAACGGGACACCGCCCATAAGATCAAAGCGATCATGGTGGTCCAAATCGACACCGCGTCAGGGTGCGTCAACGACATTCCGGCAATCCGAAAAGCAATAGACAATGCCAAGCACCCTGCCCTTCTGATGGTCGATTGCGTCGCCTCGCTCGGCTGCATGCCCTACGAGCACGACGGCTGGGGCGTCGACGTCTCGATGACCGGTTCGCAGAAAGGGCTAATGACCCCACCTGGCCTCGCCTTCGTTACCGCCAGCACGCGAGCTAAGGAGGCGCACAAGTCCGCGGGTATGCGCACCATGTACTGGGACTGGACGGCGCGCGATGGCTCTATCAGCTATCAGATGTACTGCGGCACGCCGCCAGAACACCTCCTCTTCGCCTTGCGCAAGTCGCTCGACATGATCCTCGCCGAAGGGCTGGAGAACGCGTGGAAGCGCCACGCACTGCTCGCCGAGGCGACACGACGTGCGGTCGGGCGGTGGGCGGAAGGCCAAGTTCTGTCCTTCAACGTCGATAATCCGGCCGAGCGCTCCGACTCAGTCACCAACGTACTGGTCAAGGACGGCAAGGCGCAGTCGATCCTCGATTACGCGCGCGACAAGTGCGGCGTGGTGCTGGGCGTCGGCCTCGGAGACCTCGCCGGCAGAGCAATTCGCATCGCTCACATGGGCCACACCAATGCGCCCATGGTTCTCGGCACATTGAGTGCAGTGGAAATGGCCTTGAAGGCGCTGAAGATTCCCCATGGAAGCGGCGGCGTTGATGCGGCGATCAGTTACCTCGCCGGCGAAGTGGCTGCTTGAGTCGTTTGGCTCGGGCGCGACGGTCAGCAGGCCGCCGCACCAGATGCAAAACCCAAGCACGAACCGGCACGCTCTCTCTTGCGAGACAGGTAAAGTGCTCGCATGACCGACGGCGGCGATTAGGTATTGAGCTCAGGCACCGTCTTTTCGGGCCGCGGTGGCGCTTGTGCGGAGTTGAGCGCCTCGTCGATCAAACGCTTGCTTGCAGCCTCGATTCGCGCCTCGACCTCCCGCCGGAACTGGGCGCGGGCCATACCCGGCGGGATCGGCTCTAGGAATTCGACCACGATGGTGCCGGGATAACGCATGAGGCTGCGTCTTGGCCAAAACAGCCCGGAATTAAGCGCCAGCGGCACACAGGGCACACCCAAGCCTTCATAGAGGGCGACAAACCCGGGCTTGTAGTCGGGGGGCGCACCAGGCGTTCGCCGCGTTCCTTCAGGGAAGATCAGGACTTCACGGTCCTGCGACACTTTTACCCTCGCATCGGCCAGCAATTGCTTCAGGGCCTGCGCCGCCCGATCCCGTCGCACGAGCACGTGCTCGAACTTGAGGCAGAACCAGCCATAGAACGGGATCCATTTCAGCTCGTCCTTCAGCACGATGGCCGGATCACGGAACAGAGGAACCAGGGCGAATGTGTCCCAGGCTGACTGATGCTTGGCAACGACCAAATAGGGAGGCTGCGGCAGTCGTTCGGTGCCGCGCACCTCGATCCGCGTGTCGCATATGATCTTGAGCAGCCACACACACGTCTGTCCATGGAGTTTCAATCCCTGCATCGCCCAGGAACGGGGCGCCAGCAGCAGCCAGCTTCCAAGTACGAGATAGAGTGCCGTAACGACATAGAATGCGGCGGTGTAGAGCAGGGATCGGGCTGTTGTGAGTGCCAAGCTACTGAACATCACACTGACTTAGATCGCCTCCGGTATCGGCGTGTCTTTCCGTGCGATCACTTGCGTCCCGAACAAGCGAGCAATGCCAACTCTGGCGCGCACGATCAGCAGTTTGGCGTACTCTCCGAGAAGAACTTTTGCCGTCGCGCGATCTTGCCACCAAGCTTGCGGATTTAAGTATCTCGCAGTGACTGGATAGGCAATCAACTCGACGCCCGGCATTGCATCCGAGAACTCCGCCAGGCTGCGCGGCATGTGATAGTCGGACGTCACGATGATCAGTTTTCGGTACCCTTTTTTGATCGACCAGTCGCGAGCCTCGAGCGAGTTGCCTGCGGTGTTCTGTGCGGCATAGCCAAGATCAACGCAGCACTGGGTGAGCCGGGTCCGAGGCCCCTCCGGATCTATCGTGGCCAGTAGTGTCCGGACCGATCTGTTACCCGGGTGCACGCCCGAAATGAGCAGGCGTTGAGCGCGACCTTGCCTTAAAAGGTCCATGCCAGCGATGATGCGCTCGTCACCCCCCGTAAGAACAACGATGCCGTCAGCCTTTGCGACCGTCACAACCCGGGCCTGCCGGATCGACGATGCAAAGTGCAAAAAGCCCAACCCGGTCGCGAGCAGTGCAACGGCCGGCAAAAGCATCAGTCTGTGCAGTCGACGTCCCATTTGATGTCACGTCGCTCGACTTGCGGCGAGCACAACGCTTGATTCGACCAGCGTCCTCAACAATGGCTTCGCGGCCACGAGAAAGCAATCGGAGACCGGCCAGTCAGCTTGCGTCAATGTTGGCTGTTTAGGATTCGGTAGACCCCGAACCGGGATGTCAGCATACAGAGCGCCGCGATCACGATCACAACCACAAACATGACCAGGTAACCTGCCGCATCCAGCGCGCCAACTCCGATCAATCGTTTGATCTCCATTGTCGCTGCCGGCCCCCCGCCGAGCAGGTCCATTGCTTGCGGGATCAGCAGGAAAACCAGCATTGCAAGCGCCGCCCCGATAAGGCCCGCCCTGATTCCGAGACGCAAGAAGTGACGCTCGAACTCGCGCGCGATGAAGCGGTCTGTCGCGCCGACGAAATGCAAGACCTCAACGATCTCTCGGTTGGCACCCATGGCGCTGCGGGTGGCGGAGATGATGATCGCCGTCGTCGCAGCCCCAACCAGCATCAGGATTGCAAGGCCGCCGAGCGCCAGTGATCTCGTCACAGTCCGGATTTGCGTTTGCCAGTGCCGGTGGTCATCGAGCGTGGCACCTTTGAATTGCGTGCCGAGCTTGTCGCGCAGCGTAGACATATCGGGCGGCGCACTGCGATCGATCTCGATCGCGATCAGTCGGGGCACAGGCAGCGAGCTCAACGCGTCGGAGGTACCGAGCCACGGCTCGATCAGCGCGACCGACTCTTGCATCGACAACGGCTTGACGCTGCGGATGCCCGGTTGCTGAACTAGAAACGCGACCACATTCTTCACAAGTTGCTCGGTGTCGGCCGACTCGCGCGGCTCCACCTGCACCGTGACTTCACTTGCGATGTCCCGCAGCCAGGCCGAAGCTGATTGGTTGACCATGTAGACGGCGCCTGCCGTCAGGCATGCCAGGAAGCACATGATTGCAATCACGAGGTTGAGCGAACGTCCCGTGACCGAACCGGGCGGCACGATCGGCTGGCCAAACACTTTTGGATCGAGCCGCGAGCTCCCCACGGCGTCGGCTCGTAGCTCTGGATTGAAGCTCGAGCTCTGGGGCGGAGGTGGTGGATCTTGCATTCCCTGCTGCGGAAAATGTACCTCAGGCTCCGTAGCGATCGTGCCATCGTCACGGCCGGCATAGCTCGGCTGTGCTGCATAGTGCGAAGCTGTTGGCGGTGGCTCGGTATATTGGTCGAAGCGCGGACGCGTCCGTGGTACGCCCGGCGGCGGCAGGTGTGATCCGGGTGGCCGCGACGGCCTGTCATACGATCCTGACATGTCCGTCGTGAAGCTCGAGCCTGGGCGCCCGGAACTGGCGCATCAATTGATGATCATGCGTAGCGATGACGACCGAAGTACCGAGCCGGTTGAGCTCAATGAAGAGCCGAAGCAGCCGTCGCGCCATCTGTGGGTCGACGTTACCTGTCGGCTCATCCGCGAGCAGCAGCTCGGGTTTTCCGATCACGGCGCGCGCGATGGCCGCTCTCTGCTTCTCACCGCCCGAGAGCACGGATGGATAGTGGTCCATGCGCTCGCCGAGTCCCACCCACTGCAGGAGATCGGTAACGTCCTCCCTGTAGTCAGCCTCTTTCTTGCCGACGACCCGAAGCGGCAGGGCGACGTTCTGCCAGGTGGTGAGGTGGTCGAGCAGCCGGAAATCCTGGAACACGATGCCGATTCGGCGCCTGAGTTGCGCCCGGCGGCTGGCTTCGACCCGACTCACATCCTGGGAGAAGATGTTGATCTGCCCGCGCGTCGGTGAGAGCGAGAGGAACAGCATGCGAAGCAGAGTGGATTTGCCCGCTCCGGAAGGCCCGGTCAGGAAGTGGAACGACCCCGGGCGCAAATGAAAGCTCACGTCGCGCAGCACCTCCTGGCCGCGACCGTAGCGAAGTCCGACGTTTTGCAGTCTGATCAAGACGCCACCCGCTTTGCCCGATCCCGCACACCCTGATCACTGATTCGATAAGCATTTATGCGGGATGCGACAGTTCCCATCAATCGTCGAGGAATGTGGCCAAGGTTAGAGTGGATAACTGATGGCGGCTGCTACCCGTCCTCCCCAGCTCATCGCCGCTTCCTGGCAAACATGCGCTGCTCGGCGTTACAAGCCCGGGAGGCGTCTGCTAAAAGCCCCACGAGCGCCATGTTCGGCCACAGCATCGCCCACTGCAACAGGAGCCAGAGTGCACGATGGGTAACGCGGACGGAGTCGAGGTCATTTTCTCTCCGGAGGTAATTGCCGAGCGGATTGATGCCCTCGCGCGCGAGATCGCGGCGGCCCGCTTGGAAAACGCTCTGATTGTGCCAGTCCTCACCGGAAGCTTCGTGTTTTCCGCCGACTTGCTCAGGGCACTGAACCGGGCCGGTGTAATGCCCGAAGTCGATTTCCTGTCACTTGCGAGCTATCGCCGAGGGACGGCGTCTTCGGGCAGCGTCGACATCCTTCGGGACCTGGAGCTCGAGGTCGCCGGGCGCGACGTGCTGCTGGTCGACGATATCCTTGATACCGGCCGCACCCTGGCCTACGCCAAGGACCTGATTGCCGCGCGCGGCGCTCGCCGCATTGTCACCTGCGTGCTTCTCAACAAGCGTGTTCGTCGGGCAGTCGCCATCGAGGCGGATTTTGTGGCATTCGAGTGTCCACCGGTCTTCGTGGTTGGTTACGGGATGGACCTCGCGCACCGGTACCGAGAGCTGCCCTATGTCGGACGGGTGACTGGCGTAGGCTGACCCGGAAACGGCAATGGTTTTTGTGTATAGCCGCGACCAATGCGAGACCGAGCCATGGCTCATATCCTCCTTGCCGATGACGATAGTGGTGCCCTCGAAATCGTGCGGCGCGCGATCGAGCTCGATGGTCACACGGTGAGCGTGGCGCAGGACGGCAGCGAGGCACTTGCCAAGCTTGCCCAGGCTGGTCCTGTCGACGTCCTGGTGACGGACGTAGAGATGCCGGGGTTGGATGGGATCAGTCTCGCCAAGAAAGTGCTGGAAATCGCGCCATCGACGTTGATTATCATGATGTCGGCCTATCCAAACGCGCTGGAGAATGCACGGTTGGTTCGCGCGCCGGCGATGCGCGTGGTGACGAAACCATTCACCGTCGATCGCATCCGCTCCGAGATCCGCGCGATCCTGAGGAAGTAGGCAGCGGCCCTTCTCGATGAGATCATCACGCTTTCAGCAATGCGGGAGACCCATCGAAGTGGCCACCACGCTGCATCGGATGACCCGCTGGCTGCGCCGCAGCGGCGTTCTGGGACCGGTCACAGCCTCGGTTCTGATGCTCGCAAGCGTTGCCGCGCTCGGCCAGGCATCGATCAAGGCGCGCACCAGTGACGGCCGCGACGTCATCCTGAGATCCGATGGCACCTGGTCTTACGCCACGGGTGAAGGGGCAACGACTTCCCCACGCGCTCCGCAGCCGGAGAACGGCAGTACCGCAATAGGTCAGGCCGCCACGATCCCGACACCACCGGCACGGCCGCTCTCGGCGGCGCAACCCCCAACTGCGGCGCAGCCCTTATCAAACGCACATCGACCCGGCCTCCCGGTCATCCAGCGGCCGCGCGATGCAACGACCCAGATCGCGACGCGACGTGGCGACTTTCGTTTCTGGTTCAATCCCCAGAAGTGGCGTGCGATGCCCGAGAACGTCGATGGCCGTTTTCAGCTGCAGCTGATCGGTAGCGAGGCCTATATCGCGGTAATCCCTGAGGGCACACCCATTCCCATAGCGCAACTGAAGACGCTTGCGCTCGAAAATGCCGCCAAATCCGGATCGAACGCGCAAATCGTGAGCGAGGAGCGGCGCATGATCGGCGGCCGAGAGGTTCTCGCGATGCAGATCAGCGTGACCATCGACAAAACGCCAGTCGTTTTCATCGGGTACTACTTCGGCGATCCGCGGGGCAGCATTCAGGTCGTCGGCTACACGAGCGAGCGCGACCTTCCTCGCGTCAAGGCCCTGCTCCTTGAAGGACTGGACGGACTCGATCTCAACCGTTAGGCAGCGAGCACCTCACTTGACGGAGCCCGTTCCAATGCCGAATCCAATCCTGATTGCCCCGTCGATCCTGTCTGCGGATTTCGCCCGCCTCGGCGAGGAAGTCCGCGCCATTGATGCCGCGGGTGGAGATTGGATCCACGTGGATGTGATGGATGGCCACTTTGTACCGAACATCACCATCGGGCCAGGTGTGGTCGCGGCACTGCGTCCGCACACAAAGAAGCTACTCGACGTCCATTTGATGATTGCGCCGGTCGATCCCTACATCGAAGCGTTCGCCAAGGCCGGTGCCGACGTCATCACCGTCCATGTCGAGGCGGGCCCGCATCTGGACCGATCACTGCAGCTGATCAGGAGCCTCGGCAAGAAGGCCGGCGTGACAATGACGCCCGGCACACATGAAAGCGCGATCGCCTATGTTCTCGACCGCGTGGACCTCATTCTCGTAATGTCGGTCAATCCAGGCTTTGGCGGCCAAGCCTTCATTCCCGCCATGGTGGACAAAATCGCAAGTATCAGGCGCATGGTCGCCGACCGGCCGATTCACCTGGAAGTAGATGGCGGCGTAAATCCCGAGACGGCGGCGCTCTGCGCAAAGGCTGGCGCCGACGTGCTGGTCGCCGGCAATGCGGTCTTCTCCGGCGGTCGCTACAAGGAGAATATCGCGGCGATCCGCGCCGCCGCCACCGCGGCCCGAGTCTGATCTAGCCTCAGGATTTTCACTTGCTGTCGCCCTCACCGTGCACGACTGAGCCAAGCTCTCGTTTGAGGATCCGGACACCCTACGATGAGTTTTTCGCTCACGACGCGGCAGTGGATCACGCTCGCCCTCATCGCCGCCGCCGGATTGGCGATCGCGGTCGCGCCACTTGAGGGCGTCAAGCCGGGTGTGATGCCGGCTTTCGCCATCGTCCTGGTGACGGTTGCCCTGTTTGCGAGCAGTGTCCTCTCCACGATCTGGATCGCCGTCGTCTTCTTCGTGCTGGCACTGCCCTCTGGGATCGTCGCACCGATAACCCTGGTCTCAGGGTTCTGGTCGAATGCGGCGATGCTGATCTTTGGCGGTCTCGTCATGGGTGCCGCTGCCGAGCGTTCGGGGCTCGGTCGATACGTCGCGCGCGGCCTGATGCAACGGTTCGTCGGCTCCTACTTCATGCTGCTGCTCGGTGTGATGATTGGCACCAGCGCGCTGAGCTTCATCGTTCCCTCCACCGTCGGCCGGCTTGCGATTGTGATGCCGATTGTTCTGGCGATCGCAAAGGAGGCGGGCTACCTGCCCGGCTCAAATGGCTATGCCGGATTGGTGCTGACCGCGGTCGTGGGCAACTTCACGACCAGCTTCTCGATCCTGCCGGCCAATCTGGTCAACGTCATCATTCTGGGTGCTGGCGAGGGTCTGTACGGCCCCCAACTCAGGTATGCCGACTATCTTTTGCTGTTGGCGCCAGTGGCCGGCGCGCTCAAGGCCATAACAGTGATCGGAATGGCCCTGCTCGTTTTTCGAGCGCCTGCGCCGTCATTTCCTGATGCCACGGGCCCGCTGCCATTGAGTCGCGCGGGGCGGCGGCTCGCGGCAGTTCTCGCCATCACCGTGCTGCTCTGGGCAACGGACAGCTGGCACGGCGTGAAACCCGGTCCCGTCGCACTTATGGCGGCCCTCATGTGTCTTCTGCCTCCAGTCGCTCTGGTCGGCCTAAAAGAGAGCTTCGACCTGCCGCGCATTGCGGCCGTCATCGGCGTGCCGACAATCCTAGGGATGGCGACGCTGCTGACCCAGTCCGGCGCTGGCGGGCTGATCGCGGATGCCATCAAAGTCTGGGTCCCGCTCAACGGCCATTCCGCCGCCTACGGCTTTGCAGCCGTTGCCGTGCTGTCTTCACTGGTCGCAATCATCGGAACAATCGTCGGTGCTATCGCCATCATTACTCCACTGATCGGCGAGGTTGCCACCGCAACAGGGCTCTCGGTCAAGCTTGGGCTCGTCGCCGAGATTACCGGGTTGCAAGCCGTGTTCTTCCACTATGAGGCGATGCCGGTGATCGTGGGAATCTCCATGGCACAGCTGCCTGTAGCATCTGCGGTTCGCTTCATGATCCCGCTCGCAGTTATCGGCCTATTCGTCATTCTTCCTGCAGAAATTCTGTGGCTGAAGCTGATCGGAATGCTGCCTTGATCGATGGCGGCGCCCCGGGTTCGCAGCGGCTGGCTGCCGCCCGACGTGACCGAGGTCATTTCCCTCGGATGGCACACACGTATATTGACCCAGGCCACATATCGACTAGGTTGATCGGGCCGGCTGGGGATCCGGCTCAATGCACCAAAACCGTTCGCGCGCCGTCGTGTGGCCCGGCGTGAGAGCTTGGGATAGCTGGGTACGTCCGGCGTCACCTCCTGGTTTCGTCAGGCGTGAGGGAAGAGCGACGGAATGTCTATGCTGACTCAGGACCGAGTTGTGGGCCACCATGCGCGCATGGTTGGCGCCGGCTTTCTCGTCGGAAGCTTGATTGCGCTGCCGGCCGCGGTGATTGGAAGCGGACGGGTGTCGTTGTCCAGCGATACGGTAGCCGAGACGACGCTCACCACGCGTGAGGTCAGCTTGGCGGCTGACGTGAAGACGCAGCCTAAGGTCACGTCGGATGTTAAGCCTGCAGGTTCGGCGCCGGTGGTAGCTGCCGTTTCGGAACCTTCGCTCACCCCGCGCAGCGTCAAGACGGAGCGCATCGAGGCAAGACCCGATCCTGTCGACGTCGCCCGTCAAGCTCTCGAGGAACGCATCGAAGCGGCTCGCACGCTTCTCAAGAAAGGCGACGTGCTGCGCGCTCGCGAAATACTGGCAAAAGACGAAGCCAGCCCCGCCGCGGCCTTCGTCCTGGCGGAAGCTTTTGACCCGAACGTCCTTGCGAGTCTCAATCTCGTTGGCGTGCGGTCAGAGGTCGAGCGTGCGCGCCAGCTCTATACCCGGGCGCTCTCGGGTGGTGTGACGGTCGCCCAGCAGCGCCTGGAGTCCCTTCAGTAACCCTCGCATCACGGTGAGACAGGAGCTTCCACAAGCCTTGCATCTGGCTTGTGGATGAGCGCGCGCAGCCGGAGTTCGACCGGTGCGGCTCTTCTAAAATCCATCCAGCGAATCGGTCGCCTCCGCGGCACGCTCGCGAGGAGCTCGGCACATGCGCATGGTGACCTGCAAGCAGCAGAACCCGTTTGCATGCGCGCTGAACCTCGGCACGTGGAAGGAGGGCCGCATGATCGCTGACGCCTGTGCGGAGCAAGAAAATGGGCCGAGCTCGCATTCTGATTGAATGAGGTGAAACGCCATGTCGGCATCCGGGCATGACCCGCGCTTACTGCAGGTCGCGGCGGCGGTCGCTGCCGCCGGCAATGTCGTGCACGCGGCTTTCTCCGGCCCACCACCGACCGCCGAACCTGCGCCGCCTCAGCAGCACCCCCTCAAGAAGAAACATCTCGATAGCTGGACGCTCGTGAAGCGCGCCCGTTTCAACGCCGCCAAGCGGCTGGAGCGCAAGAGCAGCGCCGGCATCGTGACGTTGGCCATCGTTGCGCTCTACGGCGGGCTGATCTCGGTCTTCAACCTGATGTTCAAGCAGCGCGTCGGCGGCGACACGCGCGATATTCTCGAGTATGTAGCGGTCGTCTCAAGCTGGTTGACGCTGATCATTGGCCTCACTGAGCAGCAGAAGGGCCATTCTGCCAACGCCCGCGAACTCCACGATTGCGCCCGCGACGTCAATAATCTGCAGAAGCGGCTGGCCGCCACGCCCGTCTATGACGAGCATCAGCTGCAGCCGTTCCTCGCCCACTACAGCCAGATCATGGATCGTTGCCGTCCGAACCACGACGACATCGACTACACGCTCGCCGAGACGACGCAGTCCAAATCTGAGATCGAGCGTCGCATCGCGGCCGGCACCTGGAACGCGCGCGCGCAATTCTGGCGCCGCACTTGGGTCCGCACCCAATACCACTTCAACACGTACTGGTTCTACGTCGCGATCTGGCTCGCCCCGCCGTTCGTCGGCGCCGTCCTCTGGTGGCTCGTGCCCGCCTCCGTGTCCGTCGCGTCAAGTTCCGGGTGAGCCGAGGAGATCAGCCGCGCTGCGCTTCATCCTGCCGCGCATCCAGTTGCTGGGGAGCCGCGAGGAACCGATACGACTTGGTCGGTTTGGCAACGCGCTCCACCGATACGGATCGAGCAACACGCGTGCTGCTGCTCGACAGGCCGACCGATGGCATGCGACAGCGCCACCACGCCATCGGCGGGAAACGCGATGCCGTCGAGACCGGCCATCACCGCGTAGGCGTCGGTGGCGCGCTTGTGCAGGCCGGCAGGCCGCGCGCAGCCGAGCAGCACTTGGCGTTCCGGGAGACGCTGCCGCGCCTCGAGAAACACCAGTCCAACATCGCGAGTCGCAGGTGCCACGAACGTGCCGGGGCGCGCGTAGAACGGCATCACGACCACCAGCACCAGCGCGCGGATCCCGTGCCGCGCGCAGATGTCGAGGGCTGCTGGCTCGCCTAGGATGCGACCGTAGTGAAGACCGATGACGATGTGCGGCACCACCTCCATTGTCGTCTCGCAGAGCGCCGCGAGTGTCGCCTCGAAGTCCGCGACCGGACGGTCGAGGTGATAGACATCCCGGATCGTCTCCTGCGCGCCGATCACATCCATCATCGCCGTATCGACGCCGGCGCTTTCCATGGCGCGCGCCCGCGACCGGTCGAGCAGCGCGGAGTGAATAGCAATCTTGAGGTATGGAAAATCACGCTTGAGCTTCTCGATCACCGGCAAGTACCGCTCGTACTTGATCTCATTGCGCCGGTTCGAGCCGCCGGAGAGCAGGAAACCCTGCAGATCCTGCAGCAGGATCAGGTCGCGGACTTTGCGGTCGAGCATCTCGGGGCTCGTCGCCGGGAACATTGGCTCGAGGATCTTCGCCTGGCAATGATCGCAATCGAGTGCACACGCGCCCGCCGTCACTGAGAAGGCGGGGAAGGAGTTCTTGGAGCAGCCTTGCACTTCCGAACCGGTGTAGGACTTGAAAGTCGGTGTGGAGATGCGCAGCGATCGGGAACAGACGTGAGGCTCGCGCGCAGCGGCGCCTTCCAAGGCCGCTACCAGCCCGGCGTCGAGGTCGACATCTTCCAGCGCCTCGATCCGGCGCGCCTGATCCATCCAGCTCATGGGTTGTATCTTATGCGGGCTGCTCAGGCGGCTGCAATCACCGGCTTGAGCCCGTTAGCTGCCATCGCGCCGGCGCTTCTGTGATTTACGCGCGTCTTTCGGGTCGGTCAGGCTCTCGAGGAAAGCGACCAGGTCGGCGACCTCTTGCTCGGTCAGATCGAGCCGGCGCAATGAGTTGTCGCCGTGGCCCTGCACGCGACCCTCATCGAGCGTCGCGTAGTGCCGCACGACGTCGGCGAGCGTCGCCTTGGAACCGTTGTGCATATAGGGGCCGGTCAGCGCCACGTTGCGCAGCGACGGTACCTTGAATGCGCGCCCCTTCGCCGTGCTTTCCTCCACCGCCTGCTGTGCGGCTTTCCCGGTCCCGTCTGACTTGTCGTCGCTGTGGGCCCCGAGGCGGTTGTACGGACTGACTTTCAGCTTTGCGAGCCCGCCTTCGCGGCCCGTGTCGGCCGCTTGTGCCGCGGACAATGGCGATAGTCCGATGTCGTGAAACGTGCCGTTCGCGAAAAGCGGGCCGGCATGGCACGTGCTGCACTGCCCCTTGCCGACGAAGATTCTCAACCCGCGCTCCGCATCTGCTGGATAGCGCGCCATGGCGGCCTTGTCGCGCTTCGCCAACGCGTCACGATAGTGGTCGAAAGGCGTCGGGCCGGTGACGATCGTCTCCTGGAATGCCGCCAAGGCCTTCGCGGTTTTGACCAGCGCCGCTTCGGGCTCATCTGCCGCTATGCGCGTGCCGAATACCTTGAAATAGGTCGCCGCCAGTTTGCGATCGGAGGACAGTGTCTCCTTCACGTGCTCGCCGCTCGCCGCCATCTCACGCGGATCGAGCAGCGGGCGGATGCTGTGCATCCAGAGCGAGTCGGAGGCGCCATCCCAGCCGAACCAGCGGAAGTAACGCACGTTGTAGAGCGACGTCGTATTGCGATCGAGCCGCGCTGCGCTCGAGGCCTGCACCCGGCCGTCGCCCCACGCCTTCGCCGGCTGATGGCAGAACGCACAAGACAGTGCGCCAAAGCGTGACAGTCGCGCGTCGAAAAAGAGTTGCCGGCCCAGCGCCGCCGCGGCCACATTGCCTGAGACGCGGTTGCTCGGGTCGGGCGTCCACGGGCTCGGCCAGGGCCCATGCGCAAGGATCCGCTGCACCTCTTCCGGCGCGAGGCTCGGCCGGTCCTCGGCAGCCACACCGCCCGCGAGCAGCATGGCCACGGCGACCACGCCGGCAAAGCCCCGGCGCAGGAACCACCGGGAAGCCATCCAATGCAGCATCGGAGTCTGGAAACTGAGCATGTTGCCATCAAACCCTAGCCAGGGACGGGCGCGTCTGCCAGAGAAAGCCGCCCTGCGCGCGGCTTCACTCGTCCGCCCGCACCTACTCATGTGCTCCGAAGGCACGACGATCAGGACCGAGCCTCCATGCCCCTCGACCCCGCCCATCTCGATCCCGTGGCACTGACGGCGGCGCTGGTCCGCTGTCCGTCGGTGACGCCCGACGAAGGCGGCGCGCTAATTTTTCTCGAGACCATCCTGAAGCCCGCCGGTTTCGACTGCCACCGGCTGATGATGACCGAGCCGGGCACCCCAGACGTCGAGAACCTCTACGCCCGTTTCGGCCGCGGCCAGCCGAACCTCTGCTTCGCCGGCCATACCGATGTTGTGCCCGTCGGCAACGAGAGCGCGTGGACGAAGCCACCATTCGGTGCCGAGATCCACGGCGGCATCATGTACGGACGCGGCACCGTCGACATGAAGGGCGCCATCGCGTGCTTCGCGGCCGCCGCTCTGCGCTACGTCCAGGCAAATCCCGGCCGTCAGGATTTCTCACTGAGCTTCCTCATCACCGGCGACGAGGAAGGCCCGTCCATCAACGGCACCATGAAGGTGCTCGACTGGATGCGCGACAAGGGCGAGGTGATGGACGCCTGCGTCGTCGGCGAGCCGTCGAACCCGAAGGCGCTCGGCGATGAAATCAAGATCGGCCGGCGCGGCTCGCTCAATGGCGAGATCGTCGTCCACGGCAAGCAGGGCCACGCCGCTTATCCGCAGCTCGCCGAGAATCCGGTGCCGAAGCTCGCGCGCCTCATCGACCGGCTGTCCTCGACGCCGCTCGACCAGGGCACGCCCAACTTCGAGGCATCGAGCCTGCAGGTGACGGTGATCTCCGCGCCGAATACGGCAACGAACGTCATTCCGGCGGAAGCGCGGTGCAAATTCAACGTGCGCTACAACGACCTCTGGCGGCGCCCGAAGGTCGAGGCGTGGGTGCGCGAGCAATGCGCGGCGGCCGCTGCCGATCTCAAGGCACGACACGACGTGACGTTCTCCGGCACCGGTGATGTGTTCCTGACCAAGCCGGGGCCGCTTGTCGGCACGATGCGCGAGGCCGTGAAAAGCATCACCGGCCGCGATCCGGCGCTCACGACTGGCGGCGGCACGTCGGATGCACGCTTCATCCAGGCCTACTGCCCGGTTATCGAGTTCGGTCTGGTCAATGAGACGATCCATGCCATCGATGAGCGCGTGGCTATCGCCGACCTCCATCGCCTGACCGAGATTTACGAGCGCTTCATCGCCGGCTACTTCGGTCGCGCGACGGCCTGACCCTAGTTCCCGCCTCATTGCTAGCCCGGCCGGAGACAAGCGCCCCGGCGCCAGACTTCCGCACAAATCAGCCATTTGTCAGCTGCAAAGCCGTCGTATAGCCTTCGACTAAGGGACGCGCCCGCAGAACTGCGCGCCCGAAGCGGAGGAGACGATTATGCGACTGATGCGCGGACTGCTGACCGCTGCTCTTCTACTTGGCGCCGTCGCCGGCGGGCCCATCGCCACGAAAGCCCAGGACGCGAAGGACTGGCCGAACAAGACGGTGCGGATCATCGTCAACTTCGGGCCTGGCGGCTCGGCTGACAATTCGATGCGGCCCTATGCCGAGCGGCTGTCGAAAGCGCTCGGCCAGCAATTCGTGCTCGAGCATCGCGGCGGCGCCTCGGGCGCGCTCGGCATCGAGGCCGTCGTCAAGTCGCCGCCCGACGGCTACACCTTCCTGATAACGCCCGCATTGAGCGTCGCAATTCTACCGCACCTGCGCAAGACGCCATTCGATCCGCTGAAAGACCTCACTCCAGTGAGCCAGATCACCGGCGGCACATTGCTCCTGGCCGTGCACCCCTCGGTGCCCGCCAACTCGGTGCAGGAGCTCGTTGCCCACATCAAGGCGAATCCCGGCAAGCTCAGCTGGGGTACCGCAGGCGTCGGATCGCAGGGCCACATCCTCTCGCAAGCATTCAAGGCGGCCGCTGGTATTGACTTCCTGCATGTGCCCTATCGCGGCGGCGGAGAATCGCTGGCCGACTTCCTTGCCGGTGTCGTCCAGATGCACGCCGATCCGAACACCCTGCCCCACGTCGCAGGTGGCAAGGCAAAGCTCCTCGCCGTTATCGACAACAAGAGGCTCGACGAATTCCCCAATGTGCCGATGCTGAAGGAAATCTATCCAGAGATCGATTTCGTCGGCTGGTTCGGCGTGTTTGGCCCGGTAGGAGTACCAGGTCCGATTATTCAGAAGTTCGCAGCAGAGCTGAACAGAATTGCACGCGAGCCGGACATGAAATCATTGCTCGCCAAGACGGCACTTTCGCCCAATCCGGGCACACCGGAGCAACTCGATGCTTTGCTGAAAAAAGACCACGCCTACTACGGCGCACTGATCAAGAAGCTCGACATCAAGGCTGAGTAGAAGCGCGAGGCGGCGACCGATGACATCGGCGCGCCTCAGGAACGCCAACTGCAAGGCATTGAGGACAATCTCCACACCTCGAGGGGGGACCAATGCAACGCTCGTGGATCAAGGCTCTCGCCATCGGCATCGGCTCACTCCTGTTGGCGGCATCGAGTGCCCGCTCCCAGGATGCCAAGGACTGGCCATCGAAGCCCGTCCGAATCGTCATCAACTTCGCCCCTGGCGGCACGACCGACAACGCCATGCGCCCCTTCACCGAACGGCTGTCGAAATCGCTTGGCCAGCAGTTCGTGATCGAAAATCGCGGCGGAGCGTCAGGAGCGGTCGGCGCCGAGGCAGTCGCAAAGTCAGCGCCGGACGGCTACACATTTCTCGTCACGCCGTCGCTGACGATGGTGATCGTCCCGCACCTGCGCAAAGTCCCCTACGATCCCTTCAAGGATTTCAAGCCTGTCTCGCACTTCTCCTATGGTACGCTGGTGTTTGCCGTGCACCCGTCGTTGCCCGTGAAGTCCATCGAGGAGCTCGTCACCTACGGCAAGCAAAATCCCGGCAAGCTCGTGTGGGGCACCGCCGGCATCGGCACCTACGGGCACATCATCTCGGAGGGTTTCAAGGCGAAGGTCGGGATCGATATCCTGCACGTGCCCTATCGCGGTGGCGGCGAGTCGCTCGCCGATTTCCTGGCTGGCGTGTTCCATATCCACGCCGATCCGAACACGGTGCCGCACATCCACACCGGCAAGGCGCGTCTGCTCGCCATCCTCGATCGCGGGCGCCGCCCCGATTTCCCGGACGTGCGGCTGCTGCACGAGATCTATCCCGATCTCGACTACATTCTCTGGTTCGGACTGCTGGCGCCGCCGGGCACTCCCGATCCGATCATCAACAAGCTCGCCGCGGAGATGAACCGGCTCTCGAACGATCCTGAGGTCAAGGACCTGCTCTTCAAGGTCGGGGCCACGGCCAATCCCGGAACGCCGGAGGAGATGGCCGCGCTCATGAAGAAGGACTTCGACCGCTACGGCGAGCTGATCCGAAAGAACAACATCAGGGCGGAGTGAGCGCCGGCAAGCGGCCCGGACCTCGGAAAGCGCTCACATGTCGGCAGACAAGTCGGGAGCGCCGAAAATGGTTAAGGGGCAGAGCTCAAGATAGGACTTTCAACCCAGCGAAAAAACGCCTGAATTTGGGGTCTACGCGGCGCGTACGTGAGGCTGGGATGGGGTGTTTATTGGTGGCTACCCCCCTACGTCCCCGCTCGGAAAACGCGCCAGCGACGAAATTCACCCGAGAAGATCGCTATGTCCTGGGCGGGGGGACGGCTTGGAAAAGGGGTCGGGGCTAATGAATTCTGTTCAATTGTGCTTCGAGACCTCGAAACCTTGGGGGGAGCGGGTTCCGGCCATCCGGCAAGCCCTCACACGCGCTCGATGATGCTCAAGCCGCGCTGCCGGTCCGTCATGTAGATGAGGCCGCGATCGTCGATCGTGACGTCGTTGGAGGAGACCCGCTCGCAACCGGCCGGCACATCCGGCATGTACCAGGCGACCTCCTTCATCGCGTGCGGATTGCCGACATCGATGATCCTGAGGCCATGCGCGAACCAGGCGAACGGCACCTCCGTGCCGCTGATCTTCTCCGACGGCTGATGGCACGTCGTCATCAGCGGGTGCTTGCCGCCGGCGATCCCCTCCACCTGGAAGGTGCCGACCGGAACGGGGTGGCGCTCGTCGGTGATGTCGAAGGTCCAGATGAACGCCGGCACGTCGTCGGGCCCGCGCACGACGTCCTCGTCGGCGACGATCATGTAGCGGCGACCGTGGATATCGAAGGGCAATGGCAGCGCGGTGTGCGTCGGGCAGGCGTAGGGCGGCGATGTATCGAAGGCGCTGACCAGCTTCGGCTTGGCCATGTCGTCGATGTCGAGAATGACGAAGCCGCCGAGCCAGTAGCTCGTGTAGAGCCGGTTGCCGCGTCGGAGCGGATGGTGGCAGCGGTGCGCATTGCGGGGCCACGTCGGCGTCTCGCCGCCCGCCGTCCACTGCCCCGGCATCCACCAGCGGCCCGCTTCCTTGGGGCGCGCCGGGTCAGCCAGATCCATGATCAGCACGATGGTGCCGACATAGCCCTCGAGGGTGGCCGAGAGATAGGCGTAGCGTTGGTCCATGTCGAAGCGGTGCACGCCCTGGCCCGCCTTCTCCCAGCGATGGATGAGCTTGGGTGCCGCGGGCTTAGAAATGTCGTAGACCCCGAAGCCGGACTTGAAGTCCGCGGGCACGGGGTTCTTGTCGTTGCCGTTGATCTCGTGGTTGACGACCATGACGTCGCCCGCGACCCGCACCTTGTGGCTGTGCGTGCCGGGCGGCATGCCGATGCGGGCGAGCTCCTTCGGGTTCTTAGGGTCCCGCACATCGACCAGCGTCGTCCCGTGCGGCGCGCGCATGTGGCCGAGATAGGCAATGCCGTTCTCCACCACCACCTGGCCGGCGCCGGCGCAGTCGAACGTAGCAACTTCGCGTGTCCCGTGTCCCTTCGGCATGGCAGAACCCTCCGGCCTCCGGTCACCGCTGGCCCCGGAGGAACCGGACCATCTTGGAACGATCACGGCACCAAAGTCACGCGCTTTGGCGGCGATGCGCAATGCAATGCCGCCCAATACCGCGCTCACCGACGTTTTGCCCGACGCCGACATGGTCAAGGCAATGGACGCGCGGATGGATATGCGGATAGCGTGAGGTGACAGAAAGTGAGCATCACCTATGGCTGAAACAGTCCCTCCTCGCGCACACCTCATTGCAGGCGGCTTTCCAGCCGGCTCGGCTGCTGGACACGACCATGATTATGCGCGCTTGCGCCTGCTCACGCTGCTCGGCGAACGGCAGATCCCAACCTCCGTCGCCAATGACTTTGCCGACCTCGAGAAGTGGCTGCCGTTGAGCCGGCTTCTCGTCACTTATGTTGCAGGCCCCTATCCGACCGGCGAGCAGTGCCCGCGGCTCACCTCCTGGCTCGAGGCCGGCGGACACTGGCTGGCGCTGCATGGCACCAGCGGCGGGCGTGCCGAGCGTGTCGAAGGGCTCACGCAGCGTCGAACCGTCAGGACCGAGCACCACGCCGTGCTGGGATCGATGTTTCTGACGCATCCGCCGGCGTGCCGTTTCCGCGTTGACGTGCGCGCCCCAGATCATCCGGTAACGCGCGGTGTGCCCGCATCGTTCGACGTCGACGACGAGCCATACTTCATCGAGCTGCAAGCTTCGGGGCCCATGCAGGTTCTTTTGACCGCGGACTTTGGTGCAGCGGGCCGCTGGCCGGTCGTCGACACGCTCTATGGCCGCGACACGTCTCTGCAGCCCGACGGAAAGACGCGCGTGCTCGGGTACACCCGGACTGTCGGCAATGGCGCGGTGACCTACCTGGCGCTCGGCCACTGCCACAGCCCGTCGTCGCGGAACGCGCGACCCGGTAGCGACCAGCCCGCGATCTATCGTGGCGCTTGGGAGGCGGACGCGTTCACGGCTCTGCTGCGCAACGCGATCGCGTGGTCGATGGCGTAGCTGGAACGCGGCATGTCGACGAGCAACTTTCGCAATGGGCATTCGCTGCCTTATCGGCCCCGGAGGGGCCATGGCCTGTAGCCACGGGTGACGCGCAGCGGAACCCGTGGGTGTCGAAGTTTAGACGGGCCCGCCCCGGAAGGGGCGGAGGACCTGATCGATGCGTCGATCAATCGAAAAGGTACCTCTCTTCGAACGCGACGCTATGCGCACGAAGCAAGTGCAAGAGTTCGGACTTGAAGTTTTCGGACTTGTGATGCGCGGCTTGGTGCTGGATGCCCTTTTTCAGGGCATCCTCCTGAGACTTGCTGACCGAGAATGCGCTGTAGCCCTCCTGCCAAGCGAATGCGGCGAGCTCCGGGAA
>CAZCQH010000068.1:0-28416 GCA_964500805.1 uncultured Hyphomicrobiaceae bacterium
TGGGTGAGCCTCACATACGACACGATTGTGCCGGAACTAGGGGGACAGGCATGAGCGCCAAGTGCAGCCGGCTTCCTGCTGCGTCGCGATTTCCGCGCTTGTGCATCGTCGCGCGCCATGCACGATATCGCGCGAGAACCGCACTGGCCGGCCAAGGAGGATACCCATGAATCTCGGATTGCTGCTGCGCTACAGCGGAGAGACCGGCGGTCCCAACATCGACGTCGTCTTGGAAGCCGAGAAGCTCGGCTTTACCCAGGTGTGGCAGGGCGAGTCCTACGGCATCGACAGCGTGTCGCCGATCGCCTGGACGCTGGCGCGCACGTCCAAGATCAAGTGCGGCACCGGCATCATGCAGCTGCCCGCGCGTACGCCGGCCTGCACGGCAATGACGGCGATGACCATGAACGCGATGTCCAACGGCCGCTTCCTGTTGGGCCTTGGGCCATCGGGTCCGCAGGTCGCCGAGGGCTGGCACGGCGTTCCCTACGGAAAGCCGCAGGCGCGGATGAAGGAATACATCCAGATCGTGCGCAAAATCTTCGAGCGTGAGAGTGCGCTGGAGTACAAGGGCGAGTTCTACGAGATCCCGTACAAGGGGCCGGGCGCCACCGGCCTCGGCAAACCGCTGAAGACGATCATGAAACCCGATCGCGGTATCAAGATCTATACCGCCGCCATCGCACCCGCTGGTTTGCGCACGGCCGGCGAGGTGGCCGATGGCGTGCAGCCGATCTTCATGAACCCCGAGAAACCCGAGACCGTTACGAGGTACGTTCTCGAAGGCATGGCGGCAGCGGGGCGCGGCTCCTCGCTTTCCAACTTCGACATCACGCCGTTCGTGAAAGTGTCGATGGGCCCGGATCTCGATGCCTGCCGCGATAAGCTGCGCCCCGAGATCGCGCTGTATGTCGGCGGCATGGGCGCACGGGAGAAGAACTTCTACAACGACTACGCGAAACGCCTCGGCTTCGAGGAAGCAGCCGTCAAGATTCAGGATCACTTCCTTGCCGGGCGCCGAAATGAGGCGATGGCTGCGGTGCCGACCAAGCTGATTGACGAGATCTCGCTGGTCGGAACCCCGGATCGCGTCAAGGCACGGCTCAAGGATTGGAAGGCGGCGTCGAAAGGCGGCAGCGTCGGCACCATGCTCTTCTCTGGTGTCACACCGGAGTTCCTGCGCCTCGCCGCCGAAGCTGTGGCCTGAACACGAGTCGCGCATCACTGCCGGTGGCGAAGCAAGGTGAGACATGGTCGTTGAAAATCTCGCTCGTCAGCTCTGGGATGCGCGTCGCACTGGCAATGCGATCGCCATGGCTCGCGGCTAGGCACCGTGTCGATCAGGTTCACTGACATGACGCCAATGAGTAGCGCACCGACGCAGGATTGATCAGGAGGCGACACGAATGGCTGTGAAGCTCGGATTTCTGCTGCCGACGCGCGAGAACATCATGGCCGGACGCGGCGAGACGGGCGGCATGCTCCGCCTCGCCGAGCGTGCCGAGAGGCTCGGCTTCGACGGCATATGGATCGGCGACTCGGTCACTGCGAGACCGCGTCACGACCCGCTCACCTTGATGGCTGCCGTCGCCGCGCGCGTGCCGCGCGTCGAGATCGGCACCGCGGTGTTGCTGCCGGCGCTTCGCAATCCGGTGGTGCTCGCACATCAGGTTGCGACCATCGACCAGATCTCGGAAGGCCGCATCATCCTGGGCGTCGGCATAGCGCGTGACGTGCCTTCGATCCGCGCCGAGTTCGAAGCTTGTGGCGTTCCTTTCGAGCGGCGCGTCGGACGCATGATCCAGGGCATCAGGCTGATGCAGGAGCTCTGGACCGGCAAACCCGTCGACCGCAATGACGATTTCTTTAGGATGACGGGCTCCACCGTCGGGCCGGTGCCCTATCGCAAAGGCGGCCCGCCGTTCTGGATCGCGGGATCGCTGCCGCAGAGTCTGGAACGTGCTGCGAAGCAATTCGACGGCTGGTTTCCGAACGAGGGCAATGCACAGCTTTGGGGCGAGCGGTGGCGCGAAATTCATCGCCTGGCGCGCGAGGCCGGCCGTGATCCGGGCAAGCTCGGCGGCGCGATGTATCTGACTCTCTCCATCGATGACGATGTCGCGGCCGCCAACGAGCGCCTCGACAGGTATCTCGAGCAGTACTACGGCGCGCCCGCTCCTGCGCTGCGCAAGCGCCAGGAGTGCTTTGCCGGCCCGCCGTCGGAAGTCGCTGACTACCTCGCCGGCTATGCCAAGGCGGGCGCCACGCATCTCAGTCTACGCTTCGTCGGCGAACACGAGCGGCAGATGGAACACGTGGCGAAGGTGCGCAGCGCTATCGGGTGAGAGGCGCGAAAGATCCACGATCCGGACGTGATAACAGCAGCTAGGCCACGCCCGCGCGCAGCAGATCGTGCACGTGCAAGATGCCGACCGGCTTACCCTTGTCGACCACGAATAGCGCGGTGATCCGCGACTTGTTGAGCAGGTCGAGCGCCGCCGAGGCGAGCATGTCAGGCGCGATCGTCTTCGGTTTCTTGGTCATGATGTCGCCGGTCTTGGCGGTGTGGAGTGCCGGGCCCATGTGGCGGCGCAGGTCACCGTCGGTGATGATGCCGGCGAGCTTGCCTTGCGCATCGACAATGCCGAGGCAGCCGAGCGATTTCTGGGTCATCGTCACTAAGGCCGAGCTCATTGGCTCGTCGGCCCGCGCCAGCGGCAGGCGGTCGTCCCTGTGCATGAGGTCGGCGACGAACTTCAATTGCGCGCCGAGCGAGCCGCCGGGGTGAAACACCTTGAAGTCGTGCGCGGTGAACCCCTTCGCTTCGAGCAGTGCGATGGCAAGGCAGTCGCCCATTGCGAGCTGCATCGTCGTGGAGGTCGTGGGCGCAAGGCCGTGCGGGCACGCCTCCTTCGCCTTCGGCAGCTCGAGGCAGACATCGGACGAGCGCCCGAGTGCCGACTGCGCGCCCGAAGTGATGGCAATCAGCGGCACCGAGAAACGCCGCGAGTAGGTGATGATATTCTTGAGTTCCACCGTCTCGCCGGACCATGAGAGCGCGAGGATTACGTCGTCCCGCGTCACCATGCCGAGATCGCCGTGCGATGCCTCCGACGGGTGCACGAAAAAGGACGGCGTACCCGTCGAGGCGAACGTCGCCGCGATCTTCTGGCCGACGTGCCCGGACTTGCCAATGCCGGTGACGATCACCCGCCCCTTGGCCGCCGTCAGCAGACCGACCGCCTTTGCGAACGCGTCGCCCATGCTGCCGTCGAGAAGGCTGCGGAGCGCGGTAAGTCCGTCCCGCTCGATCTCGAGCGTGCGGACAGCCGCCGCCACAGCCCCCTGAGCCTCCTTCGACAACTTCTCGGTAGGGGCGCGCTTCCTTGCAAGGCTCACCATGGGCGTCTCCTGTTGGCCACCGATCGGCCGGGAGCACGAATCGAAAGCCTTCATACAAGCAGAGCAGCTTCCGAGACCAGCGCACTGATCGCCGCGCCATGGTCTGTAAACGCCGGGCTTCGGACGCCGAGGCAATTGAAGCTGCGCCTTGATCCGTGAGAAGATGTCGCATGCAGCTTGTATCGAGGACTTTCATCCGGTTACCGGACGAAATGGCAACGGCGCGAACACGCCTCGTCAGGCAAATCGCCGCCTTTGCAATAGGTTTTCTTTTCTCTTGCTGGATGGAAGTTGCGCCTGCCTCAGCCCCGACGGATGTCGACCTCGAGCTTGTGCTCGCCGTCGATATTTCGCTGTCGATGGATATGGACGAGCAGCGGCTGCAACGGGACGGCTATGTCGCAGCTTTCCGAGATCCGCAGATCTGGGCCGCCATCAAGTCGGGCCCGCGCGGACGCATTGCCGTGAGCTACGTGGAATGGGCGGGACCCGCGATTCAGCTGGAGATTGCGCCGTGGACCCTGATCGACGGTCCCGACACCGCCAGCCAGTTCGCAGATAAGCTGGAAGCGACGCGGATCTCGCGCGAGCGCCTGACGTCCATCTCGGCCGCTCTCAGCTTTGCTGGCCGATCTCTGGAGCGCAATCCGTTTCGGGGCACGCGGCAAGTCATAGACGTCTCGGGCGATGGGCCGAACAATGCGGGTCAGCAGGTCACCATCGTCCGCGACGAGCTGGTGGCCAAAGGCATCATCATCAATGGCCTGCCACTGCTCTTAAAGACCGGTGGTCCGAACGGCGCGTTCGATATCCCGAACCTCGACGACTATTACGCCGATTGCGTGATCGGCGGGACGGGCTCGTTCTCGATTCCCGTACGCAAGAAGGAGGAATTCGCGTCGGCAATTCGGCAGAAGCTGCTGCTGGAGATCTCGGGGCTGGCTCCCGCTCGTCCATTGTCGCCACCGCTTGTCATTCGCACGCAGGCTGTACAACCGCCGCGGCCTCGCGAGCCGGCTGATTGCACAATCGGCGAGAAGATGTGGCGCCGTTATCTGGATGATCGCTATCGCTGAGTGCGCACGCGGAGATCGTGTCAACTGCCCGGTGCACGGCACTGCGCACCAGCAGCATTACGGGCTGGCGTCCGCCTTGTGCGCCTGAACCTGCTGCTTGCGGACGATGCCGCACTTTTCCATCGGCAGAGCGGTGTGGAGCCAGCCATCCTTGGCGATGGTCACGACGTAGCGCCGGCAGTCCGGCGCCGCGGCGCCCTCCACGAAATGCACCTTGAACTGCGCTTGGCCCGTCTTGCGCTGTTTGGGCCAGAGCAGCGCGTCGTCATCACCCGTATGTGCTACGGCACGGCTGATCGCGGTAGCGGCATTCTGATAGTCGGCCGTGGAGAGACGGGCCAGAATCACATGTGAAAGCTCGGGATGGAGACCCGCCACCTCGGCGCGTTTCAGGTTCTCGGCAGCGGCGGGCGTTGGCGCCTTTGGTGCAGCCGGGGCGGTGTAGGCGGTGCTTGCGGCAGGAACGTTGCCCGTCGTTGCCAAGCTGGCAGGCGCAGATGGAGTAGACGCAGGCGTCGCCGCCACCTCGGCCTTCTTCTCCTCTGTCTTGTTGACGAGCGAAGGCACCTGTCGCCCGACGGGCGCAACTGCCGCCGTCTCGGATTTCTGCGGTGCGGAAGCGTGCCGCTCGGTCTCAGACTTCGGTCCGGCAGGATCAGCTGACGGTGCATTTTGCGCTTCGCCCGCCGGCAAGGCCGATGTGCTGGCGATCGCGGGCTTGCCGATGGAGATGGATGGCGATGCCGGCGTCAAGTCAGCAACCCACTTCTGCCAGACCGTCTGGTACTCGTAGGCCGCCCAGGCGCCGCCACCGAGGATTCCGAGGATGGTGAGGCGCGCGAAAAAGGCGCGGATGCGATGGCGTTTGAGAGGAACGCCGATGCGGTCATCGGCAGACAGCGCGAACGATCCGGAATAATCAGAACGAGCGTAATCAGCAGCGGAATAGACGGCAGACGTTGTCTGCTGGGACGAGCCAATCATGACGCCTCACGATGTACGAATTTAGGTGTCAACGTCCCGCTCCGCCGCAATGTCCGCGACTTCCTGGCGAAAAGATGGCGGTGCAACGCGCCGCAACGGCGTGAGGCAGAGTGCGCGTCGAGCGTGTCGATGAAAAAGCCTCATTGCAGCGATCCGCCGCAATGAGGCCCTGTGAGTTCCGGGTCAGCAAGACCAACCATGTGTGCTCGCCCGGCCTGACGCAGAATCTCCCGCTTAGGTGATGAGTCCTTCCGCCTTCATAGCAGCGCGAACTGTCGGACGCGCTTCCATTCGCTTCATGAACGCCTGCAGGTTCGGATAAGGCGCCAGATCGATTTTCGTCGGCACCGTCCAGCGCAGCACCGTGAAGAGATAGGCATCCGGCAACGAGAACTCAGAGCCCATCAGGTACTCTTTCCCGGCCAGTTGCTTGTTGACATGATCGAGCCGCGCGAGCAGCCGCTCCCGCGCGATCTGCTTCGCTTCCTCGAGCATCGCGGGATTGAACAGCGGCGAGAACCCTTTGTGAAGCTCGCTCGAGACGAAGTTGAGCCAGCTCTGCATCTTATAGCGATCGAGCGTGCCGTTGGCGGGCGCGAGTTTCTTCTCCGGCACGTTGTCGGCGATGTACTGCACGATCGCCGGACCTTCGGTCAGGATCGTCCCGTCATCGAGCTGCAGCGCCGGCACATACCCCAAAGGATTGGTCTTCTTGTAGTCGCCGCCGCCTTCCGTGGTCTTGGCGCGAATATCGGTCTTGACCCCTTCGTACTTGAGGCCCGCTTCTTCGAGCACGATGTGCGGTGACAGCGAGCAAACGCCCGGCGCGTAATAGAGCTTCATAGAGACCTCGTTGGTGTGTAATGGCCGATCAGCGGCCTTGTCAGGATATGGGTTGGCACAAGCGCGCCACAAGCGCGCGAGCAGCTTTGACGCTCAAGGAAACGTGAACATCCGTGCCCTGCCAGATACAGCAGCCGGCATTATGCGGATGTCTCTGGCTGGACCCATTTCCGCTTTGCTATAGGATGCGGTGAATAGAAGCCCGGAGGCGCTCGCACTTGCCCCCGGCAGCCCAATAATGCCTTTGAAATCCGCGCACTTCGCATGCGCGACGAGCCTCAGGGGGCGAAGTGAGATGACTGCAGCAGCCGGCCCGATCGCCGTTCCAACCGGAACTTTGATGAAGGGCAAGCGCGGCCTCGTCATGGGGGTTGCCAACAATCGCTCGATCGCCTGGGGCATTGCTCAGGCCTGTCACGCGCAAGGGGCTGAGCTGGCGTTCACGTATCAGGGCGATGCGCTCAAGAAGCGGGTCGAGCCGCTGGCGGCCGAGGCTGGCTCCAAGATCGTACTGCCGTGCGACGTCACCGACGCGCCGTCGATGGATGCGGTTTTCGCCGAGCTGAAGCGGAGCTGGGGACAGCTGGACTTTCTCGTGCATGCGATCGCCTTTGCCGACAAGAACGAGCTCGATGGCCGCTATGTAGACACCAGCGAGGCGAACTTCACGAAGTCGCTGCTGATCTCCTGCTACTCCTTCACCGCGCTTGCGCAACGTGCGGAAAAGATGATGTCCAATGGCGGCTCGCTGCTGACGCTCACCTACTACGGCGCCGAGAAAGTGATGCCTCACTACAACGTGATGGGCGTCGCCAAAGCGGCGCTGGAAGCGAGCGTGCGCTATTTGGCGGCGGATCTCGGCAAGCAGAACATCCGCGTCAATGCGATCTCGGCGGGGCCGATCAAGACGCTGGCTGCATCGGGCATCTCGGACTTCCGCTACATCCTGAAGTGGAACGAGTACAACTCAGCGCTCAGGCGCACGGTGACGATCGAGGAGGTGGGCGCGTCAGGGCTCTATCTTCTCTCGGATCTCGGCCGCGCCGTGACCGGCGAGGTGCATCACGTCGATGCCGGCTATCACGTTCAAGGCATGAAGAACGAAGACGCGCCGGATATCTCCGTGCTCAAGGGCGAGTGACCTGGCGAGTGCAGCTTTCACCTTGCGTCGACGGAAGGGGTCAGACCCATGGGTCTGACCCGTTGCCGGTATGCGCTTTGCCGCTGGGATCATTTCACGTCCGGATTGATCAGCTTGATGATGCTCGAGGAGTCGAGGTCGCCGTTGCCGTTGGCGATGTGCATCGCATAAGCTGCCGTCGCTGCGGCCCCGAGCGGCGTCGGCGAGCCAGCCATTTGCGCCGCCTGTTGCGACAGGCGAAGATCCTTCAGCATCAGCTTCGCCATGAAGCCAGGCTTGAAGCCGTTGCTCGATGGCGATGCCGGCACCGGCCCCGGGATCGGGCAGCTGCGCTCGATGGCGTAGGAGCGACCCGTCGATGACGTGATCACGTCGTAAAGGACCTTGCGGTCGACGCCGAGCTTCTCGCCCATTACGAGCGCTTCCGATGCCGCGAGCATGTTGATCGCCGCCATCATGTTGTTGCAGATCTTGACCACCTGTCCCTGGCCCGGCCCGCCACACAGCACGATGTTCTTGCCCATGCCCTGCAGGATCGATCGTGCCTTGTCGAATGTAGCCTTGTCGCCGCCGCACATGAAGGTGAGCGTTGCACCTTCCGCGCCGACGACGCCACCCGACACCGGCGCATCGAGGAAATTGTAGCCGGCCCTGGCGGCAGCTTCGTGCATGGCGCGGGCGGTCTCCACATCGATCGTCGAGCTGTCGATCAGGATCGTGCCCGGCGCCGCCGCGCCAATGACGCCGTCCTTCACAAACACATCGCGCACGTTGGCGCCGACGGGTAGCATCGTCACGACGTATTCGACGTTGGCTGCGGCCTCCTTGGCGCTCTCGCACGCCTTGGCGCCTGACTGGGCGACATAGCGCACCGCTTCCTCATTGAGGTCATAGACCTTGAGGCTGTGCCCCGCCTTGATCAGGTTGCGGGCCATGTGCTGACCCATGTTGCCAAGCCCGATGAAGCCGATTGTTGCCATCGCAATTCCTCCCGTTTGTGTGCGCGTGTGCTGCGCGCTCGAATTCATTTGCAGCGTAGGGCACCCCCGGAGCTTTGGCGATGGGCTGCTCTCTGCTGGCCAGCAGATCAGCCCTGCAACGACGAGATGCGGGCCGTGACGCGAGGGTGATCGAGGTCTAAGCTGACAAGATCATCCGCACATCAGCTAGTCGGGTCCAGTTTGAGAGCCAAAGCGATAAGGAGCACGCCCATGTCCAAAGCGCCCAAAGCCAACAGCAAAAGCAAGCGAGTCGCCGTCGTTGTTGGTGCGACGTCGAAGTGGCAGTCGGATGGGCGCAACACGAAGCTGGCGCACGGCAAGTTTCTCGACGACAGCAGCATTCCGGTTGGCGCGCGCTGGGGCATTGGCGGGGCAATTGCCCAGAAGTTCGCCAAAGAAGGCTTCTTCGTGGTCATGACGACGCGGGCCAAGGCGAACGCGACCGCGCTGGCCGAGGCGATCGAGGCACAGGGCGGTCAGGGCATGATCGTCGAGCTGGATCTATCCTCTCAGGACTCGATCGCCAAGGCGTTCGCGACGATCCGCGCGGAGGCGGGCGATCCGGACGTCGTTGTCTACAATGCCGGCTATCTTGAAGGCCGCGATCTACCGCCGGACAAGGAGCTGCTCGAGTACATCCCCGTCGAAATGTTCGACACCGCACACCACATTGCCAGCCGTGGTCCCTTCCTCGTCGCCAAGGAAGTGCTGCCGGCGATGCGCAAGAAGGGCGAGGGCTCGTTCTTCTTCTCGAACAACCAGTTCTCACTGCGCGGGCGAAAACGTCTGACCGGCCAGTCACTCTACTACCCGCGCGTGATGATGCGGACGCTGGCGCAGGTGCTGACGGAGGAGTACTCGGAGCACGGTGTGCACGTCGCCAACGTGATCATCGACGGCACGATCGACTCGCCCGGCACCCGCCAGCTTCCGAAGATCCAGAAGCAGCCGAACCTGATCATGAATGCGGAGAAGATCGCCGACGCTTTCTATTACCTCCACACGCAGGACCGCTCCGCCTGGACGCACGAGCTGCAGCTGACGCCGTTCTCGACCAAGCCGAGCTACTGAGCTGCAGCTGCGCGACCGGGCGCTGAGGGAAGCCTCAGCGCTTTGGCGTCCACTTGTAGATTTTCGACAGCGCGCCGCCCATCAGCATGGCACGGTCGCTGTCGGAGAACCGCTTGGTCATCTTGAACGGGTCGACGCCCTGCTTGTAGGTGATCAGCCCCGTGGCGCGCGTCCAGTCGGTGCCCCAGAGGCAGCGCTCGAGGCCGAAGGCGTCGAGGATCGGCTGCAGCGGCTCCCAGATGTCGTCGTAAGGGAACGGCTTGTGCGAGAGGGTGCAGGCGCCGGAGATCTTGATCGCCAGGTTCTTCACGTCGGCCAATGCCACCACCTTCGGCACGTCCTTGAACGGCTCCTTCGGCGCCGGCGGCTCGAACGGCTGCGGCAGGCCGATGTGATCGAGCACCACCTGCGTGCTGGGATTGCGCTTGGCGACTTCCTTCAGCTGATCAAGGCGTCCCCAGGCGAGACAGTTGACGGGAAACCCGTGCTTTCCAGCCGCGGCCATGATGCGATTGATGCCGGGATCGGCCGCGTCCTTCGAGACGCTGTCATTGAACATGATGCGTACGCCGACCGTGCCCTTCTTCGATTTCCAGTCGGCGATCTGCTCGGCAACGGATGGGTCATTGGGATCGAACGGCTTGATGACGCCGAAGCGGCCGGGGTGCTTGGCATAGACCTCGAGCGCGTAGCTGCCGTCGAAACGGTACATCGCATAGGGCGAGACGAGCAGGGCGCCATCGACGCCGACATCGTCCATGGCTTTCACCATCTGGTCGCCGGTCACCTCCGGCGGTCCGTGCAGCACGCCAGCCCAGGGCCGGCCGGGATGATTGCGCTCATAGGCGTGCACTTGAGAGTCGATGACGGCCATGGCTGTTGCCTTTCTCGTGGTCGCTGCGAATGAGTTGGGATCTCGTGAGCTTACCAGGCCTCCTTGCCCTTGGGGGGCCGCGCCGCCGGTTTCGCAGCAGGCTTGGCGGCCTTGGCGGTAGCCTTCGCCTTCTGCTCGGCTTCGTGCTTGTCGAACATCGCCTTTGCCGCCGACGCGCGCTTCTCGGTCAGGAGATCGCGGTTCTCCGTGCACCAGTTGAAGCTTTCGATGCGCGGCCGGTTGTCGCCCGAGAAATGCGGCATCACATAGCGCTGGTAGAGTTCGTATGACCGCTTCGTCGCCTCGAAGTCGGCCCAGTTGTGCACCTGCTGCAGGAAGGCGCCGAACGCGCCCTGCTTGGCATAAAGCCGCTCGATCAGCGCGATGGCATCGTCCGGCGTACCGATGACGCCGAATTTGTTCTCGACGAACCACTCCGCGGCGTCTTTTCCCGGCGGCACGATGAAGCGCGGCTGGTTGTTGTTGAGATAGTTGAGATAGGGCTCGAGGCCGTACTTCACGTTCTTGAAGGCCTGCTCACGCGTCTCTGCAATGTGCATCGGCCCGACGAGGCGCAGGTTGGCAGGATTCATCGTGTGTCCGTTCTCGGCTGCCACCTCGTTGGCGATCTGCCAATTGGCGCCAAGCGCGTCGTAGCCGAACGGATTGGTGGCCGCGACGCAGATCATCGACAGGCCATACTTGCCGGCAATGCGCCCGCCGGACGGCGTCACCGCCGACACCACCGCCACCTCCGGATAGGGCTTGGTGTAGGGCAGGATGTGCGCGCGTGCGCCGACGAAAGTGTACCAGTCCGTCTTCTCGGTGACGATCTCGCCCTTGAAGAAGCGCAGGATCACATCGAGCGCCTCCGCCATGCGATCGCGTTGCGTGTTGGGATCGATGCCGAGCATCAGCGCATCGGACGCGAGGAGACCCGGCCCGGCACCGAACATCACGCGCCCGCGCGTGTGGTGATCGAGCTGGATGATGCGGTTCGCCGTCATCAGCGGGTTGTGATAGGGCAGCGAGATCACGCCCGTCCCGAACTTGATCGAGCGCGTGCGCTCCGCCGCAACCGCAATGAAGATCTCCGGCGACGAGATCAGCTCCCACCCCGCCGAGTGATGCTCGCCGATCCAGGCCTCGTGGAATCCGAGGCGGTCTAGCCACTGCATCAGCTCCATGTCGCGGTCGATGCACGCGCCGGGGTTCTCGTTCATCGGGTGGAACGGCGGCAGGAATGCACCGTGGCGCAGCGGGATCTTCGGTGTGGGCATTGGGATCCTCCTCGGGGTCCGACGGTAGGCAATGTCGGAGGCAAATGCCAATGCCCGTTGCCGCATGCCGCGGTTGCATCGGGGAGACTGGTCGATCGGACATGCATTCAGGCAGCGGCGCGGGGCGGTTGCGCCAGACGCAAGGCCGTCGACCGCTGCTGCCATCTCGACGGCAGGCGAGAAGCGAGCGTAAGCTTCGCTGCAAGCAGATCGCCGTTCGCCACCTGAGCCAATCAAGCCATCCATACCCGGAGTGAAGCACCATGAGTGGAGAGAATTGCCTGGCAGGCCTCAAGATCCTCGACCTCACGCAGTTCGAGGCGGGGCCGTCGTGTACCGAGGCACTTGGCTGGCTCGGCGCGGATGTGGTGAAGGTCGAGAATCCGGGCAGCGGTGATCCAGGCCGCACCACGGGCCGGCACATCCCCGACAAGGACGCCAACTACTTTCTGCAGTACAACGCCAACAAGCGCTCGATCGCGGTCAACCTGAAGGACCCCAAGGGCCTCGAGGTCGTGAAGAACCTCGCCAAGCATGCCGATGTGATGATCGAAAACATGGCGCCCGGCACGATCGAGCGTAACGGCCTCGGCTATGACGTCATCAAGGCCATCAATCCCGGCATCATCTACTGCCAGATCAAAGGTTTCGGAAACGGCAGCCCCTACGAGAAGGGCCTCGCCTTCGACATGATCGCGCAGGCCTGCGGCGGCCTGATGTCAATCACCGGCGAGGAGGACGGCCCGCCGTGCAAGCCTGGCGCCACCATCGGCGACACCGGCACTGGCATGGTGATGGCGATCACCATTCTCGCGGCTTATGTTCGCAAGTTGCGGACCGGACAGGGCGAACATCTGCAGATCGCCATGCAGGACTCGATCTTGCACTACATCCGCAACGCGTTCTGCTACATGGAGCGCACCGACATGAAGCCCGCGCCGCGCGCCGGCGCCAAGACGGTCGGCGGCGGCTATCCTCCGATCGGCGTCTACCCGACCAAGGGCGGCGGGCCCAACGACTACGTCTATATCTTCTGCAGCCCGGCCAATCCGGAGCATTGGAACCGGCTTTTGAAGGTGATGGGCCGCGAGGAGCTGATCGGCGACAAGCGCTACGACACCACGCAGGCGCGCATCGACAACAAGGACGAGGTGCACGCCATCGTCACCGCCTGGACCAAGCAGCATGACAAGCACACCGCTGCTCGCCTCGTCAGCGATGCCAGCATCCCCGCCGGTCCTGTGCTCGACACGCGCGAGCTGCACGACGATAAAACCCTGCGCGACCGCAAGATCCGCCAGACGATGAAGCATCCCCGTGGCGATTACGTCATGAGCGGTTGGCCCGTCCGCTTCTCCGGCGAGCCGCCGGCGGTGAAGGCCGCTCCGCTGCTCGGCGAGCACTCGGGCGAGGTGCTCGCCGACTGGCTCAAGATGAGCAGCGATCAGGTCGGCGCGCTGCGAACCGGGAAAGTGATCGCCCAGCCGTGAGGTGACGGCTAGACACGGGGTCGGCCCCATGGGCCTGACCCCGGCCACGCTTTGCATTGCGCCGCGGGCTTGCTACACCCGCGGACCATGCTCCGGATCACCGAACTCAAACTGCCGCTGGATCACGGCGAGGACGCGCTGCGTGCAGCGATCCTGAAACGTCTGAGCGTCAAGGCGGCAGACCTCGTACGCTTCGAGGTGTTCCGCCGCGCCTGGGATGCGCGAAAGAAGTCCGCGATTTCGCTGATCTACACGGTTGACGTCGAGCTCAACAACGAAGCGGCCGTCTGCGCGCGCTTGAAGCGCGATCCGAATATCCGCCCGACGCCTGACACGAGCTACCGTCACATCGGCAGGCTCGAGCACGGCGCGGCGCGTCCACCGCATCGCCCGGTCGTCATCGGTGCGGGCCCGTGCGGGCTCTTCGCCACACTGATCCTGGCCGAGATGGGCCTCAACCCCATCCTGCTCGAGCGCGGCAAGGTGGTGCGCGAGCGTACCAAGGACACGTGGGGACTTTGGCGGCGCGGCGTGCTAAACTCGGAATCGAACGTGCAGTTCGGCGAGGGCGGCGCCGGCACGTTCTCCGACGGCAAGCTCTACAGTCAGATCAAGGACCCCCGGCACTACGGCCGCAAGGTGCTGACCGAATTCGTCGCCGCCGGCGCGCCGCGGGAGATCCTCTACGTCGCGAAGCCGCACATCGGCACGTTCCGGCTCGTCACCATGGTCGAGAGCCTGCGCGCCAAGATCGAAGCGCTCGGTGGCGAGTATCGATTTCGGTCGAAAGTGACGGATATCGAAATCGAGACGGATGCGCACGGCACTCGCCATGTGCGCGGCGTCACGCTCGAGTCGGGTGAGCACATCCGGACAGACCACGTGGTGCTGGCCGTCGGGCACAGTGCACGTGACACGTTCCGGATGCTGCACACCCGCGGCGTCCATATCGAGGCGAAGCCGTTCTCCGTGGGCTTCCGCGTGGAACATCCGCAATCGCTGATCGACAGCGACCGGTTCGGGCCGAATGCCGGCAATCCGACCCTCGGCGCGGCCGACTACAAGCTCGTCCATTACGCTTCCAATGGCCGATCGGTCTACTCCTTCTGCATGTGCCCGGGCGGGACGGTGGTCGCCGCCACGTCGGAGGAAGGCCGTGTCGTCACCAACGGCATGAGCCAGTACTCACGCCGTGAGCGCAACGCCAATGCGGGCATCGTGTGCGCCATCACACCCGCCGATTATCCCGGCGATGCACTAGCCGGCATCGAATTGCAGCGGCATTGGGAGACGCAGGCGTTCGTCGCGGGAGGCGGAGGCTACAAGGCGCCGGCTCAGCGTGTCGGCGACTTCCTTGCAAAGCGCGCGTCGTCGATGCTCGGCGAGGTGATGCCGTCCTACAAGCCGGGTGTCACGCCGACTGATCTATCGACGTGCTTGCCGCACTACGCAATAGCGGCGATCCGCGAGGCGCTCGCCGCCTTCGGTCGCGACATCAAGGGCTTCGATATGGCCGATGCGGTGCTGACCGGCGTCGAGACACGCACCTCCTCGCCGATCCGCATCGATCGCGGAGCAACGTTCGAGAGCCTCAACACGCGCGGGCTCTTCCCGGCGGGCGAGGGCGCGGGCTTTGCGGGCGGCATTCTCTCGGCGGGCGTCGACGGAATTCGTGTGGCCGAGGCTGCGGCGGTGAGTATGCTGGGCTTGGCGCCGGACTTGTTGCCAAAGAGCCGGAACCGGAGCGTGGTCGAGATCGGATATTGAGTTGCAGCCTCGCAGGAGGAGGAGCACATGCGTATTCACAACATCTACGTCGACGACAAGGGCGAGAGCCACTGGCGGGACATCCAGGTCGAATGGGTCGAGGAGAAGAACTTCTCGAAGATGTCGAAGCGGCTGCCGGCGACGGGCGTGATCTTCCGCGAAACGTCGGGTGATTATGATCTGGACTGGCACCCGGCTCCGCGGCGGCAGTACATCGTCAATCTCGAAGGCGGCGTGCGCATCACCGCGAGCGACGGCGAGGCGCGCGAAATCGGTGCCGGTGAGGTGATTCTCGTCGAGGACGTCCGTGGAAAAGGTCACCTGTCGAAATCGATCGGCGGCAAGATGCGGCGCTCGATTTTCATCCCGATCGAGTAGCGATGCAGAGCCGTAGGGCGCAATAGCGCGAGCTCGTCACGGGTCCGCTTGATCGAGAGGCCGACGCGCGTATTGCGCCGATCCGGAACGCGTGGCCGGCGCAATAGCGCGTTGCGTCCTGTTCGAGCGGCACCGCAGCGTTCGCGCTATTGCGCCCTACGGCTGGGTCTGTTTCTGGGTAGCCGGCCCGGGCGCTTCAGCCAATCGCAGCGCCGGTTCCGGCGAAGTCCGACAACTTGCCGCGCGCTCCGTGCCTGCGCTGGCATTCCAGGGAACTGGCACCCGCTACGAATGGGCCGGTTCTCCGAACAGTTTGCGCCTTCGACCACCACCCCGCTGGAGTTCACTCATACCCCGGGCATTCGAATCACTGATTCCCCGGACATTCGCGTCGCGTCAGCGCGCGAGTGATCCGGGTTTTTCTCGATGCGTTGGCGTGCCCGGCCTCTCAATATGATGCAACCTGCCAAACCTCAACGGTAAGACCCCGGATACGCCAGCTGCACTCCCGCGCACCTGGCACTGCGGTGGACGCTTCCCGTTCAGCCCAGGTGCTTGTGCACAAAGTCGATCACGCGTTGTGTGCCGGCAGAGAAATTCTTCGGATTGTTCGCCGTTCGCGTGATGAAGCCTGAGATCTCACCGTCATACCATTCGACCTCGATTTGACCGCCGCGCTTTTTGTAAGCGCCAACGAACCGCTCGAGATGATCCTTGGGGTGCATCTTGTCGAGCGTGCCTTGGACGACAAGAGTCGGCGGCAAGTCAGCTTTCTCGCCCTTCTCCAGCGCATTGGCAGGCGCACCTTCGGCCATGGCGGCTTCGGTGACCCAGAATTTGTCATGCGAAGGCAGCACGCGACCGACCTCGTCAGCGTCCGCGCCGCCCGCGGCCTTGATCTTCTTCGCGTACTGGTAGCGACCGAGCGGGTCGATCACCGGCCACATCATTACGCAGCACTGCACGCGCGCATCGGCACTGCCGCCGTCGAGCTTGTGCGCGCCGTAGCGCGAGTCATCCGGCCGCATGCCGATCAGCATCGCCTGATGGCCACCGCTCGACGAGCCCATGATGCCGACCTTGCCCGCGCTGCCTTTGAACTTCGCCGCATTCGCCTTCAGCCAGCGCACGCCGAAATGGATGTCCTGCAGCGAGCCCGGATAGGAAGCGGCTGGCGGCATGCGGAAATCGAGCGCCGCCACGACCACGCCCGAGCGCGCCAGGGCCTCGTTGATCTTGTCGTCGGCCGTGCGATCGCTGTTGCACCAGGCGCCACCGTGGAGATCGACCATCATCGGGAATGGGCCGTTGCCCTTTGGCACGAACATCTTCGCCAGGATTGGCGTTGTGCCGTCGCGGCGATATTCGATGTCGTTGATCTCGATATCGTAGGTCTGGCGCGTGCGTTCCTTCGTTGCCGTCATGGGAACCTCCTGCTTGAGTGCGGTGTCCGCCTCGGCTTGACACCGTTGCCGATGAGCTTGTGGTCGCAGCGTTCCGTCGCGGGACGTCACGCTGACCGAATGGTGATGGCAGCACATGTGGACGGAGGCTCGCACTCACATGTCGCCATCCGGCAAGGACTGTTCGCACGGCTGATCCCGTCATCGTGAACTATAGGTCGCGATTTCAGCCGGCACAATGCGCAGCCGCAAAGTCCTCGCGGCAATGGCCGAGCACCTGTGTTAGGCTAGGATCAGGCAAAGAGGACCCCATATGGACAACAACCAGGACAGCGTCGCTCAGGCAATGGCGGTGCTCGATCGCTTTATGGCGGCCTTTTCGTCCTCGGACGAGGCCGGCATTCGCGCCTCGTTCCATTTTCCGCACGTGCGCTTTCACGCGGGCAAGGTGACGATGTTCGTCAATCCGGAAGACTTCAATCTCGGCTTTTTCCGCGGCACGGCTGACGCCAAGGAGTGGGCAGAGAGCATCTGGGACGAGCGTCGCGTCATCAACGCGGGAACCGACAAGGTGCACTTCGACACGCAATTCAGCCGGCTGCGCGCTGACGGCAGCGTCATCGCCAGTTATCGCTCGATCTACATCGTGACCAGGATCGGCGGGAGGTGGGGCATTCAAGGTCGATCGAGCTTTGCCCCGTGACGAGCATCGACATCCGGTTGGCAAGCACCGCCGACGCTGAACACATTGGCGCGCTCGTCCATGCGATGGATCAGCATTATCGAGGGCTTGAAGGGTCGCTCGGCATACCGAGCGCGACCGAGATGGCGCGACGCTGCCTGGAGAGCAACGAAGGCACGCGCTTTCTGCTGGCGTTGGAGAGTGGTGCGCCCATCGGCATCGCCTGCTTTGCCATTATTCGCCCCGGTCGCCGCCAGCACGGACTGGTGTTCCTCAAGGATCTCTTTGTCGTTGATGCGATGCGCAGCCGTGGCGTCGGGGCGACGTTGATGCGTGCGCTTGCCCGCTTTGCTACCGAGCGCGGCATCGGGCGGATCGACCTGCAAACAGCAACCGAGAACATCGGTGCGCAAAAACTCTACGATACTCTCGGCGGTCTTCGGCGCGAGAATGTTCTTGCCTACACCTACGAGGGTGACGCGCTGGCTGCACTGGCCGCCGGCAAAGATTGATTTCGGAAACGGGGGAAGACATCAATGGCTGATATTCAAATCAAGTTGGCTGATCTGAAAGATCGCGAAGCCTACAAGCTGCTGACGGCCATCATCGTGCCGCGACCCATCGCGCTGGTGACGAGCGTCAACGACGCGGGGACGGTCAATGCGGCGCCCTACAGCTTCTTCAACATTTTCGCCGACGATCCGCCGACCATTGTGCTTGGGATGTCCTGGCGGCCGGATACGACGCTGAAAGACACGACGGCGAACATCCGCCGCACGGGGGAGTTCGTCGTCAACATGGTCGATGAGGCTCTGGCCGAGACGATGAACGACACTGCGATCGATTTCCCTCCCGATGTCAGCGAGACCGACGCGCTGGGCATCGAGCTGGCACCCTCGACGCTGGTCAATGCGCCGCGGATCAAGGCGGCTCCGTTCGCGCTCGAATGCCGGAAAATGGTTGGGCTCTCGTTTTCGGAGTCGCGCGAAATTCTCCTTGGCGAAATCATCGCCATTCATGCCCGCGACGGGCTCATCGACACCAGGCGAATGTATGTCGATCGCCAACGCTACCGGCCGATCTGCCGCCTCTCGGGTATCGGCTACGCGCGTCTCGGCGAGATCTTCGATATGGCGCGGCCGACTTACGACGAGTGGCGGATGTCGAAAGAGCGGAAGTGATAGCATTTCGGGCTTGAGTCCGGCCCGCGCGTGCAACAAGCTGCCGAAGGTCCCTCACGCGTCTCACCAGGAGTAGCCCCATGTCCGATTACGATATCGTCATCCGCGGTGGCCAGGTGGCGACCGCCAGCGAAAGCTTTGCTGCCGATGTGGCCATCAAGGGCGAGACGATCGCGGCCATTGGGCACGGCCTCGGCTCTGCTTCACGTGAAATCGACGCCAAGGGCAAGTGGGTGCTCCCCGGCGGCGTCGATGGGCACGCGCACATCGAGCAGCTCTCTGGCATGGGCGTGATGGGCGCTGATACGTTCGAAAGCGCGACGACGGCCGCTGCGCACGGCGGCACGACGACGGTCGTGTGCTTTGCCGCCCAGCATCGCGGAAAAAGCCTGACCAAGGTCGTCGAGGATTATCACAAGCTCGCGAAGAAGGGCGCGATCATCGACTACGCCTTTCACATGATCCTCGCCGATCCCAACGCGCGCGTCTTGAAGGAGGAGTTGCCGCCGCTGGTCAAGCAGGGCCATTCGTCGATCAAGCTGTTCATGACCTATGAGCACACCAAGGTCGACGACGAGCAGCTGCTCGATACGCTGATTGCTGCACGTGAAAACAAGGCCATGGTCTGCGTTCACGCCGAGAACAACGGCATGATTTCGTGGATGGGGCGGCGGCTCGTGGAGCGCGGCTATGTGGCGCCCAAGTATCACGCCGTGCATCACCCCCGGCTTTGCGAGTCCGAGGCGTTCTATCGTCTCGCGGCCTTTGCCGAGCTCGTCGATCAGCCGGTCATCATCTATCACGTGTCGACGGCGGAAGGCTGCCAGGTCATACGTGAAGCGCGCGGGCGCGGGTTGAAGCTCTTCGCGGAGACCTGCACGCAGTATCTGACGCTGACCGTCGAGGATCTCGACAAGCCCGGTCTCGAAGGCGCCAAGTGGATCTGCAGCCCGCCGCTCCGGCACAAAAGCGATCAGGAGGCCTTGTGGAAAGCCCTTGAGCTCGGCGATCTGCAGTTCGTTTCCTCGGACCACGCCCCTTATCGCTTCGATGAAACGGGCAAGCTCCGCGCCGGCAAGAACCCGAGCTTCAAGGAGATCGCCAACGGCATGCCGGGCCTTGAGCTGCGCCTGCCGCTGCTCTTCGATGCCATGGTGTCGAAGGGCCGCTATGGCGTCGAGAAATTCGTCGAGTGGACGTCGACGGCTCCGGCAAAGCAGTACGGCCTCCATCCCAAGAAGGGCGCGATCGCCATTGGCGCGGACGCTGACATCTGCATCTGGGACCCGAAGAAGAAGGTCACCGTCAGCAACGACGATGTGCACGACAACACCCGCTATACGCCCTACGTCGGCAAGAAGATCGAGGGCTGGCCGGTCACCGTGCTCCGCCGCGGGCATGTGATCGTGGAGAAGGAAAAGCTTCACGTGAAACCCGGCTCCGGCGCCTTTCTGCCGCGCGATGCCGGCTCCTATGCCGTTCCCACTGGCCGCCTCTCGCCCGAATTCGATCCCAAGCGCAACTTCGGCGCCAAGCTCTACTGATCGTGTCCGGATGCCCGGTGCCTGGCCATCTCTGGCGGGGCACCGGGCAAAATGTTTCACGTGAAGCAATGTTACAATTGTATCTATTCAGGTTAACGCGCGATTCCGCGGCAAACTTATCCCCACACCTTCGGGCGGCCTCATACTGCTCCTGTTCCACCGCGAGGCTGGGACGGGCCGCACGGCCTGTTCCTGTTTCGAGGCGGAACGCTCGGGTTCCCGCCAGGGAGCACGAGCCGCTCTTTGACAAGTGAATAAAAAGCACGACCACGCGGACGCAGCTTCGGCGGCCGCGAACGAGACGACGCGTGCCCGCACCGACAAGGTGTAGCCGATGCTTCAGTCCTTGGGTCCGTCGCGCCGCTGAGGCTGGTCGCGGGCGGCCGTAATCCGGCCAGAGGCCATCAACAGTGAGTTGAGCTGGCGCCCCATCACGATTGCTTCTGAAATCGGCATGACCGAGGCCATTCGATGCGCGTCCTTGGTCAGTTTGACAGCGATAGGGTCCAGGGCAGCGAGCCGGCCTGTCACGTCGAGTGCGATGCGATCGAGCTCAGCCGGTCCATTGGCCAGATGATTGATCAAACCGGCCCGCTCGAGATGCTCGGCACTGAATGTCTCGGCGGAAAGGAGAAATTCGAGAGCCTTTCGCGGCCCGGCCACGCGCGCCAGCACTGCACAGTTCACGGCGGCTGGGAAGCCACCGCGCATCTCGAGCGCGCCGAACCGGGCAGACGTGTCCGCGATCATGAAGTCGCACGCCATGGCGAGCGTGAACCCGCCAGCCACGGCGTATCCTTCGACGACGGCGACGGACGGCTTCGACAGTCCGGTCAGCAGATGGATCACGTCGGTCCAGTCTTCGTCGTAGGCGAGGATGGCATCGAGGGGCGCATGCGCGTC
This sequence comes from uncultured Hyphomicrobiaceae bacterium, assembly GCA_964500805.1. Lineage (GTDB taxonomy): Bacteria > Pseudomonadota > Alphaproteobacteria > Rhizobiales > Hyphomicrobiaceae. Next base: position 21,021 of record CAZCQH010000068.1, read on the forward strand.
AGCGTCCGCAAGATCGCGGCCCGAGCAGAACGTGCCATTCCGGCCGCGAATAACGATCACGCGACAACCAGCGTCGGCTTCGGCCGTCGCAATGGCCTCGACCAGCATTTTGATGCCCCGCCGGTCGAGTGCGTTGCGGCGCGAGGCCCGGTCGAGGAAGAGCGTCGACACGTGCTGCTGCGTTTGGGTGATGATCACAGAGGCCTCCCGTGGATTCACCAAGTATCGATCAGCTCGCACTCGATCGCCTCGAGCAGGCTCGCGACCCACGCGCGCGAGATGCCACGCGCGATGAAGACGAGGCGGGAGCGGTGATCAGAGGATGGCCAGCGCTCGAGAAACTCCGGCGGCCGGAACACGTGCTGCACCCCATGGACCACCGCCGGCCGTTCCGGGCTTTCGGCGATCGCAACGAGCCCCTTCATCCGCAGCAGGTCGCGGCCGCAATGCTCTGCCAGCGTCTCGAGGAAGAGTGTCAGCGCCACCGCCGCGATCGGGGCCTCGCGCTCGATGGCGAAGCTCTGGATGGCGCCGTGGAGCGGCCCGGCGGGCGTCTCCTGAAGCTCCGGCGGCAGCGACAGCCAGCGGACGGGATCGTCGGCGGCGCGCGGCGGGGGACTGAGCAACGCAGGGCTCGCGCCGTCGCCGAAGGTGGCGATCACCCGCGTCGCGGTAGGGTTGAGCTGGTCGAGCCGGCCGGCAAGCTCCTCCGGCACACCTGCGGTGCGGTCGGTCTTGGTCAGCACGAGCGTGTCGGCGATGGCCGCCTGTTTCGTCGACAGCGACTCGCGGTCGAGGGTGGACGCGCCCAACTCCGCGTCGATGGCGGTGACAACATTGGCGAGCGTCAACCGTGCCGCCAATTCCGCATCGGTCATCAGCAGTTGCAGGATCGGCGCCGGATCGGCAAGGCCGCTGGTCTCGATCACCACCCGCTCGAACGGTGCGATGCTCGCCTCGTCGCGCCGACGGAGCAGGTCGGCAAGCGTCAGCGCCAGGTCGCCTCTGACCACGCAGCAGAGGCAGCCTGTCTCCAGCTCGATCACCTGCTCCTCGCTCGCTGCGATCAGCTGGTGGTCGAGGCCGATCTCGCCGAACTCGTTGATCACGACCGCGGTGCGCGCCAGCTCCGGCCGCTTGAGCAGGTGGCCCAGCAACGTCGTCTTGCCGCTACCGAGGAAGCCGGTGAGGATTGTGACGGGTATCATGTACTCCCACTAATCCGCCGAGAGATGCTGCAAGCCGAGCGGATAGACGGCTTGGCGCCCCAGCATCCAGACCTGTGCGCTCTCTGCTGTAAACAGACCCGACACAGCCGGGTCCAGCACGTTGAGGCCGCCGGTGAACGCGCCGAAGGCGGGCAGGATCATGCGCCGCCCATCGCCGATGAAGCAAGGCCGGCGTACCGACTGCGCGTGGCGCACCACCTTCGCGACCGGATGCAGATGGGCGGCGATCTCGCCGCGTGCCGCTCCTGACCCCCGTTCGGTTGCCGGCGCGTGCACCAGGGTGACGCCGGACAGCTCCACGTGTTTTCGGACCTCGCCACCGAGCGATGCCGCAATTCTCGGATCATGATTGCCCGTGATCCAGATCCACTCGCGGCGCCGCTGCAACTTGCGGAGCCGCTCCAAATCGCCGTCGGTGATGCGCTGGTCGGCGTCGACGTCGTGCATCGAATCGCCGAGCGAGATCACCGTGCGCGGCCGATAGCGCTCGATGACGGCGGCCAGCCGGGTTAGCGTCTCGCGGGTGTCGTAGGGTGGCAGCATCAGCCCGCGTGCCGCATGTGCCGATCCTTTCTCCAGATGAAGATCAGCGACAATCAGCGTCTTTCGGTCCGGCCAGTAGAGGACGCCCGAAAGGTCGGCGACGAAAGTGTGCTCGCACAAACGCACCTCGGCCGAAGCTGCGGCGCGCCCTCCGTCATCGCTTTGCGCAGCTGCCGCTTCCGTTCCGATCGCCGTCAATTCCGACGCCGGAAGCTCCGCGTCAGCTGATACGCTGGGTCGCGGCGGCTTCGCGGAGCAGCTCGTCGGCGGCGTCCTTGAGGATGGCTTCGCGCGCTTCGCCATTCACGACCTCGCGGCCCATCTCGAGCAGCAGCGGGATCGATAAGGGAGACGCATTGCTGAGCGCGACATGACGGATATGCCCCCTGATGCGCGTGAGAAACGTCTGCAGCCTTCGGATATCGAGCAGGCCGGATGCTGCATCTCTGTACGCCGCTTCCAGCATGATGTGGTGCGGGTCATGGCGCCGCAGCACGTCGAAAATGAGGTCGGAGGAGACCGTCATCTGGCGCCCCGACTTCTGCTTGCCGGGATGGCGGCGCTCGATCAGGCCGGCAATGGTCGCGCACTGCCGGAATGTCCGCCGGAGCAGGCTCGTCTCGGCGAGCCATGCCTCCAAGTCGTCGCCGAGCATATCCTCCTCCAAGAGCTCGACGAGCTTGACCCGCCCGGTCGCGATCAGCCCGGATATGTCGCCGAGACCCCAGATCGACAGCGCATAGTCGTTGGCGAGAAAGCCCAGCGGCTTGGCGCCGAGCCGCTCCAGCCGGCGCGTCAGCAGCATGCCCAAGGTCTGATGCGCCAGCCGTCCCTCGAACGGATACATGGCGAAGTGGTAGCGATCGCCGCGCGGGAACGTTTCCACCAGCACCTCGTCCTCTTGCGGAATGACCGAGTGCTCGGCCTGGAGCCGCAGCCAGGTCGCGACGGGCTTCGGCAGCTTCGGCCAGGACTCGGGCTCGGCGAGCATGGCGCGCACACGCGCGGCCAAGTGCGTCGAGAGCGGAAAGCGACCTCCTGGATAGCTCGGCACCATGGGATCGGGCGCGCTCGCGGGCGAGACGTAGACGTCGGTCTCGCGGATGCCTTCGAGGCGCACGATCTGGCCGCCGAAGACGAACGTGTCGCCAGGCTTCAGCTCGCCGGCGAAGTATTCGTCGAGCTCACCCAGAACGCGGCCGCCGGCGAGCAGCTTCGCATGTGCCCTACCTGATGCGCGTTTTGGGATGCCGCGCCGGCCCACCATGCGTACCTTCAGCATCGGGTTTTCGACGATGGTGCCGACATTGAGCCGGTACTGCTGGGCGATCACGGGATGGGCGATGCGCAGCCGTCCGTCGCCGGCCGGGCGCAGCCGTGCAAAGCGCTCGTAGCTGCGCAGCGCGTAGCCGCCGGTCGAGACGAAATCGATGACGCGATCGAACTCGCGTCGCGTCAGGCCTGCATAAGGGGCGGCGGTCCTGATCTCGTCGAACACCTTGTCGGGGGTGAGCTCGCCCGCGCAGGCGATGCCCAGCATATGCTGGGCCAGCACATCCAGCGCGCCGGTACGCTGAATGACGGCGTCCTGCGTTCCGTCGTAGGCCGCATCGAGGGCGGCGCGGCACTCGAGCACCTCGAAGCGATTCGAGGGCACGAGGATCGCCTTCGAGGGCTCATCCAGCCGGTGGTTGGCGCGGCCAATGCGCTGAATGAGCCGGCTCGCGCCCTTCGGCGCGCCGATTTGGATCACGAGATCGACCTCGCCCCAGTCGATGCCGAGGTCCAGCGTGGAGGTCGCGACCACGGCGCGCAGCTTCCCTGCAGCCATCGCGGCCTCGACCTTGCGGCGCTGGGAGACGTCGAGCGAGCCGTGATGCAGCGCGATCGGCAGATTGTCCTCGTTGATGCGCCATAGCTCGTGGAACATCAGCTCGGCCTGCAGCCTCGTGTTGACGAAGAGCAGCGCCATGCGATGTCGCGCAATTTCCGCCAGGATCTCTTTGACCGCGTAGCGCGTGGTGTGGCTCGCCCACGGCAGCTCGCCTTCCGTTTCCAGGATGCGAATGTCGGGTTTCGCCCCTCCCCGCGTCTCGACGAGATCGACGAGAGTCAATCGATCATCGGGTGTCTGCTGGCTGGCAAGCCACGCGCGCAGCTCGGAAGGCCGCGCAACCGTCGCGGAGAGACCCGTCGTGATCATGCGCGGCGCAAGGGTGCGGAGCCGCGCCACACCCAACGCCAGCAGGTCGCCGCGCTTCGACGGCGCCATGGCGTGCAGTTCGTCGAGGATGATGGTCTCCAGATCGGCGAAGAGGTAGCCGGCATCCGGGTTCGCAAGCAGCAGCGCCAGCTGCTCCGGCGTGGTCAGCAGGATGTCGGGTGGCCGCTGGCGCTGGCGCTGGCGTCGCGAGATCGGCGTGTCTCCCGTGCGTACCTCGACGCGCACGGGGAGCTCCATCTCGGCGATGGGCGTCAGCAGGTTGCGGGACACGTCCACGGCCAGCGCCTTCAGTGGCGAGATGTAGAGCGTTTTGAGGCCCGCGCCGCGCAGCTCCGGTGCGCCGGGCTGGCGAGCATCGGTTGCTCGGATCAGGCTCGGCAGAAATCCGGACAGCGTCTTGCCGGCGCCGGTTGGCGCAATCAGCAATGTGGAGCGTTGCAGTTGCGCCTGCGCCATCAAAGCGCGCTGGTGCTCGCGAAGCTGCCAGCCGCGCCGCTCGAACCAAGCAGCGAAGGGCTTCGGCAGAGTAACTTCCGCGGCGCTGTTCCCGGGGTCTCTCGAAGGCGTCGTCGGCGGCCTTGAACGCCTTTTCACCTGACTGGGCATGACAGCGGACGCTATCACAAATTCACGCACCCCCGCAGCCTGTTACCGGCTCCGCCACGCCTGATAGCGCGCAAAATAGAGACGGTCCAAGGCCATGTGGGCGAGTTTCACGACAACCGAGGTGAGCAGGATCAGCGTCGCCATCGCCGCCGCCGCCGCCGATGCCCCCGCCTCGTCCATGTGCACGATTGAAATGGCCGCGAGCTTCGTCTCCGGCCCATAAAGGAAGATCACGGCCGAAACCGTCGTCATGGCGTTCACGAACATGTAGACGGCGATGTCGCAAATGGCGGGCAGGCAGATGGGCACCGTCACGCGCCAGAACGTCTTGTAGAACGGCACTTGCAGCGAGGCCGAGGTGGCCTCGATCTCGGCATCGAGCTGCTTCAGGGCCGTCACTGCGGTGACGTGTGCGGTCGTGTAGAAATGCGCGATCGTGCACACCGCCAGCAGCAGCGTCGTGCCATAGAGAAATCCGAGCGGGTTTCCCTTGGCGTTGATGAAGAAGATGTAACCGAGGCCCAGCACCAGACCTGGCACCGCCATCGGCAACATGGCCAGCAGCCGAATGAGCGCGCGAACGGCGGGCAAGTTGCTGCGTTTCTCCGCAAGATAGGCGGCGGCGAACACAACCGCGGTCCCGACGATGGCCGCAATGGCCGACATGCGCAGCGATGTGGCGTAGGGACCCCAGCCGCCAGGCTCCGTCTGCGAGAAATCATAGTTCTTCAGCGACAGCGTGAGATTGTACGGCCAGTACGTGATGAACGAGGCCCAGATCGCCACGCCGATTATGACGAGGATCACGGCAGCCCACAACACGCAGAAGCCGGTTGCCGCCATGTCCCACTTGGCGTCGGGTTTCGGCTCGAAGGGCACGGCACGCGCCGACAACTGCGCCACCTGCCGGCGCCGCACGGCCTGATCGGCGAAGAATGAGAGCAGGGCCGGTATCAGCAGCACGAGCCCCACGACGGCGCCCATCTGGAAGTTCTGCTGTCCGACGACCTGCTTGTAGGCATCGGTCGCCAGCACGTTGAACTGTCCGCCGATCACCTTCGCGACGCCGAAATCCGTGATCACCAGTGTGAACACGATGATCGCTGCGCCGAGCACGCCGTACTTGATGCCCGGCAGCGTGACCGTCCAGAACGTGCGCCAAGGCGATGTTTGCAGCGCTTCGGCGGCTTCATAGAGCCGCGCGTCGGCACTCCTGAGCGCAGTGCTCAGGATCAGCACGCAGTGTGGGAAGCAGTAGAAGACCTGCGCCAGAAGAATGCCTGTCGGTCCGTAAATCGTCCCGCCCTGCAGCCACGACTTCAGAAAACCCTGATTGCCGAAGATGTAGATCAAGGAGATCGCCGACAGCAGTGACGGCGCAAACAGCGGCAGCATCGCGATGGCGGTGAAGAGGCCCTTCAACGGCATTTGCGTGCGCGTCAGGGCGTAGGCGTAAGTGAAGGCCAGCGGCAGCACGATCAGCGTCGTCACCATTGCGATCCAAACGCTATTCCACAGCGACGAGACCAGCAGCGGGGTCGCGAAGTAGCGCGTGAAATTGGCAAGGCCGATGAACTGGCCGTCCGCATTCTGCACACTCTTCGAGATCAGCGACCAGAGTGGCAATGCGAGGATCAACACCAGAAACGCAGCGACGGTCAGCAGGGCAACTTGCGCCACGCGGTCCTCTCGTGTGCTTCGAAATGAGATCGGCGCGGCGCTCGCACGTGCTGTCGTTTGGGTCATCGCGGCGTGACTGGGGTCGAATTTGCGGTCGCATCTGCACGCGTCGCCGGAGCTGAAAACACACGCAGCGCCGCCACCGGCAATGCAATCGGCACCGTGGCACCCGCGGCAATGTGAAGACCCCTCATGTCGTCGGTCGACAGATCGACCAGAACCGTCGATGCGGGCGCGTCAACGAGTGCGAGCGTCACGCGGTGGAACGAGCCCAGGAAGACGATGTCCCGGACGATCGTCGACAGCCGGTTCTCTGCGGTCGCCGGAATATCGCGCAGCATGACGGCCTCGGGGCGCACGTACAGATGGACATGGTCACCCGGCTTGCGGCCCGGTTCCTGCACAATGCGGATCTGAGCTCCATTCGCGCCCTCCAAGCTCACGATCGAAGGCTCCCGAACCGTCGCCGCCAAGCGATTCATGGTGCCAATGAAGCTCGCAACGAACGGCGTTGCAGGCTCGCTATAGACCTCCGCTGGTGTCCCGATCTGTTCGATCGCGCCGCGGTTCATCACCGCGATCCGGTCGGCGACTGTCAGCGCTTCCTCCTGGTCGTGGGTGACGAAGATCGTAGTGATCTGCAGGCGCCGCTGCAGCGCCTTGATCTCTGTGCGAAGATTGGCCCGCACGCGGGCGTCGAGCGCCGACAGCGGCTCGTCGAGCAGCAGCAGCTTCGGCGAGGCCGCAACCGCACGGGCAAGCGCGACTCGTTGCTGCTGGCCGCCCGAGAGCTGCGCCGGATACTTGGCGCCCTGGTCCTCGAGGCCCACCATGTGGAGCAGCTCGTCCACGCGCTTGGTAATCTCGGCGCGCGGCCATGAGCGATTGACGAGCCCATATCCGACATTGCCGGTGACGGTCAGGTTCGGAAACAGCGCGTAGGACTGGAACACGATGCCGAAATCACGCGCGGACGGCGGCTCGCGCGTAACGTCGCGCCCATTGATCTCGATCGTGCCTGAACTCTGTGGCTCCAGCCCGGCGATCACGCGCAGTAGCGTGGTCTTGCCGCATCCAGACGGGCCGAGAAAGCACACCAGCTTACCCTTGCGGA
>CAZCQH010000069.1:0-28038 GCA_964500805.1 uncultured Hyphomicrobiaceae bacterium
CTACGCGCAACGCCGCCGCCCCCGCCTCCTACACCACGTCCCGGGACGCCGCCGGTGTTCGGCCCCACGGTCCAAGCCTTGTGTTAAGACGCCGGGGGGATAGCTCTGCAGCGCCTTCCATCATCGCAATCGGGCGCGCAAGCTGGCTGCAGCGAGGAGCAGAGCGGCAGATGGGACAGAATCGATCGTCCTCCGCGTCAGGATCCGTGTGCGACTGAAGTTCAGAAAACGCGATGTCCGAGCGTCCAGAAGCGGTAGAGTATGATTGCGGATGCGACTACGAGCAGAAGTAGCAGCATGACGAAGACCAGCAGGTAGCGCTTCGCGCGGCTCGGCCGGCGATCGAGCTTGTTGGTCATCGATGTGATGTCGCGCTCGAGCGAGTCGATGCGCCGGTGCAGGGCTCGGATTTCACCAATCGCCTGGCCCACGACCAGGCCCATGCTGGATTTTGCTTCGTCTTCCATTCGAGATTGAAGCCTTCTCTGCGGCACCATTGCAATTTGATCCAAGGCCAAGTCTGGCCGGGTCACTGCGAGCGAAATTTGGTCATGTCGTCCGATACCCAATAATTCCCGCTTGGCGCAGCTATGAACGCCAAGCTAGCAACGCCTTGCCAATTTCGCGGAAGTTTGATGGAGCTTTGGTTACTGAGTATATCATATGTTTACAAATCATCCGATAAGAGTGTTTTAGGAGAGGCGTCCTGCGCGGCGTCGATGCGAGCGCTGGAGCAGAGCCCAGCGATGTTGATCGGCAGGGCGGATCGGTGTCTGCTGCTGTCGGCCAACATCGCACCGCGGCAATAGAGGGCACGCGCCATGACATCATTCAAAATCATCCGCGCCCGCGCCGAAAAGCGTAAAGGCGGTCCGAAGGCGCTCGCGAAACTATTGCCACCCCAGCCTGATCCAAAGGCCCTCGGCAAATTGAAAGACGATCGTGTGCTCGCGGAAATGACGAAGCGCATCTTCTGCTCAGGCTTTGCGTGGAATGTGATCGATGCGAAGTGGCCAGGCTTCGAAGCGGCCTTCCTCGGGTTCGATCCCGGACGCCTCGTCAATCAACCAGACGAGTTCTGGGATGGTCTCGTCAAGGACGCTCGCATCGTGCGCAATGGGGCGAAGATCATGTCGGTGCGTCACAATGCCGACTTTGTGCGCGAAATCGCAAAGGAACACGGCAGCTTCGGAATAATGCTCAGCGGTTGGCCGGCCTCGGACGAGATCGGTCTGCTCGAGCTGCTGGCCAAGCGGGGGAGCCGCCTCGGCGGCAACACCGGGCAGATGCTGCTGCGGTTTCTTGGATACGACGGTTTCGTCACCTCAAAAGATGTCGTTGCGTGCCTTCGGGATGTGGGCCTCGACATCGGCGAAGAGGTGAAGTCGAAGCGCGACCTTGCCAAGGTACAAACGCAGTTCAACGCCTGGGCCGAGGAAACGGGCCTTCCCTTCGTACACCTTTCTCGCATCTGCGCGATGTCGATTGGCGACACAAGCGAGGCAGAGTAGCGCTAGTACGCGCGGATCAGGCATCGTCTGGCGGCTGCGCAGTCACATCCGCGGTGGCGGTATGCCTGCGGGCCTGCACGGCCTTGCCGATCTGATCGAGAAGCGCGTCGCATTCGTCAGCCCGGATCTCGAGGGCATCAATCCGGCGGCCCAAGTCGATATCTCGGGTTGATTGATCTGATTTGCCTTGCGCTTGCTTCAGGCTGCGCAGGTGCTGGTCGACTTTTTTTGCGACAAGGCGAAGGCGATCGAGAATACGCGTGGCTACCTCGAGGTCGGCGTCGGCGGGCAGCGGGCCGTTGGGCTGTTTGCAGACGTGCCGGTCAGCGCCGAAGCCACCGGCCTTGTACCGGGTTCCGCTACGAAGCCAGCGGTGATGCATGCGTTGCGCGGGCCGCGCCATGTCGGACTCGGTCGGTCGCTCTGTCATTTGATCGTTGCGGCACATGGCGGTGCCTCATCATCGGTCCAGGGGCAACACGGAATGCCGACAGAGCCGCGTACCACGGCTTATGGCAGCCTCAGGGCATTCGGCGGCCAAGCTTGGTCTCAGCGCGCGCACGCTAGATGGGACTGCAAATAGCGCTACACCGCTGACGCGCTGGGCATCCATGCTCTGCGATATGAAAAGCGGAGATGGATCGACCTGCCGCTTGCAGTTCGAGCATCAGGCGATGCGTGATGCCTCGGCGCCATTCGCGAAATCACGCGGCTCCGGTTTCAGCAGCGCGAGCTTGTTCAGCATAGCAATCAGCGAGCCGACCTCGTGCACCGAGAGTGCCGACTGCAACACGCCTTCGGTCGCCATGGCGGCGGCATGAGCGCGGTTCAGCTGCGCGTGTCCCTCAGCAGTGATGCTGATGACGTAAGCGCGCGCGTCGGATCTGGAGCGGCGGCGCGCTATGAGCTTCTTCTTGACAAGCCGCTTCGAGATGTCCGCCAGGGTCGAGCGGTCGACGCCCGTTCGCGCGACGATGTCGGACTGGCTCGGACCGTCCTGCTCGTCGACTGCGGCCAGCACCACAAATTGGCGCGGCGTGAGTTCGAGACCCTCGGTTTCAGCGATATAGATGTCGTCCGCAACCTGGGATGCCCAGTGCAGGAGATGAAGAAGTGTTCCATCGATCGTACGTGCCATCGCTTGACCCTTTGCCTGAAAACGCCCCTCCGACACGCTCTGCTGAGGGCTTCTTTTGAGCCCCTCTTCGCCGCGTCGAAGGTGCGAAATTTGCCAAGCAGCCCGCTAACACTCTGTTAATTCGATCACCAAAACTGGATGGTATCTCATGATTTTTTCAAATTTTCTTCGAGTTGCGCTGCGCGGAGTAACTAATCATCAGCGGGAGCATGCCGCGGAGCCTATTTCCAGGAGTTATGCAAATCGTGAGCTGATCGATGGCTGGCATGCGTCACAAATCGTCGGAGCTGGACTAGGATGGCCGGGTCTCAATCCCCGGCAGGAGGCTGACCATGGCACGCATACGGCATATCGCGATCCAGACGCAGGATGAGGAAGCAACGAAGAACTTCTACGTCGACAACTTCGGCCTCAAGGTGGTCAAGAAGCTGGAGAGTGAGAGGATCGCCGGCTACTACCTGACTGATGACCACATCAACGTCGCGGTTCTGCGATTCAAGAACGACACCATCGCTGGTGCCGAGCGCGGCAAAGGCTGGAGCGGCATCCACCACATCGGCTTCCAGGTCGACGACCTCAAAGAGACGGCAGAGCGATTGCAGGCGACTGTGGCGAAGCCGCGCGATGACATCAACGTCGCGCTCGGGTTGGGTGCCGGCGGCGCGCGGGCGGGACATGGTAATGTGGAGGTCCGCTACATTGGGCCGGACAACGTGAACTTCGACGTGTCGGAAACCGGTTGGGAAGGAACCCCCAGCAACAAGGCTCGACACGGGTGAGTTTTTCATGGAGCCAGGTGACCGGCACGAGTAATTCGACGGAGGTGCCGGCAACCGAGTCCAGGACCGCGAAAGTGGTTTGCCGTTGACACGTGATCGGGATTTCCGCATAAGGGCGGAATGATCGTACATGCTGTCACAAGCCGACGTCGTCGCCGCACCATAGTTGCGCGGATGCGATGACGCCTGCCTGACCAGCACCGATCTCGCCCAAGCCGCGCCAGGATGCGCGGCTTTTTTGTTGCCAGTCACTCCCGAGCATCCTAGGCCCTTTCCATTCAAGCCAGGATTGACCCCCATGATGACCAAGACCGCCAGCAAACCCGCCGCGCCAAAAGCGCCGGCCAAGGTGTCGACGATCGGCCATAACCGGACCAAGCCCGCCATTTTCATCGATGGAGAGGCGGGGACGACTGGCATCGAGATCCGCGATCGGCTCGCCAAGATCGCGAGCGTCGAAGTGCGGAGCATAGCACCCGAGAAGCGCAAGGATCCGGCTGCGCGCCAGGCGCTGATGAAGGAAGTCGATGTTGTCGTGCTGTGCCTGCCTGACGACGCGGCCAAGGAAGCCGTTGTCCTGGCCGATGAACTCGGCGCTGCCAGCCCGCGCATCGTTGATGCTTCGACTGCCCACCGGGTCGCGAAGGGCTGGACCTTCGGCTTTCCCGAGATGGATAAGGCGCAGGCGAAAGCTGTCGCCAAGGCGAAGCGCGTCGCCAATCCTGGCTGCTACCCGACGGGCGGCATCGCGCTGCTACGCCCGCTGGTGACGGCGGGGTTGATCCCGGCCGACTATCCGATCACCGTCAATGCGGTGTCGGGCTATTCGGGCGGCGGCAAGCCGATGATCGAGGCCTATGAGACTGGCAAGGCGCCGCTGTTCGAGGTCTACGGCCTCGGGCTCGAGCACAAGCACGTGCCGGAGTTGCAACTCTATTCGAAGCTCGAGCGGCGGCCGATTTTCGTGCCGTCGGTCGGCAATTTCCGGAAGGGCATGCTGGTCTCGGTGCCGCTGCATCTCGACACGCTGCCGGGCAAGCCCTCGGCGCGCGATCTCGAGGCGTGCCTCGAAAAGCACTACAAGGGCGCCAAGCTGGTAAAGGTGGTGCGCACGGCCGACGACCCCGCGACCAAGGGCGGCCGGATCGATGCGCTGGCGCTGAACGACACGGATATGCTGGAGTTGCGCGTCTTCGGCAGCGACAAGCATCGGCAGGCGGTGTTGGTCGCGCGCCTCGACAACCTCGGCAAGGGCGCTTCGGGCGCGGCGGTGCAGAACATCGGCGTAATGCTTGGCGTCGATATGTGACGGGTATGCGGCGCACAACGGGGGACTGACCGATGGGACGGACCGGTATTGCCTTTTCGGGCGGCCCTAACCCGCGTGAGCTCGTCGAGCTTGTCGTGCTGGCCGAGAGCCTTGGTTACGAGTCGGCCTGGGTTGCTGAAGGCCATGGTGGCGACCAGTTCGCCATCCTCGCTGCCTGCGCAACGAGGACCTCGCGCATCAAGCTCGGGACCAGCATCAGCAGCGTGTTCGTGCGCACGGCGCCGACCATCGCCATGGCAGCATCGTCGGTTGCGGAGCTGTCAGGCGGGCGGTTCATCCTCGGACTGGGCTCAAGCCACAAAGTGCAGGTGGAGCCCGAGCATGGCGTTCTCTACGGCAAGCCGTTGACGCGCACGCGGGAGACGGTGGCCGTCGTGCGTGCGCTCATTCGCGACGGCGGCGTGCGGTTCGAAGGCGAGACCATCCGAATCGAGAATTTCGATTTGTGGTATGCGCCGCAGCATCGGGATGTGCCGATCTACCTGGCGGCCGTGTTCCCGAAGGGCGTCGAGCTTGCGGGGGAGGTCTCGGACGGTGTGATCCTCACGCGCAGCACGCTCGGGACGGCTGCTGCGACTCGCCAGCAGCTCGCCGAGGGCGCAAGACAAGCAGGACGCGATGCCAGCAAGATCGAGCTGACGTCGCTGTTACCGACTGCGGTTGGCGACACAAAGGAGGCGGCGCTCAGCGCGTTGAGGCCCGGCGTTGCACTCTATGCGGGCTTCTTTCCTCGTTACAACAAGCTGATGGCCGGGCATGGATTTGCCAACGAGGCAGCGACCATCGCCGAAGCCTGGGCGCGCGGGGACAAGGCTGCCGCAGAGCGCGCTGTGACGGACGCCATGATCGAGGCGACCAGTATCGTCGGCACGCCGGAGCAATGCCGTGCCCAGGTCGAGGCCTATCGACGCTCCGGCATTGACGTGCCGATTCTCAGCACGTTCGCGCGCGGGCCCCATGCGAAGGCGCACTTCGAAGCCGCAATCCGCGCTTGCGCTCCACGGTGATGGGTCGAGTTGCTGCTATCGGCCCGCCCGCGTCTTTAATACGGCTCGCGCGTGAAGATGAAAGTGGTGCCGGTAACGATGGGGGCGCTGGCGCCAACGAACGACACATTGGCGTCCTTCACCTGGCGTGAGCCGGCGCGGCCCGAGGCCTGCAACGCGCCCTCGATGATGTGCCAGAGGCCGTGGATCCGCCCCGTGCCAAGGCTGCCGCCGAAAGTATTGAGCGGGAGTTCGCCATCGAGCTCTATGCGTCCGCCCTGGATGAAATCGAGTGCCTCACCTTCCTTGCAGAAACCGTAGGACTCGAGGCCGTAGAGCACCGACGCAGAAAACCCGTCGTAGATTTGCGCCACATCCACGTCCTTGGGCGCAAAGCCCGAGCGCTCCCAGGTGAGCTTCGCAGAACTCGCGCCGCCTTCCATGTAGTTGGCGAGGCTACCGATGCGCCCGGCGACTTCGAAATGGAGGCGCTGTCCCCAGGCGGCGAGATAAGCGGGCTTCGGCTTCAGGTCGCGCGCGCGATCCGCCGTGGTCAGCACCACGGCAACGGCGCCCTGCACGGGAATGTCGCAATCGAAGAGACAGAACGGATACGCGACCATGCGCGAGTTGAAGTAGTCCTCGCGCGTCAACGGTGTGCCATAAAAGAACGCGTGCGGGTTGTGCTGCGTGTGTTTGCGCTGGGTCAGCGCCAGCGTCACCATCTTGTCGCGCGTCTGGTTGTTGCGCTCGAGATAGCGTGTGTAGGCAACCGCCATGTGCTGGCCCGGTCCGCCGAAGCCGTACGGTCCGGTGAACTGTGTTGCCCCTGACGCCTGCATGCCGGGGAGGTTCTGGTAGGTGCCCTTGGGATTGTGCATCGCGCGCCAAACCACGGCGTACTTGCAGAGGCCCGCGAGCAGTGCTGTTGCAGCCGTCTGGAAGGCGCCGCCGATGTTGTTGTTGCCGACCTGCATGTGCCAGGTCAGATTCGGCAGCTTGAGCATCGCCATCATGCAGTTGACCGACACGACGGAGATGCCGTCGACCTCGGCGTGGCCGGTGGCGGGCAGCTCCGGATAGGTCGAGAGGCCGTCAATGTCCTCCAAGTTGAGGCCACTGTCGGCAACCGCGCCCTTCACCGCCTCGAGCGCATGCGCGGCGAGTGGTACCTCCGCCGAGCGGGATACGTTCGAATAGCCGACGCCCGCGAGCGCGATCTTGCAGCGATTTTCCCAGAGCGGCATGAATGTTCCCCGCGGTCGTGCGTGCGCCGAAGCGAGAGCAGTTCGGCTAATGCGTCAGGCGAGTCCGGTCGCGCTGCAACCGGCAAGCAACCGGACCCGTGTGTGTGATCGCTCGATACAGGAGCGTCAGAGCCAATTGACTGTCCCGAGGAAGTCGCGCTTGCCGACCGGCACGCCACGATGGCGCAGGATGTCGTAGGCCGTCGTGGTGAAGAAGTAGAAGTTCGGAAGAGCGAACTGCTGCAGATAGTCATTGCCCTTGAGCTTGCGATCGTTGCCACCGGCGGACCATTGGATCGTCTTGCTCTCGGCGCCGTCGACCTGCTCCCGCTTCAGGGACTTGACAAACGCCAGCGCAGACTCGACGCGGCTCTTGGCTGCGGCGAAGCTCTTATCGTCCTCGGCCGGCAGCGCGGGCGGAGTCACGCCTGCCAGGCGACCGCCGGTGTTCATTCCGAAATCGGCCGCCGCACGGATCTGGCGCGCAAGGCAGAACATGTCCGGATACAAGCGGTCCTGCAGCAGGGCCGACTCCTCAATCTTGTTTGCAGCACAATGCGCGGCGGCCTTATCGATAATTGCCGCGAGCGCGCCGAGCTGCTGGATGCAGGGAGTTACAGCGGCGTCGTAGAGAGAAAATGCCATCGGGGTACTCCTTCAGATCAGTGACGAGAGAAGAGACCATAGGGGAAATCAGTCCGTGTCGCCTACGGCTTTTGCCAACGGTGAGGCATGCGATCACTACATCGATCTCATGTCCCCATTCGCAAATTGGGTTCAAGTGCCGCCCGCCAGCTTGAACTGCGGCAGCGTGATGTCGTCGTTGAGCTTTTCGAACACGACTTCGACGCGGCGGCCGACCTTGGCTTCAGTGTGGGGCACGCCGAGCAGGTTGCCAGCCATCAGAGCGCCGGGTGCGTCATCGAGCTCGACAATGATCGAGGCGTAGGGCACGGCGGAGGCGAAACGCTTGTCGCCGGTGTGATACATGATCGTGTAGGCGTAGATCCGGCCCTTGCCGCGCACCGGCTCGAACCTCAAATCGACGCTCACGCATTTGACGCAGGTCGCGTAGGGCGGATGCTGGAAGCTTTTGCAGCTCTGGCAGCGCTGCAGTTCGAGTGAGCCTCGTTTGGCGGCGTCCCAGAAGGGCTTCGTCCATTCGTTAGGGACCGGCACCGGCCGCGTCACCTTGCTCCAATCGCTCATGGTCGTGCCTCGCCTTGTCAGTAGGAGTGCGGCTGCGGGTTGACACCGTTGGCGATGCGGCACCGCAGTGTGCCACGGTGCCAGGCTGATGCCAGGCACCTGATGTGCTCAAAACACACCATCGTCGGCTAGCGACTTGATTTCCGCTGTCGTCATGCCGAGCAGCTCGCCGTAGACGTACTCGTTATCCTCACCGTAGCAAGGTGCACCGCGATCGATGCGTCCGCCCGCATAAGCGGGGCTCGCCTCGAGCTTCACAGGCACCTCGGCAACGGGCCAGCGGCCGATCTTGGTGCCCGTCACTTCCGTCAGCCATTCGAGGTGGCGAAGTTGTGGATCGAAATCGCAGCGCTCTTCAGTCGTTTGGCAGACGCCCGCCGGCACGCCCGCCTTCTGTAGCACCAGCATCAGCTCGCGCGCGTTTGCCGTTCGGGTCCAGGCGGACACCATGGCATCGAGCGCGTCCTGATTGGCAAGGCGCGCAGCGAGTGTCGCGAACTTCTCGTTGCTTACCCAGTCGGGTTTGCCGGCAGCCTTGGCCAATGCTTGCCATTCGGTTTCCGTGAAACAGGCAATGGCGAGCCAGCGGTCCTCGCCCGCGCAGGGATAAGCACCGTGGGGCGCGGCCGGCTTGAACGGTGAGCGATTGCCATAGCGGGTCGAGACGCGACCGTTGGCGGACCAGTCGAGGATAGACGTGCCGCAGATGAAAAGGCCGACTTCGGTTTGCGAGGCGTCGATCCATTGCCCCTCCCCGGTGCGCTCGCGGTGATAGAGCCCCGAGAGCATGGCGAGCGCAAAGCTATAAGCGCCCATCCAGTCGAGATAGGAGTAGCCCCAGCCGGCGGGCATCGCGGGTTCCGGCAATCCGGACATCTCGGAGAGGCCGGCAAACGCGTTGGCGATCGGCCCGACCGTGCGGAAGCGCCCATAGGTACCCTGCGCGCCCATGCCGGACTGCTGCACGTAGATGATGTCCTTCTTGATCTCCTTCAGCGTCTTGTAGCCAAGGCCCCAGTTGTCGAGCACGCCCGGCGAGAAGCCTTCGGCGACGATGTCCGACATGGTGACGAGGCGCTTCACGATCTCAAGGCCCTTCGGGTGCCGCACGTTGAGAGAGATGCCGCGCTTGCCCGGGTTCTTATTGTTGAACTGGCCGCCCATATCTGGATCGGTAACGCCCTTGAGCGGAGCTGTCGCCTTTTCGCGGGCCTCGCGCCCGCCGATCGGCGCCATGGCGGCAAGCCGCGTGTCGGGGTGCGTCTTGATCTCGATCTTGATACTTTCGGCACCGAACGACGACAGGAAGCGCGTGCCGCCGGCCGAGGCCAGAAACCACGTAAAATCGACAATGCGGATGCCGTCGAGAGCGAAGGGTCTGCCGCGTTTAGAGGGCTTGCCGGCAGCGGCAGGATCAGGCTTGGCGGCAATTCTCGGCGGATGGCTTGCCGGAGTCGTGTCGATCAGCGCTGCGTCCTCGTTGAGCCGCGGGGCGCGGCGGCCGACAGTCCAGTCGGTGCCGGTCGCGATCCATTTACTGGTGGCGTAGCGGAACGATCGGCCGAGCTCGGGGTGCTCGACGTCGGTGAGGCTGCCACGCTTGAGCCAGTGCTCGTCAGTGGCGTTCTCGTGAGGCTTTCTAAGTGGCGCCCAGAGCATGCCGGCCTGCTGCGCCTCGCGCCACGGGATATTCTCGTAGGTGAAAGCGCGCACGAAGCGGGTCACTGCTTCCATGGATGGGTCGCGCTTGGACGTATCGGGCGCGGTGCCCGGCACGAAACGGCCGGTTCGCGGCGGCGCGGCGTTCTTCGGATCGATGCCCGGCTCGATGCCGTACTTTTCCAGGAGCGCAATGAGCTTCTCGCCGTCGTCCGCGCGGTTGCCGAGGTTGGCCATTACCCAGCGGCCGTCCTTGGTATGCGCGATGGTCGGATGCGGCGAGACGCTCTCGCGGGCGTGCCGGCAGGTCTGGCGGAAGATGGGGGCGCGGCGCATGACCCAGGTCATCAAATCGACCTCGGTGCACTTGGCCACGGCTTCGTGCATGGCGCACGAGACGAACTGCCCGCGCCCGGTGCGGAAACGGTACATCAGCGCAGCCATGATCGCCATCGACATCTGCTCACCGGCGACGTGATATGCGTGCCACATCTGCGGTGCGATCGGCGGCAAATCGTACGTGCCGTCGGGCGCAGGGTCGTAGCCGCAATTCATCATTACGCCGCCGAGTGCGAGATGAATGAGGTCGCTTGCCTTGAAATCGCTCCATGGGCCGTCGTCGCCGAACGGCGTGATGCGCGCGTGAATGAGAGTCGGATAAGCCTTTGCCAACGTGTCCTTGCCGAGCCCGATCGCGTCGAGGCGGCCCTTGGGTGTTGTCTCGAGCAAAACGTCGGCATCGCGAAGGAGCGTGCGCAGCCTGGTTCGATCCGACTCGTTGTCGAGTTCGAGCACGATCGAACGCTTGCCGCGATTGTACTGCCAGAAAAAGAGCGAACCCTCGAGGTCGGGCTTGTCCTCGTAGAACGGCCCGATGCGGCGGGTCGGATTGCCGCCGGGCGGCTCGATCTTGATCACCTCGGCGCCGAGGCCCGCAAGCGTCAGGCCGCAATATTCCGCCTGCTCGTCGGCGATCTCGACGACACGCAGCCCAGACAAGGGCCCGGGGCGGGTAGCAGACCGCGGCGCACTGGCGCGGGTAGTGTCAGCAGCTTCTTGTGCCACGATTCTTGGCTCCCCACGACGACACGGCAGACACATGGCTCGACCGCCCTCGGGGTCGGCCTTGCCCACCCACACACGGCGCGGTCATTTCAATGATGGTGCAGGCGCTCCAAGATACGAGGCTTTGACCGGCTGTCCAGCGCGCATGGTGCGTGCGACCATTTTCGTGTCAGCCTGAAACGGCTTCGCAAGATCCCCTCAGGCACAGTTGCGCACGAACATGGCTGTGACCAGCGATGCGGCTCAATGGTGGTCGGGACGAGCCGTCGAGCCGGTTCAGAGCTGATAACGTCTCCTTGCGCCACGGCCGCCGATCGGTATAGTCCGCCCTTCCGAGCTGGAGAGATGGCCGAGTGGTTTAAGGCGCACGCCTGGAACGCGTGTGTGCGGGCAACCGTACCGTGGGTTCGAATCCCACTCTCTCCGCCAAAATCAAGATTCAACTCCATGAATTCACGACATATTTTCAGTCAGAATAAAGTTCATTCCCTAACGCTACCCCTAACCATGACGCCGGTCAATGGCGAACCCTGACGGACTCGCCAGCTAAGTGCCGTCAGCCAAGGGAGCGGCGTTGAGCATGGGTGCATCACTTTCTGCTGTGTAGCGGGAGACATGGGCGAACGCTCTCTGCCCATCTTTGATCATGATGCAGTCGACAGAGCGCCGTAACTGTTCGGTACTGTGCGCCGATGCGAAAACGCAAGCTGGACAGAGTTGGCCAATGGTCGACGCTGCGATGGTCGCGCGCCGGCCATGAGACTGGGTCGATCCAGATCATATATCTCGAACGCGGGCTTCGGCTCATCTATCGCCACGGCAGGAACGGACAATCAACCCACGTCGACGAAGTTGTGCCCTTTATTGATATGCCGCTGAGACTCGGCGGCAAGCGTGTCTGGTTCAAGTGCCTGTCATGCCAACGGCGGTGCCGCATCTTGTACGGAGGCAACCGGTTCCGCTGCCGACTATGTTATCGGCTGAAATACGAAACTCAATATGAGCCGGGTTTCGCCAGAGCGGCTACGAAAGCATTGAAGATCCGAGAGCGCCTCGGCTCCAGTGGAGGCATTGACGACTGCTTTCCCGAACGACCCAAGGGAATGCATCACCGCACCTACGAAAAGCTCCGAAGCCAGGAGCAGGAACTGCAATCAGCTTGGGCAAGGGGAATATTGGCCCGGTTTGCGAAATGTTGAATCCCACAAGCTGCCGTCGCTCGCGTGCAGCAGATGTAGTCATGGGCCGTCGGCGAACACGGTCGGTATAGGGGGTATTGCGTTGGCATCGTGGCCCGTGCGAGCCTGAGCCGGATTGCGCTACTTGGCCGGGTGGTTTCGGATCACCTCGGCCATCAAGTCTTTGAAGAACTTCACTTTTGAACCC
Source organism: uncultured Hyphomicrobiaceae bacterium (assembly GCA_964500805.1). Lineage (GTDB taxonomy): Bacteria > Pseudomonadota > Alphaproteobacteria > Rhizobiales > Hyphomicrobiaceae. The sequence continues at coordinate 12,311 of CAZCQH010000069.1, forward strand.
ATCTTAGACATCAAAGCTCTGCGTCGGACGTGGCTCGTCTACGCTGGGTGACGTAGGGCTCAATGCATTTGGTTCCACAAGGTTTTGGGCCTAGAGCAAGCGATTGACTCTTCGCTAAACCGCAATAAGCGGTCTCAACAGACGTGAGTGACCGATCGAGCCGTAGAGCAAGTGGCCACATGCCGACTAAACGGACGGCATGCGCCCCTAATAGATGCTCCCGGTGCGCCGCTGCTTACAGAATGAAGTCGCTCCGCGTCAGTTGGTGGTTGCCTGCCAAGTGAACCTCCATCTCGGCAGTGTTAAAGTTGTTGTCGGTATTGAACTGTAGCACCGTCTCGTTGTTGGTCGCGTCGTAGGACAGCCGGATTTGGCCGGCTGCGTTGAACGTAACTCCAGCGCCCAGGAGCGTCCCGCTGAAGGCTTGATCGGCTCCAAGCGTCGTATTGGCGTCGATTACGCTCACATCGATCAGATCGCCCGTAGCGAGGCCTGCGCCTTCGAAGTCGCGGATGATGTCGGGTGCGGTTGTCGCGGAGTCGCTCGTGGCATTGAAGATGAACGTGTCATCTCCACCGCCACCGAACAGGAAATCTTTACCGCCTCCGCCAGTCAGTCTGTCGTTTCCGGTACCGCCAAACAGAATGTCACTATTGCCATTTCCGCTCAGGGTATCGGCTCCACCACCGCCGATCAGCAAATCGGCAGTTCCTGCGCCATTAAGGGTATTGCCGCCAGAGGTCCCGACGAACAGCGTTGAAGTTGAAGTCGAGTAAGTGGTCGCCCCGAATTGCAGGCCCTCGATCGAGGACAGCGTGTCTGTACCGTCCCTTCCCGCCGTCAGGTCGGTAGCGACGATCTGGTTGCCGGCATTGATATCGATTGTGTAGTTCAGCGCATTGCCGGTCGTTAGAGTTCCGGTGAACCGAGCCGTGTCATTGCCGCCATTGCCAATCAGGCTATCATTACCGGCACCACCGACGAGGATGTCGCCGTTGCTTCCGCCACTGATGGTGTCGGCCCCGCTTCCGCCGGTGAGCGTGAAGGCCTCGGTCTGGTTTCCCACGCTTATCGTCACGCCTGCGGTCGTCGCTGAGGCGTCGACGATATCGACTCCGGACAATTGGGCATTCGACATCGCATTCAATGCGCTCGCGTTGGCGTTGGTCAGAACGATAGTATCCGTGCCGCCGCCATCGTTGATCGTGTCGCCAGCCTGGATGCCACGGTAGGTATCGTTACCAGCTTGACCATTGATCGTATCGACGCCTTGACTGCCCGTGATTGTGTCGTTGCCACTTCCGCCCAGGATCCCGATGCCGCCACCGAACGTGAAACCTTCGGTTTGGGCGCTCAGATCAATGGTCACCCCTGCATTCAGTCCGTTTGCCGAGACCCTCTCCACGTTCCGGAGTTGACTGTCTGACACCGGACCGAAGCTCGTCTGCACCAGGACGGTGTCCAATCCGCTTCCGCCATCGATGATAAGTCCGCTCGCCGACCCCGCAACATAGATGATCTGATCATCGCCACCCATGCCAAGTACGGCTTTGACGCCATTGGTGGAGAACGAACTGGCGGTGTTGGCGGAGGCAGTGCCAATCAGAACCCGATCCGTACTTGTCAGGGTCGTTGTCCCAAATGGATCGCTGTAGCTGCCCTGCACCCTATACCAGGTCGGCGAACCAGGAGCCGCGGCAAGGCTTAGTGTGGCTGTGGTGGCGCCAGTGACGTTCGTATACGTGCCCGTCAGCGAAGTGCTGGATTGCCACTGGTAAGACACGACCGGTGGACCTGCCAGGTCGACATCGACGATGGTGTTGGTTGCCGACAGCGTCGCCGTTCCCGCACCATTGTCGGTGGCATTGGAGATGATGACTGTGCCGACCGGCGCGTCATTAACGCCGATGACGTTCACGCCGACAGCCTCGACATTGCTGGTATGGCCGTCGACATCGATGACTTGGAAATTGATCGTGCGCTGCGCGACGTTCGGCCTTTCGCTCGTATTGACGTAGGTCACTGCTTCCAGCGCAGCTTGATACGCCGCCAGGCTTGCGGTGCCCGTCAGGGAAAGGACGCCGCCAGCATTCGAGGCGACGGTAATCCCCGGGGGAAGCAAGGCCGGTGCGATAGCAAGCGCATCTTGGGGCTGTGCAGCATTCGCAGCCGCATAATTCACGATGGTGATCGTTGCGCCCGAGATCTGCGTACTGTCAACATCACTGATCGAAAGAGCTGGCGCAATTATAACAGGCGCTGAGTTCTCGGTGTAGGTGACTGTCCCGGGGCCGCCGGCCAGGACCGGCGCACTCGGATCGAGAATCGAAACCGTGACCGTGGCAATGGACGTGCCCCCATTGCCATCAGCTATGGTGTATTGGAACGATGTTGTTCCGGTAAACCCGGCCGTGGGCGTTACGATGAGCTGACCGTTGTTGCCGAGCGCAATGGTGTCGATGCCCGAGCCATTGCCTACGGCGACAGGCGCACCCCCGGCAGCGATCGGTATCGTGACCAGATTGCCGTTTATTGTGGCGATGATGTTGGTAATGGCCACTATCTGACCGCCGTCGAGATCGCTGTCGTTGGCCAGCACCTTAATCACGCCCACATGATTTCTGGCGATGGTCAGATTGTCGGCGACGGCCGTTGGCGAGGTGTTGACGTTGTCGAGTGCTTGATCGCTGGCCAACTTCGCAATCAAACCCAAATCCGGGTCACTGAAACTAATTCTTTTGTCGGCGAACTGCAGGAACTCGACGCCCTGCAACCGGGTCGTTTCAGCCCCATGTATGACGGTCGTCGTGGCACCGCTTTTGCTGACCGTATACTGCGACGACGCCAGTCTGAAAACCGCCGTGTCACTGCCGCCGCGACCATCGATGAAGTCGTCGCCGCCGCCACCAATCAGTACGTTGTTGCCTGCATCACCGAGCAGAACGTCATCCCGCTGCCCGCCTTCCGCGTTCTCGAGGTCGAGATTGAATTGGAACGCTGTACCGCCGGCGCCGTCGTCGCCAATGGCGCCGTTGACGGCTTCGAGAAGGTAAGAGCGAGCGACACCATTGTCCGTGAACGAAACGCTGCCGGGAAGTGACGGATCGACCTGTTTCAGCACCAAACCAGCGGCCAGATCGATTCGGTAGCTGCCAAAGTCCTTGCTATAGGAAATGGTGTCGATGCCGTTGCCGCCTGCGACGATATCAGCGCCGTTCTCACTGGCGATGAGTGCTGTCCATTGAGCCGCCGTCACATTCGCTGGTGTCGCAGCAGCCTGCAGGCCCGTCTGCAGGTCGCGGTCAACCTTGGCATCCGCTGGGCCGCCGGGCCCTGCGAGCAGAAGATCATTGCCGGCGCCGCCGAGGATCTGGTCTTGTCCCGCCCCACCAAGGATGACGTCGCTGCCGTCGCCACCGTCGCCGAGGTCGGCGCCTGCGCCGAGCGTAATGACATCATCGCCAAGGCCACCGAAGAGTTGATCGGCTAGATTTCGACCATCCATGGCATCATCGCCGGTCGTGCCGACTGCGACGTCGCGCGGTGCGCCGGTGCGCGGACCAATCATCACATCGCCGGCTTGACGCGTGTCAAGGTAGGACACTTGAACGTCGCCACCGTTGATCGCCGACTCGTAGCCGACGATCAGCAGGCCGTTGTCGATCCCGGCCGCCGTGAGGCTTGTGTGGGTCACGCCGCGGTCGACTTGGAACTGGTCGCCGACAGCCTCGCCCGCCATGTTGAAATTCTTGCCTTGGATATGCTGAGTTTCGTCGAGCCAGGTCACTACGAAGCCGGCTTCCTGGCCAACTGAGTTCACACCTGCCGGCATTGCCTTGATGATGATGTTGGCGGCGTTTGCGGCACTGCCGAGCGATATGGTCTCGAGCGTCTGTTCGGAGCCCTGCGTACCGGCCTCGAAAATGTTGGCTTTGATGAGGAGTGTCTTACCGCTTGAGTCTGCTGCGTCGGTCTCTGTCCAGAAGACGCCGAAGCTGCCGTTCTGCTGGGCCACGACCTGAGCGTGTTTGACCGCGCCGCCGGCAGTCCCCATCGTGTAAGATTGGCCGACACCGTAAGTGGTGATGCCCGGCACCGTATCTGCGGTCGGATCGCGGTCGCTCGTTTGGTCAACCGTCGGTTCGTAGATCACAAGCTGAACCTGACCCGACCCATCGATGTATCCGACGACCAGCTCGCCATCGTGCAATGTGGCGAGCGTCGGTTCCCTGCCGTTGCCTACGGCAATCAGACTGGAGTCGTCTGCGTCGCCGCGCAGACCATTGGCACCGATCAGCTGCGGTTGAGTCTCTGCCCCGCGGCCGAAGGCATCTGGCGTCGGCACGCCGGTGATCGTTCCGCTCGTCGGATCGACGTTGTAGACTGGAATCTCGTAGCGAGCGAGCTGAATGACGTTGTTCTTCACGAAGGCGACGTGGAAGCCGTATTCTAGTGTATCGTTGGCGCCATTGACGATCTCGTACCCCATGACGACGGGCTTCGAGCCGCCCAGCGAGTTAGGAATGACGATTTCGCCACCCGCCCAGCCGTAGCCTGGGTATCCGGCTGCCGGATCGAAGACAGACGCTCCCGTCGTCGCCGTGCTGCCGAAGCGCAAGTGAATATCGGTCCCGGTGTTGCCCGTCGATTCCCATGCGCCAACGAAACCGAGACCTCCTGCCATGGCAATGGCGGGGTTGCTGACGGTATTGCCTGCAAAAGTCCCGTCGGTCATTTCGATGGGCCCCGCTTCCGTCATCGCGGGCGTGGTCCAGAGCGGGTCCGGCGCGCCGGTGATGTCATAGCGGATGCCGTAGACCTTGCTCGTTCCCTGCACCCAGGCCATCGCAGCGTCGTCTTGCAAATTGGTGACGGCGATCTGGCTTTGCCTCGAGGCGAGCAGTGCATTCTGTTCTGGGACGCTCGCTTTGAGCATCTGAACCGGCGATATCGGCGTCGACAGCGACCAGTTGGTCGGCGTGCCATTGAAGCTCGCCAGTAGATCGGGCTTTACCGGGGTGAAGACGTCGCTTGCCAAGTCGAGCGTGATGTCCCTGAACTGCAGGAACTCGATACCAAAGACGTTGTCGACACCGTCGTTTTGAAGCGGATCGCCCGCCGCGTTTGCCACAGGTCGTTTGTCGACGATTTCCCAGCCACCGCCACTCGCAGGATCGAAGATCGCGGTGATAATGTAGTCCGACAGATTGCCAGTATAAACAGAAGTATCTCTGCCTTCGCCGCCGTCGATGACCTCAGGGATCCCTGCAGCACCGCGAATTCCGGGACCGCCCCGAATGATGTCGTTACCGAGGCCGCCGTAGATCGCGTCGACGAGCCCATCAGCATCGCTGATATCGCCCTGGATGACGTCATCGCCGATCGTGCCAACGATGATATCGCGCCGTGGTTGGACGGCCCCGTTGGGCCTAACAAAGTCGCCAATGATGTGCTGGCCGATGAGTACGGTCTCGCCCGCATCGAGGCGGTCTTGTATGTCAGGCGTTATCTCATCGCCAGTCGGCGCATGCACCTCACGCGTATCCATGATCCGCGCAACGATATCCGAGTTTCCACCAGTGTCGGTGTGGTCATCCATCCAAACCGAGATGAAGCGGTCTGACAGGAGGCCCGTAACGCCATTCTGAATTTGGTTGCCTGCGCTGATGGCATTGACCTGAACGGCCGCGCCATTCGGATTCATGGCCAGAGCCACGCCCGCGATGGGATCCAAGACGACGGAAATGTGCTGCGCAACAATGTTGTGGCCGGTTCCGCTCGAGTCAGGCGCATCCCATTGAACGATAAAGTCGTTGCTGTCCTCGCCGCTGATGCCGGTGATCGTAATCGATGCCAGATCGATGTCGTCGGGCAGCGTCATGACTGAGAATGGCGCGGACGGCGCAACGAAGCCGAAGTCCTGGCCATTGAGGCCGTTGCCAGGCGATGAATACATCGTCGCCTTGAGCTGGTAGTGATCGTGCACGAGGCCATTTTGAACGTCTTCGATCCAGACCACCGCCACGTTAACAGCGCCAGCGGAGGCGATCAGGACATTGCTGTTCGCCGCAATTCTGTCATTGCCCGATATATTCGACAGATCGGTCGCGATGAAATTGCCGATGTCGTCAATAGCAGTGCCGACAACGTGCTCGTTGCCATTGTTGTCCTGTTGGATCCATGCCGCGAAAGTTTCGAACGTATGCAAAGCCGTGATGGTCGGATTCCGTCCCGACTCCGAAAGCGTCGTGACCCCGTCAGCACCCACTCCGGCGAGACCATCGATGCCGCCGGCGAGCGCAGCTCCTGGATTGCCGAGCGAATCGAGCGGGACTTCGAAGCGCTGAAGCTGGATTTTGCCGTACGGTCCTAGTGCATCGACAGGCGTTTCGACATAAATGAGGTTGTAGCCGTCATTCATGCCGGCCGGCAGGATGAGATCCGGCCCGTCCACAACGCCGGTAACCGCATTGAGCTTGCGATCGAGGAACGAGCCGTAAATCGCCGCGTCATGTTGATTGGCGCTGGCATTCGGATCGATGAATGCCTCGACGCCGGTCAGATTGAGGCTGAAGAAGTTGGTCTTCAGGTTGGCAACGCCCGCCGACGTGCCATTCAGAGTTTCCGAGAAGGCGAGACCCCAGCCAGAGTTGGCACCACCCGACGCTACGACGGGAGCGAACTCGTAACCAATCCCGTCCGTCACCGCCACGTTGTCTGGGAGAGGTGTGGTCAAGTCCGGAGCGCCGAGGACATCCAGGAAGCTCGCCCGGATGTGTGACATCCCAGACCCATGGGTCTCCCAAAGGATGGATACGAATTCGCCGACGCTGTCAGAGATAACTGGAGCAGACTGCTGGCCGGGGCGATCGGTGCCGGTATTCACGATCCAGCCGTCCGTGTCCGGTTGTCGCGCCGCACTGGGTTCGAGATCCGGATCCTCGTCGGCCAGCCCCCATCCAGTAGGTGTCACATTGGCCATCGTGCCGCTGAATTCACTCGCAGCGACCTGAACCGAGCCCCCACCAGCGGCGAGAAACTCGAACGTCTCGATGTTCCGTACGAGATCAGTGCCCGTGTCGGTCGGGCTGCCGAAGCGGTTGTCGACGACTTGGAACAGCGTACCGCCCAGATACGTGATCGTGTAATCATCTCGCGTGCCGTTGAGCACCAGCACATCGCCTGTATTGCTGACGTTTCCGCCGCCGTCGATGACGTCGCTGCCGGCTCCGGCGAGAATACGGTCGTCGCCCATGCCGCCATCGAGAACGTCGTCACCCTGGAGCCCGTCGATCAGATCATTGCCGATGGTGCCGACCAGAACGTCCGGGAGGACCTTGGGTGTGCCCGCTGGAATGCCGTCACCCAGAATAACGAGGCCTGTACCTCCCTCGGTGATTGAGCTCGAATCTGGAAGAGTTCGCGGATCGATAATCCGTGCGGTGACCGAGGAATTGCCGCTTTGAGAGGCAACGATAACGCGATCACCAGACAGAGCAGCAGACGAAATGTGCGTGTTGTTGCCGAAGCTCGAAATCTGCAGCAATGGCAGTGGTGTCACGCCGTCCAACGCGACGTCGAGTGAGCTTCCCGCGGAATCGAAGCTTCGGGCATAGATCGCGCCGTCAGACGTGAGCGAGATCGTGAAGCCGCCAATCGCGTCCAACATGGCGCCGATAGAGAACTCACCTGCGTAACCGGCACCCGGCAGGTCCGTGAAGTTCACAAAATGCTTGAGTGGCCCGGCAGCGAATGTGGCGCCAACGCCGGGAGTAGCCCCAGGTGTCAAAGTGTAGACCTTGCCAACGATGGCGTCTTCCGTCGCCCAGGCGACGACGAATCCTCCGGCCATCTGCATGACGTGCACGCTGGAGATGGAGCCGGCGGCGTTTGGGACGCCCAAATCGATGTCTGCCGCGGTCAGAATTCGAGATCCGGTAGCATCAACAAAGGCGACATGGACGCTGTCGCCATCCTCATTGGTCGGATTGGTTTCGATCCAGGTGACAACGGCCTCGCCGTCATGGGTAGTGGTGACGGAAACGTCGTGTGCTCGAGTACTGCCGATATTGGCCGACAGCTGAGTTGGGCTGTTGCCGTCCGTATCTGGCGGCTGCAAGGCAGCGTTACCTGCCGTAATGTTGGGAGGCGGAACACCATCGAGCCCAGCGGCCTGGACGACGCCGATCGGGTCCTTCTTGGAATCGAGCCACACTGCATAGCGCTGGAACTGAACGTGCCCTTCGCTGTCGATCCAAGCCGCATCGAAGCCGTCCAGGATCATCTTCTTGCCATCGGTGCCATCAAGCGCATAGCCGCCCAAGGCCACGTTGGACACCGCGCCCGTAGCAATCTGCACGGGAACATCGTAGGCGCCAGTCAGACCGATGTAGCGCACCCAGGTGGTCGTGACGCCCTCAACTGTCTGCGTCCACGAAACAGCGTAGCCGAGCCCAGTGCTGGAGATCGCGATATTGCTGACGGCTGCGCCTGCGGGGATCGCCGACACGAGCGTCGAAGGTCGAGCGGCACTCGGTAGCCCCTGCTCATCCAGAAAATCAACATAGATCTGCCCATTGCGCAGGTACGCAATTCCGACTTCCGTTCCGCCGTTGTCTGCGATTACAGGGCTTGGGTCGTTGAGTTGCGCTTTGATTGTTTCGTCGCCAACGGTCGTGACGCCCCAAAGATTTGTCGCCATCTCAATACCTGCAGGACTAGAGTCGACGCATCACCGCTGTAAGCCGCGAATTGGCGAGCGTCAGAATTGGTTAAAATGAATTCGCTATCAGCAACCCGAGGGTCTGCCCTTTTGAGAAGCCCAACAAGCTGGTCTGAGGTCGGATGCGAAAGGAGAAGCGCGCAACGAAAGTACCTAGTACTCCTTCAGCTTCCGTTGAAACGACCCACAATCGCGCGTATGCAAACGCAGTTTGGATTTGATCGTTTAGGCCGCTCTCTGGTTCCGACGCTATGAGCAATCGGTTCATTCTGAGAAACACGCCACCACCTGTGATCAATTGGCCTGTTGCAAGGTGGTGGCAGCGCATGAGCCTGCTTGGCCAGTTTGCGATTGCAACGACTGTGATCCTGCTGCTTGGGATGCTCACCATCGGCTATTGGGTGACGCATCGCATCAGCGACGGCGTAATCAGTAGCCACGGCGCTGCCGCCGCGCTCTACTCGGACAGCTTCATCGAACCGCTCGTGCAGGAACTCGCTACCACCGATCGCCTCTCGTCACAAAATCAACGTGCGTTGGATTCTTTGTTCCTCCCCCAGGCGGTCGGCCAGCCGGTCATGGGATTTAGGATCTGGAAGGGGGACACGATCGTGTACTGCGACCGCCCCGAGTTGATCGGCAAGACGCTTCCGCCGAAAGCCATACGACAGCGCGCCTGGAAGGGACATGTGTCAGTTGAATACAACGATGTGGAACCCGAGCTCGGTTTACGCGTCCCGGCGCAAGGCGCGATGCTCGAGATCTACGCGCCAGTGCGTCAGACGGGGACCGAGCACATCATCGCGCTAGCTGAAACCTATCAATTGGCTCCCACGCTGGAGGCAGATCTCGCGGCTGCGCGATTGGGTAGCTGGCTCGTAGTCGCCTTCGTGACGTTTCACATGCTGCTGTTGCAGCTCGCGGTCGTCGCCAAAGGAAATCGAACGATCCATGAGCAAGGTGTAAGTCTGGATGAAAGGGTCGCGGCGCTCTCGCGCTTACTGACTGAGAATGAGGATTTGCGCCAGCGCTCCAACGAAGCCAGTCACCGAGTCAGTGAGGCCACTGAAAACAATTTGAGACGTATAGGGGCAGACTTGCATGACGGTCCAGTACAAACGCTGGGAATGACAGTTTTCAGATTAGATGCGCTCGGCGACATCGTGAAAGAAGCAGAACCGTCGATTGCGAAGGAGGCAGACAACGAAATTGCGATCATGCGCGAGGCCTTGAGAGACACACTAGAAGAGATCCGCAGCCTTTCCGCTGGGCTCGCGCCACCAGAAGTCGAAGCACTTTCACTGACCGATACGCTGAGACTTGTCGTGCGCCGCCACGAACGGCGTACCGGTTCCACGGTCACCTGCGTCCTCGATGAAATCCTTCCCGAAGTGCCGAGCTCGATCAAACTCTGCCTTTACCGCTTTGCCCAAGAAGGTTTGAGTAATGCTTACCGGCATGCCAATGGAATCGGGCAGCAGTTGACGGCCCGATGCGACCGCGATTCTGTGGATGTCTTTGTTGATGATGAAGGTCCCGGGCTTGGAACACACTCGCTCTCTGGCTCCGGTGATGACGCAGGTCAAGGCCTCGTGGGTTTGAAGGATCGTATAGAGGCGCTGGGTGGCAGCTTCAGTGTCAGCTCTCGCGCCGGCGGCGGCACTCGATTGCAGGCGCGCTTTTCTCAACTACCAAACCACCGGCCTCGAGAGTAGACATGGCTGAGACTGTCAGAATTGCGATCGTCGACGATCATCCTTTCTTCAGGGACGGCGTCCGGCGCGCCTTGCAAAAGGCCAAACACATCAGCGTCGTTGCGGAAGGTGCCTCAGCGGCGGATGCGCTCCAGATTGCGAGCGAGCACACACCAAACCTGATGCTCATCGATATAACGATGCCCGGAAGTGGCATAGATGCAGTCCGGGACATTCAAGTGCGCCATCCGGACATCAAGATTGTTATGCTGACGGGGTCTGACGATGATGAGCACCTCACCGCCGCGCTTGCCGCGGGTGCGGCTGGGTATCTGCTCAAGGGAACCGACACAGCAGAATTGCTTGATGCGGTGCGGGCCGTCCTAGACAATCAGGCTTACATCACGCCAGCCTTGTCCATGCGTGTGCTCTTGGACTCTGTGCGCTCTCAGGGCGCCGCCGCAAGGGGCGCTGTCAGATCACCACTGACGAGACGTGAAGGCGAGATTCTTGACGCAGCTGTGCGAGGCCTCAACAATATTGAGATTGCAGCTGAGCTCAAAATTGCTGTGCCGACAGTAAAGAATACCCTGTCGCGGATTTTCGAGAAACTGAAGGTTCGGAATCGTCGCGAAGCCATCGCGATTCGGTTGCAGAATAAGTGATCCTGGCAGTGCGCAGATGCATAGAGTTCAGCCAAGACGCACTGCGACGCTCGATGACCGCATGTGCAGTTTGCTAACTCATTCAGTGAACCGATGCGACCGAGATTGATGAGCGGATCAATCCCTGACCGCGTGCGCCATCCACCAGGTAGCAGACATGTCGACTACTTTGGCCTCACACTTGGTTCGCATTGACTTTGTACCGCCGCGCCACGACCGATACCGCCGGCTCGCGCGTGGCCACGACGATCTTCAGCTTCAGCGCCTCAGGCCACCGCTTGTTGCGCCGCCGAACCCCATTTGTGTCCATGATTGCTTTTGTGGACACTTCCACATCCCGCTCAGTCACCGTTCAGCGCGCAGACTCCGCCATCCGACGCATCGTGACAAGGCGGCGCTCGTCGGAGGGAGACTGTTCACTTCTAATGCGAGCGCAGCTTATAGCATCACGTAGTTCGGCCGACATACATGTCTAAAATTGGCCCTCCTCGTCATCGCACCTGCGGTCGGTCTCAGACCACTTCGACGACTAAAGAGAGAACGCCCGACCTCGCGAGTTCAGAGCGAGCGGGAAGGTGTCCGCTGTCGGAGGTCGAGTGACTGCGTCGACTCGATGATCTTAACACGGAAGGCGGCCGTGCCTCAACGGCAGTTATCTCTGCACTGCGGTTGGCGCCGCCACCGACAAACAATGGGCGAAGCGACGGCGCTTGCTCTATGGTCCGCATTAAACATCCCGTCGACCTTGCCGTCACCCCACCGACGTGGAAATTGCGATCAGCTGGGCTCAAGGACGATACCTCGCAGAGGTCACGCGCGCTTGGAGTGAACGATCGACCGGTTGAGCGGCTTTGAGCTCACACGCCCCCCGTCAGCCAGAACAGCGCTCCAGCATCATACGAAATCAGGAAGCAGGCCTGATGTTCTGGTTGTGCCGGAAGAAGTTGGTCGGATCGTATTTGGCCTTGAGCTTGGAAAGCCGCGCGTAGTTGCCACCAAGTGCAATTCGCGCCTTGTCTTCGGCTTCGTCGGCCTCCATGCCGACATGATTGAAGTAATGTCCAGATGCTAGTGGCTCGATCTGTCGAGATAGCGAGCGTGTCCATTCGATCTGCTTCTGATCATCTTCGGGTGAATTCCAGATCGACAGCACCATGCATTCGAGCTTTGCCGCGCGATGGCCAAACGCTGTGGCGTCATTCGGAACTCGACGAGCCGCATTGCCGAGGCATTGAAACGCGATCATCGAGTGCGGCGACGGTACGCTCTCGAACCCGCCGAGGCACCGTTCTGCCGCGTCGACGACGTTATCATTTAGTAGGTTTGTCTTGATATAGTTCCGGCGATGAGCAGCACACGGCTCGTCCAGCAAGCGCTGCAGTTTCGTGTATCGGATCGGCCCCGTCAGATCCGCGATTGGTGTGGCGAACTTTCTAAACGGCTCAACCGCCTTGGCACCTGCAGCAGCCTCGCCGTTATATGCGACGATAGCGCCGACGACTGGAGATCCGTCGGGTGCCTTGAGAATGCCTGCGAACGTCACCAGTTCGTCGGGGCAATACCCGAGGTGGTCATTGAAACCTGCGAAGACGGCCTTCCCGCTGGCATAGGGGTAGAGGATCATGCCGCCATACATCGTCCCGACTTCATGCAGTTGGTACTCGAATTCGACGACGATCCCGAAATTTCCACCGCCGCCACGCAATCCCCAAAACAGATCGGAGTTCTCCTCCGCGCTTGCCGTCAGCAGCTTCGCGTTGGCCGTGACAATCTTGAACGAGCGAACGTTGTCGCAGGTGAGACCGTACTTGCCGCCAAGCCATCCGAAGCCGCCGCCCAGGGTGAGCCCGGCAATCCCTGTATGCGAGATCGCGCCTCCGGGCGTCGCAAGACCGAAGGCCTGGGTTTGAGCATCGAAGTCGCCCCATTGGGCACCGGGTTCGGCAAAGGCGCGCTTCCTCGCAGGGTCGACACGAACATTGCGCATCGAGGCGCAATCGATCATCAGCCCGCCTTCACACACGGCAAGCCCAGGCATGTTGTGGCCGCCTCCGCGAACCGACACGATCAGCCCATTGTCACGCCCGAAGCGAACGGCAGCGATCACATCGTCAACGCAAGCCACGCGCACAATGACGGCTGGCCGTCGATCTATCTGCGCGTTCCATACCTCCCGCAGTTGATCGAAACCTTGCTCTCCCGGAAGAACAACCGCGCCTATGCACCGGGCCCGAAGAGCATCAATGGCTGCCGTCGACAGGATTGTATCGTTACTCGGATGCATGATTTTCACCTACAAATTGGTGTTATCCCTGTGGTGCAGAATTGCCCGTCCATCGCCTGCGGAACTCGCCTCAAAAACTGGCGATGTTCCATAGTCCACAGAAAGCAGACGAACTTCAAGGCCACTTGAGCTGATCAGTGAATGCGCGTAATTGGCCGGGACGTCGGACGGGCAAAGGTCGGTCTCTGTCCACCGCGAGGCTTGGCGAGATCATTCTCGTCCAGGGGGCAAGCGCACCAGTGTCTGCTGCCGGAGGTCTAGCGGAAACTCCAATTCGAAACTCCCGCGACTGATGACCGTCGGCCCGCGACTTCGGCTTCTCTGCACGTCGACGATCAAGCGACTGAGCCGCCTTGTCTTGATCTAAGAACGGAGCGCAACACAGCGAAACACGACCATTGCCCAAGCGCAACCGGCGACATAAGCTAAGAATTAGACGGGTTAATTTGGTGAAAGTCGAATTCAGTCGTGTGAATGCGCGTGAGGTCGGTCATGCCGCACCAATTTTGTCGGCTCCTTTTGATTGTACTGGTGATGCTCATCACCACCAGTTCCGTACAGTCACAGGGCAGACGCGTAGCCCTCGTCATCGGGAATTCAGAATACAGTCACACGCCGCGCCTGGGGAATCCAAAGAACGACGCTGAGGACATCGGCGTGACGCTTAAGAAGCTTGGCTTTGCCGTGCTCGAAGGGCGGGATCTCGACAAGGCCGCCATGGATCGCAAGGTCCGTGACTTTGCGGAGGCACTCGTTGGCGCTGACGTGGGCCTGTTTTTCTACGCCGGCCATGGCTTGCAAGTTGGAGGTCAGAATTACTTGGTGCCGGTTGACGCGAAGTTGTCGACGGCATCCGCAGTCGATTTCGAAATGGTGCGCCTCGATCTTGTTCATAGGGCGATGGAGCGAGAGACGAGCACGAACATCCTCATAATGGATGCCTGCCGAGACAACCCGCTGGCGCGCAATCTGGCTCGAGCGCTCGGCACGCGCTCAACCCAAGTCGGGCGCGGTCTCGCCTCAGTTGAGTCCGGCGAAGGTACACTCATTAGCTACTCGACGCAGCCCGGCAACGTGGCGCTCGACGGGACGGGGCGAAATTCACCTTATGCGGCTGCGCTGCTGAAACACATCTCTGCTCCGGGTGACGATTTGCCGACTATTCTCATCAAAGTTCGCAACGATGTAATGCAGGAAACAGGACGACGGCAGGTGCCCTGGGAACACTCCGCAATGACCGCCAAGTTTTACTTCATTGCGCCGATGCCAACCGCTTTGCAGGTTGAGATGTCGTTCTGGGAGACGGTCAAGGATAGTCCCAACCCCGCAGTGCTCACTTCGTACCTCGAGCGCTATCCGCAGGGCACATTTGTACCGCTGGCACGTGCGCTGATCGAGCAGCACAATCAGCAGCGCGAGGCCGAGCGAGCGGCGCGTGAAGCCGAGCTCAGACGGCAGGACGAGGCTCACAAACGGGCCGAGCTAGAGCGAATTGCGGCTGAGCGCGCGGCTGCTGAGAGCCGTGAGCATGAGCTGCAAAAGGCCTTGGAAGAGGTGCGTATCGCGCGCGAGGCGGTCAAAGCTGCGGAGATGCAGCGTTCCGCTGCCGTGAAAGCTGCGGATGAGTCTCGCAAGCTCGCCGAGGCAGAAGGCCGGCGAGAGACCGAAAGGAAGGAGGCCGAGCGACAGAAACTAGTAGCACTTCCCAAAACGCCACATCCGTTCGATGGCACGTGGGAGATGGTGCGCCTAGGCCAGAACTGTGGGACGCCCCGCTTCACTCCAACTCTCCACGTCCAGAATGGCGTCATTCTGGCATCGATGGGCGCAGGCGGCGTCCGCGGCACTGTCTCTGCGAGTGGCGTCTTGCGCCTGTCGCATCAGGCGACAGGCAGTGCTGGAGGAGCTCACAGCTACTCCGGCACGCTGCGCGGCAACAGCGGCAGCGGCACATTCTCGCATAGTACCGGGCCGTGCAGCGGTACGTTTACACTCACACGCCGTTAGCGAACCTGCTCGTCTTACTGCCGGGCATCAAGGTATCGCTCGATTTGGCGGCAGCCGCTGTATCCCTCATCCTTGTCGAACCCGAGACCTCGTTTGCACCAATGTTGGTATTACCGGTGCAGACTGATCCGTCCGCTGTTGAGCTGAAAGCAATTGGCACGTCGAGATCCTGGTCAACGCTTGGGCACAGGCTGGATAGTCGAGGCACGGGGTTTGTTGCTCCGAGCACCGGTCACGGCAAAAATGACGCTGCTCTCGCTCTGGCTTTTCAGCGATGCACAACGCTTTTTGACCACTGCAAGTGACTTGCCCAGTTTCTTCGGGCCACGCTTAGCTTGAAAGATCAGCCCTCGCTT
>CAZCQH010000070.1:0-26905 GCA_964500805.1 uncultured Hyphomicrobiaceae bacterium
ACATCGAGCTCGGGCCATGACCGGCCCATTACACCACGGCCTGGGGCACGATCGGATCGCGTCACCTGCGCCCTCGAAGTCAGGCAGTTCGCGACGCAATGCGCGCGCTCTCCGGCCTATGATCACGTCGGCGGGGATCAACTTCACAAACGGCTGCTCGATGATCTCTTTGATCTTGTCCAGATGTTCTTCTTTAAGAGGCTTCGCGTCCTTGTTCTCGACGTTGAGTCGGAATACCTCGACGTAGGCGATCGTCGAAGTCCAGATTTCGCACTGGTTGCGGGTGGCGAGGTCATAGAAGTGGCGGAGCGGCGCGATCTTGTCGTTCTCGTAGTTGACAAGACCGAGCCACGCGCATGAGTCCCAGTAGTACTTGGGAATATCAGCCATTATCAACCCAACCGCGGCGCAGGAAATCCGATACGTGCTCCGCCGTTATGCCACTGGAGCGTTCGATATCTTCGATGGAAATTTGCGCGTGAGGCAGGACCTCGATATCTTCCGCTTCTATGAGGGTGATGTCTCCTTTCTTATCGTAATGAATTTTCCCCATGATGATGACGCGCTGATGCGTCCAGACCTCTGTCCAGTTGTGCTGAGGCCCAATCTTGGCGGCTGCTGCTGAGGACAGCACACAACGGATTTCCGTCCCCGCAAGACGCAGACGGATGTTGATCGCCGGTTTGCGGTAGTGAGTGGTCGTCCCGGTGACCTGCGCTTCGACGGCTCCGTACTCTTCGTGGGTAAGATCTTCGATCTTCGCTGCTTCCTCGGCTGCGAGTCGCTCTAGGAAGTTGACTGCCCGCGCTGCGGTCCGGTGATCGACTATGACGGGTGCTGCCCCTTCTTCGAAGATGAAGTCAGTGCGCCCGACTCCATTAAGGTTGCGGGCAAACAGACGGCGGACGATGGTCTCGGCGTCCTTGTCCATCCAGCCAGGCTTTTTCTTAGCCGTGAGGAGGCTGTTGATGCCTTCGAAGAATGCGATCTTGGCCTGTCGCGCTTCGATGTCGAGGTTGATCGCAGGGTCGTACGAGGACGCGGAAGCCTCGATAGTCAGCGGAGAATTCGTTGATGCCTTCTCCAGGCGCCAGACGACCTTATTCGTTCGCTCACCTGTGCGCTCGAGCTGAGCTTTGGAAAGAAGCTCAAACGCATCCAGCACCTGTTGCATAGCATCAGCAACCGTGAGATCCGCGCTCTCGGCAGTAGATGGATAGATGGTAATCGAGACGGTTTCGGGCTTGGGCATTGAACGCTCCGGCCGTTGGTCTGCGGCTAGCTTGGTGCGGTCTATCACGGTTCGTTGTCTGTTAGCAGTGTTCGCTTTATCGCTGAATGAACAATAAAGTTTTGGAAGCCTGACATTGGTCAGTTAACGAAAAATTGCAAGTTTGCAGAGGGAATGGCCGCTGCGGGACCGCTTAGTTGGCAGCGCCAGTATCCATTGGTGAAATACAGCAAGGTCTTGGACGCGATGCCAGTTTTGGCCCCTGGCGCCAGCGACCTAACGATCGGTATCAATGTACCTCTGCCGTGCCTCAGACGGCGCGATAGAATGCGCCTCTGAGCGCTGAGTTAAAGTCAGGAAGGTCCCGCCCATCGCCGACCAAGTCATCGGCGTCCTTCCCTTTTTACCGCCTCGCAACGAGGCCGCCGACAACCGAGGCCGGATTGGCCCCCCGCGCCCCCCCTACTGCGGGCTCCGCGCCTTGGTGCGGGCGAGAGATTCAATGGTCTGCGCCAACTCGATTGGCAGGGGGAAGATGATCGTCGATGAGCGCTCGCCGGCGATGTTCTGCAGGGTGCCGAGATAGCGCAACTGCATGGCCTGCGGATTGCGCGCAAGCACGTCGCCCGCCTGCTGCAGCTTTTCGGACGCCTGCAGCTCGCCCTCCGCGTCGATGATCTTGGCGCGCCGCAGCCGCTCGGCCTCGGCCTGCTTGGCAATCGCACGCACCATGGTCTCATTCAAGTCGACGTGCTTCAGCTCGACGTTGGCAACCTTGATGCCCCATGCGTCGGTTTGAGCATCCAGGATGCGGCGCAGGTCGGTGTTGAGCTTCTCGCGCTCGGCGAGCAGATCGTCGAGCTCGTGCTGGCCGACGACGGAGCGCAACGTGGTCTGGGCAAGCTCGCTGGTCGCCTGGCCGAAGTCCTCGACCTGGATCACGGCTTTCTCCGGATCGATCACCCGATAGTAGACCACCGCATTGACCCGAACCGATACGTTGTCACGGGTGATCACGTCCTGGCCCGGAACGTCG
This sequence comes from uncultured Hyphomicrobiaceae bacterium, assembly GCA_964500805.1. Taxonomy (GTDB): domain Bacteria; phylum Pseudomonadota; class Alphaproteobacteria; order Rhizobiales; family Hyphomicrobiaceae. The sequence continues at coordinate 2,268 of CAZCQH010000070.1, forward strand.
AAGACGCGGGTCCTGAGGTCGACCCGCATCATGCTCTGGACGAACGGGATGATGATGACGAGGCCCGGCCCCTTCACAGCCTGGAAGCGGCCGAGCAGAAACACCACGCCGCGCTCGTACTCCGGCAGGATGCGGAATGCCGAGATCAGCAGCGCCAAGAGCACGAGAAGCGGAATGGCGAAAGGAAGCCAAGTCGGTGTCATGGTGGTTGCCTCTCCTATTTGAGCGCCTGCTCGACAATGAGCGTGAGCCCCTCTCGTGCGACGATGCGCACCCTCGCACCCACTGGCAGGACCTGAATGCTGCGAGCGCTCCACATCTCGCCGTGCACGTGGACCGAGCCGGTCAGGCCTTGCCAATCGGCAACCTCGCCGATCATCCCGATCAGTTCCTCGGAGCCGGTCACGGGCTTGCGCCGCCGCGATTGCAGAGCGGAGACGAGGACCGCCATCGACAGAAGCGCCGCTGTCACTGCCGCACCGACGATCACCGGCCAGGCCAGCCGCAGATCGAAGTCCGCGCCGCTCTGGTCGAACAGGAACACGGCGCCGAACACGAACGCCACGAGACCTCCAATCCCCAAAATGCCGAATCCGGCGACGAACGCCTCGGCCGTCATCAGCGCGATGCCGAGGATCAGGAGGCCGAGGGCTCCGTAGCTCAGTGGCAGCACGGAGAGGGCGATCAGCGCCAGGATCAGGCTCACACCGCCGATGACACCGGGCACGATCGCGCCCGGGCTCCAGAACTCGAACAGTATGCCATAGAAGCCAACCAGCAGCAGAATGAACGCAATGTTGGGGTCAGAGATCGCCGCGAGCAAGCGCAAGCGCCAGTTCGGCTCGACCGTCGTCACCTCAGCGCCCGCGGTGCTGATGATCACGGGTTGGCCGGCAATCACGACCGTGCGTCCATCGACCTGCCTGAGCAAGTCAGCAACATCGCTCGCAACCAAGTCGATGACGCGCTCGCGCATAGCCTCGCTCGCCGTCAGCGTCGCGGCCTCTCGCACCGCCTTTTCAGCCCAGGCAGTATTGCGCCCCCTCAGCTCGGCCAGGCTCTTCAGATAGGCGACCGCGTCATTGACGGCCTTTTGCTCCGAGCCCTGTCGGGGCTGATTGCCCTTGTCCTTCTCCGGCGTGCCGTCAATCGGCTGCCGGGGGCCTCCCGGCCCCAGCGCAACAGGGGTTGCAGCGCCGATATGCGTGCTCGGCGCCATGGCAGCGATGTGCGCGGCTTGTGCGATGTAGGTGCCGGCGCTGGCAGCGCGAGCGCCGCTTGGCGCAACGTAGACGGCGATGGGCCGCGCCGAGGCGAGAATGCAGCTGATCATTTCTCTCGTCGCGGTCAGCAGGCCTCCCGGCGTGTCCATTCGAATGATGACAAGATGCGCGCCGGTCCGGCTTGCGTTTTCGATGGCTCGGCACACATGGAGCGTCGAGGCGACGCCGATGGTTCCCTGCAGCTCGACGAGCACCACTTGCGCAGCCGCCGCCTCCAAGCGCGTTCCAGAGTGAAACGCGACCGCCAGCAGCACGCACAGCGCGAGTCGCAGGTGCCTTAGGCCGAGCCTCAACTGAAGTCTGCGCACGAGACGATCGCTGCCTTTCTTCCCTTCCTCGACAAAACCCCGAATAGAGCCGGGCAGTTCCCTTGACCTAATGGCGGGCGACGACGATCAGATAGACGCCGTAGCCCAACAACAGCAGCACGCCTTCGCGACGGCCGATGCGGCGACCGGTCCACGCGAAGGCGAGCAACAGCAGCGACACCGCGAGCATCACAGGACTGTCGACGCGCGCGATCTCCGGCGGAATCGACGTCGGTGCGATGAGAGCAGTGGCGCCGCCGATGCCGAGAATGTTGTAGACGTTCGACCCCAGGATGTTGCCGAGCGCGACATCGCCATGGCGACGCACGGCGGCGATCAGTGATGTCGCAAGCTCGGGCAGCGATGTGCCGATCGCCACGATCGTCAGTCCGAGAATGCTCTCGGAAATGCCTGCCTTGCGTGCAATGCCCATCGCGCCGGTGACGAGCATGGTGCTACCCGCGACGAGGATTGCAAGGCCGATGAATGCGAGTGCCAGCGGACGCAGGTAATCGAAGCGAGACTGTTCAAGCGGCGCTCGGGTGCGCTCGCCATCGCGGCGAAAGACCTCGTTCCGGGCCTCGCCTCGTTCGAAGGCGGCCGTATGTCCCGCCGGGGCACCGCTGGATTCCTGGAAATACGCGTAGGTGACATACCCCGCGAGCGCCATCAGAAGCAGCGCTCCGGTCGATCGGTCGAAGTGTCCCCAGAAGCCAATGCCGACGAAGACGGCCGTCGCCAGGAGAACGACCATGCCGTCTCGTGACAGGGCGCGGTCGTGCACGACGATCGACGCTATGGCTGCGGAGATGCCGAGGATCAGGAGCACGTTGGCGATGTTCGAGCCGACGATGTTGCCGATCGCAATGCCCGGAGTTCCGGCCAGGGACGCTTGCACGCTCGTAGCAAGCTCAGGCGTCGATGTGCCAAAGCCGACGAGCACGAGCCCGATGAGAAGCGGGGATAACCCGATCCGGTCGGCAAAGCGCTGCGCGCCTCGGACGAGAAGCTCTCCTCCAGCCATGAGCAGAACGAGGCCCGCTGCGGTCAGAAGATAGTCGTTCATCTGCTCCTAATCCAAACGGCACCCGACGTGGCGATGAACCGGATCCCGGAATTCGGCGTCGCGGCGTACCATACCACCGATCAAGTGCAGACTGGCGGCTGCAGTCTGCTATTCTCGGGATCCGCGCTTCATTTTCTGTCTCGGACGCAAGTCCGGACAGCGAGAGCATGAATAACCACAACGCGATCTCATAGAGCCGAACGATTGCACGAATTTCGTGCTCAGATGCGAAGCGGGCTTGCTGCCGGGACGGCGCTCTCTATGCTGCATTGCAGTCAGTCAGCACGCAGCTCCGGAGTTCGACATGCGGCCAAGCAGCTTCATTGTGCTCTTCTCCTGTGGTGCCGCCATCGCTGCGGGAATTGCGCCGTCCACGCCAGCGTCGAGCCAAGCAGCTCCGCCGCCTGTCACTGTCGCTCATCCGCTCACCAAGCGCATCACGCAGTGGGACGAGTACTCCGGGCGCTTCGAGGCGGTCGAGACCGTCGAAGTGCGCCCGCGCGTATCGGGGTTCATCGAGAAGGTGCACTTCCGCGACGGGCAGATCGTGAAACCGGGCGACCTGCTGTTCACGCTCGAGCAGCGCCAATTCCAGATCACGGTGGAAAGCGGCAAGGCCGAGGTGGCGCGCACGATCGCGCAGGTCGACCTGGCGGAGAACGAGGTGGAGCGCGTCACGCCGCTGGCTCGAACGGGGACGGCGACCAAGCGCGATCTCGACCAGCGCACGGCAAACCTCGCCGTTGCGCAAGCGCAGAAACAAGCCGCGGAAGCGGGCCTGCGCGCGGCTGAGCTCAACCTGGAATGGACGGAGGTCCGCGCGCCAATCGGCGGCCGCATCTCCGATCACAAGGTCGATGTCGGCAATCTGGTCACCGGCGGGACAGCGGGCGCGACCATTCTCGCCAATATCGTCTCGCTCGATCCCATTCACTTTCGCTTCGATGCATCCGAGGCCGACTACATGCGCTACGTGCGCCAGCTCATCGCTGGCGACCGGCGGTCGGGCCGGGAAATCGAACACCCGGTGCGCATCAAGCTCGCCGACGACAAGGATTGGAGCCGAGAGGGTCGACTCAATTTCGTCGACAATCAGCTCAATCCAAGGTCCGGCACACTCCGCGGCCGGGCCGTATTCGACAATAAGGATGGTCTCTTCACGCCGGGGCTCTTCGCTCGCCTGCAGCTGTTCGCGGGCGAGATCGATGCCCTGCTCGTGCCTGATGCCGCGATCGTGTCGGATCAGGCGCGTAAGATCGTATTTGCCGTCGATGCCGCCGGCATCGTGAAAGCGCTGCCCGTCGAGCTCGGTGCGATCTCGGACGGGCTGCGCATCGTGCGCAGCGGGCTCAAAGCCGACGACCGGATCGTGATCGACGGCCTTGCCAATCCCTTCGTGCGGCCCGGTGCAAAAGTCACTCCGCAGCCGGGCCAGCTCAAAGCCGCTGCCAATTGACGACGCATCCGCTGTTCCTGCCCGCCTGCTTCCGGCGCGATCGCGCGCAAACTGAAATCACGAGGCACCGCCGCTCATTGCTCGAGGATCGGTTCAATGCGCTTTTCCCGCTTTTTCATCGATAAGCCGATATTCGCAACCGTCGTCGCGCTGATCATCACAATTGTCGGGATCATTGCGCAGCGCGTCCTCCCGATCGCCGAGTATCCCGAGATCGCGCCGCCAACGGTCAGCATCACCGCGACTTATCCCGGCGCCTCCGCCCAAGTAATTGCCGAGACGGTCGCAACGCCAATCGAGCAGGAGGTCAACGGCGTCGACGACATGCTTTACATCGCCTCCCAGTCGACGGGTGACGGTCGCCTCTCCATCAACGTCGTTTTCAAGCCGGGCACGAACATCGACCAGGCTCAGGTTCTCGTCCAGAACCGCGTCTCGGTGGCGGAGCCGCGCCTGCCCGAAGACGTGCGGCGCCTTGGACTGACCGTGCGCAAGGCGTCCCCCGATCTGATGATGGTCGTGCACATGATCTCGCCGGACGGGTCGCGCGACCAGCAATACATCTCGAATTATGCAACGCTCTACGTCAAGGACGTGCTGGCTCGGATCGACGGCGTCGGCGCAATCAACGTCTTCGGCTCACGCGACTATTCCATGCGCGTTTGGCTCGACCCTGCCCGCGTTGCTGCGCGCGGTCTCACCGCCGGAGAGGTCGTCTCGGCGCTTCGAGCGGCTAATCTCCAGGTCGCGGCGGGCTCCATCAATCAGCCGCCGGCCACCTCGCCCGGCGCTTTTCAGCTTTCCGTGCAGACGCTCGGCCGTCTTTCGGCACCGGAACAGTTCGGCGAGATCGTCGTCAAGGCCGAGCGCGACGGAACGGTCGTACGGGTGAAAGACATCGCACGCGTGGAGCTCGGATCGCAGGACTACACCGTCAACGCTTATCTCAACAACAAAGTGGCAACGGCCCTGGTCATCTTCCAGCGGCCGGGCTCGAATGCGCTCGCAACGTCCACGTCCGTCATCCGCGAGATGGACCGGTTGAAGAAGGAGTTCCCGCCGGGCGTCGACTATTCCGTCGTCTACAATCCGACCGAGTTCATTCAGGCATCCGTCGATGCTGTGATGACGACCCTATGGGAAGCGGTGCTGCTGGTCGTGATCGTAGTCATCCTGTTCCTGCAGACATGGCGCGCAGCCATCATTCCCATCCTCGCCATTCCTGTCTCGCTGATCGGCACATTCGGTGTCATGGCAGCGCTCGGCATATCGTTCAACGTGCTCTCGCTGTTCGGCCTCGTGCTCGCCATCGGCATCGTCGTCGACGACGCCATCGTGGTCGTGGAGAACGTGGAGCGGTATCTCAGGGAAGGACTGTCGCCGCGCGAGGCCGCCTACAAGACCATGGACGAGGTCGGCTTCGCGCTCATCGCGATATCTCTGGTTCTCATCGCTGTGTTCGTACCGACGGCATTCATCGCCGGCCTGCAAGGTACGTTCTATCGTCAGTTCGCGATCACCATCGCGGCTTCCACGGCAATCTCTGCGCTCGTCTCACTGACGCTCTCTCCGGCGCTGGCGGCGCTCCTGCTGAAACCGCACAGCGAGCAGCATGAGCAAACCGGAGTCCTCGCCACTCTCGGGGCGCCGTTGCGCTGGTTCTTCTCTGGCTTCAATCATGCATTCGACTGGCTCTCGCGCGCATACGGCGCGCTGACTGCCCGACTGGTCCGGCTCGCCATCATCGTCATTCCGGTCTACGCATTGCTGCTCGGCCTCACGTGGCAGCGGCTCGCGGCGACGCCGACGGGTCTCGTCCCGCAGCTGGATCGCGGCTATTTCATTACAGCCTTCACGCTGCCGGCGGGCGCCACGCTCGACCGCACGGATGCCGTCGTCCGGCGCGCTGGCGAAATCATGCTGACCCGCCCCGGAGTGAAGGACGCTGTCGCTTTCGCGGGGTTCGACGGCGCCACGTTCACCAACGCGCCAAATGCGGGCGTGATCTTCGTTCGCCTCGAGGATTTCGACAAACGGCAGAAGGCACGGCTGACCAAAGACGGCATCCTCGCCGACCTGAGGGCACAGATGTTCCAGCTGCGCGATGCCTTCACGCTCGTCCTCGAGCCGCCGTCGGTGCCCGGCATCGGCACGGGCGGCGGTCTCAAAGGCTACGTGCAAGACCGCGCTGGCCGCGGGCTCCCCGCGCTCGAGGGGGCAACTTGGGCGGTGGCAGGAACGGCTGCCCAGGTCCCAGGAATCGTTCAACCCTTCACGCTTTTCTCCACCCGGACGCCGCAGATCTGGGCCGATATCGACCGCACGAAAGCCGAGCAGCTCGGCGTGCCGATCGGGCGTGTATTCGAGACTCTCTCGATCTACATGGGGTCGTCGTTCGTCAACGACTTCAATATCCTCGGGCGTACCTATCGGGTGACCGCGCAGGCCGACAATCCTTACCGGCTCTCGTTGCGGGATGTGTCAAATCTGCAAACGCGCAATGTCGGAGGCGACATGGTGCCGATTGGTGCGGTCGCGACATTTGCCGACACGACCGGGGCCTACCGGGTGCCGCGGTACAACCTCTTTCCGGCCGCGGAAGTGCAAGTCGGGCTCGCACGTGGTTTCTCGTCGGGCCAAGGGATCGCGGCCATGGAAAAGATCGCGGCCGAGCGGTTGCCCGCCGGCTTCGGGTTCGAGTGGACCGAGATCGCGCTGCAAGAGAAACTTGCAGGTAACACCGCGCTCATCGCCTTCACGCTGGCGGTCGTGTTCGTGTTTCTGCTTCTCGCGGCACTTTACGAAAGCTGGCTTCTGCCGCTGGCCGTTGTGCTCATCGTTCCGATGTGTGCGCTCGCAGCTATGATCGGCGCCAATCTCCGGGGTCTCGACCGCAACATCCTCGTCGAGATCGGGCTCGTGGTGCTGATTGGCTTGGCCGCCAAGAACGCAATTCTCATCGTCGAGTTCGCCAAGCAAGCCGAGGATCAGGGTAAGTCGCGATGGGATGCGGCCGTGGAAGCCGCACGCACCCGGCTGCGCCCGATCCTGATGACATCGCTGGCCTTCATCCTCGGTGTCGTGCCGCTGGTCATTGCGCAAGGGGCAGGAGCGGAGATGCGCCAATCACTCGGCACGGCGGTTTTCGCCGGCATGGTCGGCGTCACGATCTTCGGCCTGATCTTCACTCCGGTCTTCTACGTGCTGACGCGCAGCGTGCCCAAAGGGCTGACCCGACGCGCCGCGTCCTGGATTTCGTCCAAGTTCAACCGGCGCAGGTCGGCAGAAACGATTGCTTTGGACGCGCCGCCCGTGACGACAGCTTCATCAGGCAGCGGCCCTCGGGCTTCCAGCTCGGGTTCCTGAAGACCAGAGGGCAGCACTCCAGCCGCTCACTGCGGCTGGATGCCGATCTCCTTCACCAGCCGCCCGAAATTGGCGATATCGCGGGCAACGATCTCGCCGAGCTCCTCCGGCGTCGTAAACGCCGGGATCAGGCCATTCTGCTCGATCTTTTCCACCACCTCTCGATGCGCGACGGCGCGCTTCAATTCCGCGCTCAGCTTGTCGATGATCGGTCGCGGCGTTCCGGCTGGCGCGGCGAGCCCGGCGTAGAAGGGCAGCACGGTGTCGCCGCCGCCAGCCTCGGCAATAGTCGGAACATCGGGGAGATGGGGCACGCGCTTGCCGAAACCCACGCCCAGCGCACGCACGCGCCCGTCGCGCACGAACGGGATGCAGCTTGCGAGCGAGACCAGCGCGACCGCGATCTCGCCCGTCACGATCGCGGCAAGCGCGGGTGCCGCACCTTTGTAGGGCACCTGCAGCAGATTGATTCCGAGATGGCGCATCATCGCCTCGACGTTCAAATGGGCGATGCCGCCGATGGCGAGATTGCCATATGAGATCTGGCCAGGCTTTGATCTGGCGAGCGCCGCAAGCTCTGCAAGGCTCTTCACCGGAAGGTCCTTGTTGGCCACCAATACGAAAGGTCCGTCGGCGGCCTTGCCGATCCAGGCGAACGACTTCAGCGTGTCGTAGGGCAGCGAAGCATAGGTCGACGGGCTGATCGTCATATCGCGATTGACCTGCAGCAAGGTGTAGCCATCAGGTGCTGCCTTGGCGACGATGTCGTTGGCGATGGTGGTGCCGGCTCCCGGCCGATTGTCGATGATCATCGGCTGACCGAGCCCCTCGCCCATCTTGGGCGCCAGCAACCGCGCGAGAATGTCGGCGCCGCCGCCTGCCGCGAATGGGACGACGACCTTGACCGCCTTTTCCGGCCAGCCCGCCTGAGCGTGCGGCCTCGTCATCGGCGCTGCAGCGATCGCGATGAGGCCGCCTGCAACTGAGCGGCGCGAAAGAGCGGGCATGTCTGGCTCCTCCCTGGCTGTGCCGCGTCAGCCTACCCCAATACGGGCGGATTGCACCTGCCTCCCGGACATGCCGCTCGGACGCGCCTCGAGCGCCTCGCTTCTTATGCTACCCGCCTTCCGGCTCAGTGGCGGGGGCCGAGCTTTTTCAGGAACAGGCCAAACGTCAGCAGGCCTTCGGGCCAAGGACCGTGGCCGGACTCGGTGTTGATGTGGCCGGCACCAGCAATGATCGAGGTGTCGGCACCCCAGGCGCGTCCCATCTCCTGCGCGCGCTCGACGGAGCAGAATGGGTCGGTGGAGCTGCCGATCAGCTTCGCCGGAAACGGCAGCGGGGCCATCGGGAGCGGCAGGAACGACTCCGGAAACGCCAAGCCGGGTCCGGCATCGCGCATGAAGCCCTCGATCGGTCCCCGTGCCTCGAGGTCGGGCGGGGCGACGAGGAACGCGCCGACGACGCGGGAATGGGCAATCTCGGCCGCTGCATGCACCACTGCCGCCACGCCGCAACTGTGCGCGACCAGCACCGCAGGCCGCGTGCCGGCCCGCACCACCTCGATAATGCGGTCCACCCAGGCGTCGCGGTCCGGACGATCCCAGTCGTCCTGCGTGACGGTGCGCGCCGTCTTCATGCTGCGCTGCCAGCGCGACTGCCAGTGATCGTCGCTATTGCGGGTCCAGCCCGGCACGATCAGGATATCGACTTGGGCAATCCGCATATCAGCCGCCGCCTGCGCCAGGAGAGAACTCGATGAGGCTCCACTACACGAAGACGTCGCCTTACGCACGGGTGGTGCGCATGCTGATCCTCGAGAAGGGACTGGGCGACCGGGTGGAGGTCATCGAAGCGAAGACACGCTCGCCGGGCAGCCCGTACTACCGGATCAACCCCTCAGGACGCGTCCCGTTCCTCGAGACCGGCACCGGGCTTGCGCTCGAGGACAGCCAGCTGATCGCTCAGTATCTGGACACGCTCGACGGAGAGCCAGGGCTGACCTTGCCCCTTTCGCACCAGAATTGGACATATGGGCGGCTCGAAACCTATGCGCGCAGCTTCGTCGACGGGCTCGCCGTGCACACCAGGGAAATGCGGCGGCCAGAGACGGAGCGCTCGCCGACCATTCTGCGGCATGAGACGGATCGGGCACTGCGGCTCGCCGATTTCTGGGAGCATGAGATCGCGCACGCACTGATGCAAGGGCCGCTGAACATGACGCAGCTGCTGCTCATCGCCGGGCTCGATGTGGCCGCGTTCACCAAGATCGCCGACCTCGAGGGCTCGCGGGCGAAACTCGCAGCCTGGGCCCGGCGCATGCGCGAGCGGGAGTCTGTTCGGGCGACGCTGCCGGCAGCCTGAGCGCCCCATCCGGGGCGTCAGCCAAGTTGCACGGATCTTGCGAGCCGTCGCCTCACAGCATCCGGTGTCCCGGATCATGGCGCGGCCAACTCGCAGAGGCGCTCGATGTTCGAACGGAGCAGGGTCGACACGGTGGAGCAGACCGGCATTCCGGTCGAGCTGACGCTTGGTGACGGATCTCTGCTGAAGGGCCGGTTCCTGATCGCTTCAGGACGCAATCTCTTCGAATACCTGAATTCAGCCGGCGGTTTCATCGAGTTCGAGCAGTATGGCGGCGAGCGGGCCTACATCGCCAAGTCGACCATCGCGAGCCTGAAGCCCGTCAATGTGCCAAAACCAGTCAATCTGGCGGCCCGGCAGCGCGATCTCGATACATTCGATCCGCACAGCATTCTCGGGGTTGCGCCGTCCACGCCTCACGACGAGGTGAAAGCGGCTTGGCACAGGCTGTCCAAGACCTACCATCCCGACCGCTATTCGAGCGTCGAGCTACCGCCCGAGGTGCGCGACTATCTGGCAACGATGGCGCGCCGGATCAATGCTGCCTACGCAGCCCTCGAGACGGGCAACCAATCGGCGAAACGCACACTCGAGCGCCGCGCGGCGCCGGTCTATACGTCCGCCGCACGCGTTTGAGACTGCTATTCGGGCTGTAACTCCAATCCGCCCGCGTAGGCTTTCCAGCGCTGGAGGTAGTCGCCGACACCCCAGATGATGCGGGCGCGATCGGCCTCAGACACCTCGCGGATCACCTTGCCGGGCGCGCCCACCACAACGGAGTTCGGCGGAATGATCTTGCCTTCGGGTATCAAGGCACCGGCGCCGATCATGGAGCCTTCGCCCACCTTGGCACCGTTCAGCACGATGGCGCCGATGCCGATCAGAGCGCCCTTGCCGATCGTGCAGCCGTGCAGCATCGCGAGATGACCGACCGTGACCTCTTCGCCGAGCACGAGCGGGAATCCCGGATCGACGTGAAGAATGGCGCCTTCCTGCACGTTGCTGCGCGCGCCGATGCTGATCGGCTCGTTGTCACCGCGGATCACGGCGTTGAACCAGACGCTGACATCCTCTCCCAGCGTCACCCGGCCGATGACGGTCGCGCTCGGGGCGACGAAATAACGGCCCTTGCCGGGCGTGACCACATGCGCACCGTCGAGCGCAAAAAGCGCCATCCTCGAATTCCCTCAGTCTTGCTGGCCCTGCCGGCAGGGAGGATGAGCCGGCTTCACCTCGTGCCGCCGCGGACGGCTACTCCAGATCGATGTCGAGGATGGTCATGCTGAACTGATAGCAGAGCTCGCCCTCATCGGTGTCCTTCGAGAGAATGCCAATGAAATCGTCGCCGATGTAGACCTCGGCTGCATCGGCGGCCTTCTGCCGACCACGAACGCCGATCCGGGGGGAGCCGAACGTCTTGCGAAGGTAGGCCTCGACGCGTTTGATCTCGTCGGGCGTGATGGCTTTCGGTTTGGACACGGACTGCTCCCGGAAGGATTGATGCCTTCCGGGCTTCTAGCACCCGCAGCCGCAATCGTCAGGCGAAAGTCGCTGATCCATGGCGCGGGCGGGCTCCGGGCAACCAGAGTCGCCGACGATCTTGGCGGGCACGCCTGCAACCGTCTTGTTGGCCGGAACGTCCTTCAGGACCACCGAGCCCGCGGCCACCTTGGAGCAGTTGCCGACACGGATGTTGCCGAGCACCTTGGCACCGGCGGCCAGGAGAACATTGTCGCCGATCTTCGGATGGCGATCGCCCTTTTCCTTGCCGTTGCCGCCCAGCGTGACGTTCTGGAGAATCGAGCAGTTGTCACCGACCACGGCCGTCTCGCCGATCACGATGCCGGAGCCGTGGTCGAGCATCAATCCCCTGCCCAGCCGCGCCGCGGGATTAATGTCGATTCCAAAGATTCGAGATGATTGGCTCTGGAGATAGAGGGCGAAATCGCGACGACCCTGCTTCCAGAGCTCATGCGCGAAGCGGTGCGTCACCAGGGCGTGGAAGCCTTTGAAATAGAGCAGCGGCTCAAGATAGCGGTGGCAGGCGGGATCGCGATCGAAGACGGCCGCGAGATCGGCGCGAAAGATCGTGCCTAGATCAGGACTGGTGTTCAGAACCTCCGCGAACGTCTGGCCAATCAATCCGGCATCGACATCGGCATGGTTCAGACGCTGCGCTAGGCGGTGGCAGATCGAGTCTTCGAGCCGGGAGTGAGAGAGGATCGTCGCGTAAATGAAGCCGCCAAGCGCCCGCTCGGCAGCCATCACATCCTCGGCCTCGGCGCGAAGCGCGCTCCAGATGGGGTCGACTGTGTCGAGATGCGCCTTACCTTGAGGCATTCGCGAAAGGGTCATGGCATTGGTTCCTGCTCTCTCCGGCCTGGGAGATAAGTTTTTCAAAAATGGACCAGAGCCCGACGTTGATCAACTGCGGAGTTCTGAACGTTGGACTTAGATTTCCTCATTGCCAGGTCGTGCCAGAAAATCTGCAAAGTATATGGGGTCGTTCGATTCGCCTTCAACGTTGGGGCAGCGTTCGGACGGCGAGCGCAGGGGCATCGAGGGTGCCGTGGTCGAGGGCTCGTGGGATCGGCACGCCCCAGCGGGCCTTCCGCGAGGCTTGAACATTGCAAAATAGCCTTTTGACGCGGCTGACTATTCTTGCGACTGCTTTGCTCCTGACCGGCACAACGAGGGGCATCTGCGCGGCGGCGGGAGCGCATGCAACTCGCAGCAATTAGCCTCGGTTGTGAACAGTTATTCAGTCACGCGCCGTGTTTTCGACCGTAATGAACGGTATATTGGTAGTGGCATCAACCTATGGAGAGGACTGCCGTGATGACTAGCATTCGATGGGGAATGGGCGCTTGTGTGGCAGCTCTTGCACTTGCGCTCGCGGGTGGTGTGGCGAGCGCTCAACAGAAGGCGCCCGATGCGCCGAAAGCTGACGCAAAAAAGGCCGAGCCGCCGAAAGCCGACGCCAAGAAAGCTGAGCCTGCCAAGAAAGCCGAGCCGGCCAAGAAGGCTCCGTCCGCTTGCGCTGGCATCGAGGAGACGGCCTGCCTGGCCAATGCCGAGTGCATGTGGGTCAAGGAGACCGTGACCAAGGCGGGTGTGAAGCGCAAGGCGCACTGCCAGAAGAAGCCGACGCCTCCGAAGAAGGCCGAGTCGAAGGGCGACGCCAAGAAGGCAGAGCCGGCCAAGACGGCTCCGCCGCCAGCAGCCAAGTCACCGGCTCCGGCTCCGGCCGCTCCTGCTCCGGCCAAGAAGTAAACGTCAGCCAGCCGAACCATCCGAGGCCGCGAGCGCAAGCTTCGCGGCCTTACTTGTTCAACCACGAGTGCCTTGCTACGCCCTCCAGGGAGACACGCAGTTATTCGGAGGGTGACTGGCTTCAACTGCCACCGCAAAGTTGCCGGCGCACGGCGGCTTGGCGAATTCTGCACGACCTCGTTCAGTCGGCACCACGCGGTGCTCATTCGATCTTGTATTTCTTCAGGTCGCGAACGAGCTTGGTGAGCTGGTCGGCAACCTCAAGGCCGGTTTCGACAGAGAGTTTCAGGGTCGCGCGATTCTGGATCAGCTTGTTCAGCCGATCCTGCTGTTCGCCGAAGCCGAAAAAGATCTGATCGGGCGCCGTGATCTCTCCATCCTCGATGGCGCACATGACATCGAACGAATTCTGCGACGCGAGCACCAGCATCGAGGCAATGTCGTTCATGAGCTGGTGATAGTTGCGCGCCACCGACGGATCGATGCGCGGCCCGTGCACGCCGAACTTCAGCGGCGAGGTGACCGCAGCGCCCTCCCCGCCGAACAGTTTCGGATTGCGGTGCAGACGCCGAAAGACCTCCTGGAGACCCATGCAGCAGGACTCGAGATCGCGCAGCGCGATTCCGGCCTTTCGTCGCGCCTTCCGACGCTCGGCGGTCTTCTCCTGACCAGCCCAATTGATCGCTGCGATCGATGCGATCGCGCCAAGCGCCGACAGCGCGGGCAGAACGGCTGCCAGTGGATCAGGCGCAATGCGGGTATCGGCACTGCCGTCGCCGCTCAACTCCTCATCGGCTGCTTCGGGCGGCTTTGCTGGGTCCTTGGCCATTGATCTCTCCGTCACGCGCAGCGTCCACACTGGCGCCAGCGCGTGGCCGGATTATGCCTGTCTCAGTACACGCGTGCCTTTGGCTCGATGTACTTCATCTCGTTGGTCATCGTGTAGGTGTGCACCGGACGATAATCGATCCTGACCTCGTTCTTGGCGTCGTCGGCCCAGGCGAGGGTGTGCTTCATCCAGGTCTTGTCGTCGCGGTCGGGATAGTCCTCATGGGCGTGAGCGCCGCGGCTTTCCTTACGGTTCTCGGCCGAAAGCATCGTCACTGCCGCCTGCGAGATGAGATTGTCATATTCCAAGGTTTCGACCAGGTCCGAGTTCCAGATCAGCGAGCGGTCGGAGACGCGGATGTCGTGCCCCCCCTTCCAGATCTCGATGATCTTGCGTGCGCCCTCCTCGAGCACCTTGCTGGTGCGGAACACGGCGCAGTTCGATTGCATCAGCTTCTGCATCTCGAGGCGCAGCGCCGCGGTCGGCGTGCCGCCATTGGCGTGGCGGAAGTGATCGAGGCGCGACAGCGCGAGATCCTTGGCATCCTGTGGAAGATCCTGATGCGCTGCGCCCGTCTCCGTTGTATCGGCAGCGCGCAGGCCGGCGGCGCGACCGAACACGACCAGATCGATCAATGAGTTCGAGCCGAGCCGATTTGCACCATGCACGGATACGCAAGCGGCCTCGCCGATCGCCATCAGACCCGGCACGATATGATCGGGATTGCCGCCTTTCAGCGTCACCACCTCACCGTGGAAGTTGGTCGGGATGCCGCCCATGTTGTAGTGCACGGTCGGCAGCACGGGAATCGGCTCGCGCCGGAGATCGACGCCGGCGAAGATCTGCGCGCTTTCGGTGATGCCCGGCAGACGCTCGGCCAGGATCTTCGGGTCGAGATGGTCGAGATGCAGGAAGATATGGTCTTTGTTCGGGCCGACGCCACGGCCTTCGCGGATCTCGATGGTCATCGAGCGTGAGACGACGTCGCGCGAGGCCAGATCCTTCACGTGCGGCGCATACCGCTCCATGAAGCGCTCCCCGTTCGCATTCGTGAGATAGCCGCCCTCGCCACGCGAGCCTTCGGTGATCAGCACACCGGCACCATAGATTCCCGTCGGGTGGAACTGCACGAACTCCATGTCCTGGAGCGGCAGACCGGCGCGCAGCACCATGGCGCTGCCATCACCCGTGCACGTGTGAGCGGAGGTGCATGAGAAGTAGGCGCGGCCGTAACCACCAGTCGCGAGGATCGTCTTCTTGGCGCGGAACGTGTGGATCGTGCCGTCCTCGAGGCAAAGCGCCACGACGCCGCGGCAATTGCCTTCCTGATCCATCATCAGATCGATGGCAAAGTATTCGATGAAGAATTCCGCCGAATGCTTGAGCGACTGGCCATAGAGCGTGTGCAGCATGGCGTGGCCGGTGCGGTCGGCGGCCGCGCACGTGCGTTGGGCCGGCGGGCCTTCGCCGAACTCGGTCGTCATGCCGCCGAACGGGCGCTGATAGATCCGGCCATCCTCGGTTCTCGAAAACGGCACGCCGTAATGCTCCATCTCGTAGACGGCTTGCGGCGCGTTGCGGCACAGGTACTCGATGGCATCCTGATCGCCGAGCCAATCGGCGCCCTTGACGGTGTCGTACATATGCCAACGCCAATCGTCCTTGCCCATGTTGCCGAGCGCGGCCGCAACCCCACCCTGGGCCGCCACCGTGTGTGAGCGGGTCGGGAACACCTTGGTGATGCAGGCGGTCTTCAAACCGGCTTCGGCGCAGCCGAGCGTCGCCCGCAAGCCGGCGCCCCCGGCACCGACGACGACCACGTCATATGTGTGGTCCGTGGTCGGGTACGCGCGGCCGTTCACAGAGGGACTGGCGAAGCCGTTGGTCTTGCCGTTCTTTTGGTCAGCCATTGATCAGATCCCGAAGGAAAGTTTCAGCACGGCCCAGATGCAGGCAAGCCCGACCAGGACTGAGAAGAACGTGTTCAGCATCAAGAGGGCCAGCTTCGGGCCCTCGGTGTGCACGTAGTCCTCGATGATCGTCTGCATGCCGAGGCGCATGTGGATAACGCCGGAGAGAATGGCGCCGAGGAACAGCAGCGCAACAAGCGGATGCTGAAGTGTCGCTTTCGCTGTCGCATAGTCAGCACCGACCAAGCGCACAATGACGAAAACCAGAGCGATCGTCAGCACGACGTTTGCGACGGAGGTCACGCGTACGCGCCAGAAATGATCGGCACCTTCCTTGGCGGAACCGAGGCCGCGCACGCGCGCCAGTGGGGTGCGGAAGCGGGCTTCGGTCGGGCCGGGCGTGGGACGCAGAATTTGGCTCATCAAAGCGTCCCCTTCAGCGCAAAGAACCAGATCACAGCTGTCAGCAGCAACGAGCCGATGATCGTGGCGTTGGAAAGAATGTTCACGGTGGACAGATTGAAGCCACGGCCCGTGTCCCAGATCAGGTGGCGAATGCCGCCGAGCATGTGATGCATCAGGGCCCAGGTGTAGCCAAGCAGAACGAACTTGCCGAACCAGCTTCCGAAGAAACGCTGCACATGAGCAAACGCGTCGGGCCCCACGGCCGCCGCGATCAGCCATGCTGCCAGAAGCAGGGTGCCGAAATAAAGCGCTCCACCGGTGATGCGATGCAGGATCGACATCAGCATGCTGTTGGTCATGCGATACACCGATAGATGCGGTGAGATCGGTCGGCTTTTGCCGCTTCCCCCGGAGTTGGCTGCAGCCATCATGTTCCTCGTTTCATTCTGGTTCGGCGCTATTTAACGCGGTGCACAAGCATCGGCAATTGCGCCGGCGAGTTATCGACCATGCGCTTGGCAGCGGTAGCGATGAGTGGTGCGCCACAAAGCATCGGCCAAAGGCAAAGGGGCGGGCCCGGCCGGAGCTCCGATGCATCAGTTGGGCCTGCGCTGGCGGGCATCGCGGCTGTCGGGTGCTCGGTCTCAGATTGCTGCCGACCGGCCTGTCATCTGCTCGCCCTCGCGCGGGGGCGAAACACCCGGCCTTGGGTCTAACGCTATGATTTTCCTATTTGTCTCGCCGGTAAGACGAAGCGCTGAAGACGGCACCTCGCCTCAGCCTCAACATCAGGCGACTCCCTCGATCAGCTCAGCCGCTTTGTCCAAGGCCTGCAACGCTGCGTCGCGACCGGCGGTCGGCAGCAGCAGGATCGTGCGATCGAAGCCTGCGTCGCGGTAGCTTTTCAGCAGGCTCGGATCATGCGCCGGACCGAACACGCTCATCGGCACACTGGCCGGATCGCGGCCCGCTTCTGCCACCATCTGCCGGAAGCGCGGCGCCACGGCCAGCGGGTCGAGGTCGCGGCCGCCGACCGGCATCCATGCGTTCCCGTAGGCAATGGCGCGGCGCGCTCCGTAGGGGAACGCGCCGCCGACAATGATCGGCGGGTGGGGTTTCTGCACCGGTTTCGGCCAGCACCAGCTCGGCTCGATGTTGACGAAGGTGCCGCGGTATTCCGCCACTTCATTGGTCCAAAGCGCCTTCATGGCCTCCATGCGCTCGCGCATCAGCTCGAAGCGCGTCTCGAAGGCGGTGCCGTGATTTTCCATCTCCTCGCGGTTCCAGCCGCCGCCGACGCCGAACAGGACGCGCCCCTTGCTCAGATAGTCGAGCGTAGCAACCTGCTTGGCCGTGTGGATCGGGTCGCGCTCGACGACGAGGCAGATGCCGGTTGCGAGCTTGATGCGGCTCGTCGTCATGGCGGCAGCCGTCAGCGCCATGAACGGATCGAGCGTTTCCTTGTAGTGCTGCGGCAGCACCGGCCCGCCGCCCCACGGCGACTTGCGCGAGACGGGAATGTGGGTGTGCTCCGGCATCCAGAGCGATTCGAAGCCGCGCGCCTCCGCCTCGCGGCCAAGCGTGCCGGGGTCGATCGAATAGTCGGTGACGAACATCGAAACGCCGAGATGCATGTGCGCTCTCCTTGTCAGGCGATCACGTGCCGCGGATCAGCCGCTCATATTTGTCATGCTGGGCCAATCCAAGTCCAGCAAAGGCCACCACCCGGAACCTCGATCGCTAAAGACTCCAGTGCCCTTCCAGTGATCGCCCCACCCATCGCGTCGTGCATGGCAGGGCCGTCTGCGAAACTGGCTCGTCATTCCCGGCTGCCGCGCTAGACTGGTCGCCTCAACACCGGGAGAAGCCCCCATGATCTACGAGTTCCGCACCTACACCATTCAGCCCCGCATGATGGCCGAGTTCATGAAGCGCTGGGAGCCGCTGCTGCCGAAACGGCTCGAGCACTCGCGGCTTGCAGCAATGTGGACCACCGAGATCGGACCGCTCAACGAGGTGATCCACGTCTGGGAGTACAAGGACACCCTGGAGCGCTCCCAGGTCCGTGAGAAGGTACAGAAGCTCGGCATCTGGCCGCCGAAGACGCAGGACCTGATCACCAACATGAAATCGGAGATCATGATTCCGCAGCCGTTCTCGCCACCGCTCGCGCCATCCAGTCATGGACCCTACTTCGAGATGCGCTCCTACACGCTGAAGGCGGGCGGCACCGCGCTGATGGCGGAGAACTGGTCGAAGCATCTGCCAGGGCGACTGAAGCTGTCGCCGCTGATCGGGTGCTTCGCGTCCGACATCGGCCACCTCAATCAGTGGGTGCACATCTGGGCCTACAAGAGCCTCGACGAGCGCGTCGCGGTCCGCAAGAAGGCCATGGACGAGGGCATTTGGCCGCCGCCGTCGACGCCCGACAAGCCGAGCCCGACGGTCCATCAGGAGACGAAAATCCTGCTGCCGACGAAGTTCTCACCGATCAAGTAACGCAACAGCCAGCACGGCACGGGCAGGCCGTGACATCCGGAGGCAACCTGTGGCGCGGCGGTCTGCCCGCGCCACAGCTGCGAGAGGGAGGAGATCATGGCGATCCAGGACGGCGAAACGTTCGACTTCATTGTCACCGGCGCGGGCTCCGCTGGTGCGGTCGCGGCAGCGCGCCTCTCGGAATCGGGACGCTACCGCGTGCTGTTGCTCGAGGCAGGACGCCGAGACTGGTATCCCTTCATCCACATGCCGCTCGCCTATCACAAGCTCTACGCCAACCCGGCCTGGAACTGGATGTTCCAGAGTGAGCCGATGCCGGCGCTGAACAATCGCACCTCCTATCAGCCGCGCGGAAAGATGCTCGGTGGCTCGAGCTCGCTCAATGGCATGGTCTACATGCGCGGGACACCGGCCGACTACGATGGCTGGCGCCAGAAGGGATGCGTCGGCTGGGGCTTCTCCGATGTGCTGCCGTACTTCAAGAAGGCCGAAGATCAGGCGCGCGGTCCCAGCGAGCTGCACGGCGTCGGCGGCCCGCTGCGTGTCTCCGATATGCGGACGCTCGGCGCGCTGTCGGATGCCGTCGTGAACGCATGCGTGGAAGCCGGCATTCAACCCAATCCCGACTTCAACGGCCCGGTCCAGGAGGGCGTCGGGCAGTATCAGATGACGATGCGCAACGGCCGCCGCTGGAGCACGGCGCAGGCCTACCTGCGCCCGGCGCGGTCGCGTTCGAACCTCGCGATCGCAACGGGCGCGCACGCGTCGCGCATTCTGATCGAGAGCGGGCGCGCAGTCGGTGTCGAGTACTTGACGAGCACGGGAAAGCGAACGGCGCGTGCGCGTGGCGAGGTGGTCGTTTCCGGCGGCGTCTATGGATCGCCCCAGCTCCTGCAGCTTTCAGGGATCGGACCTGCGGAGCTCCTGCAGCAACATGGAATTCCCGTCGTGCGCAACAATCCCAACGTCGGGGAACATTTGCACGATCATTTCAATACGCTGGTGGCGTTTCGCCTGAAGCAGGGTATGTCGCTCAATCAACTCTATGCCAACCCGCTCCGGCAGCTATGGGCCGGAATGCAGTACGTCACCCTGCGGCGCGGACCACTCGCCACCAACGGGTTTCTCGCCGGCGCGATGGTGCGCTCCGATCCGCGGCTCGACCGGCCGGACCTGCAGTTCAACATCCTGGCCTGGAGCATCATCTCCCGCGACCGGAATGGCGTGAAGCCGCATCCGTTTCCGGGTTTTACAATGACGCCCGTGCATCTCAGGCCCGACGGACGCGGCAGCGTGCACATCAAGAGCCCCGATCCGCGTTCCGGTCCTGCGATCCGTTTCGACTTCCTGAAAACGCAATACGACATCGACGCGATGATCGCCGGCATGCGCCTGGCCAGGCGAATCGCTGCGCAACCAGCCCTGAAGGACTATGTCGCGGAAGAAATTCAGCCAGGCACCGAGACTGCGAGCGATGAGGCGCTGCTGGCTGACCTGCGAGCCCGCGGCGTATCCAACCTGCATCCCGTCGGAACGTGTCGGATGAGCAATGGCGCGGACGCTGTCGTCGATCCGAGGCTGCGGGTCGTCGGTGTCGGCGGGCTTCGGGTGATGGATGCGTCGGTCATGCCAGAGGTGGTCGGCGGCAATACCAATGCTCCGACGATCATGATCGCGGAGAAGGGCGCCGACATGATCCTGGCGGACGCCATCAGAGCCTAGCGATCGATGAACTTGGCGACGGCTTTGCCATGAGCGGCGGAAGGAACGCCAATCGGCCTGTGGCGCTTGGGGAGGAGGAACGAGCGCCACAGGCCGTAACGAGAGCGGATCAGTAGTTGTAGGCCCGCTCGCCGTGTTGCGTGAGGTCGAGGCCTTCGCGCTCCTGCTGCTCCTCCGGCCTGAGGCCGATCATGGCGTCGACCAGCTTGTAGAGAATCACGGAGCCGACGCCTGACCAGAGGATCGTCGTTGCGACCGCCTTCAGCTGCGTCCAGACCTGGGTTGCCATGGCGTACTCGCCGACGATCGCCTCGCCAGGTTTGACCACGTAGTCGAGAATGCCGGTGCCACCCAATGCAGGCGCGGCCAGAATTCCGGTCGCCACCGCGCCGATGATGCCGCCGATGCAGTGCACGCCGAACACATCAAGGCTGTCATCGTATTTGAAGGCATTCTTGATGCTCGTGCAGGCGATGAAGCAGACGACGCCGGCAATGAGGCCGAGAACGATCGAGCCCATCGGGCCGGCAAATCCGGAAGCCGGAGTAATCGCAACGAGACCGGCGACGGCACCCGAAACGAGACCGAGCAGCGACGGCTTGCCCTTGCCGAGCCACTCGGCGAGCATCCATGCCAGGGCCGCAGCCGCCGTCGCAACGAACGTATTGAGCATTGCCAGAGCAGCCGTGCCGTTGGCTTCGAGGTTTGAGCCAGCATTGAACCCGAACCAGCCGACCCAGAGCAGCGATGCGCCGATCATGGTCATCGTCAGCGAATGCGGCGCCATGGCCTCGCGGCCGAAGCCGACACGCTTGCCGATCATGAGCGCGCCAATCAGACCGGCGATACCGGCATTGATGTGAACCACCGTGCCGCCGGCAAAGTCCAGCGCGCCCCAGCGGTAGAGCATGCCAGCGTCGGCCTGCACGGCCGCCAGAGCCTCCTCGGCTACCTTCTTGGCATCTCCGGACGCAACTGCCGCCTTTCTCGCCGCGTCAGCCAGCGCGTCGGGACCAGCCCAGTACCAGACCATGTGCGCGACGGGCAAATAGACGAACGTCACCCAGAGCACGATGAAGGTCAGAAGCGCCGGGAATTTGATGCGCTCGGCGAACGCACCGACAATAAGCGCAGGCGTGATGCACGCGAATGTCATTTGAAAGGCGACATAGGCGTACTCGGGAATCACGACTCCGTTGGAGAACGTCGCCGCTGTCGTTTCTGCCGTTACGCCCTTGAGGAACGCCTTGTCCAAGCCACCGATGAAGGCATTCAGTCCACCGCCACCTGTGAACGCAAGGCTGTAGCCGTAGACAACCCACAGAATGCTGACCGTCGAGA
Organism: uncultured Hyphomicrobiaceae bacterium; assembly: GCA_964500805.1. Taxonomy (GTDB): domain Bacteria; phylum Pseudomonadota; class Alphaproteobacteria; order Rhizobiales; family Hyphomicrobiaceae. The sequence goes on from CAZCQH010000070.1 coordinate 24,090, forward strand.
CGATCGCGAACACCTGCATCAGCACCGACAGCATATTCTTCGATCGCACGAGACCGCCGTAGAAAAGAGCCAGGCCCGGAATCGTCATCAGCAAGACAAGCGCTGTCGCAACAAACATGAAAGCGGTGTCACCTTTGTTCGGCATCGGCGCCGCAGCAAGCGCGGGCAGCGACAGCGCCGTGAACGCAAGACATGCTGTCAGTGACACGGCAAGAGTGTGCTGCAATCTCGTTATGGGCATGAAGTGTCTCCCCGGATGGTGAGCGGTTGATTGTCTCGGAGTTTCGCCGGCATCAGAGCGCGCTATCGTCGGTTTCGCCGGTGCGGATGCGCACCGTGTGCTCAATCGAGGAGACGAAGATCTTTCCGTCGCCGATCTGCCCGGTCTTTGCGGCTCGTGAGATGGCGTCGATGGCCTTGTCGACGTCCGCAGACGGGACGACGGCTTCGATCTTGACCTTGGGCAGGAAGTTCACCGCGTACTCAGCACCGCGATAGATTTCCGTGTGCCCCTTCTGACGCCCGTAGCCCTTGACCTCGGTCACCGTCATTCCCTGCAGACCGAGCTCCGTCAACGCGGTGCGAACTTCTTCGAGCTTGAACGGCTTTATGATCGCCGTGATCAGCTTCATGGTTCGGCTCCTCTCAATCGCGAATTGCAGCTGACGCTGGGTGCCAGCCTTGGATGCGCGCACTCAAAGGCCGTGCCAATCAGACCGGCGCTTTGATGCCCCTGGAATCAAACGAAAATTTCTGATGCCCGACATTTGCGCACCATCGCGACGGTGAAATTTCAGGCAGTTCGCCTCGAGCCTCGCCTCACATGCCCATATTGTGGGCAGGTCCGGATCATGGGCGCGCAAGCAGCCCTCCCACGCGTTGGTGCCGTCCTCCAATTGGCCGGTTCTGCTCCGCTGTGCCCTGCGAGACAGCCGGGAAGCGAAACTGCTCTCATACTCACAATCAGCCAGCCATGGGGCGCGCTGGTGGTCCGACCGCACGAGCCGACGGACACAAGACCCCAGATGAAGCGGAGGCGTGCTGTGAACGTAATTGCCCTTGCGATTGAGCCCGGCAGCTGCGATTCGCGTTTTCCGAAGCGCGTTGCCAGATGGATGGGCCTGCGACTGGCGGACTTTCAGAGGTTTGAGTGCGAGCTCGCGCAACGAATCGATGTCAGCCGGGCCATGGCAAATGCGCCTTTGCCATTTATCGGCCGGCCGCCGCGTGCCGCTCGCCGGTTGAGCATGTCAACGGCCCAGCTCAGCGCCCGCTATGTCGAGCAGGTGATGCAGACGATAGCGGACGGTGACGTCCTGATCGTCGGCTGGTGCGCACCGGTCATTGCGCGATCGCTTCAGCATGTCCTTCGTGTCCGCGTGAGCGCATCACCCGCCCAGCGGCTGCGCGGGATCATGCAGAGATATGCCTATCGCGACGAGCGGATCGCAATGCTAGAGCTGCAATCACTCGACGGGCAGATCTGCCGGGCCGTCCACCGTCTGACCAACACCTGCTGGCAGACCGAGAACCACTTCGATTTGCAGATCAATGCTGATCGAATGGGTGAGCCGCACGCTCTCCACGCCATCGCAAGTCTCGCGCGGTCCCCGGTGCTCGGCATTTCATCCGCCGGCTCTATCGAGCTCGAGGCGCAGGTTGCACGGTGCGCTGCATCCGAGGGGTCGGATGCATTGGCATTCCCGAGCCCCTTCGTCGCCAACATGCAGACTGCAGCTGTCAAGCCGATCGAGTTGCATTGAGCCCGCGAACTTCAGACCTGCCGAATGCCTTCGTCATTCGTCGATTCCGCCTTCCTCAGCGAGGCGCTGGAGCTTCGCCGGGTCGACGACCGAGACAATCGCGCCTTCGACTGTGATGATGCCCGCACTTTTCATCAGGCCCAGCTGACGGTTGACGTTGGTCCTCGACAACCCGACATAGCTGCCGAGATCCGCTTGCGACATTCTGAGATCGATGCGGATATGGGCGCCGCGCTTGATGCCATGCTGCTGTGCGAGCCTGAGCAGGCCTTTGGCAAGCCGCGCGCTCATGTCGTGCGCACTATCTTCAATGATTGCGGTCGCTATTCGCAGCTTCTCGCAAAGCGCGGTGACGATCTCCAGCATGGCGAGGGGATGCTCGGTCAGCGCCGGCACGAGTGTGCGCCGATCGATCACCAGCACTTCGCTCGGCTCGAGGGCGATGACGTCGGCCGTGCGCTTGCCGCCATCCAGGAGGGCGATTTCGCCGACGATGTCACCGACGCCGACGAAGTTGAGACCGATCTCCCGGCCGTCCGCGGTCGTGTTCGAGATTTTCAATCGGCCGGAAAGCACGACAACTGCGAAGTCTCCAGGATCCTCACGCAGGAAAACCGGCTGGCCACGCGCGAAGCTCCGCTGCTGACCACCGGCAGCGATGGCTCTGAGCACAGTCTCGGGCAGACCTCCGAGATAGCTGTTGTCCTTGAGAAAATTGACGATCTGCTCGGGTGTCGCCCGCTCCTTGGCCATGGTGACCCGTCCTCGAGATTCGTGCGTCAATCGTACCGTTTAACTTCGGCATAGATCGAGTGGAATCTTAGATCAGAGATTACGGCATTCATCCGCCTGGAGATTGTTGCATATCAAGCCTGCGCAAGCGGGGTTCAAGCGGTCTCGCCGCATTGACGGGACGGCTGGCGGCTGATGGCGTGCTGGGCAAAACGCGACTAATGCCACCGAAGGACGCGCCACCCGATGAGCCACCCACTCCTCTTCACGCCGCTGAAGATCCGCGAACTCATGCTGAAGAACCGGATCGTGATTTCCCCC
>CAZCQH010000071.1:0-25371 GCA_964500805.1 uncultured Hyphomicrobiaceae bacterium
CCTACGCGCAACGCCGCCGCCCCCGCCTCCTACACCACGTCCCGGGACGCCGCCACCACGCGCTCCAGCAGCGCCGGATCGTCCGTCTCGAAGGCCTGGCGCACGCGATAGCCGGTCCAGGCCGGCCAAAGGCCATAGAAGCCGACCAGCCCCAGCACAATCAGCAGAACGAGCTTGCGCATGGTATGTCCCCTGTTTGCCGATCCGCCCTGCGCCGCTTCTAGGCAGGTTGCCGGCACCACTCAACCTCGGCCGGCCTGGCCCGCGTCCCGGGCATCCGAACAGCCATTTTGGCGTTAACCTTGGCCGAATTTCGCGGGCCCTGTAAAACGGCCGCTAGGGCTCTTGTGAGGCCCGTGGAGAGGGGTGTTTCTGCGCAGGTATCCCCCTCCATACCCATCGCTGTCGCGCGAAATCGCCCATAACAAACGCGATCCCGGGCCATCCCTGTCGCCGACCGTCCCCCGGCAGAACGGCAAAACGCGCCGGAGGCGCCAAATCTACAATCTGAAGTGTATGATATGAGCACACATTCTACTATTTGGATATGCAAGAATTGATCGCCGTTCGCCAATTCTCCACCGGGTCGCTCCGTCTGTTTGCGCCGGTCGCACTGCCGGCCAGAATCGGCTTAGGTTGCAGCATCATCAGCCCTTACGGGAACCCCAGCCGCGATGTCCGCTCAACTCGCGTTTCAGACGGAGGCTGCTGTCCCCGGTCCGCCCTCCATGGCCGAGGCACAGCACGTCCTCGAGACGGTGTTCGGCTACAAGGCCTTCCGGCTGCACCAAGCACCGATCATAGAAACGCTGCTTTCAGGCGGCGACGCCCTGGCGTTGATGCCGACCGGTGGCGGCAAGTCACTCTGCTACCAGGTCCCGGCCCTCGTCCGTCCCGGCCTGGGCGTCGTGGTCTCGCCCCTGATCGCCTTGATGCAGGACCAGGTCGACACGTTGCGCGAGCTCGGCGTCAAGGCGGCATTTCTCAACTCCACGCTCGATTTCGCGGCCCAGCGCGATGTCGAGACCTCGATCCTCGACGGCTCCCTCGACCTTCTCTACATCGCGCCGGAGCGCCTCGTGCAGGAGCGTATGCTGGCGCTGCTCGCCGCTGCCAATCTCTCGCTCATCGCCATCGACGAGGCGCACTGCGTCTCGCAGTGGGGCCACGACTTCCGGCCTGAATATCGGCAATTGCGCATCTTGGCCGAGCGCTTCCCATCGGTGCCGCGCATCGCACTCACCGCGACGGCCGACGACAGGACGCGCGAGGAGATCGCGAGCGAGCTGCGCCTCGGCGACGCCCGCCGCTTCGTTGCGAGCTTCGACCGCCCCAACATCCGCTACACCATCGCCGAGATGGGCTCCATGAGTGCGCGCGAGCGGCTCTGGCGCTTCCTCGAGGCCGAGCATCCGTCCGATGCCGGTATCGTCTATTGCCTGTCGCGCAAGGGCGTCGAGGAGACGGCACAGTGGCTCTCGCAGCGGGGCCGCACCGCGCTCGCCTACCACGCCGGCATGCCGCCCGATGAGCGCCGCATCGCGCAACAGCGCTTCCTGAAAGAGGACGGCCTCATCGTCGTTGCGACCATCGCCTTCGGCATGGGCATTGATAAGCCGGACGTGCGCTTCGTCGCCCATCTCAATCTGCCGAAGTCCATCGAAGCCTATTACCAGGAGACGGGCCGAGCGGGCCGTGATGGCGAGCCTGCCTCCGCCTGGATGGCCTATGGCTTGCAGGACCTCGTCACGCAGCGCCAGTGGCTTGCGCAATCTGAGGCGAGCGAGGAGCACAAAGCGGTCCAACGCCAGAAGCTGGACAGCCTCATCGGCTTGGCGGAGATGGTGACGTGTCGCCGCCAGGCGCTGCTCGGCTACTTCGGCGAGACTCTGAAAGAGCCCTGTGGCAACTGCGACAACTGCCTGAACCCACCGGCCACCGTCGATGGCACGCAATTGGCTCAGAAGGCGCTATCAGCGGTCTACCGCACCGGACAGCGCTTCGGCGTCGGCTACGTCATCGACGTGCTTATGGGCAAACCCGATGAGCGCATTTTGCGCAACGGGCACGATCGTCTCTCGGTGTTCAATATCGGCGCCGATCTGCCTTCGACCGAGTGGCGAAGCCTATTCCGCCAGCTCGTCGCCGCCGGACACTTGACCTCCGATGACGACGGCTTCGGCACCGTGGCGTTGACGGAGCGCGCCCGCCCGCTTCTGCGCGGCGAAGAAAAATTCCTGATGCGCAAGCTCGCCGCCGCCGATCTCGCCAGGAAGGACAAAACCGCGAAATCGAAGAAGTCAGGCACCGCGGCGCGCATCGGCTCCGGCGACGAAGCTCTCTATCAGGCGTTGCGCGCTCTGCGCGCGGAGCTGGCCTCTGAGTCGAACGTGCCGCCCTACGTCATCTTCCACGACCGAACGCTCGCGGAGCTCGCGCAAAAGCGGCCGATGGATGAGACAGGGCTGCACGGCATCACCGGCCTCGGCGATCGCAAGATTGCGCGCTACGGCAAGAACCTGTTGGAGATCATCGGCCGCTTCAAGCAGCATCCCATGCTGCAGAACCGCCTCGCCGCGACGGTGAACCAGACGCTGGCTCTTCACCTCGAAGGCAAGGATGCCGAGGCGATTGCGGCCGAACGCCGCCTCGAAGTATCGACCATCCTCGGTCACTTCGCCGAGGCGATCGAGGCGGGCATCATCGAGGCGCGCACCGTGATCAAGCTGGAGGAGGCCGAGATCGACGAGATCCTTGCCGCATTCGAGCGCGTCGGCACCATCGACAGCGGCAAGCTCGGGCCCGCGCATGCCGCGCTCGAGGGCCGCTACGACTACGGCACTTTGAAGTGCCTCTTAGCGGAGATCGCGTGATCCGCGGGCTTGCCGCTACAAGCATCGAAGCCGTAGGTCGGAGTGAGCGGGCCGCCTGATCGCCGGTGATGGCACGGCGCCTCGTCCCGCGAAGTCCGACAGCTTGATCCCGGCACTGCGCAAAACGCATCCGTCCGTCGTGCAATGTCGGACTTCGCCGGAACGGACGCCTCGACAAACCGACGCGACACGGGCCGGCTCACTCCGACCTACGAAATCTTGGAGCTGTCGGACTTCGCCGGAATGGACACCTCGACATCCCGAAGCGACACGGGCCGGCTCACTCCGACCTACGTCCGACTATTCCCCGCTTCACGCCGTCAGCTCGAAGCCCTCGTATCCCTTGACGACGACCTCGTCGCAGATGCGCCGGTAGCGCGCCATGCCGCCGGCATACGGCATGAAGACGCGCGGCTTGCCGGGAATGTTGGCGCCAAGATACCAGGAGTGTTTCACCTGCGGCAGCAGCGTCTTGCTCGCGGCCTCGTTGACTTCTCCGACCCATCGCTCCATCGCGTCTGGCTTCGGCTCGATCCTCTCGACACCGCTCTTGCGCATGTGATCGATGCAGCCCGCAATCCACTCCGCGTGCTGCTCGATGGCGATCGGCATGTTGCAGAGCACCGACGGACTGCCGGGCCCGGTAATCGTGAACAGGTTCGGAAATCCCGCCACCTGCAGGCCCAGATAATTGCGCGGGCCCGCTTCCCAGGCCTTCGCAAGTGTCAAGCCGTCGCGACCGCGGATGTTCAAGCGCAGCAGCGGCCCCGTCATCGCATCGAAGCCGGTCGCGAACACGATGATGTCGAGCGGGTATTCGGCGTCGCGAGTCTTGATCCCCGTCGGCGTAATCGCCTCGATCGGTGACGCGCGCACATCGACCAGCGCGACGTTGTCCCGATTGAAGGTCTCGAAGTAGTGCGAGTCGATCGGTGGTCGCTTGCCCGCATAGGGATGATCGATGTCCGCGAGCTTCTCAGCCGTCGCCGGATCCTTCACGATCGATCGGATCTTTGCCTTGATGAATTCGGCCGCCGTATCGTTGGCCTTCTTGTCGAGCACGATGTCACGGAAATCGGCCCGGAACTGCAAGCCGCCCTTCGCCCACGCCGCCTCGTAGATCCTCGTGCGCTCCTCGTCCGTCACATCGAACACCGAGCGATCCTTGATCTCGAACGGATGCCCGTTCGGCGTGCGCAGCATGGTCGCGCGGATCTCGCCTGCGTTCTCCTTCACGAAGCGCTTGAACTCCGGCGTCAGCGGCGCGTTGTGCGCGGGCACGCTGTAGTTGGCTGTGCGCTGGAAGACGGTGAGATGCTTCGCCGTCTCGGCAATGACCGGCGCGGCCTGGATGCCCGTCGATCCAGTGCCGATCATGCCGACGCGCTTGCCCCTGAAGTCGACGCCCTCGTGTGGCCACTGCCCCGTGTGATACCAGCGGCCGGTGAACGTCTCGAGCCCCGGAAACTTCGGCACGTTCGCCGTCGAGAGACAGCCGACCGCCGTGATCAGAAACTTCGTCACGAACCGCTCGCCGCGCTCCGTCGTCACCGTCCAGCGGTTCGACGCCTCGTCATACTGTGCTCCGTTCACTCGCGTTTGGAATTGTATGTCACGTCGCAACTCCAGCCGCTCGGTGACAAAGTCCAGGTAGCGGCGGATCTCGGCGTGGCCCGGATAGCGCTCGGACCACTCCCACGCGCGATAAAGCTCCGGCGAAAAGGAGTAGCAGTAGGAGTGGCTCTCCGAGTCGCAGCGCGCGCCCGGATAGCGGTTCCAGTACCAGGTGCCGCCGACGCCATCGCCCGCCTCCAGCACCCGCACCTTCAGACCCAGCCGATCGCGCAGAACGTGCAGCTGATAAAGACCCGCAAAGCCCGCACCGATCACCAGCGCGTCGAGCTCCGGGGTGGGCGCCGGCGCGTCGTTCAGGTCCTTGGGTGCCATGCGGAAGTCCCTTGCAAAATTGTGCTCGAGGCGCGGAAACGACTCGAACGTTTCGCCCCTTCGATTGGGCCGGAATATACGTTCGCGCCTGTCGCTGGCAATCGCGGATAGGGATACCTGTTATGAGGCGGGCGGCAGCCTCGGTCAGAGGTTGGCAAAGATGAGCAAGCCCGCCGCGACCGCGACAACCAGTGCAAGAACCGCCCAGAAGAGGTAGGCGAGATAGAAGACGGCCAGCACCCCACAGGCACCGAAGCCGGTGGCGGTGGTCTTGAGCAGGCGAGAGCGATTGGCGATCGGATCTCGGGAGGCCGCGAGCCCAGCACCGGCAAAGGCACCCACCATTGCCGCAGCCACAATGACGGCAAATCCGGCACCCATCGCCCCGGCGGCAAGCCCCAGCACCGCTCCGCAGATGACGCCTGGCCAGCATCGCGCGAAGGGCGCGAGAACGAGATCGAGAATGTCATTCATCGAAGTCTTCCGGGCGGCGGGAACCGGATTCGCAGAGCCTCACGGGTTCCCGCCTAGCACCCGGCCGGCGACGGCATCGAGCTTGGCGACGAGAGCGGGATCACGCGCCTCGGGCGGGGTGATGATGGCAACGTCGAGCGCGCGGTCGGAGCCGATCGGGCACTTCGGGTGCTGACGGGGGAAGTCGCGTGCAAGCCGCGTCACCAGTCGCTGCGCCTTCTCGACGTTGGCCTTCAGCACCTTGATGACAGCCGCGACATCCACCTCGGCATGGTCCGCGTGCCAGCAGTCGTAGTCGGTCACCATGGCGACAGTTGCATAGGAAATTTCAGCCTCGCGCGCGAGTTTCGCCTCCGGCATGTTGGTCATGCCGATCACGTCGCAGCCCCACTGGCGGTAGAGGTTCGACTCGGCCCGAGTCGAGAACTGCGGACCTTCCATGACGATGTAGGTGCCGCCGCGCGTAAGGGCGATCTTCTCGACGCGTGCCGCCTTCTCGATCTCGTCGGCGAGTGCGGGGGCCACCGGATCGGCGAGCGAGACGTGCGCCACGCAGCCCGTGCCGAAGAAGCTCTTCTCGCGGGCGAAGGTGCGGTCGATGAACTGGTCGACCAGCACGAAATGGCCGGGCGGATACTCCTCCCTCAACGAGCCGCAGGCCGACACCGATACGAGGTCAGTCACCCCCGCCCGTTTCAGAGCATCTATGTTGGCGCGATAGTTGATCGCTGACGGCGGAATACGATGGCCACGTCCGTGGCGAGGCAGAAAGCGGATCGGGAGACCGCTCACCTCTGCGTAGAGCACGCTGTCCGACGGCGCCCCCCAAGGTGAGCTGACCGCCATCCAGCGAGGGTTCTCGAAGGCCGGCAGATCGTAAAGGCCACTGCCGCCGACGATGCCGAGTACGGTCTGTCCCATTTTGTGCCATCTCCAAACCAATCGAGCACCAGTGGTGCCTCGTATTTGACCTAAATGTGAGGCTTTCGCCGGTTTGGCAACCAGGTTTCGCGCCGTTTCAAGGTCCACGGCTTCGGCATCGGGTTTGCAATTCATTTCCCATTCGATGCCGGCCCGCCTCTGGACCGTCTCTCCCCCTCTCTCCGGGCCCGAGGCGGGCCAATGCATCAGAAGGCCTCAGGCAACCGGCACGGCCGGCTCGCCATTCCGGAGCCCAAGGATGCGCCGCTGTACCGTCCATTTCGCTCACACGCTGCTGATAATGGCGGCGACGGTGCTGCTCCAGAGCGCAGCGCACGCGCGGACGACCAAGGCGCCTCGGGTCGCCGCATCACAAGCCGCATCCGCGAGTTCCCAAATGCCGGTAGCGCAACCTGCAGCTCCCGCGCAGGAACACACGCCGCAATTGGTCGCCGAAGCCAAATCCCGCGCGATGTGCGAGCAGAATCCCGACCGTATCTTCGTCGAGCACGATCTCGGCACCGAGTGCATCTTCTACTTCGCGACACCTGGCATTCCGCAGCATCAGACAGCCGTGCTCTACTTCGAGGGCGACGTACCGGCTTCGGAGCTCGCGCGGCCCGGCTACACCCAGAGCTACCTCGCAGACATGCGTATGGTGTTCCAGCGGCTTGCTGCACAGTCGGGCGTGCGGATCGTGTTCATGGCGCGGCCCGGTGTGTTCGGCTCGTCCGGCAATCATGCCAATCGCCGCTCGCTCGCCGAGATGCTGGCGATGAACGCCGCCGTCGACTCGCTGAAGGCACGACTGGCACTCACCGACATCGTGCTCGCCGGCCAGTCCGGCGGCTCCACGATCGCCGCCGCCATGCTGACGCTCGGGCGGCGCGACGTGACGTGCGCCGTGCTCGGTTCTGGTCTTCTTTCGGTGGTCGAGATCGAGCACGCACACCGAGTGAAGGCGGGACTGCCCTTGGTGCGCCCCGCGCTCCTCCACCTCTATCTCTTTGATCCCACCGATCGCCTCGAGTGGATTCCCGCCGAGCGGCAGCGCCGCGTGTTCGTGCTCGGCGACCCGGCGGACGGGCGCACGCCCTATACCCAGCAGAAACGGTTCGCCGAGAACCTGCGCGCGTTGGGACACCACGCGGTCGAGGTCGAGGTGCAGGGCCTGGGAGACTTCTCCCACAGCGTCGCCCACTACACGCTGCCGGCCGCCGCCCAATGTGCGCGCGGCGCGAGCGACGTCGCGATCCAGCAGCAAGTGGCTGCAACGCGCGGAGCGGGCAAGCCGCCGACGCAGACATCGCAATTGCAGCGCCGGTAGCTGGCGGTCGAACTCCGGGACTCCGATTCGCACGCATGAGGCTGAGTAAGCTTTTTTGGCCTGCACCCTGATCATCGCGCCGCGAAAACGCGCGCAAGGAAAAGGGCCCCGAGGGGCCCTGTTCTTGCCGCTCGAGGGCAGCCGATTTCAATGCACGCTCGACCAGAGCCGCTTCTTGGCGAGGTAGAGTAGCAGGGTAGTCACGAGCAGATAGAGCAGGACCTTCCAGCCCATGGATTTGCGCTCTTCAAGCTTCGGGTCGGCGGCCCACGAGAGGAAGGCGGTGACGTCCCTTGCGTACTGATCGACCGTCGTCGCAGTGCCGTCCTCGTATTTGACCTGGTTAGGTTGCAGAGGCGGAGCCATGGCAATCTGCCCGCCTGGGAACGTCTTGTTGTAGTACATGCCCGGCTCGAGCTTCACGTTCGCCGGCGCGTTCGCATAGCCGGTAAGCACCGCGTGAACGTAGTCCGCTCCGCCCTCCTGATAGCCGTTGAGGATGTCCTTCAGCATATGGAACGGGTGCGCCAGCAACGGCCCATGATACTCGACCCCACGCGCCTTGGTGATCAGCGACAGGTCTGGCGGATAAGCGCCGTTCTGTGCAGCTCGTGCGGCTTTCTCGTTGTCGTAGGGCCCGAGGATCGGGTCCGACAACCGCGCAGGGCGCTTGATGATCTGGCCCTTGGGCGTCGCAATCAGACCCTGGTCGTTGGGCCCGTCGAAGATCTGGTTCGGCCATGACGCTGCGAGTGCCTTGACGGATTCCTCAGGAAATCCCGGCCCGCCCAGCTCGGACAAGTTGCGGAAGTAGACTCGCTTCAGGCCGTGGCAGGCAGCGCAGACCTCCTGATAGACCTTGAAGCCGCGCTGCAACTGCGCTTTGTCGAACTTGCCCTTCACGCCCGCGAAGGACCAGGATTGCCGATCGACGACCGGTGCTTCACCCGCGGCGAACGCAGGAGCTGCCAGGACCGCGGCGAACCCCGCTATGACAGCGGCCTTCAAGGCATGTGTCGTTTTCATGGGTTTGCCTCTCAAGCCTCAGCGCTTCTCAGGAGCCGCAGTTGCGCCAACCGGTGTTCCCGCACCAGCGCCACCGTTGCCGAGCACGGATTCAGTGATCGAGCGCGGCATCTGCGATGGCGTCTCGGTGACCCCGACGAACGGCATGATGATCAGGAAGAACGCAAAGTAGTAGAGCGTGAAGAGGCGCGCCATCCACACGTAGATCCCTTCCGGCGGCTTGGCGCCGAGATAGCCCAGCGCAATCACCGAGAAGAAGAACAGGAACAGGAACCACTTGAACACCGGCCGATAGCGCGCCGAGCGCACCCGGCTGGTGTCGAGCCAGGGGATGAACAGCAGGATCAGGATCGAGCCGAACATCGCGATCACACCGCCGAGCTTCGACGGGATCGCGCGAAGGATCGCGTAGAACGGCAAATAATACCATTCGGGCACGATGTGCGCGGGCGTCGCGAGCGGGTTGGCCTCGATGTAGTTGTCTGCATGCCCGAGGTAGTCAGGCGCGTAGAATACGAACCAAGCGAACACGATCATGAACACGAAGAGCGCGAACATGTCCTTCATGATGGCGTAGGGCGCCATCGGGACCGAGTCCGACTTCGACTTGATCTCGATACCGGTGGGGTTGTTCTGGCCGACGACATGCAGTGCCCAGATGTGAAGCGCCACCACACCCGCGATCACGAATGGCAGGAGATAATGGAGCGAGAAGAAGCGATTGAGCGTGACCCCTGAAACCGAATAGCCGCCCCAGAGCCACTTCACGATTGCATCGCCGACCAGCGGAATCGCCGAGAACAGGTTGGTGATCACCGTCACGCCCCAGAAGCTCATCTGGCCCCAGGGTAGCGTGTAGCCGAGGAACCCGGTCGCCATCATCAGCAGATAGATGATCACGCCAAGTATCCAGAGGATCTCGCGAGGCCCCTTGTAGGATCCATAGTAAAGGCCGCGAGCCATGTGGATGTAGACCGCGATGAAGAACATCGACGCGCCGACCGCGTGCACGCTGCGCATGAGCCAGCCGTAGTTCACGTCGCGGCGAATGTGTTCGATCGAGTCGAAGGCCATGGCATCGCTTGGCACGTAGTGCATGGCAAGCACGACGCCAGTGATGATCTGAATACCGAGGCAGACCGTCAAAATGCCGCCGAAGGTCCAAAGATAATTCAAGTTGCGCGGCGTCGGAAAGTCGACGAACTGCCCGTGCATCATGCGCGCGATCGGCAGCCGCTCGTCGAGCCACTGCTCGAGACGCGAGTTCGGCTTGTAGCTGGATTCGTGATTGGCCATGGGTCTCTATCTCTTCGCCTCCGGATGCACGCTTGGCTTCTGGAGGTCAGCCGATCCTGATCTTGGTGTCGGACACGAACTCGTAAGGCGGCACTTCGAGATTGCGCGGCGCCGGCCCTTTGCGGATGCGGCCCGAGGTGTCGTAGTGCGACCCGTGGCAGGGGCAGAACCAGCCGCCGTACTCGCCCTTGGAATCGCCGAGCGACTGGCCCTTCGGAATGCAGCCCAAGTGCGTGCAGATGCCGACGAGCACAAGCCAGTTCGCCTTGTCCTTCTTCACCCGGTTCGCATCGGTCGCGGGTGCCCGCTCGGGCAAGTTATCGTTGCGCGCAGCCGTGTCGACGAGATCGCGAAGCTCGGTTTGCGCAGCCTTTGCGATCTCGTCCTTGGTGCGATTGCGGATGAAGACCGGCTTGCCGCGCCACATCACCGTGATCGCCTGGCCTTCTTTGATCGGCGCGAGGTCGACCTCGGTCGAGGCAAGCGCCTGGGTGGAGGCGTCCGGGTTCATCTGCTGGATGAGCGGCCAAAGCGTTGCGGCAGCGCCCACTGCGGCCCAGCTGCCGGCGGCAACCGTCAGAATATCGCGGCGGGATGCGCCGTGGTGACCGCTGTGAATGGACCCGTGCGCCGCTACGTGCGCAACCTGCTTATGATCCTTGTCAGACGCCAATGCGGCCTCCTTGTTCCATGCCTACGGCCCAAACGCGCTGCTACATCACCTGAAACGCAAGCCATCGCCTGCGCTGAATAGGAGCGCTGATCGAGCAGAGGCCTCGCGCGAGGCGAGGCCAACGAACGGTAGAATAGAGGTGCCCTGCGCTCCCCTAGACAGGACGTTTTGACGCGCGACCCTTTTTGCACCCTTTCCCGGAGGGCACAAGGCGAGAGGCCCGGCCCCGGAGAGGGCAATTTGGCGCATGGGGATGCGGGTTGAGGCAAACTTCAGCCACGGTCGCCATGCGATGGCATCAAGGTAGCAACTCGAGTGATTGAGCCATGCGGCGGAAGTCGGCGAGGTTGCTGTCGCGGTCGGTGGCGGGCGCCTGGCCGACGATGCGGACATAGCCGCCGTCCTTGCCTGGCACGACGACTTGATAAACGACCACATCGGCCTTGCTGGCTCGATCCTTGGCGTCGGCGATGATCTCGCTCGCCGGCTGGCCTGCCACCTGGAGCTTGCCACGGGCAGCGATCGTCAGGCCTTCGAGACCCGGCAAGGCGCCCAGAATGCGTTCCGCATGGCCGTCGAGATCGGGAATGGCGCGCTTGTCGACGGATGGCGCAACGATCAGCACCGGCCCTTTGCTCAAGGTGCCGGGTTGACCTGCTTTGCCGTCTAACGTGTAGAGGCGCGCGGTGCCCATGAAGGCGCCGGCTGGCTGCAAGCCGCCGAGATAGCCGAGACGGAACAGCTCGCGCTGCGGCGCAGCACTGTCGGCAATGGCGGCGGTGGCGAGCGCTGTTTCGATATCGGCAGCCCTGACCCTGCCGTCGCCGAGCGCCGTTTTCGGCACGTTGGCGGTGACCACCGTCGTCACCGACTTGTCGCGGAATACAAGAAGGAACTTCGCTACATCACCCTGCGGCGAGGCCTGCTCGCCACGCATGAACAGATGCGCTTCCGGTCGCTCGAGCTTGGCCGCCGTGGCATCGCGGATGCCGCGGGTTGCCAGCACCTCGGCAGTCATCCCCTTGGCGATCTGGTCGTAGGCTTCCGCCGGCATCTCGGCAATGACGATCGAGATGCCAAGCGCTTCGTTGATAAAGCCGGAGAACTGGGTCGCCGGCTGATACCCCTCTGGCAGATCGATGATCACTCGGCTTCCCGGCGCCTGCTGCACGCGGGCCTGGCCCGGGTTCGCGACCAACGCAAGATGCAGTGCACCGGCGAGAGCAAGGCCAGGAAACTTGCTGCACCAGCCGACGCGAGACCTGACCGATCGTCCTGCACCCATGGCGTTCTCCTTCGCGTTCGGTCGAGCTTCCGGACAGTCGGAGCCAAGCGTGCGGCCAATTTGCGACATGCCGCTCGCGGTGAAAACGTGGCATTGAGAATCCGTTTAGATCGCGAGGGACCGTGGCAACCGCCGACATCGACCGCGTGGCAGCAATCATCCGTGACGTTGCGGAGCGCGTGATCATGCCGCGGTGGCGCAATCTCGCGGCGCACGAAATCGGCAGCAAGTCGAAACCCGACGAGCTCGTGACGATCGCCGACCGGGAGGCTGAGGCGGAGCTCACGCCACTGCTCTCGGCCCTCATTCCAAGCTCCCACGTCATCGGTGAGGAGGCAGTGAGCGCCGATCCAGGCGTGCTGCAGCGCTTCCGGCACGCGGAGCCGATCTGGGTGGTCGATCCCGTCGACGGCACGCGCAAGTTCATCGAGGGCCAGACCAATTTCTTCGTGCTGGTCGCGCTGCTCGTCGGCGGACATGGGGTTGCCGGCTGGCTCTATCAGCCGGCCGAGCAAACGATGATCATGGGCGAAGCGGGAAGCGGCGTCGTTCGCGAGCAGGCCGGCGACGGGCCGAAACGCCTTCGGCGAGCGCCACGCGATAGCTTGCTCGATCTCAATGGCATCGTCACATCGCGTGGCTTTTTGATGCGCGGCTATCCCGATCCCGAGAACGTCAAGGCAAGGTTTCGCAACTACACCCGCCACACCTGTGCCGGCCACAACTATGCCCGGCTCCTCACCGGTGAATGCGACTTCCTGATTAACTTCGCGACGCTGCCGTGGGATCATCTCGCGGGACTGACGCTGACCCGCGAAGCCGGCTTCCACCATGCCCGTCTCGACCGCGCGCCCTTCGATCCGCTTGATGGCAAGGGCGGCCTCCTCGTTGCGCCGAGCGAGGCAAGCTGGCAGGAAATCCTTGGCATTCTGCTGCCCAGGGCGTAAGCGTTGCCCGCCCTTTCAGGCGCGAGGGTGCGCGCCATGGCGACTGGACGAAGTGCGGGCTGATCCATGATCCGTGTCGACATTGAGCAGGTCGCCGCCATTCTGCGAAAAGTCGCCGCCGCTGAGGCGCTGCCGCGCTGGCGCAATCTGAAGACCTCCGACATTGCCGAGAAGGCGGGTCCGGACGACCTCGTCACCATTGCAGACCGCGCCATGGAAGCGGCGCTTGCGCGAGAGCTGCAGGAGCTGGTTCCCGGCTCTGAGATCGTCGGGGAGGAAGGCGTCGATGCCGATCCGAGCCGCATGCGCCTCTTCCAGGGCCCGGCGCCGGTCTGGGTGATCGACCCCATCGACGGGACCAGCTCGTTCGCCAAGGGCGAGGCTGAGTTCGCGGTCATGGTGGCGCTCGTCGAAAAGGGCGAGATCTTGGCCGGGTGGATCTTGGCGCCGGTCAGCGGCGACCTCGTGTGCGCACGCAGGGGCGGTGGCGTATGGCGCTCGAGCGGTCGCGAGTTTCGCAAGCTGCAGCCGCCGAAGCTCGGGATTGCCCTGAGCGAGATGCGCGGCATCACCGGCCGGCGCCTGATGACGGCGGAGCGCCTGCAGCGCATTACGGCAGCGGCCAAGCACTTCCGGAGCATCGAGGCGGCCGTCGCCGCCGGCATGGAATATCCGAGGCTCGCCTCGGGCGAAGCCCACTTCGCGTTCTATTCGAAGTGCGAGCCATGGGACCATCTGCCTGGCCTCGCCATCGCCGCGGAGCATGGCTTCTATTTCGCGAAGCATGACGGCAGCCCCTATCTTCCCGGAGACAACACCGGCGGTCTCCTCATCGCTCCCGACCGTGAGAGCTGGCACAAGATCCAAACTCTGCTGATCGGATAGGGACGACCGCATGCCAACGCTGCTGCGCATCGACGCGAGCCCGCGCGGACAAGCAGCGCACAGTGTCCGCCTCGCCGATGAGGTGACGGCAAAGCTCGTCGCCAGCGAGCCGGATCTCGCGGTGATCCATCGCAGGCTTCAGTCGTCGGCCCCGGTCATCGATGCCGTTTACGCCGATGCGATGATCGCACACCGGACACAGGACGCGTCGCAGGGAATCGCCGCGCTGGCGGCGTCCGAGGAACTCATCGGCGAACTCGAGCACTCCGACCGCCTCCTCATCTCGACGCCAATGCACAACTACACGGTCCCCGCTGCGCTGAAGATCTGGATCGACCAGGTGGTCCGCATCGGCCGCACCTTCCAGAGCACGCCCGACGGCAAGGTCGGCTCGCTGCGCGACCGGCCGACGTTGGTCGTCGTGTCGTCTGGTGGCTGGTTCACCGGCAAGCGTGCGCGCCAGCCGGATCATCTCAGCAGCTACCTCCGGGACATTCTCACAACGCTGGGCATTCGCGATGTGACGTTCATCGCCCTCGAAGGCCTCAGTCGCGGCCCCGATGCGGTAGAAGAGGCCTATCGGGCAGCGCGGGCACAGATCGCGCGCGTCTCGTAGGGCGCGTCGCACCGGTGAAAGGTGCCGCGTTTGCGTCGGTGCGCCAAATGCCTGATCGCGATCCAACAGTCAGGGCGCAATCGCATCCTGTCGTCAATGATCCCATCAATATTATCGATTGGAATCGAATCGATCGATGCGGCACGCTCAATTGTAACCGGCCCATGTCGCCGGTGGCCTGAGCTCAAAGCAAAACGACCGCCAGCCGCCTCGAACAGCAGGCAGGGTGGCCGTCAACTCCACAAACGACAGTGAAGCCTTGGCGTTGGTGCCGTGGCAAAACATCGGGAGGAAAGCTCACATGAGTCAGCGCAACATGACAATTGCAGCCTTGGTGATCGTTGCCGCTGCCCTTCTCTGGTTCTGGTCGCCCTGGCAGGCAGCGGGGCCAGCCACCAAGCCTACCGCTACACAGACCACGCCCAAGAGTTAGGTCTCGAGCCGACTCTGGAATTCAGTGGCCCTCGAAGCTCATCAGAGCATGGATTTTGATGCCCTGGCCCTCCAGCAGCTTGGCGCCGCCGAGTTCCGGCAGGTCGACCAGAAAAGCGGCACCGATTATGGTGCCGCCGAGCTTCCGGATGAGTTTTGCGGCGGCCTCGGCCGTGCCCCCCGTTGCGATCAGATCATCGACGATGAGCACGCGCTTGCCCTTTGCGAGCGCGTCCTCGTGCATCTCGAGGGTATCGGTCCCGTACTCGAGAGCGTAGTCCTGACGAATGGCCCTCCACGGGAGCTTGCCTTTTTTCCGGACCGGCACGAAGCCGCAACCGAGTCTGTCTGCTATCGCACCGGCGGTGATGAAACCGCGCGCCTCGATGCCCGCCACGACATCGATGGGCTCCGTGCGATAAGGCTCGGCGAGCCGCGCGATCGCAGCCTTGAACCCTTGAGGGTCGGCGAGCAAGGTCGTCACATCGCGGAACATGATGCCGGGTTTCGGGTAGTCCGGAATCGTGCGGATCAGGCCTTTCAGGTCCATCGCGTGCTCCTCATCGGGCGGGTGCGCTCTGACGGTCCTAGATGAGGCACGGCGGCGCGCGGTGCAATAGCCTGCTGCGTTTCGGGATTCGGACGAGCCCGGTCGCGCTCCGCTGTCAGCGGCGCACGCGACGCGGGTCGATGATGCCCTCCTTCACCATCGCCTCGACGCAGCGGCGCGAGATATTCCGCGCATTCGATTCCATGCAGCTGCGAAGGGCCGAGCTACCGACGGAGTATGACGAGCAAAATCGAAAGTAATCGTTCTTGCAGGAGTCCTCGACCTTGCCCGTGTAGGCGGCAGCTGGGCCCAGCCATGCCAGGACCGACGCGGCCGCCAGAACGGTAGTCGCCCTCGCTTGCCTATTGAGCCACGGCCTGCCGGTCATCTCTGCCTCCAACGCATACTGTTCTGCAGGCAGGACACTCCCAAGGCGGGCAGGGTTCCGCCAAGGAATCCAGTTATTTTAGTGAACAGGCTCAGAGATCGCCTTGTCGCGGTCCGCTCCAGTTGTGGACAACGGCCCCAAACCGCTCCCAATACGGCCAAATTGCTCGCCGATACTGCAAGACCGCACCCGAATCCGATTAGGCAGGGGTGCAGGGCCTGCCCTCCGTCCTGCTCCCCAGCGCAGGGGGCGGCACAATGAGGCCAGGACCGTCAGGAGAGCGAGAATGGCAGAGCCGCAATTCGGAGATCCCGACGATCTGCCGCGCACCTTGCGCCGGGAGCGGGATGCTCGCGAGGCGGCCCGCCAAGCCCATGGCGCGAGCGCCGGTGGGCTTGGATACCAGGACCCGTCACTATCGGCCGGGTCCCATGACTACGCCAGCGCGGTGGAGGGCCCCAACGGCCGCTACGGCATGGGCGGCATTGCCGGCACCGTGACCCGCTTCGACGTCCCCTTTGCTCATCTGGTGTTGTTTTTCCTGAAGGCGGCGCTCGCGGCCATTCCGGCGATCATTCTGCTGAGCGTTCTGATGTTCGCCGGCGGCAAGGTGCTGCAGGCGTTCTTTCCCGGGCTGCGCCTCTTCGAGATCGTGGTGCGCACGCCGCTGCCGCCGTTGCCCGCAAGCTCCGTGCCCGAGACAAGCAGGGGCGGAGCCACGGTGGCGCCGGTCATCCCGACGACGCCGAAAAAATAGCGCGCCACGTCGGCGATCAGGAAAATCGGGCGCGGACGCTGCCGAGGCTGCCGAAGTCGATCGCAACCTCGTCAGCGGGCTCGACAGGCAGTGGTGGCATGCACGTGCCGGTGGTGACGATTTCGCCCGCATTGAGCGTGATGCCGAGCCCCGAGAGCTCGTTGACGAGCCAGGTCAGCGCAAGGCGCGGATCATCGAGCACGTTGGCACCGATGCCGTCACGGCTGTAACGCGAGCTGACCTTGGCGTGCACAGTGTGCTTCGCGAGATCGACGCCGCGCCAGTCCTCGCCTGACGCAACACCTTCGACGAACTCGCGCCCGCAGGCATTGTCCGCAATGAGCGCTGCATCACCCGCTGTGACGAAGTTGGCGAGCCGCGTATCCGGGATCTCGATCGCGGGGATCAGCGCGGCCATGGCCGCAACCACCTCGTCGACGGCATAAGGCGAAGTGCGCGGCTCGAGCGCACGCCCAACCCGAAAGGCGAACTCCGGCTCCGCGAGGCGCATGGAGTTGCCGGCAAGCGGAATCATACCTCCGTTCGGGTAGCATTTCTCGGTGAGCAGCCTGCCGGCAATCGGCCCAGCGACGCCGATGTGCTGCTGGCCGGCCTTGCTGGTCGCGGCGATCTTCCAGCCGGAGAGACCGCAACGGCTCTTGCGCGCGAGCAGCGATTGGATGGCGTAGCCGTCGCGGCGCGACGCAGGCCGCACAATTGGAGGTAGCTCTTTGATGGTGGTTCCGCCGGACCAGCTGTCCCAGATCAGATCGGCAGCCGCGGCGAGCGCTGCATCGGTTGGCATGGCAGTCACTCCGCGGCGTCTTTGAGGGTGTCGCGAGGGCTTTCGATGTTGGGCACGTCCATCTTGCCCGCCTCCGGCACCTCACAGCCCGTCGCACAGCACCGGCCGGGCTGCTTGGATGTGCGCTGGCCTTCGTCGAGAACGCCGCGATCGAGCAGCTTCTCGACCAGCTCGGCCTTCTCGCCCACGGGATAGTTGCGCCAGATCTCGCGCTTCATTGCTTCGGGGGAGCCACCGCCGTGCAGCGAGATGAGCGACATCCACCCGCCCGTGTGAGCCGCCGTGAGGTCTTCCATGAGCCGCGCGACCTCGAGACGATGCGATGCGGGCACATCCGGCCGCCCGGCCAACACTGCGGCGAGCGACGCCGCGGTCTCGGGGTTGTGGTCCTCGTCTGGACCCGGCAGCGCCACCACCAGTCCGCCCGAGACGTAGTGGGCGAGGCGGTGCATGTCATAGATCTGCGTCGCAAGCAGCAGCTTGCCCACGTTGGCGAACACCGTGTCCGGCATCACGCTGCCGGCCGGGTCTTTCATCGCGTAGACCGACGCCGCGACACCGCAGGCAAAGAACCCCTCGACGATCTTGATCAGATCGACCATCGCGTCGCGGATGTGGCCGTGCTTTTCGGGATCGAGGCCGTTGGCCGCGATCATCAGCGCGCCGGCGCCGATCAGGAGATCACCGAAACCCGCCCGCGCGCCGATGCACGAGTGGCGGTGATGCGTCGCGTAGCTGGTGGTGAGGAAACCCGCCTCCTCCACCTGGCCGTCGGCGAAGACGCGATCCCACGGCACGAACACGTCATCGAACTGCACGACACCGGTCGCCTGCCCGTACTTGGCCGCATACTTCGCTGCCGCTTCACCGGGCCGGCCTGCCGGGCGCGAGATGATCGTCACGCCTTCGGCATCGACCGGCACCGCGCAGCAGACGGCGAAGTCGGCGTCCTCCTTGGTCATCGTACGGCAGGGCATGACGAGGAACTCGTGCATGTAGGGCGCGCCGGTGACGATCGCCTTGGTGCCGCGGATGACAATGCCGTCCGTGCGCCGCTCCTTGATGTGCACATAGACGTCAGGGTTCGCCTGCGCGCCTGGACGCTTCGAGCGATCACCCTTCGCGTCGGTCATGGCGATGCCGAGAGTCAGATCTTCATCCTGGATCTTGTGCAGGTAAGCGAGGAAACGGTCATGGTAGCCCATGCCGCCGTTGGCATCGATGCGCTTGGTTGCTTGAAAGAGCGCGTTCAGCGCGTCGTGTGACAGGTACCGTTGCGCGCAGCCTGACTCCTGGCACACGAGCCGCACAGCCTCCAGCTTGAAGAGCAGGTCTTGCGAAGTCTCACAAATATGCAGCATTCGGTTGACGGTCTTGCCCGAGGTCATCTGGCGCGCCGTCATCAGCGGTTTGTGCTGCTCTTTCAGTGCGAAGTCGTAGGTGACCCCGGTTGCCGCCACACCCGGAGCCAGCAGCGGCTCGTCCGCCACGCTCTCGACACGCTTTCCGTTCACGAACACGCGGGGCTTGTACCGCCGGAGGCTCTCCCGAAACTCGGTGGATGACATCAGCATGGGGCTTCACCTTCGCCAGATTCGCGGGCCACGATATCGGCCGCGGTATGGAAATCAACGGCTTCTGCAGCGGTTGGGCCAAATCAGGCTGAGGGGCGGCAAGGGATCGCCGTCTCACTTGAGGGAACGGGCAGAGAGGGAGCCACGCTGATGGCCGTTGAAACCTATGGTCGATCCGTGCCGCGCGTTGCCAGCCGTGGCAATCTCATCCCGCTCTGGCTGAAGCTTGCCTACACGGCCTTTGTCGCCGTCCTGGTGCCCGTCTATTGGGTAAACTATGGTCCCGCGAACTTCCTTTACTTCTGCGACGTTGCGCTCCTCATGACTGTCCCCGGCATATGGCTCGAGGACAAGTTGCTGATCTCGATTCCGACCGTCGGCATCTTCCTGCCGCAAATGGTGTGGGTGGCCGACTACATCGCGCACTTCGCCGGCACCTCGGTCAACGGCATGACCGACTACATGTTCGACGCCTCGAAATCGTTCTTCTTGCGCAGCCTGTCGCTGTTTCACGGCTGGCTGCCGTTCCTGCTGCTCTATCTCACATGGCGCGTCGGCTATGACCGGCGCGCGTTCTGGGCCTGGACGATCCTTGCCTGGGCGCTCATTCTGATCAGCTACCTCTATATGCCGGGGCCAACGCCCGATGCCGGCGGCCGCGCCGTCAACATCAATTACGTGCACGGCATGTCGGATACCGAGCCGCAGAAGTGGATGCACCCCTACGCGTGGCTCGCGCTGCTCATGGTCGGGATGCCGCTGCTGCTCAATGCACCGATGCATGCACTGCTGAACCGCTGGTTGGCGCGCGATCGCACCTGAGCCCAGGTCCTCGACAGAGCAACGGGGAATGGCGTCCCCGTTCTTCCTCTCGGGCAGTACGCACTCAATACGTGACCTTGGCTGTTGCGACGAAGCGCTCGTCGCACTGGAAGGTACGACCCGTGCAGAAGCCATCGGCGCCGCCACCTGCCGCGTTGTTGCTCTTCACGTTGGTGTCCCAGTACCGCAGATCAATCGAGAACCGCTCGTGGAAGCCCAGTGTGACGCCGGCATTCCAATAGAAGTAGTCGTCTCGCGCGTTGTTGGCGATGAGCAGGCGGAACCGCGCATCATCGCCTGTCTGATAGCCGATGAGAGCGCTGAAGGTCGGAGTAATATCGCGAAACTTCGGCAAGACCTGGCTGAAGGCACCCTCCACTGTCCAGACGCTGCCGGTGTCGTTGGTATAGTTGGGCGAGTAGAATGCCGTCACGCCGACTGTCGCGTCCTTCCACGACTCGGCGCTGACGCCTGCCTTGAACTCGAAGTAGTCCAGCTCGCGGAAGACTGCAGCGCCGCCGATGTCGAACGCGCGCGGATAGGTGTAATAGATGCCGCCGAAGTCGAACGTGAACCGGCCGACCACGGGCTTGAAACCGAGATAATAGTCGTTCTCGGCATGCGCGATATCGCGGCCGGGTCTGATCGGATCATCACCGAAATCAATGCTCGACCCCCAGATGCCGGCATAGAACCACTTGTACGTGAGATCGATGCCGCCCTGAACAGCCGGGTTCTCGGCCGACTGAGAGAAGCCGCGGAAGACATACTCCGAGGCGATGCCGAAATTGGCGGTGATCTGGAGGTCGCGCTTAGGCTCCTCGGCCGGCGCCGGGTCTTTCGCGATGGCGGCTCTCTTCTTGGCTTCGCCATCAGCCAGCGCTTGGCCGGCCAACGTCGCAGCCGACACCACAGCTACCACCTGTAGGACCTTCAGTTTGACTGTCATTTCATTGCCCCCGTCCCCGCTCAATCGCGCGGTCAAGCCGCAGTCCGACTCAAGAAGATTGTCGACCATAAATGTGCGAAAGCGCGCGACGCTTCCAACTCCGAAAATCAGGCAATGGCCCTGGCGCGGCACAGGCGTTGCCGGCCCGCAACGGAGCCGGCCGAAGTGCCTGCTCTTAAGGCAAGCTGCGAATTCGTCAGCCAAGTAGCGATGATCGCACTCTCGGCGGTCGGAGGGCGATTGCACTCCAGGCTTGATCCACATCACATGCAGCCGCGCAGGCGCTTTACGCGACCCGGCTTCATCCCTAGAAGCTCACTGATGGTATTGGCGACACGGCATCGACGCGCTGCCAGCACGCAACCGAACAGCACAGGAGAGCCCCATGATCCTCGGCAAGGATATCACAGCGGTTGTGACAGGCGGGGCATCCGGGCTCGGCGGGGCGACTGCCCGGGCGCTCGCGGAGAAAGGCTGCAAGGTCGCGATCTTCGATCTCAATGCCGACCTAGGCGAAAAGCACGCCAAGGCCATCGGCGGCCAATTCTTCACGTGCGATGTCACGAGCGAGGCGAGTGTCGACGCAGCACTTGCAGCATCCCGCAAGGAGCTTGGCGGCGAGCGGATTGTCGTCAACTGCGCCGGAATCGCGATCGGAAAACGTGTGACGCGCAAGAACAAGGACACTGGGGCCGTCGAGCCGCACGACCTCGCGAGCTTCACCAAGGTGATCCAGGTCAACCTGATCGGCACGTTCCTGATGGTCGCAAAGGCCGCGGCCCACATGCAGACACTTGCTCCGACCGGAGCGGACGGCGAGCGCGGCGTGATGATTCAGACGTCGTCGGTCGCCGCGGAGGAGGGCCAGATCGGCCAGATCGCTTACGCAGCCTCGAAAGGCGGCGTGCTGTCGATGACCCTGCCCTTCGCGCGGGATCTCGCCCAAAGCGGCATCCGGGTCGCGACGATCATGCCCGGACTCTTTCATACGCCGATGTTCGACGGCCTCCCTGATGACGCACGGCGTGCGCTGGCGGCGTCAGTCCCGTTTCCCTCGCGACTCGGCAGCCCGACGGAGTACGCAGCACTCGCGACTCATATCTGCGAGAATGTAATGCTCAACGGAGTAGCGATCCGATTGGACGGCGCGGTGCGCCTTGCGCCGCGATAATTTGCGATTACCGCACAACAACTGACCTGAAGCTTGAGTGAACCAGACTTAGCAATCAGCGTTATTCATTGTGTTCGGGTTTGGCCGTTGGCAGAATGCAGTCTGCGGACTAAGCGGGAGCACAGGTGAAATCCTCCGATGTTTGGGGGCAGTTGAGTAACGCGTAACAATGCTTTCGCAGGATGTGCGATTTCGATGCGTCGCGATTGGCGTCTACCTGGCGTTCGTTATTGGCGCGAGCACGCTGGCGTATGCCGGCGCCGCAATTGTGTTCGGTGCGCTCACCTCGACCGGGCTCAGACTGCAGCAGGAGTCGATCGGCTCAGCGTCGCGCGCGACCAAGCAGGATGGAGCCGTCACTCAGCGCGTGACGTCCGGCAGGGTCCTCCTCACCCAGGACGATTGGGTCGAGCGGCTGCGCACCAGAGAGTATTGGGAAGGTCGTAGCAGCTCGGGAAGCGGTCCGACCCGGCCAAGCGGCACCCGAGCGAGTGCACCCGCCAGGCTCGGCGCCGATCGGCTGACGCCGATCCCTTTCCCGCCTCTCGAGCCTCGCGCTCCCGCGCCACGATCGTTCGACAATGACGGCAACGACGGAACCTACCGAACCATGTGCGTCCGGCTCTGCGACGGCTATTACTTTCCCGTCAGCTTCGCGACGACTGAAGAAAACTTTGAGCGCGACGAGGCGCGATGCAAGGCAAGCTGCACCTCGTCGGCGCGGCTTTTCGTCTACAAGAACCCGGGCGGCGAGATCGAGGACATGAAGGATCTCAACGACCAGCCCTACAGCAAGCTCAAGACCGCGTTTCTCTATCGCAATGAGTACAGCGCGCAGTGCAAGTGCAAGCCCGATCCCTGGGAGGCGCAAGCCATCGAGCGCCACCGTCTCTATGCGCTCGAGGCAAAGAGAGCGAAGGGCGACGCGGTCGCGGGCAAGGAGGCCGACGCGCTGAGGCTGAAGATCGCGGCCGAACAGCCCGGCCCGACCGCGGTTGCCAGCGACAGCGGACAGAAAACTGCCAAGTCCTCCAATGGTGTCAGAAGCAACAAAAAGAGCGGCGGCGGGTCTTCGTCGGCCAAAGCCAGCCAGCGCTCGCAGGAGCGTCCCGACGGCATGATGCGCATCGGCGTGCAAAGCCCCGCACCGGCCCAACCGCGCGAGGTCAGGTCCACCACCGCCCCGGGCGGCAGCCGTCCGAGCTGGCAGAGCGTTGGCTTCCGCGGCAACTGACCGGGCGCGGCCGAGCAGCTCCGAGATCGAGTTCAGCTGCCGGCACAGATCTTCAGACTTTGTTTGCAATCCGGGCGCATAAAGCAGCCGGACGTGCGCTCTCGAGCCTCGGCCGGTGAGCTGGCGCGCGTCCGTCGGACCCGCGTTGTGCGGTCAACTGGGTAAGTCATGCGTCGCATTGTTGGTGCAGGTATTCTGCAGCTCGCCTCTCTTGTTGCGCTGGCCGTCCCGTCTTCGGGCCCTGCCGCGGCGCAAGGATTTTTTGAAAGCCTTTTCGGTGGCGGGCAACAGCCGCCCGCCGAGGTGCCGCAGCGGCCCATGAGCCTGCCGCCGCCGTTGTTTCGCACCCCCCTCAATGCCGCGTCACGCGAGCGCGACGATGAGCAATCACAAAAGTCGGGTTCCGGCCGCTACCGGACGCTCTGCGTGCGCGCCTGCGACGGCTACTACTTTCCGATCAGCAATGCCACGACGCGCAGTGGCTTTTATAAAGACGCCAAGATCTGCAAGGCGAGCTGCGGCGAAGACGCAAAACTCTTCTATCACGACAAGAACGACACAAGTGTGAGTGACATGGTCGACCTGACCGGCCGGCCCTATGTGCGCCATCAGACGGCATTTCTCTATCGCAAGCGCCAGGTGGAGGGCTGCAAGTGCAAGCCCGATCCTTGGGAGCTGAGCGAGCTGCAGCGTCATCGCGGCTATGCCTCTGCTGATTACCCTCAGGTGGATGCGGTCAGGAAGCAGGCACTCGGACCGTCGGACCCGGCCGTGCGCACGGCGTTCGAACGACAGGAGCAGCAAGCCGCAGCATCAGTCGAGGCCGGCAGCGGCATCACCGCTCTTACCGACAGACGTGCTGCCACCAACGACGATGCGACCGATGGCGGAGAGACGGCGGCGACGGACGCTGCCCAGGCTGCCGAGCCGACGCCCGAATCCGACGAGACGCAACCGAAGCCGGAACCCAAGGCGGGGCCGAAGCCTAGAAAGCCATCATTGACCGGTGCCGAGCATCGCTCTCCACGTGCGACGGCACCAACTCGAGCATCGATTGGACCCACTGCCGTGCCGCGCACCGCTGCCCAACCCGCCTTCGGGCTCGGCGGCTCAAAGCTGCGCTGGCCGGGGGAATAGCCAGCGCTGCACTCGGTCTGCGCAGAGCGCCCGCAACCTTCAACCTTTTGACCAGTTGCCGCCCCGGTCCGGCTGTTCATAATGGTCCCGAAACGACCTCAGCTCTGGAGGAGCCAACATGTCTGACAGCGCCGCCGACAAAATCTATGCCGTTCCGCCGGAGTGGGCCGCGCGCGCCTGGATCGACGAGCAGAAGTACCAGGCGATGTACAAGCGCTCGCTGGAGGATCCGGCGGGCTTCTGGGGTGAGGTGGGCCGCCGCATCGATTGGATGAAGCCCTACACCAAGGTCAAGAACACCTCCTACGACCCGAACAACGTCTCCATCAAATGGTACGAGGACGGCACCCTCAATGTGTCGGTGCAGTGCATCGACCGGCATCTCGCCAAGCGCGGCGATCAGGTGGCGATCATCTGGGAGGGCGATGACCCAACCCAGGACGAGAAGATCACCTACAAGCAGCTGCACGAGCGCGTCTGCAAGTTCGCCAATGTGTTGAAGGCCAACGGTGTCAAGAAGGGCGACCGCGTCACGATCTACCTGCCGATGATCCCGGAGGCGGCCTACGCGATGCTCGCCTGCGCCCGGATCGGCGCCGTGCACTCCGTCGTCTTCGGCGGCTTCTCGCCCGACAGCCTCGCCAACCGCATCGAGGACGCGGACTCGAAGTTCATCATCACCTCGGATGAAGGCGTGCGCGGCGGCCGGCCCATTCCGCTGAAGAAGAACACCGACGAAGCCCTGAAGAAGTGCGCGAAAGGCGGCGAGAAGGTTCTCGTCGTGAAGCGCACCGGCGGCAAGATCGACTGGACCGCGGGCCGCGACATCTGGCTCCACGACGAGCTGGTGAAAGTCCCCGCCGACTGCCCACCCGTCGAGATGAGCGCCGAGGACCCGCTGTTCATCCTCTACACGTCGGGCTCGACCGGCAAGCCGAAGGGCGTGCTGCACACCTCCGGCGGCTACATCGTCTACGTCTCGATGACGCACGAGTACGTGTTCGACTACCACGACGGCGACATCTACTGGTGCACCGCCGATGTCGGCTGGGTGACCGGCCACAGCTACATTCTCTACGGGCCGCTCTCCAACGGCGCGACGACCTTGATGTTCGAGGGCGTACCGAACTATCCGACCGCCTCGCGCTTCTGGCACGTCGTCGACAAATGGAAGGTCAACACGTTCTACACGGCACCGACCGCCATTCGGGCGCTGATGGGCGCGGGCGATGAGTTCGTGAAGCGCACGAGCCGCGCCTCGCTGCGCCTCCTCGGCTCCGTC
>CAZCQH010000071.1:25382-26798 GCA_964500805.1 uncultured Hyphomicrobiaceae bacterium
GATGCCCGATCGTCGATACGTGGTGGCAGACGGAAACCGGCGGCATTCTCATCACCCCGCTTCCGGGCGCGACGAAGACCAAGCCCGGCTCGGCCACGCGGCCGTTCTTCGGCTGCCGACCCGCGCTGGTCGATGACAAGGGCACCATCCTCGAAGGCGCGGCGACCGGCAACCTCGTCATCCTCGACAGCTGGCCCGGCCAGATGCGCACCGTGTTCCGCGATCACGAGCGCTTCGTGCAGACCTACTTCTCGACCTACAAGGGCATGTACTTCACCGGCGACGGCTGCCGGCGCGATGCCGACGGCTACTACTGGATCACCGGCCGCGTCGACGATGTGATCAACGTTTCCGGCCACCGGCTCGGCACGGCGGAGGTCGAGAGCGCGCTCGTCGCGCACCCGAAGGTGGCGGAGGCTGCCGTGGTCGGCGCGCCGCACGATCTCAAGGGCCAGGGCATCTACTGCTACGTGACCCTGATGGCGGGCGAGAAGGGCTCCGACGACCTGAAGAAGGAGCTCGTCGGCACCGTGCGCCGGATCATCGGGCCGACGGCGACGCCGGACTGGATTCAGTTCTCACCGGGCCTGCCGAAAACGCGCTCCGGCAAGATCATGCGCCGCATCCTCAGGAAGATCGCAGAGGACGACTTCTCGAACCTCGGCGACACGTCCACACTCGCCGACCCCGCCGTCGTCACCGACCTCGTCGACAACCGCCAAAACCGCGCGGCGAAGTAACAGCAGCGCGCTGCCCGGTCAGGGTCAGACCCATGGGTCCGACCCCGTTCAGATCATCGCTGGTTCCCCGGACGCGACGCTTTGGCGTCGCGATCCGGGGTCCTGACCCGTCTCGAGCGTGCTGCGAAGCCGCAACGGGAACGATCCCGGATACCCGCGCTCGCGCGCGGGTTCCGGGAAACCTCGGAACTTGCGAGCTTCGAAGTTGTCGGACTTCGCCGGACGAAGCGCCTCGCTTCTGCAGCGACGAGAGGGGGCCGGCTCACTCCGACCTACGATTGATCCATTTGTCCTGCGAAAAAAATCGAAGCCGTAGGTCGGAGTGAGCCGGCCTCATCGCCATCGACCAAGGCACAGCCGCGATGCCGGCGATGTCCGACAACTTTGATCCTCGGCACCCATCAACCTCCCATCGTGTGCTGGCTTTCGCTCCTCCCGCAAATCTCATCCGCCGGTTCCCCGCACCCGTTTAGGGCGCGCTGCGAAGCCGCAACG
The DNA here is from genome assembly GCA_964500805.1 of uncultured Hyphomicrobiaceae bacterium. GTDB lineage: Bacteria > Pseudomonadota > Alphaproteobacteria > Rhizobiales > Hyphomicrobiaceae. Next base: position 26,618 of record CAZCQH010000071.1, read on the forward strand.
GGAACGATCCCGGATAACCGCGCTCGCGCGCGGGTTCCCCGCACCCGTTTCGGGCGCGCTGCGAAGCCGCGACGCGAAAGATCCCGGATAACCGCGCTCGCGCGCGGGTTCCGGGAAACCTCGGACCTTGCGAGCTTCGAAGTTGTCGGACTTCGCCGGACGAAGCGCCTCGCTTCTGCAG
>CAZCQH010000072.1:0-26461 GCA_964500805.1 uncultured Hyphomicrobiaceae bacterium
CGCATGCCCTTGCCGCCGCCGCCGGCCGAGGCCTTGATCATCACGGGATAGCCGATCTCGGCGGCGATCTTCACGGCTTGCTTGGCATCCGCGATCTCACCGAGAAAACCCGGCACGGTCGACACTTTTGCCTTGGCTGCCGCCTTCTTCGATTCGATCTTGTCGCCCATGGCGGCAATCGCATTGGGATTCGGCCCAATGAACACGATGCCCGCCTTCTCCAGTGCGATTGGGAACGCCTCGCGCTCCGACAGGAAGCCGTAGCCGGGATGCACCGCCTCCACACCGGTCTGCTTGCATGCTTCGACGATCTTTTCGATGACCAGATAGGACTGTGCTGCTGCGGCCGGCCCGATATGGACGGCCTCATCGGCCAACTCGACGTGCAGCGCATCGCGGTCGGCATCGGAATAGACAGCCACCGTCTTGATGCCCATCTTGCGCGCGGTCTTGATTACCCGGCAGGCGATCTCGCCCCGATTGGCGATCAGGATTTTCTTGAACATCGTGGCCGTCCCTCGGCAGAGCGATCGTAGTGGTCGATCGTGTCCTATTCGCCCGCTCCGGCCCTGTCCAGCCGGACGTCTGGGGTCCGTGAATCTCAGGCCGAGTGAGCCTTGGAAACGGAGATTTGTGCTGTCAGCCGTTGCCTGACGAGATCGATTGCCGCCCTCAGACTGTAATACTGGTCGGCATGAGTCGAGGGCACTGGAATAGTTGCGACGGCCTCGTCGATACTGGCGACCTCATCGACAAAGTATCCGAGGTTCTCGTTCGACCGGTCGCTGGCAACACTCGCTTCGAGGGCCTTGAGGCACCCATACCAATAAAGGAGGCGTCGTCGGATGCGCCACCTGTAAACGGCCGGACCGAGCTTGACGAGCGGCAGCAGCGCACCGACCAGCGGTACCGCCACGACACTCATGCGCTCGATGAAATTCGCGAGCCAGAACGGAAGCTGTCGCCGTAGGAACGACGGGCCGGCCCTATAGTGACGCTCCGCGTCTTCATGAATCTCGAACTCGGGGTCGAGAGCCCGGGGAAAATCGCCGACGCGGTGGAACAGCCCACCCTTTCCATGCACGTCTTTGGCCGCATCGACCAGCAGTCCAATGACGGCCGGATGCAGATCTTCCCGTGCAAGCAACGCCGCGACAGGAGCCACCATCTGCACATCGTTCGCCGGAATGCCACTCACCAAGTCGAACGCGCCTTGCGGCAGCACGATCCTCTGCAGATAGGGAAACAGGCGCGTATACGCCTCTGCCTGTGCCAGGTTCATCATGCGAACTCCGGGCTCACGGATCAAAGTCTGGATCACGGGCGCCTCCGGGGCGAGCGCCAGGAAGACCGCATCGATGCTCCCCGAGCGCAGCGCGTCCGCAGCCTCGATGCCGGAGATCGGGAGCAGCGTCGTTGCCCGCTGATCGATCTGGCTTGCTTTCAATAGGTTCAGCACCAGATGCCGCGTGCCGCTGCCCTCTGCGCCGATCGCAATGCGCTTTCCAGCGAGCTGGTGCAGCTGATCGATCGGTTGCGCGTTGCGGTAGAAGATCCAGAGCGGCTCCGGAAAAAGGCGGCCCAGAGAGACGAGTTCCGGCGCCTCTTGTCCGTTCGTAATGCCGCCTTGCACGAGCGCCAGGCTGACCCCGGATCGAGTGTCCTTCAGCCGAGCGACATTCTCGATCGAGCCCGCCGAGGTCGCGACCTCGAGCGTAATTCCGTGCTTCTTCAAATGGGCCGCATAACGCTGCCCGAGCGTGTAGTAGCCGCCGGATTGCCCGCCAGTCGAAATCACGACCTTTTTCGGAGGTGCCGGCTGCACGAACTGCAGCGCGATCCAGATTGCCACGACAACGAGCAGGAGCACCGGACCGATGATCAGCATCAGCTCGCGGAACTGGCTGGCTGAAATGTCACGAAGCCGGGAACCCAGGATCGCGTCGAGCTGGGCTTTCTTCGAGTTGAAGGGCATCGTAGGTTCCAAGTCCCCGATCACGGAATGGCTATGGCCCACCTGGCACGCCAGTCGTGTGATCCGTTAGCTGATTGGAAGCGGATGACAGTGAGCCTGTCATCGGTCAAGTCTGTCGGCCGCTGGCGAACGTTTTTTCCCCGGGCGCCAGCACGGGCAATGGCAAGTGATCGAGCCGGAAACCAGCCGGCAATCGATCACGACACGAGAGGCGAGCATGTCCACCGAAGCAGTTCTGGTCGCGAAATTTCAGGGCATTACCCGCCTGACGCTCAATCGGCCCGATAGGCTCAATTCGCTCAATAAGGCGCTCTATGACGCCATGATGGTCGCTCTCGACGACGCCGGACGCGACGAGAGCTGCCGCGTGGTTGTGATCACCGGCGCTGGCCGCGCCTTTTGCGCCGGTCAGGATCTCTCCGGCGAGGTCTATAACCCCAATGGTCCGCAGCCCGACGTCGGGCCCGTCGTAGAGCGCTACAACGGCATGATCGAAGCTATGCGCCGCCTTCCGAAGCCCATCATCGGCGCGGTCAACGGTATCGCGGCCGGTGGTGGCGCCAGCCTCGCCTTCGCGTGCGACATCGTCTACGCCAAGCGCTCGGCGACGTTCTTGCAGGCCTTCGCCAAGATCGGCCTCGTTCCGGACTGTGGTGGCACCTATTTCCTACCGCGCATCGCCGGCGAGGCGCGCGCCCGCGCCATGGCCATGCTGGCGGAGCCTATCAAGGCCGAACAGGCGGAAGCCTGGGGCATGATCTGGAAGGCCGTCGATGACGACAAGTTCGACGCCGAGGTCGACGCCGTCGCCGAGCGGCTCGCGCAGGCGGCAACCTATGGCCTTGGCCTCACCAAGCTGGCGCTGCTCGAGTCGGTCGACAACGACCTTTCCGCGCAACTGCGCGTCGAGCGCGACCTGCAACGGCTCGCTGCCGCGTCGTCCGACTACGCCGAAGGTGTTGGCGCCTTTCTTGCCAAGCGCTCCGCGAAATTCACAGGGCGCGCGCCGGTGAAGAAAGCCTGAGCATGGCGCCTGATCCAGCAGCACTCGCTCGCAAGGTCGGAGCGGCCATGTGGGCCGACGACCGGGCGAGCGCCGATCTCGGCATGACGCTCGTCTCGATCGCACCCGGCCGCGCCGCGCTGAGCATGCCGGTGACCGACCGCATGGTGAACGGTCTCGGCGTCTGCCATGGAGGCCTTGTTTTCACCCTCGCCGACAGCGCCTGCGCATTCGCGTCCAACAGCTACAACGAGCGCGCCATTTTGCAATCCGGCCAGATCACGCTCCTCGCGCCCGCCCGGCTCGGCATGACGCTGGTGGCCGAAGCCGTCGAGCAGCATCGCGGCGGCCGCAATGGCCTTTACGACGTCACCGTTCGCGACCACCTGACCAACGAGACCATCGCGGAGTTTCGCGGCCACGTGCGGGTGATCCCCGGCTCCCTCGTGGATGCCAAGTAAATCCCGATGTACGATCTGCGCGTACTTCTCGTCATCGAAAAGGTCAGCCATGCCGGCAGGAACAGGTCACCAGTATCTCGAGCGCCTCAAGAGCATGGACCACGAGGTCTGGCTCGGCGGCGAGCGAATCCGTGACGTGACCACGCATCCAGGTCTTGCCGGCGGCGCGCGTACGATCGCGGCGCTCTACGACATGCAGCACGATCCCGCGCTCGCGAGCGAGATGACCTTCGCCTCGCCGACGACCGGCAAGCCGGTCGGTCTGTCCTTCATCATCCCGCGCACGCACGACGAGCTCATCCGCCGCCGCAACATGATGCTGCATTGGGCGCGCGCCACCTGCGGCATGATGGGCCGCACGCCGGATTTCATGAACGTCACATTTTCGGCCTGGGCGGCTGCCTCCGACTACTTCGCTCGCACCCGCCCGCAATTCGGCGACAACATGCGCCGCTACCACGAGTACATCCGCGAGAACGACCTTGTCCTCACCCATGCGCTGATCAACCTGCAGCGCAGCCGCGACCCATCCTCCACGTTCAAGTTGGAGGAAGGCACCGCGCTCGCCGTCGTGCGCGAAACCACCGCCGGCATCATCGTCCGCGGTGCACGCATCTTGGCGACGCTCGGCCCCCTCGCCGACGAGATCGCTGTCTACACGCCGCGCCTCGGCCACTACGGCAAGGGCCACAGCCCCTTCGCGATCGCGTTCGCCATTCCATGCGCAACGAAGGGTCTGCGCTTCCTCTGCCGCGACAGCCTGGCCAATACCGGCTCCGCATTTGATTTCCCGCTTAGCTCGCGGTTCGAGGAAATGGATTGCGTCGTGTTCTTCGATGACGTCCTCGTGCCCTGGGAGCGCGTGTTCGTTCTGGGCGATGTCGAGCACCTGAACAACGTCGGTCCAGCCACTCGCTTTTCCGCCCATTCGGCTCACCAGGGGGCTGCAAAGAATTTGGCGAAGTGCGAGTTCGTCCTGGGCCTGGCGCTCCTCATGACGGAAGCATTGGGCAACGCTCATCTTCCGCACACCGAGTCTTACATTGGCGAGTTGATGCAGACGACCACCCTTATGCGGGCCGCCATGCGCGCCGCCGAAGCCGACGCCAAGCTCGACGACTGGGGCGTCATGTGCCCGGACCTCGTCACCATCGAGTCGACACGCAACCTCTTCATGACCGCCTACCCGCGCATGATCGAGATCCTGCAGCTTTTGGGCTCATCAAGTTTTATGATCACGCCCAGCGCCGCCGACCTCGACGGGCCGTTGAAACGCGACATCGACCAATACCTCGCAACGGACAGCACCACCGCGCGCGATCGCATTCAGCTCTTCCGCCTTGCTTCCGAGGTGGCGATCAGCGGCTTCGGCAATCGTCAGGTGCTTTACGAGCGATTCTTTGCGAGCGACCCTCTGACCCGCGCCCGCGTCCTCGCCAGCCTCTATCCCAAACGCGAGACTATGGACCGCGTCCGCGCCTTCATGCGCCGCGACGCCGAGACATGCTAGAACCTTCACGATCAGGACCCGACAATGCAGGATCTCACGCCACAACGCTCCGAGCTCGACCAGATCGAGATTGCTCCGCGAGCTGTCATCGAGGAGCTGCAGTTGCATCGTCTCAAGTGGTCATTGCGGCACGCCTACGACAAGGTTCCTCACTATCGTCAGGCCTTCGATGCCAAGGGCGTCAAACCCAACGATCTCAAATCGCTCGCCGATCTCGCCAAGTTTCCGTTCACGACCAAGCACGACCTCAGGGCGAACTATCCGTACGGTATGTTTGCCGTTCCACTGACACAGGTCGCGCGTATTCACGCCTCGTCCGGCACCACCGGCAAACCGACTGTGGTCGGCTATACCAGGCGCGATCTGCAAACGTGGGCACAAACCGTCGGCCGCTGCATACGCGCCTCCGGCGGCCGCCCCGGCATGAGGCTGCATAATGCTTATGGCTACGGGCTCTTCACCGGCGGGCTCGGTTATCACGGCGGCGCCGAGGACTTCGGCCTCACCGTCATACCCGTTTCAGGCGGCATGACCGAGCGTCAGGTTCAGCTCATCCGCGAGTTCGAGCCGGACATCATCACCGTGACGCCCTCCTACATGCTGGCGATTCTGGATGAGTTCCGCCGCCAGGGCCACGACCCGCGCAAGACATCGCTCAAGGTCGGCATTTTCGGTGCTGAGCCCTGGACCAACGCCATGCGCACCGAGATCGAGGCGGCCTTCAACATTCATGCCGTGGACACCTATGGCCTCTCCGAGGTCATCGGTCCTGGCGTCGCCAACGAGTGCGTCGAAACAAAGGATGGCCCGACCATCTGGGAGGACCATTTCTATCCCGAGGTGATCGACCCCGAGACCGGCGCGCTGGTCCCGGAAGGAAATGTTGGCGAGCTCGTCTTCACCTCCCTCACGAAGGAAGCAATGCCCGTCATCCGCTACCGCACCCGCGATCTGACGCGTTTGCTGCCGGGCACTGCCCGCTCATTCCGACGCATCGAGCGTGTCACTGGCCGCACCGACGACATGATGATCATACGCGGCGTCAACGTCTTCCCGACCCAGATCGAGGAGCAGTTGCTCAAGGTGAAGGGCCTCACGCCACACTACGTCGTTGTGCTTACGCGCGACGGCCGCATGGACGAGATGGAAATCGTGGTCGAAGCGCATCCCGACGCCGCAACACCGGATGCGCGACGGCAAAATGGCGGGGAGCTTGCGCACCTGGTCAAAAGCTTGATCGGCGTCACATCGAAGGTCACCGTGGCGGACCCCGGCGGCGTTGAGCGCAGCCAGGGAAAGGCCCGCCGCGTCATCGACAAGCGGCCGGTCTCTTGATCTCGGCGAGAACAATCCGCACCATCGGATCACGACGCATGAAAACGTGCTATTCCGCCGTTCTCGATTCACGCTTGAGCTGTATCGAGGCACGCGCCGCGTCTATGGATACGTCTTTGTTGGCCTGGGCGTGCGCTTCGACCTGGATGAAACCTGCCAACGAGACCGCGACACATGACTGACGCCTCCGCTGTCAGAATTGATCCTGTCGCAAGTCCGGCAGACCTTGCCGCCATCAAGGAGCTGTTCCGCGCCTACGCCTCTTCGCTCAACGTTGACCTCGCCTATCAGGATTTTGAGTCGGAGCTTACCGGCCTGCCAGGCAAGTACGCCTCGCCGTCAGGAGCCCTCCTGATTGCGCGAGATGCCCGCGGGCGCAGCTTGGGTTGCGTTGCGCTCCGAGCGATGGAGACGTCCGGCTGCTGCGAGATGAAACGGCTCTACGTGGCACCCCACGGCCGCGGCCTCGGTCTCGGCCGCCGGCTGGTCGAAGCCCTGATCGAAGAAGCGAGGCGCCTGGGCTACCAGGAGATGCGCCTCGACACGCTTCCGTCGATGGCTGACGCCCAGGCCCTCTACCGCAAGCTCGGCTTCGAGGAGACGGCGCCCTACTACGACACCCCGGTCCATGGCACAGTCTTCTTGCGGCTACATCTCGAGTAAAGATCTGGCACTCTTCGGCTCGAAATTGCGGACGGCGGGAATTTTGCCGAGTTGCATGCGCCAGTGGACCAGCTAAGCTCTGTTTTTTCCCGGTTGGGGCAATCGACCGACACTCAGTAATTAGAATGGCCCTAGAATCGACGCAGAGGCCCCAAGGACGTTGTTCAATTCGATCCAGGTAGGGGGTTAGCCACTCGTCCCAAGACGCGCCTACGAGCTTCCTGATGGCCCTAGCGCGAAGATTGGATTTTACATATTATTTTAACGATTTCATAACCTTAACGAGATCGCCGTGAGTTCTGACGAGTTGCAGCACCCCGCAATCGACGCAGCACCAGCCCGAAAGCCCAAGTCTCGTCTGAAACGATCGACGCAGACGAGTGCCCCGGACGACTTCGCGCAAAATGCCAAAGCGCACCCACACGTCGCGACCGCCTCTGGCGCTGTCACGCCAATGGCCCCGAAGCAGGCAACATACCCCACCCGCGGCTCGCGATTTGCTCGTGCCGCATGAGGATCTGAGTTGCTCGAACAATGAGATTGGCGATCGTCAAGCGAGGACACTGCACTACACTTTGCCCTCAGGCTGATATATGACACTTCGAGTGAGCGCAGCGCCGTTCAGAGTCTGAGATGCCCGAGACCAGCCACGTCGACTACTCGACTAAAATCCCGAACAATGTCGGTCTGATGGACGATCAGCGCGTCCTCAAGGCGCTGGAGCAATGGCATCCCGGGTACATCGACTGGTGGATGCAGATGGGCCCGGATGGCTTTCAGACCTCCGACGTCTATCTGCGCACTGCTGTCTCCATCGATCCCAAAGGCTGGGCGAAATTCGACTACGTGAAGATGCCCGAGTACCGGTGGGGTATTCTGCTGGCGCCGCGCGCCGAGGATCGCCTCGTCAACTTCGGCGCTCACAAGGGCGAGAAAGCTTGGCAGGAGGTGCCCGGCGAATACCGCGCCATGTTGCGCCGACTGGTCGTGATTCAAGGTGATACTGAGCCCGCCTCGGTCGAGCAGCAGCGTCATCTCGGCAAGACCGCGCCTTCGCTCTACGACATGCGCAACCTCTTTCAGGTGAATGTGGAAGAAGGCCGTCATCTGTGGGCGATGGTCTACTTGCTTCACAAGTACTTTGGCAAAGACGGGCGCGAGGAAGCCGACGAGCTGTTGCAGCGCCGCTCTGGCGATGTCGATAAGCCCCGCATGCTCGGCGCCTTCAATGAAGCGACACCCGACTGGCTGTCGTTCTTCATGTTCACATATTTCACCGACCGCGACGGCAAGATGCAGCTCGAGAGCCTTGCGCAGTCGGGCTTCGACCCGCTGTCGCGCACGTGCCGATTCATGCTCACGGAAGAAGCGCACCACATGTTCGTCGGCGAGACCGGCGTCGGCCGTGTGATCGAGCGCACCTGCGAGGCAATGAAGGCGGCCGGCATTGCCGATCCGTACGATATCGCACGCGTCCGCAAGCTCGGCGTCATCGACCTGCCGACTCTGCAGAAGAAAGCCAATCTGCATTTTTCTCTGTCCCTGGATCTATTCGGCTCGGAAGTGTCGACCAATGCTGCGAACTTCTACAATTCGGGTCTCAAGGGCCGTTTCAACGAGACGAAAATCGAGGATGACCATCACCTGACTAACGCAACCTATCCGGTGCTGAAATTGGTCAATGGCGCGCTGAAGACGGTCGAGGAGCCGGCGTTGACCGCGATCAACATGCGCTTGAGGGACGACTACGTGCGGGACTGTCAGGGCGGCGTGTCGCGCTGGAACAAGATCATCGAGAAGGCCGGCCTGCAGTTCGAGCTGAAACTGCCGTCGGTGGCGTTCCATCGACAAGTCGGCGAGTTCAAGGATGTTCAGGCTTCACCCGACGGCAATCTGCTCTCAGCCGGTGAATGGTCGGCGCAGAAAGACCAGTGGATCCCCTCCAAGGACGACGGCGCTTATATCGCGGACTTGATGCAGCCCTGCTGGGATCGCGGCAGGTACGCTCCCTGGATTGCCCCGCCCAAGATCGGCATCGACCAGAAACCCGGCGACTTCGAGTATGTGAAGATTCACCGGGGATAAAGGTCACAGCGCTGATGCTCTAAGACTTGCCCGATTCTTCTGGTGCCGGACCAGCCGACCAACCACCAGGAATTGGCGACGAATGCGATGGTGAGCAGAGTGCCATGCCGTTTGTCAGCCACGAGCGGCATTTTCAGGCTGCGCTGTACACCCTCATGCGGGAGCTGAGCGCGGAACTTCCCAGCCGTGCTTGGCGAAGTACTGCACGCAATGGATAGACTGGACAGTTCGATTTTCTGGTGGTGCTGGCCATTCCCTACTTGCGTCCATGTCGTCGAGTGGTCGTCGATTTTGCACCGACAAAGGTGTTTGCATCGGACCCCGCTCCCGCGCCACAATACCTCCATCCCCGAGAGACGAGGAGAACGCCCGTGGCCGAAGGAAAACGACCGCTGCCGAAACCGACGCCCGAGACCCAGCATTTCTGGGACGGGACCAAAGCTGGCGAGCTGCGCCTGCAGACCTGCAATGATTGCTCGAAGACCTACTTTCCGCCCCGGCCATTCTGCCCGAAATGCGGCTCGCGCAGCGTGAAAGTCGTGAAGGCATCGGGAAAGGCAAGGCTCTTCTCCTACGTCATTCACGCTCGCCCCTCACCGGGCTTTGATCCACCGTATGCCATCGCCGTGGTCGAGCTCGCCGAAGGCCCGCGCATGATGACCAACATCGTCGATTGCCCGCAGACACCTGAAGCCCTGCAGCTCGACATGCCGCTCGAGGTCACCTTCGATAAGCAGTCCGAGGCCATCTCACTGCCGATGTTCAAGCCGGCCGGAAAATAGCCCTTTCCGTCATTCCGGAAACGTGAGGCCGAAAGCCGAGCGTTGTCCGGGACCCGGTGCAAGCATCATCCGAAGAACTCAAAATCGCGCTTCGCGCTCCTTCCGCTGAGTTCCGGATCTCCTCGCCGTATACTGACGGCTCTTCGTCCGGAATGACGCGGCTTCACATTCAGGAGAACCTCATGAAACAGAAATCGGTGGCCGTGGTCGGCGCGGCGGAAACAACCAAGCTCGGCGTCATTCCCGACATGTCGCAGATTCAGCTGCATGCGGACTGCGCCCTCAATGCCATGAAGGACTGCGGCTTGAAACCGTCCGACATCGACGGCATCGCGACGGCCGGCGAAACGCCGATGGCGCTCGCTCAGTATCTCGGCATCACGCCGACCTGGGCGGACGGCACGGCAGTCGGCGGCTGCTCGTTCATGCTGCATGTGCGCCACGCGGCGGCCGCCATCAACGAGGGCCTTTGCAAGACCGTACTGATCACGCACGGCGAGTCCGGCAAGAGTCGCATCGCACCGACGCCGCGTCCGCCATATCCCGACAGCCTCGCCGGTCAGTTCGAAGCGCCCTACGGCGTCTTCGGCCCACCGACGATGTTCACGATTCCCGTGCTTCGCTACATGAAAACCTACGGGATCAGGGAAGAGCAGATCGCCACTGTCTCAGTCATCCAACGCGAGTGGGCGGCAAGGAACCCGCGCGCCACGTTTAAGGAGCCGATCACCGTCGATGACGTGCTGAAGTCCCGCATGATCGCCTACCCCTTTCGCATCCTGATGTGCTGCCTCGTCACGGACGGAGGCGGGGCGCTGATCTTGACCAGCGCCGAGCGCGCCAAGGACTTCCCGCAGAAGCCCGTCTACATTCTCGGCACCGGCGAGTCCGTCGAAGGCCCGATGATCTCGCAGATGGAAGACTTCACGTCGTCGAAAGCATTCCGAGTCTCCGGCAAGAAGGCGTTTGATGAAGCCGGAATCACCCACAATGACGTCGATCACTTGATGATCTATGACGCCTTCGCCCACCTGCCGCTCTATGGTCTGGAGGATCTGGGTTTCGTGAAGCGCGGCGAGGCAGCAGCCTTCATTGGCGAGCGAAACACCGCGATCGGCGGCAAGTTGCCGTGCAACACCAACGGCGGCGGTCTCTCGTACATGCACTCTGGCATGTATGGTATGTATGCCCTTCAGGAGAGCGTCCGCCAGATGCGCGGCATCGCACCAGCTCAGGTCAACAACGCCAAAATATCGGTTTGCCACGGTGTCGGCGGTATGTTTGCGGCTTCCGGTACCATCATCTTCTCCAATGAGGCTCCGTAGCGCCCACCACGTCCCGACACTTCGGCCCTGATCAAAGAAAGCAGGGCCAAGCTCGCGGCTTGGCGGCAATCGTGCCAATTGGCACCAGGAACCTGCGTGTCCGCGCCCTTTCAGCTTGCATCGGCGATCGGGTTGCCGTAGGAGCATCGGGGCTGCTCCGCGCAGCCGCCAACCGGTCGCCGCAATAGCTCAGCCGGTAGAGCACCGCATTCGTAATGCGGGGGTCGCGTGTTCGAGTCACGCTTGCGGCACCAGTCTTTCAAGTGGACGAGCTGCCCGCAAGGCCGATACCGTCGATGCGAGCTTTGTTCGCAAGCGATGCGATGTACTCCCTGATCGCGAGCCTGCGATCCTTCTCGCCGAGCCAGCTGGCAATGCGCTTGCGCACGTGCTCGAACGGCAAAACGACGCCCTCGATGCGCCGGTCGAGCGCCACAACATGCACGCCATATCTCGTCTCAATCGGGTGCAACCCAATAGAGCCCACCTCGAGACTCGCCAGCGCCCTCTCGAACTCCGGAACAGTCTGACCAGGACCAACTTGACCAAGAGAGCCGCCGACCGTCCTCGATGGACAGGCGGAATGCGCTTGTGCCAACTCTGCGAAAGCCTCCGGTTGCTGGCGCAATGTCGCGATCAAGCGCTCTGCCAGTTGCAATGCGCTCGATAACGTTTGCGCGTCACCCGGCGGCGCAGACAGCAATATGTGGCGAACCTCGAACAGATCTGGCGAGCGGAATCGCAGTCTGTTCTGATCATAGTACCTGCGGCAAGTTTCTTCGCTCGGTACGGACATGATGACGTGGCGTTCGACAAGCCCGCGTATCATCGCCTCTTCATCGGTCTCCCGCCGGCCTTCGTCGTCCAAGTGTACCTCCGCTGGCACGCCGACACGCCGTGCCTCCTGGAGGAGTAGTTCGCGTATCACCAGAGCGCGCGTGGCGGACTGCCACGCCTCCACAGGACGTCCGGCTGGATGATTTTGCGTCTCCCGCGCAATATCGGTGTGGGGGATGACCACACCATTCACGCTGACGACATTGCGTTGCGAAGGCAGCGCTTGCTTGATGGAGCAGGCCTGGGCAGGGGCAGCAGCAATCATGATTTCACTCCGCAGGTTGCTGCGCAGGACGGGAAACACGTCCCGGTTCGAGAGACCGTCGGGTACGCACGACTTGATAGCCGCGGCGGCCCAGGTACCACACAGGGGCCGACCAGATGTGCACCAGACGCGAGAACGGAAAGAGCAGGAAGATCGTCATGCCCAGAACCAGGTGAACGAGGTAGGGCCAGTCGAGACCTTGCAATGTCCGTGCGTCGATGGGCTGCACGGTGAGAATGCCCTGCGCCCAGTTGGAAAGTTGGATCATCACCGAGCCGTCGGTATGCGCGAGCGAGTAGGGCAGCGTTACCAGACCGAGCACGAGCTGCACCCATATGATGATCAAGATCGCAAGATCCATGTATGTGGATGTCTGGCGCACGCGTGCGTCGAACAAGCGCCGATGCAGAAGTAGCGTCAGTCCGATGAAGCATATGGCGCCAGCTATTCCACCTGCGATGATGGCGAGCAGCTGCTTCTGCTCCGGCGTTACGAAGAGTGTATAAATCGACTTCGGAGTCAGAAGTCCTACGGTGTGGCCGACGAACAGGAACAAGATTCCGAAGTGAAACAGGTTCGATCCCCAGAAGAGCTGGCGTTTGCGCAGCATCTGGCTGGAGGACGCTTTCCAGGTGTACTGCTCGCGGTCGAAGCGAATGATGCTGCCGAAGATGAAGGCTGACAGACAAACGTACGGATACCATACGAACAGGATGTGGAAGATTGCATCGCGCATGGTTCAGACTCCTTCCGCACGAATGGCGCGCGACGTTGTAACGATGATCTGCCGTGGCACAGCCCGATTGTCCCCCACGATCGAGGCCGGCCGGCGAGCCTGACGGAGCTTCGCTGCCAGACCTTCCTTGCCGCAACCGGAGGCAGTCGATGGACCAAAACGGACTTCCTCTTCTTCCCAAGCCGCATCGAGCGCCTCCAGGTCATCAGGCTCCGGGTCTGGCTCTGCTTGGAGCGCTGCCAATGCCGACGCATCGAGCTTCGCCTTCGAAAGCGCCACCAGCGCCCCGAACACAGCGGCATAGGGCGAGTTGCGCTTCGCAAGCCGCTCTCCTAGTGCCGCAATCACGTGGCCAGGCTGACCGATCAGCTCGAGCGCGTCGGCTGGCAGGCGCGTCGAGGCGTACTCAAGAAAGAGTGGCAGAAAGTCGGGCAGCTCTGAGGTCGTCGGCGCGTAGCCGCCATCCTCGTACACCTTGATGAGGTCGACCATCGCCTGGCCACGATCACGGCTCTCACCGTGAACATGCTCGAAGAGATGCAGCGACAGCGAGCGAGTGCGGTCGAATAGCAGGATGTAGCGCTCTTGCGCATCGAACAGATCCTGCGCAGCGATATCTTCGATGAGTGCCGACACCGCTGCGAGGTGGTTGGGCGGCAGGAGCGCCTCGGTAGACAGCACAGCTTTCATCTCGCTTGCCGCTTCGATGAGCTCAGCCGTCGGGTAACTGAGCAGCGCAGAGAACACTTTCAACGTCTTCATCAGTATGCCCCCACCTTCGGCTTGGTGTTCTTGAGCTTGATGCCACCGAACAGGTTGGCCTCACGATCGCTCGGCAGACATCCATCTCCGAATGAGAAACCGCACTGTCCCCGTAGCTCGTAAGCGTCCTCTGTCACTTCGCGGTGCGAGGTTGGGATGACGAAGCGATCTTCGAAGTTAGCGATCGCCATGACGTGATACATCTCTTCAATCTGACGGCCGGTGAGTCCGACGCGCCTTGCGATCACCTCGTCGATTACGCCATCCACTGTCTTGGCTCGCATGTAGGTGCGCATCGCCAGCATCCGCTCGAGAGCTGACGCGATCGGCCGCTCATCGCCAGCGGTCAGCAGATTGGCGAGATACCTCAGCGGAATGCGCAGGGATTTGACATCGGGCATGCCACGATCGCTGCCCATCTTGCCAGCCTCTGCAGCCGCCGAAATTGGAGAGAGTGGCGGCACATACCAGACCATCGGCAGTGTGCGGTACTCGGGATGCAATGGGAAGGCGACCTTCCACTCCATCGCCATCTTCCAAACTGGAGACTTGCGGGCGGCCTCAAGCCAGGAGTCCGGTACGCCGTCGTCTCGCGCCCGCTCGATGACCTCTGGATCGGAAGGATCGAGAAAGATCTTGAGCTGCGATTCGTAGAGATCTTTCTCATCTTTGGTGCTCGCCGCCGCCTGGATCTGGTCGGCGTCATAGAGCACGACGCCAAGATAGCGAATCCGCCCGACGCATGTTTCAGAGCAGACCGTCGGCTGGCCGGCTTCGATACGCGGGTAGCACATGATGCACTTTTCGCTCTTGCCGCTCGACCAGTTGAAGTAGATTTTCTTATACGGACAGCCCGAAACACACATGCGCCATCCGCGACACTTGTCTTGGTCGATGAGAACGATGCCGTCCTCCTCGCGTTTGTAAATTGCTCCAGATGGACAAGCCGCGACGCAAGCCGGATTGAGGCAATGCTCGCAAAGGCGCGGCAGGTACATCATGAACGTGTTCTCGAACTGTCCGTAGATTTCTTTCTGCACACCCTCGAAGTTCGTGTCCGCCGACCGCTTGGCGAACTCTCCACCAAGAATCTCCTCCCAGTTCGGCCCCCACTCGATCTTCTCCATGCGCTCACCGGTGATGAGGGAACGAGGCCGAGCAGTGGGAAATGCTTGCGACTCGGGAGCCTGCTGCAAATGCTCGTAGTCGAATGTGAAGGGCTCGTAGTAGTCGTCGATCTCGGGAAGATCCGGGTTGGCGAAAATGTTTGCGAGAATGCGCCACTTGCCGCCGATCTTGGGTTCGATCTGGCCGTTTGCCTTTCGCTTCCAGCCCCCCTTCCACTTCTTTTGATTTTCCCACTCCTTGGGATAGCCAATACCGGGCTTGGTCTCGACGTTATTGAACCAGGCGTATTCCATACCCTCACGATTGGTCCAAACGTTCTTGCATGTCACCGAGCAGGTATGACACCCGATGCACTTGTCGAGGTTCAGCACCATCGCGATCTGCGCGCGAACTTTCATCGAGTCCTCCCTTTATTCAGCGGCGTTGCGCGTGCCGGCGATGGCGATCGGTTCCTTGAGCCCGCCATAAGGCTTTTCGAGCCAATCGACGGTACGAACCTTGCGCACGACGACGAATTCGTCGCGATTGGTGCCTATTGTGCCGTAGTAGTTGAAGCCATACGCCAGTTGCGCGTAGCCACCGATCATGTGCGTTGGCTTAAGGACCGCCCGGGTCACCGAATTATGGATACCACCGCGTTGCCCGGTAATTTCCGAGCCTGGCACATTCACGATCTTCTCTTGTGCGTGGTACATGAAGAGCGTTCCGTCCTTCATGCGCTGTGATACGACCGCACGTGCGACGAGTGCGCCGTTTGCGTTGTAGGCTTCGACCCAATCGTTGTCGGCAATGCCTGCCTTCCTCGCGTCATTCTCGCTGAGCCACACGATGGGTCCGCCTCGCGAGAGCGTCAGCATGAGAAGGTTGTCGGTATAAGTGGAGTGGATTCCCCACTTCTGGTGCGGCGTAATGAAATTGAGCACGACCTCCTTTTCGCCGTTGGGCTTGATGCCTTGGATTCCCTTGATGGTCTTCAAGTCGACGGGCGGGCGATAGACGCAGAAGCCCTCGCCGAAAGCGCGCATCCACAAATGGTCCTGGTAGAGTTGCTGACGACCAGTGAGCGTGCGCCAAGGGATCAGCTCGTGCACATTGGTGTAGCCAGCGTTGTAACAGACCTTCTCGCTCTCGAGCCCAGACCAGGTTGGCGCCGAAATGATCTTTCTCGGTTGCGCGACGACGTCGCGGAAACGGATCTTCTCGTCTTCTTTCGGCAACGCCAAATGCGCGTGCTCGCGACCAGTCGCCTTCGATAGCGTCTCCCAGGCTTTGACAGCGACTTCGCCATTGGTCTCCGGGGCCAGCATGAGCAGCACTTCGGCAGCGTCGATGTCGCTGTCGATCCGTGCCATCCCCTTGGTTGGGCCATCTTCGGTGACGACGCCATTCAGGTGTTTTAAGTTCTCGACTTCGTGCTCCGTCTTCCAGGCCAGACCTTTGACGCCGTTGCCGATTTTCTCCATCAACGGTCCGAGCGCCGTGAACCGCTTGTAGAGGTTCGGATAGTCGCGTTCGACTACAGCGACAGCTGGCATGGTCTTGCCGGGGAGCGGCTCGCACTCGCCCCATTTCCAATCCTTCGGCTCGAATGGCTGCGCGATTTCAGCCGGCGCATCATGCATGATCGGCGTCAGTACAACGTCCTTCTCGACACCGAGCACTTCCGGGGCGACGCGCGAGAACGCTTTCGCAATCGCCTTGTAAATTTCCCAGTCGGATTTCGCCTCCCAAACGGGGTCCACCGCGTTGGTCAGCGGGTGGATGAAGGGATGCATGTCCGAGGTGTTGAGATCGTTTTTCTCGTACCAGGTAGCCGTCGGCAGCACGATGTCGGAGTAGACGCACGTAGTCGACATGCGGAAGTCGAGTGTGACGAGCAAATCGAGCTTGCCGCGCGGCGCCTCATCACGCCATTTCACCTCTTGCGGCTTTTCGCGCCCCTCCTGACCGAGGTCTTTTCCAAGCACGCCGTGCGAGGTGCCGAGCAGGTGCTTCAAGAAATACTCATGGCCCTTCCCGGACGAGCCAAGCAGATTGGAGCGCCACACAAAAAGATTACGCGGGAAGTTTCGAGGTGCGTCTGGGTCTTCCCAAGCGAAGCTCAGCTTCCCGTCCTTGAGCGCTTTTGCAACGTAAGCTGGCGCTTCCATTCCGGCCGCTGCCGCCTCACTTGCGATCGAAAGCGAGTTTTGAGCCAGTGTCGGGTAGGCCGGCAGCCAACCCATGCGCAATGAGCGGATGTTGTAGTCGATGATGGCGCCGTCCCATGGCCCCGGTGGCGCCGTCGGCGAGAGGATCTCCTTCGAGCTGATGGTCTCGTACCGCCACTGGTCGGTATGAGTGTAAAAGAACGATGTCGAGTTCTGCTGGCGCGGGGGGCGCCCCCAGTCGAGCGCGAAAGCCAAGGGAAGCCAACCTGCTTGCGGTCTGAGCTTCTCCTGACCAACGTAGTGCGACCAGCCACCGCCCGACTGGCCCACGCACCCGCACATGACCAGCATGTTGATCACGCCCCGATAATTCATGTCGGCGTGATACCAGTGGTTCATGGCGGCGCCGATGATCACCATCGAGCGGCCGTTGGTCTTTTCAGCGTTTGTCGCAAACTCGCGGGCTACCTGAATGATCTTGTCACGACTGACACCCGTGATTTTCTCCGCCCAAGCCGGCGTATAAGGCGTATCCTCATCGTAGCTTTTGGCGACGTTGTCGCCACCGTATCCCTGGTCGACGCCGTAATTGGCGATAAACAGATCGTGCACCGTGGCGACCAAGACCTCACCACTGATGAGCTGCAGCTTTTTCACCGGAAGCCTGCGCTCGAGCACGCTCGCGTGATTCGAATGCGTGAAGTGAGAATTGGCGATGTTGCCGAAATAGGGAAATGCAACGTCTGCGTTGTCGTCCTTGATGTCGCGTAGCGAGAGCCGCAGCTTCGTCGCTTCGCCATTCGACTCCTTCTCTTCGATGTTCCACTTGCCCTGCTCGCCCCAGCGGAAGCCCACAGAACCGTTTGGAACGACGATTCTGCCGGATGCTTCATCGAAGGCCACTGTCTTCCAGTCAGGATTGTTATTTTCACCTAGTGCGGCATCAAAATCCGAGGCTCGCAAGAAGCGGTCAGGTACCAGCTTTCCATCTTGCCTGACGAGCTTCACCAGCATTGGCATGTCGGTGTAGCGACGCACATAGTCACGGAAGTAAGGCACCTGCCGGCCGACGTGGTATTCAGTCAGAATTACATGGCCCATGGCCATGGCGAGCGCTGCATCTGTACCTTGCTTGACGCTAAGCCATATGTCCGCGAACTTCGACGCTTCCGAGTAATCTGGACAGATTACGGCGCTTTTCGTGCCACGGTAACGCGCCTCGGTGTAGAAATGGGCGTCCGGCGTGCGAGTCTGAGGCACATTGGAGCCCCACAGAATGATAAAGCCGGCGTTGTACCAGTCGGCGCTCTCAGGAACGTCTGTCTGCTCGCCCCAAGTCTGTGGGCTAGCGGGCGGCAGGTCGCAATACCAGTCGTAGAACGACATGCAGACGCCGCCGAGCAAGGAGAGATAGCGTGATCCCGCCGCGTACGAAACCATCGACATGGCGGGGATCGGCGAGAAGCCGGTAACTCGGTCGGGACCGTACGTCTTCGCAGTATAAGCGTTGGCGGCTGCGATGATTTCAGTGATCTCGTCCCATTTGGCACGCACGAAACCGCCGTGACCTCGAACCTGAATGTAATCGTTTCGCTTCTTTGGATCCTCGACGATGCTCTGCCAGGCCGCGACTGGCTGCAGCGTTTTCCTTGCTTCCCGCCAGTGCCTGAGCAGTCGGGAGCGGATCAGCGGATATTTCACTCGGTTACCCGAGTAGAGGTACCAGCTGTAGCTTGCACCACGCGAGCAACCACGTGGCTCGTGATTTGGAAGGTCAGGCCGCGTTCGCGGGTAATCGGTCTGTTGTGTTTCCCAGGTGACGATGCCGCCCTTGACGTAAATCTTCCACGAGCACGAGCCCGTGCAGTTTGCACCGTGCGTCGAGCGTACGACTTTGTCGTGCTGCCAGCGCTTGCGATAGCCGTCCTCCCAGCGGCGATCCTCGTTCGTCGTGATTCCGTGGCCATTGGCAAAGGGCTCGGTGGTCTTTTTGAAGAACGTCATGCGATCGAGCAGGTGGCTCATGGCGGCAGTCTCTTTTCAGGGTTGAGCTGTCATTCGGCGGGCTTGAGCGTCGGCCTCGGCGTTGCAGTTGGGGTGGTTGGCCCACCATGCTCGACATCGAACAGAAGACCGCCTCGCCGCGTGTAGAACCACCAGGTTGCCCCAATGCAGGAGAGATAGAAAATCAGAAACCCGATGAGCGCAGCGCTTGCACCACCTGTGAGAGCAATCGAGGTTCCGAAGCTCTTCGGGATGAAAAAGGCGCCATAGGCCGCGATTGCCGAAGTGAACCCGATGATGGCAGCAGCCTCCTTGTCGGACTGACGCGTCCGGTCCTGCGCGTTCAGCTGAGGCTCAAGCCGTGCTACTTCCTTCCGCATGATCGCCGGGATCATCTGAAAGGTCGACGCATTGCCGACGCCACTCACTGCGAAAAGGAACATGAAGCTCGCAAAGAACACCGGAAAGGCGCTCGGAGAGCCTTTCATGCCGATTGCATAGAGAACGCCAAGCACGCCGACGCTCATCGCGATGAATGTCCAGAAGGTAATCCGACCGCCACCGATGCGGTCACAGGCCTTGCCTGCCGCGACTCGCGCAAGCGCCCCGACCAGAGGCCCGAGAAATGCGTACTGGAGGGCATTGATCTCGGGGAACAGGATCTTTGAGAGAAGCGGGAATGCGGCTGAAAAGCCGATGAACGAGCCAAAAGTTCCCGTGTAGAGCCAGCACATGACCCAATTGTGCTTGCGGCTGAAAATGACAGCTTGATCCGCAAACGAAGCCTTCATGGTGGCGATGTCGTCCATGCCGAACCAAGCGGCAAAAGCTGACGCGATGATGAAGGGCACAAATACGTAGCCAGCGTTCTGCAGCCATAAGGTGGTGGTGACGCTGCCCACGGTCGAGGACTGCGGCGGGCCGCCGAACCAGCCAAAAACACCCGCTGTGATAACCAGCGGCACGACGAATTGCACGACACTGACACCGAGATTGCCGAGCCCTGCGTTGATCGCAAGTGCGTTGCCCTTCTCCGACTTGGGAAAAAAGAAGGAGATGTTGGCCATGGACGAGGCGAAATTGCCGCCACCGAACCCACAGAGCAAGGCTAGTGCCAGGAAGATCCAGTAGGGCGTACCCGGGGACTGGACCGCATAGCCCATGCCGAGTGCAGGAATCAGCAGCGACCAGGTGGCGAGTGTCGTCCAAAGCCTGCCGCCGAAAATCGCCGGCATGAAGCTATAGAAGATGCGCAGCGTCGCACCCGAGAGGCCCGGGAGCGCCGCGAGCCAGAACAGTTGGTCGTTGCTGAACGCGAAGCCGACACTCGGCAATCTGGCGACGACCACGGACCAGACCATCCAAACTGCGAACGAAAGCAGTAAGCAAGGTACCGAGATCCACAAGTTGCGGCGAGCGATTGCGCGTCCCGATTCCTCCCAGAATTTGCGATCCTCAGGGCGCCAGTCCTGGATGGCGCCAGTTGCGGCGAGCGCGCCTTCGAGCGCCGGCCCGTGAATCGGTTGCATCTCGGGAAGCTGAGGCAGCGCCTTCGCAGGAACGCCCTCTTCCGCTGCCGCTGCCTCCATCTGTCGGATCGCAAGGTGCATCCACACGAGCGATATGGAGACGATCAGGAAGAGCAGCCAGAAGCAGCTTTGCCACACGCCAGTTAAGTCATTGAGAGCGCCGAAGGCGATCGGGAGCAGGAAGCCGCCGAGACCGCCTACGAGGCCAACGATCCCGCCCACAGCACCGACCCGATCTGGGTAATAAACGGGAATGTGCTTGTACACGGCGGCCTTGCCGAGGCTCATGAAGAAGCCGAGCACAAAGGCCGTGACGATGAAGCCCATAAGCCCCATGCGGGTCGAAAACTCGACGGGACCTCGGATACCCTCCACAACATACAGCGTCGGTGGATAAGACAAGAAGAAGGTACAAATCACCGAAACCAGGAACGTCCAATACATAATCGTCCGCGCACCGTACTTGTCCGAGAGATGGCCGCCATAAGCCCGGAAAACAGATGCGGGAATCGAATAGAGTGCGCCGATCATGCCGGCGGTTTGGATGTCGAGGCCATAAACGCCGATAAGATAGCGCGGCAACCACAAAGCGAGCGCGACGAAAGCGCCGAACACAAAGAAGTAATAGAGCGAGAAACGCCAGACCTGAACGTTCTTGAGCGGCTCGAGCATAGCCGAAAGTGGTTCCGGCTTCTGCCCAGTTGCGCGACGCCGGGCGAGATCCGGATCATCCTTCGTCATTGCGAAGAATATCACCGCCATCAAAGCAAGAACGGCCGCCCATACAAGAGCGACAGTCTTCCAGCCATACGCCACCATGACCACCGGTGCGGCAAACTTCGTGACAGCAGCGCCGACGTTGCCAGCGCCGAAGATGCCGAGCGCGGTGCCCTGCCTTTCCTTGGGGAACCACTTTGCGACGTAGGCGATACCGACAGAAAAGGAGCCACCCGCAATGCCCACCCCTAAAGCCGCCAGAAGGAAGGTTGGATAGCTGTAGGCATAGATCAGAAGCGCTGTCATGACTGCGGCTGACAGCATCGTTAGCGTGTAGACGATGCGCCCGCCGTACTGGTCAGACCAAATACCGAGCATCAACCGAATCAAGGATCCAGTGAGGATCGGCGTACCCACCAGAAGCCCGAACTCAGTGTCGGACAGTTTGAGGTCGTCTTTGATCTGAATCCCAATGATGGCGAAGATCGTCCAGACCGCGAAGCAGACCGTGAATGCGATCGTCGATAGCCAGAGGGCACGGCTCTGGTCACTTGCAGTGATGTTACCATCTGGCATGAGCGTTCCCCGTCGACGCGGATCGATTGCGCCTGTCGTAGTGGTTCTGCGACAACGGCCAACTAATCCCTTGATCCAAATCAAGCGAAGGCCGAGCCGAACAGCTCCGGGTAGACGTGAGGATCGCGGGCGGCCATCCAGCAGCAATTCAAGCCGGAATCCAGCTTGGATGCCCGCTCTCTGAGGCAATCAGCCTCGGACGATTGACCATCAGCGGGCCATCCCTGGAGAGCCTTGGGCTCCTGGTGCCGCACTACGTTCGGCTACATTGGAATGTGACGTTTCGCTGGGCGCGGCGCCGCGATCGGAGCTCCGCAATTTAGGCTCACGCAACTCATTTGGAACCGGTAACGAGTGGCCAGCTCGCGGTGATACTTGCACCCTCACCCAATCTGCTGGCGATCTTCAGAGTACCGCCGTGCTGTTCAAGTATTTTCTGCACCGCTGGCAACCCGAGTCCAATCCCGAAAGACTTCGTCGTGAACAGTGGTTCAAGTATTCTCCCAAGGTTCTCGGGCGAAATTCCAGGTCCATTGTCCTCGACCTCGATTTCGATATTGCCCTCGACGAGCCGAGTCACCACTTCGATCTTCGGAAGACGGCCACCCATCTCGGTTTTCTGCTGCCCTTTTCCGACCATGGCCTCCGAAGCGTTGGAAAGAAGATTTATGAGGACGCGTCGCATCCTGTCACTGTCGAAAACACTGGACAGATCCCCTAATCCCGGTTTGCACACGATATCGACGGAACTCGGAAGCACCCGCCTTTCTTCTTGGACGATACCGAAAATCCACGTGTCGACGCTGACCGAACTGCGCTGCAATGTGCTTGATCGAGTGAAGTCGAGTAGTTCCGTAATGATCCGGTCACACCGCCGAATGCCGCTATTCATACGCTCGACCTGACTTTCGAGCCTCAACCCCTGGTCCTTGAGCTTACGCTCTATGAGATATGACGCCGTCCGAATCGTTCCAAGCGGATTGCGGATCTCGTGTGCGACCGTCGCAGTCAATTGGCCGAGCTGAGCCAATTTTCCACGGCGGATATTTTCTTCTTGGGCCTCTTTCAACTTGTCCAGGCTGGCCTGCAGCTGGCTGTTGAGATCCGTAATGGTCTTGTTCGCAGTAAGAAGGTCGCGAGTTCGCGCTTCTACCCGTTCTTCAAGCCGGCTCTTGAAAGTTGCGAGAGCTGCATGCTGCTTGATGATGATCCAGTACGCCCGACGCACGGAGAGCCGCAAAAACAGAAACAAGGCACCGAGGATTGTAAACGTCAACAACGCGATCTGGACGGTGCCCTGCCAATTGCTTGCAAGCGCCGCCGTTGCATCCGTATAGATCGCAAACACATTGACGATTTCTCCTCGGGCATCCCGAATGGGAACGTAGGTTTCGATGACATCAACATCCACAACTTGAGAAGAAAACGATGTCATAGAGACGCGGCGGCTCAGCCTGCTGATCGCATCATCCTTTGCAACAACTTGACTAACGGCGGGGTTGTTACGTTCGCCATCTTCAAAATGAAAATCATGCGACGAGTAGATCGTCTTTCCGGCAGGGTGATAGATGCTGACCTTCAACACCGATAGATTGGTCACCAATTTCCGCAAGGTAGCATCGAGATCGCGGCTCTCCGGCCGGCTCCGCAATGTGCCGCCATCGAGATACTGAGCTTCCTTGAGATAAGACCCGTGCGTCGCCCATAAACTGTTGGCGAACGCTCTTGCGAGCGAAACATTCTGCTCCTCCACAGCTGAAAGCAAGAAATAATGCTGGGATCGCTCGAGGCCAAGCACGAGTGTTGTCGTTGCAATGAAGAAGGCTGATGCTCCCGCGAGCGAGAAATAGCGAACGAGCCGAAAAGCACCAGTTTTCCCCTGCACGCGTGATCGAATGCCGGTGGCGTGCTCGATACGCCGTCCAAAACGCGATAGGTATCGGCGGCACGAATTTGCCGCTCGGCAGATGACCTCTGCGACCTCAGTGGCGCAACCCGCAGTTCTAGTTGATCTCATCATGGCCAAGAACTCTCGCCGACAAAATAGATCAGAGCAGCCGCTGCAGATTGTTCAGCAGTTGCTGCGGATCGAATGGCTTCGTAAGCACACCCGTCATCTGGAAATCGCTTAAAACATCGAGCGCGCTGCCGTCCTCTTCTCGTTGGCCGGTCACCATGATTGTCGGTACTTCCAGTCCATGAGTTCTCAGAAGTCTCAAAACATTGATCCCATTGATCAATGGCATGCTGACATCAAGTACGAGCACATCGACACCACCCAAAGCGATACGCTCGAAGGCTTGCGTTCCGTCCTCCACCAACTCGCATTGCAAGCCAGTGCTAGTCACCAGCTGCTGCACGTGGCTTCCGAAGTTCGGATCATCGTCGGCGACCAGAACTACGCCGCGCGGACGAACATCATCTATGGCCCGCAACAATTGATCAGCTGACAATGGTTTGCTCAATGCCCCAATTGCGCCGTTATCGAGCGCCTGCTGCAGGAGCTGCTCAACACTATACGCTGTCATCATGTAGACGCGGGCGTTCGGATGTTTGCGCTTGATCTCCAGGAAGCTATCGACACCATTTCGGCCCGGCATGACTACATCCATGAAAGCAAGGTCATACTTTGTGCGCAAGAACGCCGCGATAGCGTCGTCTCCAGAGTACGCCACCTCCACCGCGTGACCTTCCATAGTGAACAGCTCGGCCAACAAGTCGGCGTTGTCTCGATCGTCATCGACTACCAGGATGCTGAGGTGCCTCGCCATGTCACGCGGCCTCCCTGCAAATCTGCGCGATCGGGAAAATTGCGGTCACGCTTGCGCCGTTCCCCAGCGTGCTGGATATTTCCAGACTGCCACCGTGCTGTTCGAGAATTTTCTGCACCGCTGGCAGCCCAAGCCCCACGCCGAAAGATTTAGTGGTAAACAAAGGCTCCAAGATCCGCTCCATGTTTTCCGAAGAGATACCTGGCCCATTGTCTTCCACGCTTATTCGTATGCAACCTGCAGCCATGGCGGTGCTTATGGTGATCGTGGGCTGCGGGCCTGCAATAACCGCGGTCTCCGTACCCTTGTTGACCATAGCTTCTGATGCATTGGTCAGCAGATTGATAATCACTCGGCGCATCCGATCACAGTCAAACGTCGCCGACATGCTTTCAAGGCCTGGGTTCGAGATGACCTGCACTGATTTCGGAATGGCCTTGGCTTCCTCCTTCAGCACGTCACCCAGCCACTCATCAACTTTGACTGTCTTCAGCTGCAATGTACCAGAGCGTGCAAAATCCAGGAGCTCTGTGATGATCAGATCGCAGCGCCGAATGCCATTGGTGATGCGCACGAGCTGACTCTCAATGCCAAGTTCCTTGCCCTTGATTTTGCGCTCCACCAGGTAGGTCGCTGTTCTTATTGCTCCGAGCGGGTTGCGGATCTCGTGAGCAACAGTGGCGGTCAACTGGCCGAGCTGTGCAAGTTTTCCCTTGCGAATACCCTCTTCTTGCACCTCCCTAAGTTTGGTGATGCTGTTCGCGAGCTCACTATTCAGGTTGGTCACTTCGACATGGGCCGCGCGAAGCTCCCGCGCGTGCGTCTGCATCTCACCATCCACCGCCCGTATCATGTTGCCGACGCGTCGGCCGTAAAGTACGACGAGCAGAACCATCACCAGAAGACAAATTGCAATTGCACTTTCATACTTTCCAAGCTGCGCCGCTGCGGCAGTTTGTTTTTTGAAGTTCTGAGTCTGTATGATCCTGACGTTGTTCTGAGCAGATGCCAGCTCTTTCGTGAGAGCGGCATACTTGCGATCCATCGCGGCCATGCGTTCCGCAGCATGATCCGGCTGACTTGCAGCAAATAGGCGAAAAATTTCCTCGCTTTCAGCGACCATCGATACCATTGATTGCTCGACAGCATCGAGAATATCGATAAGAGCGTCCATGCCTTGCGGAGGAAGCGCGATGCGAAATTCCGCTAGATGCGCATTGAACCTGACGAGAGCAGCATCACGCAAAACCTTTTCCGAATTGACATCCTTCGAATGAAATACGTCGTTGCCCGGAGCATTCACGGCCTGGGCATGTTCGGCAATCACGCCCAGCTGACCTGCCCGATCGACCCACTGCTGATTGACGCCGACCGATTCCAGGTAGATTCTCAAAATCATGTGGCTTAACGACAGACCAGCACAGACCGCCAGGACATCGAAAGCAGCGAGCAGAAAGTAAACCCAGTGCAAACGCTGCCTTGCTTGACCATGTCGCTTGAGTTTGTCCGAGGTTGTCACAACTGAACCAACGGCGCTTCCGGACATCAGGACCAAGCTGTTCGAACTATCGTTGACCGCCGCGAACTGCTCCGCCACGGAAGTAACCGGCGCACCCATATTTCACCCCTGCACCTGACTGAAGCAAAATAGAAATAGCGGCGGGGTCGTTAATGCGGCAATACCAAGTTGCAAAAATCCAGACTTCTGCCGGTTCTTGGAGAGTTTACCGAGCGCGAACACGCCGGGTTAAAGAACTGTCAAAGCTTCAGGTAAATGTACAACCTCTGCAGAACATGGTGTCGGCGCAATCGAAGTGATGGTCGATTACCATTGGGTTCGAGCGAGC
>CAZCQH010000073.1:0-26457 GCA_964500805.1 uncultured Hyphomicrobiaceae bacterium
CCATTTGCCCCTCAAAAAACGAAGCCGTAGGTCGGAGTGAGCGGGCCACCTGATGGTCGGGGACGGCACTGCGCCCCGTCCCGCGAAGTCCGACAACTCGATCCCCGGCACATCGCGTCAACGCATACGCCCGTCGTGCGATGTCGGACTTCGCCGGCTCGAACGCCTCGACACACCGAAGCCACACGGGCCGGCTCACTCCGACCTACGACCTACGATCGATTGTTTTCAATTTCGGCGTATCACGTCCATTTGCCCCTCAAAAAACGAAGCCGTAGGTCGGAGTGAGCGGGCCACCTGATGGTCGGGGACGGCACTGCGCCCCGTCCCGCGAAGTCCGACAACTCGATCCCCGGCACATCGCGTCAACGCATACGCCCGTCGTGCGATGTCGGACTTCGCCGGCTCGAACGCCTCGACACACCGAAGCCACACGGGCCGGCTCACTCCGACCTACGTCACCGCCCTCGCGCTTGCTTGACCGCTCGCACGTCATGCGCCCGCGGATTGGCGCGGGGATCGGCATCGCCGAAGATTTCGCCCTTCCTGAGCTTCTGCGAATAGGTCGTTGGCAGCGTGTCGACGAACGCCACCCATCCCGGCACCTTGAAATACGCGAGGCGCTCCAGCGAAAACCGCACCAACTCTGCCGCGAGCGTCGCTTCGGCTGCGCGGTCTCCCGCATCGCATGGCAGCATGCCAGCCTTTGCGACAACACACGCGAACACCTCTTCGTCGCGAAGCTCATCGGCCACCGGGATGATCGCCACCTCGCCAATCGCCGGATGCGCGCGCAGCGTCGCCTCCATCTCGCCCGCAGAGATGTTCTGTCCACTCCGCCGCACCATGTGCTTCTTGCGATCGACGAACACGAGACCTGCCGGCGTATCCACGAGCATGTCGCCCGTGTGGAACCAGCCGTCCTTCCACACCGCTTCCGTCGTAGCGGAATCGCGAAAATACTCCTTCAGCAGGCCCTTCCGCGGATGTGGCCCCGCGCGCCGGACCCGCAATTCCCCCGGCGTCCCCTTCAGCTGCGGCACCCCCGCGTCATCAATCAGCTGAAACTCGAGCCCCGGCATGTCGCGGCCGATCACGCGCGTTTTCCCGTCGCGCTCAACCCCCACATCCATCGAGCAGATGCCGATCTCCGACATGCCGTAGATCTCGATCAGCGTCATGCCGAACCGCTTTTCGAACGCAACCCGCAATCCCGGATCGACGCCTGCGCCCACACCGAACCGCACCTTGTGTCGCTTCTCGATGGCTTCCTCCGGCCGCGCCATCAGCACCGGCGGGATGATGCCGAGGTAATGCACCATCGTCGCCTCGGTCGCGACCACATCGGCCCACCAGCTCGACGGGTGAAACCGGTCCGGAAAGATCATGCAGTTCCGCGACAGGATCATCGCCGGGTTGGCGATCGCGAGCCCGTTCGCATAGAACAGCGGCAGCGGATTGTAGAGCCGCTCCTCGCCCTCGCGGATCGTCATCGTGCCGCCCGCGCCGAGATACCGCTCCGCTGCAAAGAAGAAATACTCGTTGCTGATGATGCAGCCCTTCGGCATTCCCGTCGTACCGGAGGTGTACATCAGCACGCTCTCCGACTCGCGTCCCGGCGGCGTCGAAAGCGGTGCGCGCACCGCCCGCGGCAGCATCTGTGCGAACTGCGCCTCGTCCACGATCGGCACTGGCCGCGGCAACGCGGCAACCGCTCCCTCCAGCAGCGCCACATGCTTGCCGAGCGTCACGATCAGGTCCACCTCGGAATGCCCGAGCACATAAACGAGATCGTCCTGCCGGAAATCCGGATTGAGCGGCACCACCCACGCTCCGATCGCATTCAAGGCGAGGAAATGCAGCATGAACTCGGGCCGGTTCTCCAGCAGCACCGCCACGCGATGCCCGTGCCCGTAACCCGCTTCGCGATACCGTTCGATCAGCCGCATCGCCCGCTCCGCCACTTCGCCGTAGCTCCAGAGCAATCCCTCCGGCACATAGTCGCGAATGGCACGCGGCGGGATCGCGAGACACGGCAGATGCGGCCGCGTCGCCGCCGTATCGGCAAGGCCCTCCCACAGCGTCGGCCGGTTCATCAGGCTCATGGCGCGCACTCCGCCAAGCGAAACGTCACCAGCGGCATTCCGCTCGCATCCGTCGTGAACGCCGGCATCACCGCCTGCCCGATCCGCAGCGCCGCCAGCTCGCTGCCCTCTATGTTCGTGATCAGCCGCACGCCCGGCGCATCGCCAAACGTCACCAGCGCGACGATATACGGCAGCCGCCCCATGCGGCTCTTGTCGAACGCATGCCGCACTTCCGTGAAACTGAAGATCTCGCCCCGCCCTGCAACCGGCTGCCACGCCACGTCAGCGCTCCGGCACTGCGGACACCGCGGCATCGGGTACCAATGAAAACGCCCGCAACTCCCGCACTTCGGAAACGCCAGCCGCCCCGCCTTCGCGTTCTCGAAGAACCCGCGGAACTCCGGCAGCAGGTGCACGTCCGGCTGCTCCAAGACATTCGAAACGCCAGCGCTCATCACCGATCCTTCCCCAGCAGCAGCACGCCGTAATCCGGATTCGACAGGCCGCCGACGAGTCCAATCTCCGCGTCTTTCACTTGCGCCGCGCCCGCATCGCCGCGCAGTTGCCGCACCGCCTCCAGCACATGCTCCACGCCGAGCAGATAGCTGTGCGACAGCAGCCCGCCATGCGTGTTGATCGGCAGCCCACCCGCCGTACCGATGCCGCGCTCCCGAATGAACGCCGGCGCCTCGCCGCGCTTGCAAAACCCGATCTCCTCCAGCTGCAGCAGCACCGAGATCGTGAAACAGTCGTAGATCTCTGCAAAATCCACATCCGAAAGCGAGATGCCGGCCTGCCGCAGCGCCCGATTGGCCGCCGCCTTCGCACCCGTGATGCGCATCATCCCGCCCGGCTGCGTGAACGTATCGTCGCCTGTCACCGGCTCGCTTCCGAACCCCGCGCCCAGCACCCGCACCGGCGGCCGCCGCAAATCGCGCGCCCGCTCCAAGCTCGTCATCACATAGGCGCAGGCGCCGTCCGTGATCAGGCAGCAGTCCGGCACCCGCAGCGGCTCCGAAACGACGCGCGCCGCGAAGTAATCGTCATAGCTCATCGGCGCTGTCATCTGCGATGTCGGCGTCTTCAGCGCGTGCTCGCGAAACGTCACCGCAACCGTCGCCAGATCCCGCTCCGTCAGCCCGAACTCGTGCGCGTACCGCCTGGCCCACAGCGCGAAATACGACGGCTGCCCCGTAAACCCATACGGCTTCTCGAACGCCATCTTGCCCTGGTAGAGATCGTGAAACCCATAAGGCCCGGACGCCCGCGTCCCCCAGTCGACGCCGAAGTAATAGACCACCGCCTTCGCCTGTCCCGACGCAATCGCGAGCTGCGCCTGTAGCGGCGCCGCTGCCGACCCCGCACCGCCGAACGACATGCCGCCATCGAACCGCCGGTCGATCCCGAACTGCGCTGCGATCCAATCCCTGGGCACCGTCGACGGCATGCAGTAGCCGTCGCTCATCACGCCGTCGATCTCGGACGCATCGATCCCCGCATCCTCGATCGCCGCTTGGATCGCCTCCACGCACAGCGCCCGCAAGCTTTGTGGCGACCGCCGCACCGGCCGCGTCGCCCCAATCCCGGCAATGGCAATGGGTGTCAGGTTCATGAGCAGTTGTGCCTTCGCACTATCATTTCAAGATCGCCTCAATACCTCGGATGCCTACGACATCTGCCGTGATCAAGCACAGCACGCCTGTGGTGAGGCAGATGGCGAACATCGTAGCGCGCCAGCCGCGTCGGTAGTTATGGAACGTGTCGGCCGCCAGACCCTCGCTCGATCGCCGCCGCGCAGCCGCATCTCCACCCCCGATCGGACGCACTGCCCAGCACAGCAGCAGCGCCGCCACCGTATGTACGATGAGCGCCAGCACGATTGCGATTCGCAACGTCGCACTCGCGGTCATCGCAAGGGCTGCGGCCAGCAGCGTTGCAACGAGCGCGTTGAACTGCATCAAAGTGCCCGCCGCCGCGAGATAATTCGCCTGCTCGGGCTCATGACGCATCTGAGGTATCGGTGTCCTTGCCGGCGCAACGTCGAACAGCTCAGTTGGCCTAGGTCCAACCGCTGGGGCCGGGAAATGCGGAGCGAGCGCCGGCGCACCCTGTTGGTTGGCGGCCCCGACACCCGTGGGGCGGTTGCTATCGGCCTCAGACATGATGTCCTCCGAGACAGGCTGAAACTTTGATCGCGGGCTCCGCCCGATCGATGATCATAGCGCTCCTGATCCTCCCTGCTCTCGTGACAGCTCGCCAATGTTTCACGTGAAGCAATGATAAAATTGGATCTAATTTTTCCGCATATTTGGGTCGGAACTGCCGCCGCCAGGCGCCGATTTTGCAGCCAAAGCCGCATCGCCGATTGTGCCGCGCCCGGCGATTTCGATTTGTCATGGACTAGAATCGACGCCAGCGCGTTTTGCGGGCGAGCAGGGAGGGGGATAGCCGCCAAAAAACACCCCACGCCAGCCTCACGTGCGTGCGACGTAGACCCCAAATTCGGGCGTTTTTTCTCTAGGTCAAGTTTCCCAAAAAATGCCCGCCGTCATTGCGCATGCAACTGCAGCTGCAACCAGGCACCCCAGGGACGGCGCGACTGGTCGCAATCCGGTGTCAGACCCCCGCCTACCCCTTCACCTCGAACCCGCCCACCCGGTGGCTCTTAAGCACCTCCGGCTTGAACGCCAGTCCGTGGCCCGGCGTCTCCGGCGGGCGCAGCATCCCCTTCACCGGCACCGACGGCGTCACCCAGAGGTCGTCGTTCCAGTCCATGTACTCCGCGTAGCTCGCGTTCGGGATCGAGCACAGCAGATGCACCATCAACTCGTGGAAGAGATGCGGCGCAATCGTAATCCCCCATGTCTCCGCCGTCGCCGCGATCTTCCTGAGCTCCGTCAACCCGCCGCGCATCATGTCCGGCTGCAGGATCGGCGTCGTCGGCTCCGTGAAGAACGGCCGCATGTCGTAGCGCGTGAAGTGCGTCTCGCCGCCGACCACGCGCGTCTTCAGCTGCTGCGCCACGCGCTTGTAGCCCTCGAAGTCCTCGCAGACGACCGGCTCTTCCAGCCAGTAGAGATCATAGTCGTCGAAATAGCGGCCCGCTTGAATGGCCACGTCGGCCGTCCAGCCCATGTTGACGTCGATCATGATCTCGACGCCGTCACCCATGGCCTCGCGCATCGCCGCGACGTTCTTCACGTCCTCGCGCCACGGCCGGATGTACGCGCACTGCATCTTGATCGCGCGCATCCCCATGCCGGTGAAGTGCTTCGCGCGCTCGATCATCCCGTCACGCCCGAGCCCGCGCCAGCAGCCGGAGCCGTAGGCCTCCACCTCGTCGCGGCATTTGCCCCAGAGCCGGTAAAGCGGCAGCCCTGCCTTTTTGCCGACGATGTCCCAGAGCGCGATGTCCACCGCCGACTGCGCGAACACGGCGATTCCCATGCGGCCCATCCAGTAGTTGCTCTTCCAGAGCGTCTGCCAGATGCCCTCGATCTCGGTCGCGTCCCGCCCAAGGATCTTCGGCGCCACCATCTCCTTCAGGCACAGATCCAGCGTCTCGAGCCCGCCGGCGAGTGGTTGAAGGTAACCCATGCCCGTAAGCCCGCCCCTGGTGGAGATCTCCAGCACCAGCAGCTCCCGCGCTGCCGGCGGCATGATCCCGTTCAGCGGCGGCGGCCCCGCCCACGGCACCCGAATGAGCGTTGTCTTCAGTGCAGTAATCGTGGTCGGCGAGTTCGACGGCACAGCCGTCCCAACAGCAGCAGACATGAGGCCTCGGCGGATTGATCGATGCGAAACGATGCACGCAAGCTAGCACAGCATCCCGGTCGGGGTCAGACCCATGGGTCTGACCCCTATTTGATCACCACCGTCACATGGCCTGATGACAACTTATTCTATCGCGCGTGCGGTATCCGGCATGGCAAAAAAGTGCTCACCGGATCGGTGAGCACGATCTGGACAGCGGCCGGAAAGCCGGTCGTCACCGTTGCCAATTCTGCGACTGCGTTGCGGGCGTCGCCAAGATCTCGAGACTCTTCTTCGCGCCCGCGTGCTCAGGATTGGCCGCGAGAGCCTGCCGAAAATCCTGCGTCGCGGCTTCCCGGTTTCCGGCCGCCAAGTGCAGCTCGCCACGGCTGACCAGGGCACCGACATATGTCGGCAGCAGTTCGATTGCGTGCGAGAAGTCTGCGATGGCGCGCTGGCTGTCGCCCTTTCGCCGCCAAGCCACGCCACGGTTGTTGTAGGCGTAGGCGTAACCGGCATCGAGACGCAGCACCGACGTGAAATCTTCGATCGCCGCGTCGAGGTCCCCGCGTTCGAGCAGGGCGAGGCCGCGATTGTTCAATGCCTCGATCCGTGTCGGGTCCAGTTTCAGGACACTGTTGAGGTCGGCAATGGCGCTGGAGAAGTCCTTCAGCGCCAGATAGGTCGCCCCGCGATTGTAGCGAGCATTGATGAAATGGGGATCGATGGTGAGCGCCAGACTGTAATCCTCGATTGCGGCATGTGGCTTGCCCAGGTAGTCGGCGGCATTGGCTCGATTGTTGAAGGCATGCTTGAGCTGATGTTCGGTTGCCCAGCTCGATTCGATGATTCTGGTGCAGGCCACGAGGGCCTCTGCCGGGTCATAGGCCTCCGAACATTCCGAGAAGACGTCGTCGGCGGCTGAAGAGTTGACAGGAAGGCTCGCGATCGTGAGGGTAAGAGCCATAGCAACAGTGGCGGCTGTGATATGCAGCATGGCAATGGATCCTTTTTGAAATATGCGAAGGAGAACTGAGACGAAGTGTGCGCTCGCGGCGAAAAGTTTCCGCGCGCCCTGCGTTCGGCAATCAATGCGCCCGATCGACTAACGCCAGGCGACTCGAGCCTTCGCGGCAACGCGGGTACCAGCGCGGCGGGCAGTGACCGGTGACCTGAGGCCGTCCATCGTCTCTGGCGAGTGGGCGCGGTGAGCTGATGCGCCATCTCCGATCGAGACAGCGGTGCAAAAAGCACGCGGCTGTCTCGATCGGGCCGTCGAAAAAATTGATAGGTGAAGTATCATTGGAGCAATTCCCGCAGGCATGGATGACAGTGCGATCAATAAAGGTAACTCACTTAATGATCACAGCTTGGCATGCGCCGAACGGAGGCTACATCGGGGGGAGTACCTATTTTTCAGAGTCGAACGATTTTCTCGGTGGAGCGCTGAGACGCTCGTCAGTTCTGCGAGACAGGTCCGGGGCCGGTTGAGCCGCTCCGAAGGCCGGGAATGACGACATGAGCATAGATGCAGACCGGCTGATCGAGCGCGACGAGCAGTTGAAAATGCTCGGCGACATATTCCGGAGGGCGATGGACAGCTCCGGACGGGTCGTGGTCATCAGTGGCGAGGCTGGCATCGGCAAAACAATGTTGCTGCGCAGGTTCGTCGAGCAGCATCGCCAGACCAGCGTGACGTATTGGGGCAGCTGCGATGCCTTGATCACGCCGCGCCCGCTCGGGCCGTTGCAGGACATCGCAAGCCGGCTTGACGCAGAGCTCGCCCGTCAACTCGAGACCAGCACAGAGCCCGGCAAGATATTTTCGCGGCTCCTCGCCGCCATTGAGACTCACAAGAAACTCCCGATTCTCGTGATTGAGGATGTGCACTGGGCGGACACGTCCACACTGGACCTGATCAAGTTTCTGGGCCGCCGCATCACGTCGCTCCGCGCGCTGCTGCTGCTTAGCCTGCGATCGGACGAGGTCAACCGGGGCCATCCGATATGGCGTGCACTTGGCGAAATATCACCGTCGTCGATTTGGCGGTTGGAGCTGGCGCCACTGACGTTCGATGGCGTGCGGCAATTGGCGAAGGGCTCGTCGGTCAATGTCGGAGATCTGCACCGATTGACCGGCGGCAACCCGTTCTTCGTCAGCGAATTCGTATCGTCGCAGAACGACGGCCGCTCGCTCCCGGCCTCGATCAGGGACGCACTGCGCTCGCGCCGTGCGCGAATCGGTAAATCTGCGAACACGGTGCTCGACGTGATGAGCATTTTTCCGTCGCCGCCTCCTGATTGGCTGCTCACGCGAATGCTGAGCAGAACGAGTATGCGGAGTGCCGAGGAATGTATTGCCGCCGGACTTCTCGTTCGTGATGAAAACGGTCAGCTGCGCTTCAGGCACGACCTTGCCAGGCTTGCGGTGCTCGAGGACGTGCCGGAGCACAGCCGCCGGACACTTCACGCAAGAGCCGTCGAGGCACTCAACACGTCGCGCGACGCCGGTCATCCTGTTCAGAGTTCCACCATCATCCATCACGCTGCTGGTGCGGGAGACGGCCGCGAGGTGTTGCGCCTCGCGCCGTTGGCCGCGTCCGATGCGGCCCGTATGGGAGCGCACGCCCAAGCTGCCGCGCATCTGTCGGCTGCACTGGGCTACGTGTCGCTGGCTTCGCCCGAGCAAGCCGCCCAATTGCACGAGAGCTGGTCGTATGAAGCCGCGCTCGCAGTGAAGATCGACGAAAAAACCATCGAGGCGAGGCATCAAGCCATAAAGCTTTGGCGATCGGTTGGCCGTCAGGACAAGGTCGGCCTCAATTTGCGCTGGCTCGCGAGACTGCACTGGTTTCGGGGCGAGGCGAAAGAGGCCGACAAGTACTTGTCGGAAGCGCTTGCGGTGCTGGAATCGCTTCCGCCCGGACCTGAGCTCGCCATGGCCTATGCGATCCGTTCGCAATTCCTGATGCTGCATCGACGCACCAAGGAATCGGTCGAATGGGGCAATCGCGCCATTGAGCTTGCACGCAAGTGCGATGCCATCGAAACGCTGGTTCACGGGCTGAACACGGTGGGAACTGCACGGCTCTACGCTGACGACAAGGCTGGGATGAGCATGCTCGAGGAGAGCCTGAAGCTTTCTCTCGAGCATGGATTGCACGAGCAGGCCGCCCGCGCCTACACCAACATTGCCTCATGCGCGGTGTCACGCCGGGATTTTGCGACCGCTGAGACCTACTCCGCCGAAGGCATCAAGTTCGACACCGAGCATGATCTCGGATCCTGGATCGACTCGCTCTTCGGATATCAGGCTCAAGTCCGCCTCGAGCAGGGGCGACTGACTGAAGCGCGCGACATTGCCGAGACGGTGCTTCGGCGCGAGCACCAGACACGTGTGATGCGCATGCCTGCAGCGATCGTCCTGACATTGGCGCACACGCGCGTTGGCGACGACGCCGATGACGAGCGCCTTGAGAAACTGCTTGCGGATGCCACGGCCATTGCCGAGCTGCAGTACTTGCTGCCAGCGCGCCTCGCCTTGATCGAGGTAACGTGGCTCAGGGGCGACGCAGAGCTGGCCAGAAAGCATGCCGTGGCTTTGAGCGAGTTGCCGCTCGAGCGGCTCAACACATGGAACTTCGGCGAGGCGACCATCTGGCTGCATCGTTGTGAGATGTCGTCTTTGTACCGGGGACCGAAACGGTCGTTGCCATCGGCGCGCCAACTGGAGATTGCCGGCAAGCATGGCGAGGCGGCTGACGTTCTGCTTGAACTCGGCATGCGCTACGAGGCTGCCCTGGTGCTGGCGCACGCCCGCGGTGCCCCCGCCGCGGCGGCTATGTCGAAAGCAATTCAGATCTTCGAGGAAATTGGGGCCCGCCCGGCAGCCGAGTTCACCCGCCGCCGCGCGTTAGGCCTGGGCATCTCCAACGCTCTGCCGAAGCCGAAGCGGGGACCCTATGCGAAGTCACGCAGTCACCCTTTGGGGTTGACGGGCAGGGAGGTGCAGATCCTGCAATACGTCAAAGATGGACTGAGCAATCGGGAGATATCGGCGGAAGTGAGCCGCTCGGAGCGCACTGTCGAGCACCACATATCGGCGATCCTGTCCAAGCTCAGCGTCCGGAACCGTGTCGAAGCGTTGATTCGCATTCAAACGGAGCCATGGTTGCTGGGCGCCAGCGACGAGCAAAGCCGCGAGCATGGCGCTCGCAACGCGCGCTAGCCCGCCGTCACGTGATGTCCGGCGGCACGTCGCGCCGCTCCAGCGGCTTGACGGCGGGACCGTGGATCACGCCGCCATCGGCTGCGAATACCGAGCCGTGACACGGGCAATCCCACGTGCGGTCCGCGTTGTTCCACGTCACCTCGCAGCCCTGGTGCGTGCACGCGGCTGAGACGGCGTGCAGCTCGCCTGCATCGTCGCGCCAAACGGCGAGCGTCTCGTCGCCGTGCGTGATCAATCCGCCATCGCCCTCCGCAAGTTCCGCGGCGCGGTTGACCTTCGACTGCGAGTCGCCGCCCTTGTTGAAGTCATCCGGATACGGGCGCTTCGGGTCGAAGAGCTTTGCCCAGTCATTGGCGCGTTTCAGGATCAGGTCCGTGACCAGAATGCCCGCGGCTGTACCGTTGCTGATGCCCCACGCATTGAACCCGGTGGCGATGTAGAATCCATCCTTGCCTGGTGCCCCGATGAACGGTAACCGATCCGCTGTCTCGTAGTCCTCGTTGGTCCAGCGCCACACCGCCTCGCCGACCGAAAAGTTATCTTGGGTCCACGACTGCAGATCGCGGAAGTGCGCAGCAATATCGCCTTCGTGACCGGTTTCGAAGCGCGCACCCAGAACGACCAGCAGCAGCTCGTCGCCATGCCGGCCCGTGCGGATCGACGGCTTGGGCTCGTCGAGACCGATGAACATGCCTTCCGGCGCGTCGGCCTGTTTGATCGCAAACGCCATCGCCGTGTGGCAGCGGGGCTGCGTGCGACCGGTGAAATCGACGTCGCCGGCCACAGGAATATGCGTCGCGACGAACACATCGCGCGCTGAGATCTCGCCGTCCGCTGAGCGCAATGTCCATCGTGCGCCTTGTTCGACGGCTGTAATCCGGCTCTCCTCGAAAATCTCGACGCCGGCCGCTTTCGCCGCCGCCGCGAGCCCTACCAGATAGTGCGCAGGATTGAACTGCGCCTGGTTGCTGAACCGCAATGCCCCGCCGGTCGGGAACGGTAGCGGCGTGCGGTCGATCACATCCGCCGGAAGCCCGACCGCGAGCGCCGCCTCCGCTTCCGCTTCGATTTCCGGCAGCCGCGCACGCGTGGCATCGATAAACGCAAACGCATCAGCCGCCTCGTAGTCACACGCGATCCGATGCCGCTTGATTGCGTCGCCGATCCAGGCGCAGCCGCGCACATTGGCCTCGGCATAGCGCTTTGCCGCGTCCTGACCGAGCGTTTTGGTCAGGTGGTCGTAGATCAGGCTGTGTTGCGTCGTGATCTTCGCCGTCGATCGCCCGGTAACCTGCCGGCCGACGCGCAAGGCCTCGACGACAGCAACCGAGCGCCCCGCCCCCGCCAGCTCGAGCGCCGCTGTCAGCCCCGCAATACCGCCGCCGACAATGGCGACATCGAATGAGTGCTTGCCCTTCAGCCGCGGATACCGTGTTGCCGGCGCATCGCCGACCCAGCAACTCTCCGCCTTTCCCGGCAGCTTGGACATCGAACCGCTCCATTCGCCCCGGCCCCGGATGGACATCGCGCCCCAAATTGAGCGGTGAACGCCTGACGATGGAGGGCAGTTCCAACGATCGGTCAGCGAGCAGTCACTGGCCAGCCCGCGCACGAGCGCCCGCCGGCGCTATTCCGGCCAGAACCAACACGCACGAACCTGACCCGTTTGCATCTCCCGGCGCCGCCCTGACTACGGCCCGAAAGTTGCGATGAGGCCACTTGTCGTGTCCCGACCACCCATCGCGCCACGAACTCCAGCCCGTCGATGTTGACCCGCAAGCGACATCGCGCCTCCAACGCCGCCACACGCTCAGGTGTCATCCTCGGGCTTGTCCCGAGGACCCATCGTGCCGCAGTCTCCGCCTGTCGAGGCGGGCCATAAGCGCCAATAGACAGACACGGATGATCAGCCCAAGTGTGCTTGCTTGGGCACACAATCGCGGCGGCGACCACATCACTTTTTCTGCAGCGCAGTATGTTGATTATGATCGGTACCTGCGGTCGATTGTGACTGATGATTGAGCACCCCGGAGCGCGATCGGCCGGGATGCCCAATCTCAAGGTGCCGGGCATGCTACCGCGGTAAGGCCCGCTCCAGCACCTTGGTGCCGACTTTCCGGCCGATCTCCTGGCCGGCATCGATGTCGAAGCGGTAGTGGATGCCCGCCCAAACCCGCGCCTCGGCCGCCTCTTTGCCGAGCGCGAGCAGGCGCTCGCGATCCTTCGGGAAGGCACCGGCGAGGACCGTTGCTACCGCTGTCGAGAAGCATCCGTGCGCGGCCGGGAAGCTCGGATGATTGGGCGGCGGGAACAGGGGCCTCACATCTGTATCGAGCTGCGACGGGCGGATGAACCAGTACGCGTACTTGGCGTCCCAGCACGCAACTCCCGCGTCCGCGATGGCAATGTTGAGGGCGGCGAGAACGCGTGCACCGTCAGCTGCGCCCGTGCCGTACTCCAGAAGCTTCGTGCGGGCGATCTCGTTCCAGAGCGTGTGCGCCCGCGCCCCGCCGTGCACCTCCCAGTAGGTTGCGCGATGGTTTGTCTTCGGGCTGCGCGCGAAGGACCTCAGCTCGCCGAGCGCAGCCTTGACCTCGTCGGAGCTGACGGCAGGCGGAGCGGGTGGCCTGAGCTCGCTCGGTGACGACAACACCCACGGACGCCAGGTCCCAGCCAGCGGCGCGATCGGGTTCGAGCCTTTCCAGTGGCCGGCTCCCTCCGGAACCGTGCCCATCCACTTCGCATCGCTGCCATCGGACTTTGCACGCTCGATGGCGACGGAAGCCACTTTCTGTCCATAGGCGCGGCCGGCGGCGATGGCCTCGGAAGGATCGGCGCCCGAGAGCGAGCGCAAGGAAATTGCCTCCTCGGCCTTCTTCGCGAATTGATTGGCCTGTGCCGGGAACAGGTGCGCCAGAATGATCGCTGCCGCCTCTGCGACGGCCGCGTGCTCTGAGGCTCCCGACGGCCCCCGATGTTGGCGCGCGTTGACGACCGCATCGTCGAGCGCGGCGTGGAATAGGGCCAGATGCCTTGCCGCCATCGGCAGAACGACGAACGTTTCCTGCATGGCGTCGAGGATGACCTCGTTCCACCGATAGGCCGGGCCGCCGACCGACCACCACTCGAGACGCGCGGCGGTATCGGCATCGATCTTTGTTGTCGCCTGCGCCTTATGCTGCGGCTTGGCGCTCGCGACGGGACCGGTCGCAACCATTGGCACTTGGCCGAGCCGCGGCGCGGCTGCTGTACGTGTGGTGCTGTCCGCGCTCGCGCCGAAGGCGATTGCGGCTGACAGGGCCGCGACGCAGGCCGAGCCGAGTAGCCGAACGACGTTCTTGCAGGGCATGGGCATGCAATTTCTGATAATCATCACAGGTCTCCGAGTTGATCTCAGGTTGGCTGCGACAATGCGAGGGCGATCCGAGCGGCGAGAGCACTGCGCGGTTTATGGGTGTTCGACGTGCTGGCGTGTGCGATCCTTGCTTGCGGGGACCACCCGGCGCGCGTTGCACCGGGTGATCCGCCAATTCGGTCAGCAGAGGTTGCCGAGGCACTCGACTTTGCGCACGCGACCGTTGCCGACCTTCACACCGCCCGTGGAACTCGCGCCGCCCCGGTGATCCCGGACGCCCAATCGATGGTCGCGCACGACCGGGCTTGCGCGGTGGTCGTTCACGACAGGGGCCGGGCGATGGTCGCGGACGACCGGGGGCGGCGCTCTGTTCGCTGCCATGGCCGCAGGCGCGAGCAGGACCAGTGCGAGGCAACTTGAGACGATACGGAAGCTCATGATCATTCTCCTGTTTGGTTCGGGATTGGGGACAGCGGCGTGGCAACGCCACTGCAGTCCCATTCAACCTGCCGTCCGAGCAATCTGCCCGCCGGCCTGGACCCAGTCCTTGAAGGCGCCGAGGTTGTAGACCTTGGAATAGCCCATCTCTATCAACGCCTTGCCGCAAAGCGCCGACCGGCCGCCGGACGCGCAGTAGAGGACGATGGTCTTCGTCTTGGTCAGTGCGCTGTTGTGGTAGGGGGTCGTCTCGTCGGCGCGGAACTCCAGCATGCCGCGCGAGATGTTCAGCGCGCCGTCGATCTTGCCCTCGACAAGCTCCGGCGCATCACGCACGTCGACGAAGACGACGTCGCTGCGCCCCATCAGGGCCTTGGCATCCTGCGCCGAGATCGCGGGAACCGTTCCCTTGGCTTCGGCAACTTTCTGCATGATCGAGATCGTCATTGGTGGTCACTCCATGTTATAAACGGTGTCGTTTTGTCAGATGTGCCGCGGTGAGGCGGCTGGGGCATTGGTAGCTAGCGGCATCGAAATCCGCCTTTGAGCGCTCTGAATCTTGTCTGAAAATGCTGCTCGACTGCATTATTCAGGCGGATGGACAGGCTGCAGAGGGCGTGCGATGCTTGAGCTGAGGCTACTCGGAGGGTTCGAGGCCCGTTTTCCGGGCGGTGAACCGCTGGCCATCTCGAGCCGCAAGACCCGCGCCCTGCTGGGCTATCTTGCGCTGCAGCCTGATCGGCTGGTCCCCCGGGACGAGCTCATTGCGATCCTTTGGAGTCAACGTGTTGACAGGTTTGGAAGCAACTCGCTCAGCCAAGTGGCGACGAGCCTGAGGAAGATCTTTGCCGCAAGCGAGACATCGCCGATCGACATTCGTGCCGACGGCCTTTTGTTCCAAGCCGACCTGGCCCAGGTCGACGCCTTGCAGCTCGAAAGGCATGTGGCCTCCGGCACCCCGGAGGACCTCGACACTGCGGAATCGCTCTTTCGGGGTGACCTGCTCGCCGGGATTGGGATTCGCGACGCGGCTTTCGAAGATTGGCTCGGCCTGGAGCGGGCCAGATTGCGCAATCTGGCGACCGAGGCGCTGACACGTCTGCTGAAGCATCGCGCCACAGCGGGCCACCACGCGGCCCTCGTGGCGACCGCGCAGAAGCTCTTAAGGCTCGATCCGATGTGCGAGCCAGCACATCAAGCGCTGATCCGGCTCTATGCGGAGCAGGGCCAGACCGGACTTGCACTACGCCAGTACCGCCAATGTGTCGACGTGCTACGCCGTGACCTGGGGGTCGAGCCTTCCCCGGAGACAATTCAGCTCTACCAGAGCATTGCAGCCCGCCCGGCTGCGGCGTCCGGCGCCGAGATCGTGACCAGTCGTGCAGCCACTACCGATACGCCACCCGACCTGCCTGCAGAGTCGATCGTCGAACGCAAGCTCGTGACAGCGCTTTGCGCGGAGATTACCAGCGTTGGCAGCCTTTTCGAGGGGCTCCCTCCAGACCGTGCAGAGGCCGTCTTGAGCAGCGGCATGTCGGGTTTCAGGGCCGCGATCGCTCCCTATGGTGGCACCGTGCTCCGTGCCACCGAGAGCAGGATGCTCTGCATTTTCGGTGCGCCTGCGGCGATTGCCGATCACGCGACAAAGGCGT
The DNA here is from genome assembly GCA_964500805.1 of uncultured Hyphomicrobiaceae bacterium. Classification (GTDB taxonomy): domain Bacteria; phylum Pseudomonadota; class Alphaproteobacteria; order Rhizobiales; family Hyphomicrobiaceae. Next base: position 15,516 of record CAZCQH010000073.1, read on the forward strand.
GCATGGCTGCACTCGAGATGAGCCGCTCTGTGCATCGACTTGGCAACGAGCTCGACGGCTATAGGGGAACGATGCCGGGCTTTCGGGCGGCGCTTGATAGCGGCATCGTGATCGTTCGAAGCCCGTCCGGCGCCGAAAGGTCTGAGCTGAATGCCCTGGGTCTCGCTGTTCAATCCGCCAGCAATATTGTCGAGAATGGTGACTTTTCGGGAGTGAGACTGACGGCTCGGACCGCCAGGCTGGTCGAAGACTTCATGGAGCTCGTCCCGCTCGGGATTCTCGATCTCAAGGGGTTCGATATCCCGGTTGAGGTCTCGGCGCTTTCGGCGGAGAAGCCTGTCAGAACGAGGTTCGAGGCTCGTGTCTCGCGCGGCACAGCCCCTTTTGTCGGGCGCGGGCCAGAGACCGAGTTCCTGTCGCGCAAGCTGGAGCAATCCTCGGCCGGAAGCGGTCAATTCGTCGGTATCGTTGGCCTTCCTGGCACCGGGAAGTCGCGCTTGTTGCACGAGTTCGCGCGCCACAGTGTTCCACCTGGCTGGCGCACGCTTCAATGCGGGGCCGTGTCACACCGCGTCGCGTCTCCCTGGCGACCCGTCGTCAAGGTGCTGCGCGGTCTCTTTCACGTCGAACCGGGCGATCCGGATGCCGTTATTGATGAGCGCATCGAAGTTCACTTGTCGACGCGGGGCGATGAGCTGAAGGCCGGCCTGGTGACCCTGCGCGGCCTGTTGGGCGCGAACGCCGAGCCGTCGACAAGGACGTCATCGGATCCCAGGGAGCGGCGAAGCCAGATGATCGAGCATCTGCGCGTGCTGCTGACTGTGGAAAGCGAGCTTCAGCCCCTCATTCTGGTGTTCGAGGACCTGCAATGGTTCGATGACGAGTCGCTGGCGCTGCTTGGCGCGATGATCCGAAGCCTCGCCAATCGGCGCCTGCTCGTGTTGGCGAGCTACCGGCCCGAATTCGATCACGATTGGCATGGTCTCTCAGCTTACGCGCAGCTTCGCGTGGACACTCTCGACGTGACCGATAGCCGCTCGCTTGCGTCCTCGTTCTTGGGTACTGATCCGAGTGTCTTCCCCCTCATTGATGCGCTCGTCCGCAGGGCCAATGGCAACCCACTTTTCATCGAGGAGGGCGCCCGCGATCTCTTGGAAAGAGGCGGGCTTGTCGGACGGCCTGGAGACTTGCGCAGAGTGAGCAGTCAGCCCGAGCTCCAGCTTCCAGACAGCACGCACGCCATCATCGCTGAACGCATGGATCGATTGACGCCACGCCAGAAGAGCCTGCTTCAGGATGCTGCGGTCATCGGCAACGCCGTAGCTGTGTCATTGTTGAAGACGGTCTCGGGTCTGGCGGAACTCGATTTTTCTGCTGAAATAGCGGAGCTGCAACAGTCCGACTTTCTTGTGGAGACCCGGCTCGTGCCGACGCGTGAGCTCTCTTTCAAGCATGTCATTACACAGGAGGTCGCCTATGACAGCCTGTCTCGGGACCGCAAGACACATGCCCACTGGCGCGTTGGCGATGCGCTCGAGCGGGGGCTCGGCGATCACAACGCCGAGAGCGCCGACGCGCTAGGCATGCATTTCGAGATGGCGGGCGACTATCGCCGGGCCGCCAACTACCTCTCCGTCGCTGCGGACCGTTCCCGCGATCAGTATGCTCCCGTCGCTGCATTATCCTTCTACGCCCGAGCTCGCACGGCCATCGAAAAGGCGACTTGGCCCCAACCTGTCGAGCAGCAGAAGCACCTCCGGCACGTCTTGGAGAATCAGGGCCGCCTCCAGTCGCTTCTCGGCAATGCAAAGGACGCGCAGGCAACCTTCCAAACCTTGCAGGGTCTTGCGCGTGCCTCTGGCGACAAGCTCGGCGAAGCAGTGGCCCTCCAGCGGACCGCGCAGCTTGCCGTTGCCGCCGTTGCCTACGATGCAGGCATACGCGATGCCGCGCAGGCGCTGCAGATCGCCTGGCAGATCGATGACAAGCCGCTTGCCGTGAGAAGCCTGATCACGCTTGGTGACGTCCACATCCACGGCATTCGCGGCGAGGATGAGTCCGGGGTCAGGTTCCTCGAAGAGGCGATCCCGATCTGTCGCGAGATTGGCGATGAAGTTGGCCTGTCCGAGGCACTCTACCACCTGGGCTACATTCGCCTGCTCAAGGGAGACTATCCGAACGCTCTCGCCCTATTCGGTGAATCGCTGGAACTTGCTCGGGCTCGGGACGATCGCGCGCGTGTGGCATTCGATCAGATTTTCACGGGCATCGTTCGAATGGACCTCGGGGAGTTCGGTCCGGCTCAGCAGGAGTTGGTGGCCGGAATCGAGACGGCACAGCAAATTGGTGCGCAGATGCTGGCGACGATTGGGCAGACCTTTCTGGCCTGGCTGATGGTCAAGCGCTCCGATTACGCGCAGGCAATACCGATGCTCGACGCCGCCGCGCGCGTGTTCGAGGCCGCCGGGGCACGGGGCTGGATTCCGCTGGTCCAGGACATTCAAGGCGAATGCTGGTGGCGGCAAGGCAATGTCGCAGAGGCTCGCGCGAGCTTCGAGCGTGCGCTGCCGTTGGCTCGCGAGGTTGCCGACCCTTGCTGGCAGAGCTTTGCGCTAAATGGCCTCGCTCAAATCCACGGCGTCCAAGGTGACCTCGAGACGGCCGAGGCCTATCACTTGGAGAGCTTGAAGTTCTGCGCCATGAAGAGCGACATGTGGGTGCGTTGCCGTGCGGAAGCCATGCTGTCGTGGGCCGATGTGCAAATGCGCTGCGGCGAGATTGATACCGCCCTGAGGCTTGCAACAGGACTTCGAGAACGCTCGGATTCGCTTGGCATGCGCCAGTTTTCTGCCGCCGCCCGCTTCATGGAGGGCAAGGTGCTCATGAAGTCAGGCCGCGTGACCGAAGCAGCAACGCCGTTGCAAGCAGCCGCCATGCTAGCAACTCAGATTGGCGACCAGGCCTTGCACGATGAGGTGGCGCAGGTACTGAAGGGCTTGAAGAAGTCGTAACCTCGAAGAAGTCGTAACTTCGTTGAGTTGGTGAAGCTGCGCCAAGCGATATGGCTGCGCTATTTCCATCCATGAACCACTGCGACTGACCGCCGTAAACGATCACCAATTCGCGCGCCATCCCATAGCGAAAGGCGGCTCAGTAGCGGAATGAGCGCTAGCAACTTTCGCGGCGCACAATGACGTCGGGCGAGGGATGCTCGTCTGCAATACAAGTGTTGCACTTGGGCAAAGAGTCCGAGTCGGGTCAATCTCGACGTTTCGAGTGTGCTGCACGAGGGGTGGTCGGGGCTAGCCGGACCGCGACAGGGGTCGATGCAGCAGCATCGATGACTCATCATGTCGGTGGCGGCTCACCCGCAACACGTCCCGTCGGAGCGTGCGTGCATGTGACCAGCCTCAACCTCGCAATCCCTCCAAAATTTCCCCGATCCCCTCTAGCGCCTGACCACTCCCGAAGCCGCGCGCATGCGCGAGCAGCTCGTTCGTGCGGTCCGCCAGCACGCCGTTCGCCAACCCGTCCATCTTCAGCGCCATGTCGCTCCACAGCATCGGATTGCCGGGATTGCCTTTGGCCACTGGGATCTCGATGCGCTTCGCGCCGCCGTCCAGCATCTCGAGATCGAGCTTGGCGCTGGCGAAGCCGATCTCAGGCTGGCCCTCGGCGTCAATGCGCTGTGCGGTCGCCAGCACTGCACCATCCGGCCGCCAAGGCTCCAGGAAGTCGGCCGCCGACGCACTCTTTCCGTGCAGCCCGAGTGCGATGCAGTACTTGAGGTCGAACTTGGCCGCGAGCGGCGTCCCCGGATTGCCGTCCTTCACGCCTGTGATCTGCATCGCCAGCGGCGACACCTGCGCGCGAACGCGCTTGATCCCGGCCGGATCGACGCCCGCACTGCGCGCACCATCAACCGCCGCATGCACCAGATGGCACGCCGCGTAGGGCTTGAAGCTGTTGTTGAGAATCTCCCAGCCGTCGAACACCACCGGCTTCAGCGCCGCCGACCCGTCCTGAATGTACGCGCGATCAAGCCCGCCAGGCTCCAGCGCCGCCGGCCCGCCGATGAATCCATTCGCTGCCAGCTCCGCCGAGACCACCCCGTCCATCGCCGCACGTCCCGCATGGAACGGCTTCGCCATGGTTCCGAACGACGTGCCAAGCCCGCTCGCCTGCGTTGCCGCGATCGCCAGCGCATGCACGCTTCGTTCCGCATCGAGCCCGAGTAGGCTGGCGCACGCTGCTGCAGCCCCGATGCGCCCGAACACGCCCGTCCCGTGCAGCCCCCGCGCCGTCAGCGGCTGCCCCAAGCCATTGCCGACCCGCGCCACCACCTCGAACCCCGTGATGAACGCGCGCAGCATCGAGAGCTCATCCGCCTGCCGCGCCTCGCCGAGAGCCAGCACGGCCGCCCACACCGGCGCGCTCGTATGCGTGATCGACGGCACGTAGGTGTCATCGAAATCCAGGCAATGCGCGAGCGTGCCATTGGCCAGCGCCGCCATCGGTGCGGCGGCCTTGTCCCCATAAAGAACCGTCGAGCGCCCCTCGCTTTTCCAGCCCGCCACCGTCTGGCGCACGATGCGGCCCGCATCCTCCTGCCCCGCGCCGATCGCGACGGCGAGCCAATCCGCGAAGCACAGCCGCGCCGCGTCCAGCACCTCCGGTGGCAGCGTGCGATTCCCCATCCCCGCAATGAAGTCACCGAGCACTGCAGCATTGCCGGAAAGCGTGGTCATGGATGCCTCCAACGCGCGAGCGAATAAAGAGTTGATTGCAGTCGCCGCATTAAAGACCGTGCGCTCCGCCCGCACAACCGGCGCCGATGCACAGTCGATCGCCGCACTACTGCGCTCACGAGCCCTTCAACTGCCGCACCTCGGCCATCAGCTCGTCGAGCTGCTGCTTGAGGTCGGCATTTTCCGACTCGATGTCCGCCACGGTCGTGGGCATGTAATCGTCCCGCGTGATCAGCGCCGCCGCCACCCGCGACTTCAGCGCTCGCCGCTCCGCCCTCAGCTCGCTCAGGCGCGCATCATGCACTGAATGCTGCCGGGCCTCACGTGCCGCTCCAGACCCTGGTGCGGGACCATTGAGCGGTGGAATATGCGGCGGCGGCAGGGGACGCGGCGCCTGCTCCCGACGCATCGGCGCGCGCGGCTCATGATCTCGGTGCCCATGCAGTGTGGCCGCGGCATACGGCGCAGGCATCTCCTGCGCGGACCGCTGCATCGGTTTCGCCGGATACGCTGGCGCTGGCATCACGGCTGCTGCCGAAAGGCTCGCGGGCATCGGGCCAGCCATCGCCAAGCCGTATGCCGGTTCCCCGCCCTGCGCTTTCTTCAACGCCCGCCACCCCAGCAGCAGCAAGCTTGCGAGAATGATGAAATTCAGGGCGTTCGCGGCCAGGCCCCACCCGAACGCGGGCACATACGTTCCGAAGTAGTCGTAGAGCCATCCTGCGCTGAACCCGCCCGCTGCCATGCCGACCGTTCCCGTCAGCAGCAGCATCGGCATGCGCCAGCTCGCCTGCGAAGCCGGGAAATGTTCGCGCGCCGTCAGCATGTATGCCGGAATCATGCCGGAAAATCCGAGCCCGAATGCCGCCGCGACGAAGAACAGCCCCGCCTCATCGGTGGCCAACAAGAAGCCGGACATCGCCACTGCTTGCGCGGCAGAGCTCATCACCAGCGTCGCCAGCCCGCCGACCCGGTCCGAGACCCAGCCCCACACCTGCCGTGAGAAGAAGGCGCAGGTCAGCAGCAGCGACAGCATCGCTGCGCCTTTCGAGGCCGCCATGCCGAGATCGCCACAGAACGCGATCAGATGCGCCTGCGGCATCGCCATGGGAACACAGCAAAGGAACGACGCCGCACAAAGCAGCGTGAACGATACGTTGGTCGGCAGCCCGAAGACCCGGCCTTCCGTTGCTCCCGCGGCTCCCGGCTTGGGCGGCGGCACCGCGGGAGGCCGTTTGAGAAAGATTGCTGCCAGCGGCAGCACCAACACGAAGATCACGCAAGCAAACCCGAGCATCGTCTGACGCCAGCCCACCGACGCAATCGCGCGCTCATAGATAGGCGGCCAGAACGCTCCGGCGAGATACTGCCCGCTGGCGATCAGCGCCACCGCTGTCCCCCGCCGCTTGTCGAACCAGCGCGTCACATAGACGTAGAGCGGCGCATTGATGCCGGACGTACCGAGCAGCCCCATGAACAATCCGTGGCCCACGAAGAGCTGCCAAGCTTGTCCCCCGGACGACAATGTCAGCCCGAGACAAACCATGAGCACCCCGCCCATTACCGTCCACCGAATGCCGAAGCGCTCGGCAAGCAGCCCCATCGCGATGCCGCCAACACCCGTCCCGAGCCAAGCCAGCGCGTTGGCCCCCGAGGGCACGGAGCGCTGCTCGCCGAGCTCCGCCGCGATCTCCTTCAGCGCCACATTGACGATGTGCGGCGCGCCGAACGTGATTGCTAGGATGAGCAGAGTCGCAATCGCGATCCACCACGCTTCCCGGCTGTCGATTCGTGGGTCCATCAATTCCCTGCCACAGAGCTGCCAGCTTCACGGCCGCTGGTCGAGCTCAGTCGGTGCTGGAGCAGTCAACCTTGCGCTGCGTTGCATCATCGGCGCAACCTGATTTCCAGCCTCAGCCACAACCAGCCTGCATCAGTGGCCCACGATTTAAGCAAAGTGAAGTTGACCTCGTGGCCGGCCCGAGGCTTGCGGTGCGATCAACTTGGGTCTGGGGAACTCCGGGATTGCGCCTCATCGCCCTGATTTCAGCATGGCACAAACCTGCTCGAGGCTCCGAATGCGAGCATACATCTTCATCGCTTTGTCGAGGCTGTGGGAATGGGCTGCCGGATCGCCTGACCAGCAGCACTCGCGCACGACCACTGTCGAGAGATCATAGTTGAACGCTTCACGCACGCTGGTCTCGACGCCGCGATTGGTCGCCCCACCTCCGATGATGATCGTATCGCGGCGCAACATGCGTAGGAGCTCCGTCACGCCGGTTCCATAGAATGCGCTCGGCCGCCGCTTCAGGAAAACATAATCCTCCGGCCGTGGCGCGATCTCGGCAGGAAAGCCGGCCTCGTCAGATCCCTCGACGGCATTGGTGAGCGGCGGCACACCTGTCTCAGCCGAAAGGTCGGTCTGAAGCATCACGACGTCGGCACCGTCAGCCCGGCTGACCGGCGTGGTGTAGATCACCGGTACTTTCGCCGCGCGCGCCGCTGCGATGATCTGCACCCATGCATCGAGCACCGGTCGCATGACCGCGCGGCGTGCAGGATCGGCAGGCGTCAGCGCCCGCCGACAGACATCATAAGCAATCAGCGCCGTGCGTTTCACGTCGATGCTATCGGCTTGCGCCATGGCATTGGCCTTTCTGTCGATCCGATCGCCACAGGGCAACCCCGTGCACCGTTCGCAGTCACCTACTACATTTTCAGGTTCAGCTCGCGCGCCAGCTTGCCAAACCGTTCCAGGTCCTTGCGCAGGATGGCGGCAAGGTCCTCCGGCGTCCCCGCCTTTGGGCGCAATGAAACTCTTGCCACTTGTCCCTTGTACTCCTCGCCCTTGGCGATTTTGTTGATCTCCTGCGAGAACCGCCGAATGATCGGGTCTGGCGTGCCCGCGGGCGCAAAGAGCCCGAACCACCAGATGTCGTCGAGCTCAGGATATGTTTCCCGCAATGTGGGAATGTTCGGGAACTCCGGGTGCCGCTCGCTGTCGAACACCGCCATCAACTTCACTTTGCCCGTCTTCACGTGCGGCAGCGCGTTGGGATCGAGATAGACCTGGGTCACGCCGGCAAGGAAGTCGGGCAGCGCCTCGCCGGCCCCGCGGTAAGCCACCTGCGTGAGCTGGATTCCGGAAGCCTTGGCGAAGAGCTCTGAGAACAGGTGTGCCGCCGTTCCCTGCCCAGGATTGCCGAAGTTGAGCTTGCCCGGGTTCTTCTTGGCATAGTCCACCAGCTCGGCAAGCGTGTTGGCCGGCACCGACGGGTGCACCGTAAGCAGCTGTGTGCCGTCGATGAAGTACGTGACCGGCGCCAAATCCTTCTGCGTGTCGAAAGACAGCTGCCGCAAGTTGGGCAGAATCGCCGCCGTCGATGACGACATGACGACGTACGTGTAGCCATCGGGTGCCGATTTCACTGCCAGCTCCGCCCCGATCGCGCCTGACGCCCCGCCGCGGTTCTCGATGATGAACTGCTGCCCGAACGCTTTGGTGAGATGCTCGACCAGGGGCCGAGTCGCATTGTCGAGCGAGCCGCCCGGCGGCGCTACAACGATGATCTTGACCGGCTTGGCCGGCCACGTCGGCGCCTGCGCAAAGGCGGCCGATCCCATTCCGATGACCAACCCGGCAAACAGCAGCAACCTGGCGAAGAATGTCATGTTTTCGTTCCGCGGCTTGGTGTGCGCCGACATCGCGGCGTCCATGATGGTCAACCGTCGGGATATCGCAGCATGACGGCTGCCCGTGCGCAAGCAAGTGGCGCGGCGTTCTGCAATGCAGCATGGTGGCGACGCTCGAAGCAGTCGTGAACCTGAGCCCGAGCCGACATCTCAGCGAAATTCCGTGCACAGGTCCGGCAATTGGGTCTAGCCTTGTGGGCGTGCAGCGTTCTTGCACGTAACACCACGGGAGTTAGCAATGGCAGCCATCGCGTTGAAGCGTGGGCTGGCGACGGCCCTGGGACTAGTCTTTGCGTCAGCAATTTCAGGGCCGGCGCTCGCTCAGACCAAAACCATCAAAGTGCAATCGTCGGCACCGGCGTCGACGACCGTATTCGAAAGTTTGACCGATTTCACGAAGCGCGCCGAAGTTGTCACCAGCGGCCGTGTCAAGTTCGATCCGATGCCCGCCGGCCAGATCGTGCCGGCATTCGAGGTGCTCGACGCGACGCACAAGAAGGTGCTCGATGGCGCGCACACCTGGGCTGGCTACTGGGTTGGCAAGAACAAGGCCGCGATCCTCTTCACGGGCGGTCCTGGCGGTCCCTTCGGCATGGACCACATGGATTTCCTGTCGTGGATGTGGCACGGCGGTGGCCTGGAAATGTACAACAAGTTCTACCAGGAGACATTGAAGCTCAACGTCGTCGTGTTCCCGCAATACACGCTGTCCCCGCAGGCGCTGGGCTGGTTCAAGAAGAAGATCGAGTCGCTCGCCGACTTCAAGGGCCAGAAGTGCCGTCAGACCGGCATTGCCGCCGAGATCTTCAACGAGATGGGCATGCGCACGGTGAACATGCCGGGCGCCGAGATCATGCCGGCGGCTGAGCGTGGCACCATCGATTGCGCCGAATGGGTCGGCGGCGTGGAGGATCTGCGCTTCGGCTTCCACACCATCTGGAAGTGGCACTACGCACCGTCGTTGCACGAGTCGGTGTCGATCGGCGAGCTGGTGATCAACAAGGATGTCTGGGACGCCATCTCGAAATCCGATCAGGAGATCGTCAAGGCGGCCATCACGGAGCAGTTCTTCGTCTGGTGGGGCAAGTGGCAGCGCTACAATGCCGAAGCGGTGGTTGAGCTTCGCGACAAGCACAAGGTCAACATCGACACGACTCCGGTCGAAGTTCACCGGGAGTTCCTTGCCGCCTGGGACCGCCTGATCGAGCGAGAGAGTGAGAAGAACCCGCTCTTCAAGCAGATCGTCGAATCTCAGAGGAAGTGGGCCTCGGTCACCGTCCCCGCCAAGCGCTTCTACTACCCGCCCTACAGCGTCGCGGCCGACCATTACTGGGGGAAGAAATAAGCTCCAAGCTCAGCAGGGTGCCCGGCTTCAGCCTGGCACCCTTCGGAGCCCGATCCGCTCCGTCCCAGCCTCCGCCGTCGTGCCGTGCCACCGCGCGCGCGGAGCAGCAGGCCCACCCGGCCGCGGTCTCGATAACCATAACGACAGATAGACCGAAGCCAGCCCCAGACCCGCGATAGTTTGTGCGCTTATTGATTGGAATGACCGGGCCACAGCGTGGCTCGCGTCGTCTCGTCGTTGATCGGGGTTGACCATTGACCACTCAAGCGGACGGCAAGGATAGCCCGAATAATGACGCCACCTTGGGCAAGGCGCTCCTCAAGCGCTTCGCCCGCAGTCGTGCTGTTGCCGACACACAGTCCGACGAGTCGTCGCCGTCCTCCATCAGCTCCGACATCACGATTGACGGCAACGTCAGTTGCCGAGGCAAAGCGCACTTCGACGGCGAGGTCAAAGGTAACGTCGAATGCAATCACCTGATCGTTGGCAAGAACGGCCACATCATCGGTGATGTGAAAGCCGAGCAGGTCGTTGTGTTCGGCAAGGTCGAAGGCACGATCCACTGCCTGAACATCGCTCTCAAGTCTGGCGCCGACGTCAGAGGCGACATCTACCACAGCGGCATCGCCATCGAGATGGGCGCATCATTTCTCGGCCGCAGCGACTTGATCGTGCTCGAGACCGAGAGCGTCGTCCCGGACGAGCCGAAACCCGACCCCCGCCCCGAGATCCAATCCGTCCCCCTCGTAGCAACAGCGCGGAATTGAGCGGGGCACCGCTCACCGGTCCTTAAGGTGCAAAAGTGCGCGCACCCACCGTACTACGAATAGTCCGTAGTGTGCGGTTTGAGCAACGCCGACAGCGATTCAGAACAACTCAGCCCGTAAGCAATCACTCGGCACTTGAAATTCGATTGCTCACTGATCGATACTCATTCTCATCCAAATGCAACAAGCAATTATTATAATTGATGTAACGACGAGCAATCTCCCATGATGACGTGGCCAACCCTGCTTCGATCTGATAGGTACTTTCAAGGGTCAGCACCCCCGCCTACGCCAACGGGTCCTGTTTACGTGAACCCATTCCAAGAAGACATTCCTGATTACCCAGCTGCATCCGAGGTTCGCCACAAGTGGTTGATATCGTTCTG
>CAZCQH010000074.1:0-24951 GCA_964500805.1 uncultured Hyphomicrobiaceae bacterium
GTGATGATCTCCAGATGCAGGAGGCCGAGGAAACCGCAGCGGAAGCCTTGGCCGAGCGCGGCGCTGGTCTCCATCTCGTAGGAAAAGCTCGCATCGTTGAGGCGGAGCTTCGCCACCGCCTCGCGCAGATCCTCGAACTCGGCGGCATCGACTGGGAAGAGTCCGCAGAACACGACCGGCTGGGCCGGCTTGAAGCCCGGGAGCGGCTCAGCGCCGGTGTTCTTCTCGTCGATGATGGTATCGCCCACGCGGGTGTCGGCCACCTGCTTGATCGCCGCGGTGAAGAACCCGACCTCGCCGGGGCCGAGCTCATTGAGCATCTCCTGCTTCGGCCGGAAGATGCCGACGCGCTCCAGCTGGTAGGTCGCGCCCGACGACATCAATCTGATCTTATGGCCCCTCTTCAAAACGCCGTCCTTGACACGGACGAGGACCACGACGCCCAGGTAGGCGTCGTACCAGCTGTCGATCAGCAGGGCCTTAAGGGGCGCGTTGCGATCGCCTTTGGGTGGCGGCAGCCTCTCGACGATGGCGTCCAGAACGGCTGCCACGTTGAGACCGGTCTTGGCCGAGACGCCGATGGCGCCGGAGGCATCGATCCCGATCACGTCCTCGATCTGGCTTTTGACCCGGTCCTCGTCGGCCGACGGGAGATCGATCTTGTTCAGGACGGGCAAGATCTCGAGGTTGTTCTCAATGGCCTGGTAGACGTTGGCCAGTGTCTGAGCCTCGACGCCCTGGGAAGCATCGACCACCAGAATGGCGCCTTCGCAGGCGGCCAGCGAACGGGAAACCTCGTAGGCAAAATCCACGTGGCCCGGAGTATCCATCAGGTTGAGTTGATAGACTTTTCCGTCCTTGCCCTTGTAGTCGAGCCGGACCGTCTGGGCCTTGATGGTGATGCCCCGTTCCCGCTCGATCTCCATGGAATCGAGGATCTGCTCCTTCATCTCGCGGTCTGTGACGTTGCCGCAGAGCTGGATCAGGCGGTCGGACAAGGTCGACTTGCCGTGGTCGATGTGAGCGATGATCGAGAAGTTGCGGATGAGCTGGGTGTCGGTCATCGCGGGGAGATAGCACCGTACGGGGACCGGATAAAGGGGCGCCGATCCGGGTCTGGTGGCCCGCTCCGGCTGGCAAAGAGGGAGCTATTTGGGGCGTCGAGGCCTCGCGGCGACGTCGCAGGTGAGGTGAGTGGAGATGTCGCGCGCAACTACGAGCGTGGATCCGATCCGGCCATCTTCCCCCGTGATCGGCTCCATTTTCACAGAGAAAATGACGTCCGGATCACCTTTCGGATGAGGGGCGGAGAAGTATTGGGGCCGTCCGGCGGCACAGGCATCCCAGCGCGCCTTGTTTGTTTGCTCAAAGAACTTCCATCCGACGAACTCCCAATTGGGCCGGCCGATGAAGTCATGCATCGTTTTGCCGTGAAATTCCAGATTGGCCTTGTTCGTGAAAACATAGCGGTAGCAGGTGTCCACAATCGCGACGCGATCCGAGAGGCTGTCGAGATAGGCGAACTCGCGAGATTGCGGCGGTTCCGGGGGCGCCGGCCGGAAGGCGATCTTCTCCTCGAGCCGCGCGAAATGACGCGTGCACAGCTCGTGAAGCGCTCTCCCCTTGTCGGGGTTCGCAACCATCTTCAACACATTGTCGAGGAGGAACCGGACCTGTGCCAGGGTAATCCGAGGGTCCGCAGTTTCGTGGCTCAGAATGTCCAGGAACACGCCATCGATGCGGTGCTGGAGCTCCGCTCTTTGAGATGGCGTCAGATCGGGCGCGTGATCCTCCAGGCTTCGCAGCAGGAATTCGTGTGACCTCAACATGCGCAACAACTGATCAGGCATGGCCTTCTCCGGCGAGCTTGCACCGAGTTCCGCGAGATCTGGTCATCGGACGTTCATCCTGGCAACCGGCTTCGATCGCATCAGATCGACGAGGCGACGTCGAAACCACATGTGTGCTGGATCGTGCTGATAGCGCTCGTGCCAGGAGATCAGCAGGCGCATGGGCACGATTTCAAAGGGCGCCGGGAACGCTTGCAAGTTCGGATAGATCGGCAGGATGCCACGAAGGCCCATGGCGATGAGGTCAGTCTGCTCGACCACCCTGAGCGCTGAGGAATAGTTCCGTGTTATGAAGAGGTGCTTGCGCTCCCGGCCCATGGCAGCGAGCGTCCGGTCGGTCGTGGTCGGCTCGAAGATGTTGTCGTCGCGCACCGTCACGGCATGCAACTCCTCGCAGAACTGGTCGAGCGTGATGGTTGCTCCGGTGAGTCGCGGATGGCCTTTGCGGGCGACGACGCAATACTGGTCTTCAATCAGTGGACGCTGCTGCAGCCACGGCGCGGTGAGGCGGGGGACCGAGAACGCGAAGTCGAGCTCGTCATCCTCGAACATTTTCTGCGCGCGGCCCATGACGTGGTAGACGACGGCAATCCTCAGTCCCGGCGCTTCCTTGGCGAGCACATTGCACATCTGTGGTAGAACGACCCATTCCGAATAGTCGCCGGCGACGATGCGGAACGTGTGGGTGGCCGTCCTCGGATCGAAGACCGGCGGCTCGACAATAGTCTCGAGCGAGCGCATCACGCTGCGCAACTGCGGCACCAGCGCCTCGGTGCGTGGCGTTGGCTTCAAGCCACGCGCATGCCGAATGAACAGCGGATCGTCAAAGATCGAGCGCAGCTTTTTCAAATCCGCACTCACTGTTCCCTGCGCCTGGCCGAGACGCGCTGCCGCACGGGTGACGCTCAGCTCTTCTGACAGCAGCAGAAGAACTTTCAGCAGGTTCAGATCGATGCCTGAGATATTGCTCACGTCAATATCGATTATCGGAGTGGACCGCTTGCGGGTGGCCAGAACTTTGCGCAACATTCCAGTGGGCTCAAGTTGCACAATTGTTGCACCAGCCATTCGGGGTTTTAAGCACCAAGCCATTTGTCAGACCTTCGGGCTGGTGGGTCGAACCACCAGCCCGTTGTCGTTTGAGGAGCATAGGAAGCGTCCTCACGGACGACTATTCCGGCTTCCGGCATCGACGTCCGCGACGATGAGCGCTTTCGCCTTCTCCAACGCAACGAACCCGTTGGAAGCCAAGATTACCTTGTGTCGGCGCAGCAAACCCATGCGATGCATAGCTTCACGCGGCTGACGCTTCAGGCCCGAAATTATGATGCGGCAATCGTGCTTTCGTGCGGTCGTGGCCAAATCCTCGAGTGCGGAAAGGGCCGTGGCATCGATCAGAGGCACATCGCGCATGCGCAAGATCATCACGCGTGGAAACTCGGGCAGCCCCTGCACCGTGTCACTGATCGCACTCGCACCACCGAAGAACAAAGGTCCCCTGAGATGGAATACCCGCACGCCGGCTGGAAGCTCCATGCTTGCGAGCACTGATTGCGGCCGGCCATCCTCATCATCTGCCGAAAGACCGCCGGTCGTATCCGGGCCGAATGTACCAGCGCCCGACACCTCGGCCATGCGGTGCATGAACAGCATGCAGGCGAGCACCACGCCGACGGCAATCGCGACGTTCAGATCGACAAGGACGGTTAGGGCCAAAGTGACGGCGAGGATCAGGCGGTCGTCGAAGGGAGCTCTGGTCAGAAAGCTTGTCACCTCATGGAAATCGATTAAGCGCCAGGCGACGCTCACAAGAACGGCCGCGAGGCACGGCAGCGCCAGATGATAGGCGAGCGGCGCCAACAGCATCATGAAGAGCAGCACGAATAAAGCATGCATGATGCCTGAGACAGGCGTCTTGCCGCCGGCCTGAATGTTCGTTGCCGTGCGCGCGATGACACCCGTGGCAGGCAAGCCGCCGAAGAGCGGCGAGGCCACATTCGCGATCCCCTGCCCCAGTATCTCGACATTGGAGCGATGTCGCCCGCCCGTTTTCGCGTCAGCCGCCACCGCCGAGAGCAGCGATTCGACGCCAACCAGAAACGCGACGGTGAATGCCGACGGCAGCACCGCGCCGATTTTGGTCCACGACAGATCGGGAAGTGTCGGTGCAGGCAACCCGGTTGGAATTCCGCCGAAACGCGAGCCGATCGTGTCGACTGGTAGCGCGAGCGCCCACGCGGTCGCCGATGCGATGGCCACGGCGAACAGGAGCCCTGGCCAATGGCGGTTGATCCGTCGAAACACCGCGATCAGAAGCAGAGTCCCAAAGCCCACCGCCAGCGCGGCCAGACTGAACGTATGACGCAATTCCCAGAGCACCGGGATCTTGTGCAGAACGTCGGCGGGCACATCGCCTTTAAGACCAAGCAGATCCTTCAGCTGCCCGATGACGATGATGAGGCCGATGCCGGTAGTAAAACCCAAAATGACAGGGCCCGGCACATACTTGATGTAGCTGCCGAGCCTGAGGGCCGCCGCCAAGATCAAAATGATGCCGGCCAGGAACGTCGCGGTCAGCAGGCCGTCGACGCCGTGCCGAGCGATGATCGCTGCATTGATCACGATGAACGCCGCAGCCGGACCACCCACCTGATAGCGGCTGCCGCCCAGGGCCGAGATGAAGAAGCCCGCCACCACCGACGTGATGAGCCCGCGATCCGGCGTCGTGCCCGTGCCGATGGCGATTGCCATGGAGAGCGGCAGCGCCAGAATTGCCACCGTCAGGCCCGCAAGGGCATCGCGCAGAAAGCGATCGACGGAATAGCCTTCGCCAAGGGCTATCACCAGCTTCGGCCTGAAGTGAGCGAGGTAGGTGATGAACGGACTCGGCGAAGGGCTACCCTGGGTCGCCTCAGCTGTGGTGCCGTCCCGCTTGCTCATTGGCGCCTCGTTCCCCGATGCTGGCGGCGCATGCGCAGGGCTGACTTGCCGATCACACGATTGACACGCGGCCTGCTCGACTGCCGACTATAGCTTATTCGTCGCGCAAGCCGGGAGGATTTCTGCGCCCGGCTTGCGCCATTTCGCAAGCGTGAGTTGCAAACGGAAGGTACCGCCATGGCCAAAGCTGCCGCCTCATCGAAGCCTACGCTTCCCTCGGCCCTCAGTCTCGTCGGCAAGCGGGTCCTGGTGACGGGCGCTGCCAGCGGCATTGGCCGCGCTACCGCCAATGCAGCGGCGGAGCTTGGCGCCACGCTATTGATCACCGACCGGGCGCCCTTGACGGAGGTCAAGACGGAGCTGCAGGCAAAGGGAGTCGAGGTGGACGCGATCGAAGGCGACCTCACCGCGGACGGCTTCTACGACAAGCTGCTCGCCAAGGGGCCGATCAACTGTCTCGCGCACTGCGCCGGCATTCTCGGCCGCTCGCCGCTGATGAAAACCGAGAAGCACCGCGAGCGCTTCCGCCAGACCATGGATGTCAACGTGCTGGTGCCCATCGAGCTCGGCACGATCATGACCGATCACATGGCTGCGAACGGCGGCGGCTCAATCGTGATGATCGGCTCGGTAGCGGGGCGGACCGGCGGCACCATGCTCTCGACGCCAATCGATTACGCAGCCTCCAAGGGCGCCGTGCACGTCGTCATCCGGTGGCTGTCGCGCAATGCGATCGGCAAGGGCGTGATGATCAACGGCGTGGCGCCGGGTCCGGTGCAGACGGCGATGACGGCGGGCTCGGCGGTCGATCCCACCAAGCTGCCGCGCGGCAGCATGGGCCGACCCGAGGAGATCGCCTGGATGATCATGATGCTGCTGACACCGGCGGCGTCCTACGTTTCGGGTTCCGTGCTCGACATCAATGGCGGAACCTACGTCGGCTGACATCTGAGCCTGCGGAAGGACGCCGAAGGACCAGCTGCTGTTTAGGGCTGCGCCCGCCTATTGGCGTTGCGTGCAAGCGCCGAGGCTTGCGGAGCGGCCGAGCAGCCGCTACCACCGCTTGCATGGAATTCATGAGGATTCTGCGGACAATCCTGCGCCCCCGCAGGCCCGGTCCAGCGAAAGTGCGCCATGCAAGAGACAAAGACCGAGTCAGACACCAAGTTCGATCCGGCCAAAATCGAGAAGCGTATCGCCGAGGCCTGGGAGAAGGAAGGCGCCTTCAAGGCCGGCCGCCCCGAGCGCGCGAAGGCTGAGCCCTATTGCATCGTCATTCCCCCGCCCAATGTCACCGGCTCGCTGCACATGGGGCATGCGCTGAACAACACCCTGCAGGACGTGCTCTGCCGGTTCGAGAGGATGCGCGGCAAGGATGTGCTCTGGCAGCCGGGCACCGACCACGCGGGCATTGCGACGCAACTCGTTGTTTCGCGTCAGCTCGCCGAACGGCAGATCAACTACAAAGATCTCGGGCGCGAGAAATTCCTCGAGAAGGTCTGGGAATGGAAGGCGGAGTCCGGCGGCACCATCCAGAACCAGCTCAAGCGGCTCGGCGCATCGTGCGATTGGTCGCGCGAGCGGTTCACGATGGATCAAGGCCTGTCAGATGCCGTGCTGAAGGTGTTCGTCGACCTGCACAAGGCCGGGCTCATCTATCGCGACAAGCGGCTCGTGAACTGGGACCCTGAGTTCCAGTCGGCCGTCTCGGATCTCGAGGTCGAGCCGCGCGAGCACACGGGTTCGTTCAAGTGGAGCCGCGAACAGCAGGACAAGGACGGGAACCCCGTCCTGTTCAACGCGGCGGCTTTGAACAAGGTGCTCGATCGCGATCCGAGCGGGCACATGTATTACATCAAGTATCCGATCAAGAATTCTGCCAGGGGTCAGACCCATGGGTCTGACCCCGACCGGGTCGAGTACGTGATGGTCGGCACGACGCGCCCCGAAACGATGCTCGGTGATACGGGCGTCGCGATCCATCCGGAGAACCCGAAGCTGAAGCACCTGATCGGCCGGACGTGCGTGCTGCCGCTGGTCGGCCGCGAGATTCCGATCGTTGGCGACGAGTACGCCGATCCGGAGAAGGGCACAGGCGCGGTGAAGATCACGCCCGCGCACGATTTCAACGACTGGGAGGTGGGCAAGCGCTGCAAACTCGCGGTGATCAACATTCTCGATGCCACGGCGCATCTGAACGAGAACGTTCCCGAGGCCTATCGCGGTTTGGATCGCTTCGCGGCACGCAAGGCGGTGGTTGAGGATCTTAACGCGCTCGGCGTGCTGGAGAAGATCGAACCGAACACGCATGCGGTGCCGCACGCCCAGCGCGGCGATGCGATTGTCGAGCCATGGCTGACGGATCAGTGGTACGTCGATGCGGCGACCTTGGCGAAGCCTGCGCTCGAGGCGGTGCGCAATGGCGACACGCGCTTCGTGCCGGAGAAGTACGCCAACGATTATTTCCGCTGGCTCGAGAACATTCAGCCCTGGTGCATCTCGCGGCAACTGTGGTGGGGCCACCAGATTCCGGCGTGGTATGGGCCGGACGGCAAGGTGTTCGTTGGCCTCGACGAGAACGAAGCGCAGGCCGCAGCGAATGCGTATTACCGGGATGAGGGACGACAACAGACACCTGACCAAGTGGCCGCGCCTCACCCTAACCCTCTCCCCGCTCGAGTGCAGGGAGCGGGGAGAGGGGACATCGCGCTCAAACGCGACCCGGACGTCCTCGACACGTGGTTTTCCTCGGCGTTGTGGCCGTTCTCGACGCTGGGGTGGCCGGAGCAGACGAAGGAGCTCGCACGCTACTATCCGACGAGCTGCCTCGTCACCGGGTTCGACATCATCTTCTTCTGGGTCGCGCGGATGATGATGGACGGGCTCCACTTCATGAAGGACGCGAACGGCAAACCGCTGGTGCCGTTCAAGGACGTCTACATCCACGGCCTAGTGCTCGACTCCAAGGGCCAGAAGATGTCGAAGACCAAGGGCAACGTGATGGATCCCTTGGATCTCATCGGCGAGTACGGCGCCGATGCGCTGCGCTTCACGCTGGCGGCGATGACCGCGCAGGGCCGCAACGTGCGGCTCTCGGACGAGCGCGTCAAAGGTTACCGCAACTTCGCGACCAAGCTCTGGAACGCGACGCGCTTTGCCGAGCTGAACGAGTGCCGCCGAGTCGCGGGCTTCGATCCAAAGAGCGCGAAAGAGACGCTCAATCGCTGGGTCGCCGGCGAGACCGAGCGCGCAGTGGTGGCGACCACGACTGCGATCGAGGCCTACAAGTTCAACGAGGCGGCCGGCGCGGTCTACGAGTTCGTTTGGGGCACGTTCTGCGACTGGTACGTGGAGTTGACCAAGCCGATTCTCACGGGGCACAACGAAGCGGCGAAAGCCGAGACGCGCGCCATGACGGCGTGGGTGCTCGATCAGATCTTGGGCGTGCTGCACCCGTTCATGCCGTTCATCACCGAGGAGCTTTGGGAGAGGACCGGCGCCTACGGGCCAAAGCGCGAAACCCTGCTGGCGCTCGCGCAGTGGCCCAAGTTGCAGGGGCTCGCCGACAAGGCCGCGGACGACGAGATCGGCTGGCTGGTTAAGCTGATCTCCGAGATCCGCTCGGTGCGCTCGGAGATGAACGTGCCGGCGGGCGCGAGAATCCCGCTCGTCATGACCGGCGCTTCGATGGAAACCGAGGCGCGCGTCGCGCGGCACAACGACACGATCCTGCGTCTTGCGCGTCTCGACAGCGTGACCTTTGCTGCGACAGCGCCCAAAGGCTCCGCGCAAATTGTCGTCGGCGAGGCGACGGCTTGCCTGCCGCTTGCCGGTGTCATCGACATGGGGGCGGAGAAGAAGCGGATCGAGAAGTCGATTGCCGGCGTCAACAGCGACATGGGCAAGATGGACGCGAAGCTCGGCAATCCGAACTTCATGTCGCGCGCCGATCCCGAGGCCATCGAGGAAACCCGCGAGCGAAAGGTGGAGCTCACGCAGCAGCTGGCGAAGCTCGAGGCAGCACTCGGGCGGTTGTCGGGGTAGAGCCCGGTGGGGTGAGTTCCACCGGGTGCGCTGCGCTTGGCTCGCGCACCCTAAGGATTGCCGCGCGCGCCCGTGCCAACGATTTCCCGCCACACGGCGGGGAGGATGCCGCCGTTCCGCCAGTAGTAAACGTCCTCCGGGGTATCGAGGCGGGCGGTGAGCGGAACGCTCTCGGTCTGCCCGTTGGGGCGATGTACGTGGAGCGTCACGCGACCATTGACGGAGGCGCCGGCTGCAAGGTCTGTCACGTCGAACGTCTCGCTGCCGTCGAAAGCCAGACTCGGCGCCGTGACGCTCTTCGGCAGCTCCAGCGGCAGCACACCCATGCCGACGAGATTCGCGCGATGAATGCGCTCGAAGCTCTCGGCGATGATCGCTTTGACGCCCAAGAGCGCCACACCTTTCGCCGCCCAATCGCGCGATGAGCCGCAGCCGTAGTTGCGCCCAGCGATGACGACCAGGGGGACGCCGCGCTGGCGATAGCTTTTCGCCGCATCGAAGATGCGCATGTCACGGCCGTCCGGCTCAAGGCGGGTGATGCCACCTTCACGTCCAGGCAGCATCAGATTTCGCAGGCGAATGTTGGCGAAGGTGGCGCGCACAGCGATCTCGTGGTTGCTGCGGCGTGTCGTGTAATTGTTGAAGTCGCGAGGTGCGATGCCGAGCGCCTGCATGAAGTCGGCGGCCGGCGTGCCGAGGCTGATCGCACCCGACGGCGAGATGTGATCCGTCGTGATGTTGTCGCCGAGAATGGCGAGGGCACGCGCCCCGGTGATATTCCGAACGGGCGGGCATTCGCGCGCGAGCCCGTCGAAATAAGGCGGGCGGCGCACGTAGCTGCTCTTCGGGTCCCAGGCGTAGTGCTTGGACGCACCGGTCGCGAGTTCATCCCAGGCTTCGCCGCCCTCGAAGAGGTCGGCATACTTGGCGCGAAACACATCCGGAGCATAGACGCGAGCAACGATGGCATCGATTTCAGCGGTCGACGGCCAGATGTCGCGCAGGAGCACCGGTTGCCCATGCGTGTCGGTGCCGAGGGGATCGCATGTCAGATCCACCTGCATCGAACCGGCAATGGCGTAGGCCACCACCAGCGCGGGTGAGGCCAGATAGCCCGCCGTTACGCTCGGATGAATGCGGCCAAGGAAATTGCGGTTGCCCGAGATCACGGCTGCCGCGGCAATCCTGTCGCGTGCGATCGCGTCGGCGATGGGTATGGCAAGCGGGCCCGAGCCGCCGTTGCAGGTCGTGCAGCCGAAGCCCACGACATGGAAGCCCAGCGCGTCGAGGCTTGGCTGCAGGCCGGCCTGGTCGAGCGCAGCCGCCGCGACATGGCTTCCCGGCGCGAGTGACGTTTTCACCCACGGCTTGGACCTCAAGCCGCGCGCTGCCGCCTTCTGCGCAAGCAGGCCTGCTGCAATCATCGCCGCAGGGTTCGACGTGTTCGTGCAGCTGGTGATCGCGGCGATGACGACGTGGCCATCTCGGAGCGTGAAGTCCTCGCCGTCGACGCGCGACGGCACTGCCGCGATCGGGCGCCCGGCGACGGCCTCGACGTGTCTTGGAAACAACGACGCGAGCATATCGAGATCGTGCCGCTCCTCCGGGTTCTTCGGTCCGGAGATGGACGGGCGCACCTTGGCAAGGTCCAGCGTGATGACACGATCGAACTCCGGCACCGGCACCGTCTCGTCGCGCCAGAGCCGTTGCGCCCGCGCATAAGCTTCGACGAGACGAACGTGCGCCTCATCCCGCGCGGTCATCGAGAGATAGCCGATCGTCCGCCGGTCTATCGGAAAATAGACGGCCGTTGCGCCGTACTCCGGCGCCATGTTGGCGATGGTGCCGCGATCGGCCACCGACAGCCCGTCGAGATCGCGGCCGAAGAACTCGACGAAGCTATCGACCACGCCTGCCGCACGCAGCCGCTCGGTGATGGTGAGCACGAGATCGGTCGGCGAGACGCCGTCGCCAAGCCGCCCCTGCACCTCGACGCCGACAACCTCGGGCAATGCCATGGCGATGGCGCGGCCGAGCATCGTCGCCTCGGCTTCGATGCCGCCGACGCCCCAGCCGAGAATGCCGAGACCGTTGATCATGGGCGTGTGGCTATCGGTGCCGACGCAGGTGTCGGGCGAGAACACCGTCCCCCTGGGGCTGGCCTCTTCCCAAACGACGCGGCCGATCGCTTCCAGGTGCAGCTGGTGCATGATGCCCTTCCCCGGCGGCACCACACGCACGCCGGGGAAACTCTCGGCGCACCAGCGCAGGAACTGGAACCGCTCGCGGTTGCGGCGGTACTCGTGGGCGAGGTTGAGGGCCGCCGCATCGGGCCGCGCGAAGTGATCGACCTGCAGCGAATGATCGATGATGATGTCGACGGGAACGCGTGGCCGGGCGAGCTCGGGATCGGCGCCCGCATCGGCCAATGCATCACGTAGGCCCGCCAAATCGACCAGCATCACCTTGCCGAGGATGTCCTGGCCGAACACCCGGGTCGGGTAGAACGACAGGCTTGCGCCCCGCCGACGCGCCAGAAGGTCGGCCGCTTCCTGACCAGCCTCACGGTTCGCAAGCGCCGCGCGACGGATCACGTTCTCCAGCAGGATGCGCAGTGAGAACGGCAGGCGGTCGATGCCGCCCATGGCTGCAATCGGCGCGACCAGGCCGTTTCGGCCCGCCAACGTGACCGGGCGGAGATCAGAGCGCGTCTCAGTCGACACGGAGAGACCTTCCTTTCACGCTGCGATTCCTGCAGTTAGGCAGCTTATTGCCGTCCAGAGGTTATCCAATCGGCGCAACGCTTGGCGATTGCCCGGCGATTCGGCTTGATGCCGAATTCTTCGTTCGCGGACACTGCTGCCAGCCTGCAACACCTGCCCTGGAATACTGCGGTGCGCCATTGTTTGCGTCACCAGTTCTCGCACGGCAGTCGCCGTCCCGGCTAGAATTCGGCAGCAAGCAAGGATTCGCCACAAAGGGACCCCCCATGCGCCGCCACTTCCTGTCCTGGGCCGTAGGATTTGCCGCCATCGCCGCATCGACCGGAGCCGCATTCGCGCAAGGCTGCGCCAATCCCAATGCGATCGGCGTTGCGCGCACCGTCGAGATCGACACGACCGGCGGGCCGGGCTTTGGCGCCGAGCACTTCAACCAGCACGACTTCCTGAAGAATGGCGAGGTCGTGCTGACCTTCGACGACG
Organism: uncultured Hyphomicrobiaceae bacterium; assembly: GCA_964500805.1. GTDB lineage: Bacteria > Pseudomonadota > Alphaproteobacteria > Rhizobiales > Hyphomicrobiaceae. The sequence continues at coordinate 12,038 of CAZCQH010000074.1, forward strand.
GCCCGTGGCCACACACGACGGCAGCCGTGCTCGCCGCGCTCGACCAGCACTGCACCAAGGCGATCTTTTTCGCCATCGGCCAGCACGCCACGTGGCATCCCGAAATTCTGAAGGAAGTCGCAGCCCGTGGCCACACCATCGGTAGCCATACCTGGTCGCACAAGAACCTGGCCAAGCTTCCCGTCGACAAGGCCACTGACGAGATCGAGATGGGGATCAGCGCGGTGCGCCGCGCAGTCGGTGATGCCGGCGTCGCGTTCTTCCGGTTTCCCAACCTGCAGCATCCGACCGAGCTCGTGAAATACTCCGGCCAGCGCAACCTCGGCATCTGGTCGACGGACGTCGACAGCTTCGACTTCAAGTTCACCAAGGCGTCCGACAAGCTGGTGCCGTCGGTGATGGCGCGGCTCGGCAAGCGCGGCAAGGGCATCCTGCTGATGCACGACTTCCAGCGGAGCACGGCAACCTCGATTCCCGAACTGCTCAACCAGCTCAAGGCGGGCGGCTACAAGATCGTGCATGTGAAGGCCAAGGGCACGATCGCGTCGAAGCCGGAGTACGACGCCAAGGTGGTCGCCTCGCTGAAGGGGCCAGCGGGGGTCGTCAGCGACCGCCCGACATCGAGCGTCGTGCGGGAAGTGACGACAGAGCCAGCCGCGGCGGCAACGGCCGCCAAGAAGTAGCCGCGGGCGCCTCGCGGGTTGACGCGGGCCCAGCGCATCAACAAATGTTCGGCAAGAGCGCCGGCCGGGACCTGCTCCTGGCCGTTTGCATTGGCCCTTTCGATTGCGACCCGAGGATCCCGATGGCCCACGTCGTCCTGATTGGCAATCTCCGCCAGTACACCGGCGGCATCACCGAGCTCGAGGTCGACGCGAAGACCATTCGCCAGCTCTTCACCAAGCTCGGCCAGAAGTACCCGGAGCTCGCTCCGCACCTGGAGGATGGCCTCGCCGTCGCCATCGACGGGCAGATCTACCAGGACGCCCTGCTGGAGCCGATCGGCGAGAACAGCGACGTGCACATCCTGCCGCAGATCGCGGGCGGCTGAGCGGAGCGGAGGCGCTCATTCGCCCACGCGCCATCCTGCGGCGCCCAGGGTGCGGAACGGACCCGGGAGTGGGGCACTCCGCCGTCCGTTGTTATTCACGATGTCAAAGAGCGCCGGGTGCCCCTTGCGAGGCCCGGCCGTTCCACTGCTCGATGGAGGCAGGCGGCAGGCCCGTCCCCGTTGAACAGCGGAACAGGCGAGTATGAGGCCACCGGGATGGGTGGGGATAAGTTTGCCAGGATTTCGCGCGCTAGAGTTAACGTCGAGGTCACAGCTTCTCGCGGGCCTCGGCGAGCGCGCGGTTGAACTCGGCGCCGAGGATCATGATCATGCCGCTCACCTGGAAAAAGATGAGGGCCGACAACAGCTGCGTGAGCCCGGCGTAAAACTTGGTGTAGTCGCTGATCGTGAGCCACTTCGAGTAGACCGCCGCGGTCAGGAGCCACAGCGCCAGGCTCAAGAACACGCCTGGCCAGATCTCGGAGAGGCGCCGCCGCCCTGCCGCAAGCCACAGATGGTAGGCGAAGAGCTGCGCCGTCGTGATCGTCAGCACGATCGTGTATCGCGTCGACGGCGAGAAGAGGCCGTGCTCGACCAGCCACTCGACCGCCTCCGACTTGCTGCGCGCCGCGAGCGCGGGCCCCACCACCACACCCCAGGTGAGCGCCAGCATGCCCGCAGCCGTCGCGAAGACGAAGATCGAGCTTTGCAGCAGGCACCAGAAGTAGGAGCGCATCTCCCTGACCCGATAAGCGACGTTCAGTGCTGCTCGGAGGCTCTCGACGGCGCTCGTCGCGAAGAACAGGGAGACCGCGGCACCGAGTGTCAGGAGGCCATACTGGCTTTGGCCCATGACCCGCTCGACCTCGGGCGCAAGGGCTTTGGCGACGGTCTCGGGCACAGCCTCGAACAGTTGCACAACCGCGTATGCCGCGAGCTCCCGGCCGCCAAGCGTGCCAGCCAGGGCACCGAGGAAAATGCAGAACGGAAACAGTGACAATAAGAACGAGAACGCGATCGCTCCAGCCATCGAGAACCCGCTATCCTCGAAGAGCGTCCAAAGTGCGCGGCGCAGCACGTGCAGATGGCTGGTCATACCCTCCTCGACTCGGTTCGGTTGCATTTTGCCCTGCCTCATCGCAACCGTGAAGCGCCGCGGCTCGCCTCGACCGAACGGTCATTGCCGAAGCTGTGGCGAGAACAACGCAGCGCCCGCGTCCTCCATCGCGAAAATTTGCGCAATTCGATGGGTAACGATTTATCGCGATCCATGGCAATCTGGTGGCAAGAAGCGCGCCGTTTCGGCACGCCCCTAACTCCAGCCAGGCCAAGCTGTTGCCGGCTGTCATGGATCAGTTCACGCCGTGAGCGACCGAGAGAATCTGTCGGACCACATCGACCTTCTGCGGAAGATCGTTCCTGAGCTCAGGGGCAAGCTCGAGGCAGCGGAGGAGTACCGGGCGTTACGCCAGCTGGACGAGCGCGAGAGCAAAAACGATCCGCTCGAGGCAATCGATGGCGTTCTATTGCGTGGCCGGCTTGCACAACATCTGGAACGAACCAACCGGTACTGGCGTGCACTTGTACGCATCGAGGCGGCTATCGCGGAGCTGGAAGGGGACGGCCCGGACGAGCCTCGAAGCCTGATCGCAGACCGCCAGTCGGCGGCCGCTCCGATCGGTCCGCCGGAGCAGCGCAGGAACAAGGCTCCGGATGCCTGCGATCTTACCTCCGAGCCTCTGCGATCGGCAGAGCCGATCGTCTCCGCGCGGCGGCACGCCCGCACCGCATCCCCTGCCAGTTCAGTGCCGACCAGCCTTAGCTTGGTCGCCGGCGATCGCAGTGACCGTCATCGCACCATCGTCAACCGCATTCGGCCGGGCTCTGGTCTGACAGCCCAGACACGAGGAAGTGAGGCCGAGACTGCATCGAGCGGCGATGTGGCTTGGGCGGGTCAGACGCCAGCGCTGCTGCCGCCCGCAATCGAGTCGATGTCAGCGCCAGCCGGTGGCGCCAACGATCAGCGCGCTTCGATCGCCACCAAAGCTGGAGAGGTAGCTGACGCCCCGAGGGGAGCGAATCCCAACCGCCTCGATACCCTTGAGCGGGAGCTCGCGCGGCTAATCGCGAACGACGGCACGGCGGTGGAGCTGCCGGATTCGCAGGCTAATGAATTCAGTCCATCGCAGGGACCAGCTGAGCGCAATGCGTCGTCGGAGCTGGATGTCGGCGGCGAACTGGGGCCAGACTCAGAAGTGGAGGAGGCCGAGGTCACGATCGTCAAGTTGCAGGAACCGGTGACCGAACCGGATTCGCTCGCCGGAGCCAAGTTTCAGTCGCGTGTCGAGTTCAGGCCGGCATCGCGGATCGCGAACCGGATGGCGCGTCCTGATCGCACCGATCGCAAGATTGCAGCCAGAGATGATGGCGCTGATGTCGCGGATGACGGGCTCACTGTCGAGGAGGCGGTGGTTGAGATCGTCGTGCCGGGGCGGCGCGCGGGTAATGGCTCGGCGTCAGATCGGTCAGATTCCTGACGCGAATGCGACCGGGGGAATACGACCGGGGTCAGACCCCTGACACGGGCATCCGAGACAAGATTGCCGAGGCTCGGGTCAGGGGTCTGACCCCGAAGGGGTGTCAGGGGTCTGACCCCGAACGTGCGGCGGTGAGGCCGGCAATGCGGCCAAGCGCAATGGCGGTGAGGAGGCCGTTGCCGGAGGCATAGCCCGCAGCGCCGGTGCGGCCGGATATGCCGACCGCGGCGCCGCCGCCGGCGAAGAGGTTGGGGATTACCGAGCCATCGCGGCGCAAAACGCGCGCATCGGCATCGATCATCAGGCCGCCTTGGGTGTGGAAGAGGCCCGGCACGACGCGGCAGATGTAGAGTTTTCCAACGAGCGGGGCGATGCCGAAGTCGCGGCGGCCGAATGTGTCGCGTGCTTGCCCAAGCGCGGCGGCGTTGTAGGCGGCGATTTCTGCGGCAAGGGTTGTTGGGTCGAGACCGGCGGCCGTGGCGGCGTCTTCGACCGTTGCGCCGCTCTTGAAGCCGCCGTAGTCGGCGAGCTCACGGAATTCTTCCTCGAGCGCGGCAATATCGAAGATGCGCTGGTCGAAGACGGCGCGGCAGCCTTCGCCGGCCGCCATCACGTTCGGGGTGAAGCCCGAATAGCCGGCGCTCTCGTCGCCGAAGCGCTTCGACTTTGCATCGACGATGATGCCGCCCTTCTCGATCGTGGTCCACGACAGCAGGCTGCCGTGTGGATCGGCGACCGCGGCGTAGCCCTGGTAGGCGCCCGCGTTGCCGATAGCCGCACCGAGTTTCTCGCCCCAGCGGATGGCTTCGCCCGTGGAGCCCAGCGCCCCGAAATAGCGGGCGCCGGCGATGTCGGGGCAGAAGCGTGCGACGAGGTCCTTGTCGCCGGCGTAGCCGTTGACGGCGAGAATGACGTTGCGGGCTTCGATGCGTTCGGTTGTGCCGTTGCGCTGCGTGACGATGGCGCCGGTCACCTGGCCTTGGGCGTCGGCGAGCAACTCGGTGACGGCGTTTCCGATAGCGAGCGGGATGCCGCGCTTTTCAACAGCGGCCAGCAGGTCATCGACGAGATCGCGGCCGCGGCGCGAGACCGGCGCGTGCAAGCGCGGCACCGAATGGCCGATGTGCTTGTAGGCGGTCACCAGCTGCATGCGGCAGCCGAGGTCGTCGATCAGCCACTCGACGGTTGGCGCGGAAAGCTCAGCGAGGCGGCGCACCAGCGCGGGATGATCGGTTTCGCCGGCGATGGCCGAGAGGTCGCGCACGAGCTGGTCGGGCGAGTCGTCGATTCCCGCCGCTTTCTGGAAGCGGCTGCCGGCTGCTGGAACCGATCCCGTCGAGAGCGCCGAGTTACCGCCGGGACGGTCCATCTTCTCGACAATGGCGACGGCAGCGCCGGCGTCATGCGCCGCGATCGCCGCAGCCAGCCCGCAGGCACCAGCGCCGATGACGAGGACGTCGAGGGACATGGGTAGCAGATCTCCTGAGATGCGCCGCTCCGCACACTCTAGCGCCGTGCCGGACATATTTGCCACACGATGCCGTAGGTCGGAGTGAGCCGGCCCGCCACCTCTCGATTTGATCCGAAGCGAGCCGTCCGGCGAAGTCCGACATCGCACGACGGGCGGATCGGTTGATGCGATGTGCCGGGAGCCAAGAGCCGGCACGGAGCGCGCAGCAAGGTGTCGAACTTCGCCGGAATGAGCACCGCATGGGCGGGGTCAGACCCATGGGTCTGACCCCTTGTCCTACGTCTGCGTCTTACTCCGCCGCCTTGGCTGACGGCGCGAGCTTCGACAACGCGGTGGCCAACTCCGCCGTCGGCATCACGTCGGCGTATTTGGAGGCCATGTCGAAGAGGTTCACCGCGTGCGAGGTGGCGCTGCGGTCGTAGACGGCGTCTTGCGGCACGGCGATACGGAAGTTGTAGGCGAAGCCGTCGACCACGGTGCCGCGCACGCAGCCCGATGTCGTGCAGCCGGTCACCACCAGCGTATCGGCGCCGACGTTGATCAGATAGCTCGCGAGTGGTGTGCCGAAGAAGGCGCTCGGGTGCTTCTTCGGCAGGAGAATGTCGCCGTCGCGCGGCGCCACCTCGGCGACGAAATCATAACCGCGCTGCGCAACGCCCATGATGGCCGGTACCTTGTCGGATAGGCGCCCGTGGTCGAACGTCTCCTTCTGCGAGACGTAGGGGTAGAGCACGGGCCAGTTGTTGCGCCGGAAGAGGCTGAGCAGCGTTTCGATGTGGCGCACTGCGTTCCACCCCGTCTCGCCGCAGGACGTCGGGAACTCCTTGATCGCCTCCCAGAACGGCTTCGGCGTGGTACCGACGGTGCGGTACTGCACGTCGATGATCAGCAGCGCCGGCCGCCGTCCGAGGCCAGAGGCGCGGCCGAAGCCCGCCGCGTGATAGGCCTTCTGCTCCTCCGCGCTGATGATCCCGTCCCAGGGTTTCATGGGTGCCTCGCTCCGTCTGGTGGCGTCGTGGTGCGAGATTATCGACAACGGCCGCGGTTTCCTAGCTCGAGCCCATTCGTCAACCGGGCGTCAACAAGCCAACCGGGCGTCAACGGGGTCAGACCCCTGACACCAGACGCCGAAGAGTCAGCCAATGCGCTTCGAGTCAGGGGTCTGACCCCGTTTCGAGTCACGACCGTTTGCAGCATGGGGTGGCGAGACGTAAGCTCGTCCTCCGACAAAACAAACAACCCTGACCTGCCCCGGTCGGCGTTTCATGCGGGCGCCCTTTGCGCTGAGATGAGCCGAGCCCCTGGCGAGATCAGAAAGAGACACACGAGGAACCGGCCCATGGCAGATACGTTCGACTATGTGATTGTCGGCGCCGGCTCGGCCGGTTGCATTCTCGCCAACCGGCTCTCGGAGAGCGGGCGGCACACGGTGTGCCTGCTCGAGGCGGGGCCACCGGACTGGCATCCCTACATCCACATACCCGCGGGCTTCATCAAGACGCTCAATATGCCGAGCGTGAACTGGATGTATGAGGCAGAGCCCTCCGAGTGGACGGGCGGGCGCGCCATTCCGGTGCCGCGGGGCAAGACGCTCGGCGGCTCCTCCTCGATCAACGGCCACATCTACAATCGCGGCCAGCGCATCGATTTCGACGGCTGGGCTCAGAACGGCAACCGCGGCTGGGGCTATTACGACGTACTGCCCTACTTCAAGCGCTGCGAGCAACGCATCGGCTCCGGCGAGGACACGTTTCGCGGCCGTGAAAGCAATCTTGCTGTAACCGATCTCGACTATGCGCATCCGCTCTGCGAGACATTCATACAAGGCGCGGGCCAGATCGGCATCCCGCGCAATCCCGATTACAACGGCGCCAATCAGGCCGGCCTCAACTATGTCCAGCGCACCGTGCACAAGCGGCGGCGCATGTCGACGGCCCGTGCGTTCCTGAGACCCGCCAAGGGCCGACCCAACCTCACCGTGCGCACAAGCGCTCATGCGACCAAAATCGTGCTCGAAGGCAAGCGGGCCGTCGGCGTCCAGTACGCCAAGGGCGGGCGCGGCGGCTCGATCATCGAGGTGCGGGCGGCGAAGGAGGTGATCGTGTCGGGTGGCGCGGTGAACTCGCCGCAGCTTTTGCAGTTGTCCGGCATCGGTCCGGCGCCGCTCCTGCAGTCGCTCGGCATCGAGGTCAAGCACGCGCTGGCCGGCGTCGGCGAGAACCTGCGCGACCACTACGCGCCGCGATTCTCTGCGCGCGTGAAGGGCATCGAGACACTGAACGAGCGCGCACGCGGCCTCAGGCGCGGGCTCGAGATCGTCAAGTACCTCGCCGGGGCCAAGAGCATCGTCAATCTGAGCCCGTCGATGGTGTACGGGTTCTGGCATTCGGACGAGTCCGTGCGTGCGCTCGATTTGCAGTTCATCTTCACGCCGGCGAGCTACAAGGAGGGCCGCCACGGCGTGTTCGACGATCACCCGGGCATCACGGTCGCCTGCTGGCAGCATCGCCCGATCAGCAAGGGCTACTTGCGCGCGCGGTCGTCGGACCCGTTCCAGAAGCCGCTCATTCAGCCGAACTACCTCGCCGAGGACTTCGACCGTCAGGTCACCATCAAGGCGATGAAGCTGTCGCGCCGACTGATGGGGACGCCGGCGATGCAGCCCTATCTCGACGGCGAGACCTATCCGGGCGCCGAAATCCAGAAAGACGACGAGCTGCTGGAAGCCGCCAAGCGGTGGGGCAACACGACCTACCACCTGAACGGCACGTGCCACATGGGTCCGGCGTCCGATCCGACCGCGGTCGTCGACGATGAGTTGCGCGTGCGGGGCTTGGAGCGACTGCGCGTCATCGACGCCTCGATCATGCCGGCGATGCTCTCGGCGAACCTCAACGCGGCGACGATGATGATTGCGGAGAAGGGCTCGGACCTGATCCTGGGCAAGCCCGCGCTCGAGCCCATCATCGTGCCCGAGGCGGCTTGATCAGAACATCGCGAAACAAGGAACCGGAATATGCTTGCCAGCACAGATCGCATTCTTACGACTCACGTCGGCAGCCTGCCGCGCAACGAGACGCTTGCGACACTGCTCGTCCGTCAGGAGGCAGGCGACAAGATCGATACGGCTGCGCTGGCGCGTGAGATCGAGGCGGCGACGAAGACCACCATCGAGAAGCAGGTGACAGCCGGTGTCGATGTCGGCAACGACGGCGAGCAATCACGCGTCGGCTTCCAGACCTATGTGCCGCGCTGCCTATGCGGCTTCGGCGGTGAATCGAAGCGTCCGCCCGCGCGCGATCAGATCCAGTTTCCCGGATACATGAAGCAGATGACGGCGCGCTTTCCCCATTCGGCGCGTGTCACCAATGCGCCAGCGGCCATCTCCGAGGTGAAGTACGTCAACGGCGCGCCCATTCGCGAGGACGCGGAGCGGTTGAAAAAATACGGTGGCGGCTTCCGCGAGACGTTCATGACCGCGCCCTCGCCCGGCATCGTCGCAACGACGATGATCAACCAGCATTACGCCAACCACGAGGCCTATCTGATGGCGCTCGCCGCCGCGCTGTCGGAGGAGTATCGCGCCATTCACGCGGCAGGGCATGTGCTGCAGATCGACAGCCCCGACCTCGCCATGGAGCGGCATCGCTTCTTCGGGCATCTCGACGAGCCCGCCTTCCTGAAGCAGCTGGAGTTGCATGTGGCGGCGATCAACAAGGGCATTGAGGGCATCCCGCGCGACCGAGTGCGGCTCCACGTCTGCTGGGGCAACAACGATGCGCCGCACATCTACGACATTCCCATGGCGACCATCCTGCCGGAGCTCTATCGTGCCAATGTGGGGGCGCTGTCGATCGAGTTCGCCAATCCGCGCCATCAGCACGAGTACGAGGCGCTGAAGGCGAACCCGTTGCCGTCGCACATGCTGCTCATTCCGGGCGTGCTCGATACGACGACGAACTTCGTCGAGCACCCGCAGGTGGTCGCGCGACGCCTGAAGGAGGCGGTGGCGGCCGTCGGGGACAAGGAGCGCGTCATCGCCAGCACCGACTGCGGCTTCGGCACGTTCGCGGGTCGCGAGTATGTCGCGGAGGAAGTGGTTTGGCTGAAGCTCGGCGCCGCTGCCGAGGGCGCACGTATCGCTTCCAACGAGCTCTGGGGCCGCCGCGCGGCTTGACGCTGAGGCAGTGAAACGAGATCGAGGGTCTGATGGCCAACACTCAACCGACAGCCTATGGCCGTATCTTTCCGCCGCGGGCCGACTGGCTCGCCCGTGCACCCGCCGAGCCGATCCTGGAGCCCGATCTCCCGATCATCGACACGCACCACCATTTGTGGGACGAGCCCGCCCCATATCTCACTGACGAGCTGCTCGCGGACACCGGCAGCGGGCACAATGTCGTGGCCACGGTGTTCATCGATTGCCATACGCATTACCGCGCCACCGGCCCGAAGGAGTTTCGCCCCGTTGGCGAGGTGGAGTTCGTGGCACGGCTCGCAGCACAAGCGGATGCCAGCGGGCGAAGCAAAACGCGCATTGCCGCTGGCATCGTCGGCTACGCCGATCTGACCCTTGGCGATCGGGTCGTGCCTGTGCTCGAGGCGATGATCCAAGCTAGCGAAGGGCGCTTTCGCGGCGTGCGCAATTCGGCCGGGTGGCACGAGGATCCGATCATAGGCAACAATCACCAAGGTGCAGGGCCCGGCCACTATCAACGCGCGGACTTCCGCCAAGGACTGAAGCGGCTGACGGCGATGGGGCTGTCGCTCGATGCGCTCGTCTACCACCACCAGCACGACGAGCTGCTCGACCTGGCGCGCGCGTGCCCGGATGCCAACATCATCATGAACCACACAGGGATGCCGCTCGGCTATGGCCCTTACACGGGCAAGCTGAAGGAGGTTCATGCCCAGTGGCGCGCGCGGCTCGGCGAGATCGCCGCCTGCCCGAACGTCACCATGAAGCTCGGCGGGATGATGATGCGGCTCGCCGCCTACGACTACAACACGATTGCCGCGCCGCCATCGTCCGCTGAGCTGGCGGATCACTGGCGTCCCTTCATCGAGCCGTGCATCGAGCTCTTCGGTGCCGAGCGCTGCACGTTCGAGAGCAACTTTCCCGTCGACAAGATGGGAATCGGCTACGCGGCCCTGTTCAACGCTTTCAAGCGCATGGCCGGGAAAGCGTCGGCGACGGAGAAGGCCGCGCTTTTTGCGGGAACCGCGCGGCGGGTTTATCGTCTGACGTGAGTCTTGGCTCGGAGCCGCATATGGGCGCGAAAAGACAGATGTCGCTCGCGATCCTCGTCGATCAGGCGACAGGGAACCATCCGGCGTCCTGGCTGCAGCCCGAGGTGAACGCCAAGGCCTCGACCGACATTGCGCACTACCGGGCGCTGGCCCGGCTCGCGGAGAAGGGAAAGTTCGATCTCTTCTTCATCGCCGACACGCCGGCGACGCGCACGGAGAACTTCCAGGCATGGAGCCGGTTCCCGATGTACATGAACGCGCTCGAGCCGGTGACCTTGCTCACCGCACTCGCCGGCGCGACGTCGCGCATCGGCTTGGGCGGCACGGTGTCGACGAGTTTTTCGGAGCCCTACAACGTGGCGCGGCAGTTCGCGTCGCTGGATCACATCTCGGCGGGGCGCGCGGCGTGGAACGTGGTGACGTCGGCCAACGACTATGCCGCGCGGAACTTCGGCCACGCCAAGCTGGCGCCGCACGGCGAGCGATATGAACGGGCCGGCGAGTTCGTCGATGTGGTCGCCAAGCTCTGGGACAGCTGGGACGACGACGCCTTCGTGCGCGACAAGCGGAGCGGCCTCTATTTCGATCCGGCGCGCATGCATGTGGTCCATCACCACGGAAAGCACTTCAAGGTCGACGGCGCACTCAACATCGAACGCTCGCCGCAGGGACGGCCGGTGATCAGCCAGGCGGGCGCGTCCGACACCGGTCGCGAGCTCGCCGCGCGCACCGCCGAGATCGTGTTTGCAAGCGCAGCGGCACCCCAGCCCGCCAAAGCGGCCTACGACGACCTCAAAGGCCGCATGGCGAAATACGGCCGCCATCCGGACAGCCTGAAGATCCTCGCGGGCATGCCGGTGATGCTCGGGTCGACGCAGGCGGAGGCGGAGGCGCGGTTCCAGCGGCTGCAGGAGCTGCTGCATCCCGACGTCGGCGTGTTCCGGCTCGGCATGGACTTGGAGCTGGATCTCAGAGATCTGCCGCTGGACGAACCCATTCCGGAGGAGCGGTTGCCGAAGGCCGCCAACTTCCACAAAGCGTTCTTCGACGGCATCATGGCGACGATCCGCGAGAAGAACCCCACCTTGCGCGAGCTCTATCTCGGCTACGAGCGCGGCCGGAAGACGATCAAGGGAACGCCGACGCAGGTTGCCGACACGATGGAGCACTGGTTCCGCTCCGGCGCCTGCGACGGCTTCATGATGCAGTTCCACGCGCTTCCGCAGAGCCTCGAGGAGTTCGTCGAGGGCGTGATCCCCGAGCTGCAGCGCCGCGGCCTCTTCCGCCACGACTACCAGGGTCCGACGTTGCGCGATCACCTGGGGCTCGAGCGGCCACAAAATCCCCAAACACGGCGCTGATCCATGCGTGGCGGCGAGCGAATCAAGCGCAGGCGAAAGAGCTGGAGATCGTCGATGAAAATCGCGCACACGTCTTTGGCGATCTTGCAGTGCGTCCGGGCCCCGCTGACCGTATTGCTTATCGCAGCGGTGATGGGTGCGCCCCAGTACGCCAATTCGCAGTCGACGCCCCCTGCCCTGCCGCCCGTCTCCGGCCCGAGCGAGCCCAGGGTCGCCGCCACGAAAGGCGACGACGGCATCTGGCATCAGAGCTGGTTCGTGCAGTCGTTCCTGGATTTGCGCGAGGACCACAACGAGGCCGCCGCCAAGGGCAAGCGCTTCGCCGTCTTCTTCGAGCAGCGGGGCTGCATCTACTGCACCAAGATGCACACCGAGGTCCTCGCCGAGCGCTACATCAACGACTACGTGCGCGAGAACTTCGACATCGTGCAGCTTGACCTCTGGGGCTTGCGCGAGGTGACCGACTTCGACGGCACCAAGCTGCCCGAGAAGAAACTCGCCGAGCGGTGGGGCGTGCTGTTCACGCCGACGGTGGTGTTCTTCAGGGACGACCTCAAGGGTCTCGACAAGCAATGGGGCCAGCCGCTGGAGGTGGCGCGCATGCAGCTCGGCATCGGCGCCGGCACGTTCTACGACATGTTCACGTGGATTCGCGCCAAGGTCTACGAGCGCGATCGCAACTTCCAGCGGTTCCACATCGAGCGCCACGAGGCGCGCGAGGCTCTGGCCAGCGAAAAGAAGCCGTAAACAGTCGCCCCGGCCATCCCGGGCAGATTTTACGGGTCTACTGCCGCCCCGGCGCGTCATGCTATGGCGCAGTCCGCCGCTGCCTGCCATAAAGGCACCTATGGATCTGGAGGAGAAGAAGATGAAGCGCAGAACACTGCTCAAAGGCATCGGTGCGGCCACTGCCGCCGGCACGCTCGCAAGCCCGGCGATCACCCGCGCGCAGGCGCCCGTGACGCTCAACGGCGCGGTGCAGTTCAACGACGACCACGCCTTCACCAAGGCACTCGTGAAGTTCGAGGAGCTGGTCAAGCAGTACTACGGCAAGCCGATCAACTTCACCCTGCACAAGAACTCCGCGCTCGGCCTCGAGAAGCAGTACTTCGAGTACATGGCACAGGGTAAAGCCGTGGACTACGCCATCGTCTCGCCGGCGCACATGTCGACCTTCTCCAAGGCCGCACCCTTCATCGACGCGCCGTTCCTGTTCCGCGACCTCGCGCACTGGAACAAGGTGC
>CAZCQH010000075.1:0-24168 GCA_964500805.1 uncultured Hyphomicrobiaceae bacterium
GGATGCTTGCGGCCACCCTGCGGCGGTACGGAGGCAACAGTGCCTTCCATGATTTTCAGCAGCGCCTGCTGCACCCCCTCACCGGAGACATCGCGCGTGATCGAAGGATTGTCCGACTTCCGGGAGATCTTGTCGACCTCGTCGATGTAAACGATGCCGCGCTGGGCGCGCTCGACGTTGTAGTCGGCGTTCTGCAGCAGCTTCAGGATGATGTTCTCCACATCCTCGCCGACGTAGCCGGCCTCGGTGAGCGTGGTTGCATCTGCCATCGTGAAGGGCACATCGAGGATGCGGGCGAGCGTCTGGGCGAGAAGCGTCTTGCCGCAACCCGTCGGGCCAACCAGCAGGATGTTCGACTTGGCGAGCTCGACATCGTTGTTCTTGGCGGCGTGGTTGAGGCGCTTGTAATGGTTGTGCACGGCGACCGAAAGCACGCGCTTTGCGTGGTCCTGCCCGATCACATAACTGTCCAGCACGCCACAGATTTCCTGCGGAGTCGGCACGCCATCGCGAGACTTCACGAGGGTATTCTTGTTCTCCTCGCGAATGATGTCCATGCAGAGCTCGACGCATTCATCGCAGATGAACACGGTCGGACCGGCAATCAGCTTCCTCACCTCGTGCTGGCTCTTGCCGCAGAAGGAACAGTAGAGGGTGTTCTTTTCGTTCGGCATCCGGCTTCTCTCACACCCGTTCCGTCGGCTCTCCGGGCTGAAGTCGCAGCGACATCAGCCCGGGTCATCTGCCAGGGTCTCAAGGGTGGTCCGACGTACCGTCCTCGAGAGTCATCCCACCGGATCAGAACATGCTAAGTCTGGCCAGATCAAGATTGTATTAACGTCACTTTCTGCGTGATCGATGCGGCAACTTAGTTCCTGACCCGAATGTGGCTCAATTGCATCATCATGGTGCACGGGCAACACACAGCTGCGGTGCGGCCCAGCTCAGGCGATTTTTCCGTCGCCTCCAAAATCGATTTCCTCTCGGCTTGTCAAGACCTTGTCGATCAAACCGAACTCCCGTGCCTGGTCGGACGTCATGAAGTAATCGCGGTCAAGCGTATGTTCAATCTTGTCATAGCTCTGGCCGGTGTGCTTCACGTAAACTTCGTTCAGCCGACGCTTCATCTTGATGATGTCCTCGGCGTGACGCTCGATGTCGCTCGCCTGGCCCGAAAAGCCGCCCGAGGGCTGATGCACCATGATCCGCGCGTTCGGCAGTGCGAAGCGCATTCCCTTCGTGCCGGCCGCGAGCAGCAGCGAACCCATGGAGGCAGCCTGCCCGATGCAGAGCGTTGCGACTGGACACCTGATGAATTGCATCGTGTCGTAGATGGCCATGCCGGATGTCACCACGCCGCCCGGCGAGTTGATATACATGGCAATTTCTTTCTTGGGGTTCTGAGCCTCAAGAAAGAGGAGCTGCATGCAGATCGATGAGGCCATGCCATCCTCGACCGGACCAATCACGAAGATGATTCGCTCCTGCAGCATGCGAGAGGGCAGATCGAACTGACGCTCACCGCGCGCAGTCTGCTCGATGACGGCCGGCCAAAACGTGTTGGTGATGACGCTCATGCCTTCCTGCCTGCCTTCCTGCCTGATGAGGCGGCCGCGCCGCCCACTTCGAACGTGAATTCGTCTTCTCTCGCGAACACATCAGAACATTGGAGCTCCGATGCGCCGCTCCTTCCACTTCGTGTGAGCTTCGAAAGATGGTGGCTCATCCGCTGATTCTCAACCAGCCTTGTGATTCCTACCCACGGCGCTCAATCACACCGGGCCGACCGGCTGCGTAACGGCATCGTCGTCAGGGATCGGCGCGAGCAGCTCCTCCTTCGAGACCTTCTTCTCGGTCACCGACGCCTGGCTCGCGATGTAGTCGACGACCTTCTCCTCGAAAATCGGGGCACGCAGCTGAGAAACCGCACCGGGCGTCTTCTCGAAGTACTCATAGACCATGCGCTCCTGGCCCGGGAACCTGCGCGCCTGCTCAAACAGCGCATTGCGCAACTCATCCTGGGTCACCTCGATTTTGCCCTTCTCGCCGATCTCGCCGAGAACGAGACCCAAGCGCACGCGGCGCTCGGCAATGGAACGGTAGTCCGCGCGCACGGCATCCTCGGTCTTGCCTTCGTCGGCGAACGTCTTCTTGGACTGCTCCATGCTTTGCGTGAGCTGGGTCCAGATCTGGTTGAACTCGTTGTCGACCAGCGTCGGCGGCAGCGGAAAAGTGTGCGATTTGTCGAGCGCATCGAGCATGCCGCGCTTCAGCTTGGCGCGAGCAACTTGGTCATATTCCCCTTGGATCTGCGCGCGCACGCGATCCTTGAGCTGCGCGAAGCTTTCCATGCCGAGGCCCTTGGCGAGCTCATCATCCATAGCAGGCTCGATCGCCTTGGCCACGCTGTGCACCTTGACCGTGAACTCAGCCTCTTTGCTCTTGAGCGTTTCGACCGGGTACTCGGCCGGAAACGTCGCCTTGATCGTCTTTTCGTCCCCTGCCTTGGCGCCCTTGAGGCCATCCTCGAAGCCCGGAATGAAGCCACCTTGGCCGATCACGAGCGGGACGCCTTCGGCCTTGCCGCCCTCGAACTCTGCGCCGTCGATGCGGCCTACGAAGTCGATGGTCACCTGATCGCCATCGCCTGCTGCGCGGCCCTCCTCGGCCTCGAAGCGGACATTGCGCTTCGCGATTTGGGCAACGGCTTCGTCGACGGCCTCATCCGGAACGTCCGCAACGAGGCGCTCGAGCTTCAAGCCGGAGAGATCTGCAATCTCAATCTCAGGCAGCACCTCGAACGACATCGTGAACTGAAAATCGGACGAGCCGGCCATCACCCGCTCGATCTCATCCTTGTCCTCGGTAACGTCGATTTTCGGCAGGAAGGCTGGGCGCTCCTTGCGGTCGGAGATCACCTGGGCGCTCGTGCGCTCCAACGTTTCCTGCACGATCTCGGCCATCAGCGAGCGGCCGAACAGCTTCTTGATATGGGGCACAGGCACTTTGCCGCGACGGAAGCCCTTGAGCTGGATCTGCTCTTTGACCTCGTCGATCCGCTTCGTGAAACGGTCGCCTAGCTCGCCCTTCGGCACCTTGACCTGAATGGTGCGCGCCAAGCCTTCACTGTTCGTCACCGAAACTTCCATTCTCTTCCATTCCTTGACTTGGACGCCCCGTCCTCTTGCGGTCGGGCCAGCGAATTGCAGTGCTTTCGGCCGCGACCTGCGACCGTCTCGTACCCTGTGCCTTGGTGCGGGCGGAGGGATTCGAACCCCCACAGCTTGCGCCGCTGGAACCTAAATCCAGTGCGTCTACCAGTTCCGCCACGCCCGCCGGCCGTGCTCTTCACGTCAATCGATCGGGGCCGCCAGTCGCCGGCCCGAGGCTTGGCCGAGAGGCCCCCTCGGCCGGCCCATCTTGGCGAGCGGCTCAGAAAGACTGGTCCGTGTATATCTGGCCCGCGCGGCGGGAATCAATCGCGAAAATCGAAGTCGACGGCTCGAGCCGGCGCTTTTGCTGACAACACTTAGTCTTCGAGGAAGGCAACGCCCAGAATATAGATAGGCGGCAGCAGTGCGGCCCAGAGCAGGTTCTTCTCGACGAACTCCTTGGCCGGAACGTCGGACCAGTATGCAAACCCGATCACGGCGGCGAAGATGAAGAATGCGACGCGGCCCATGGCCCTTTCCTTTCCCAATTTGGCTCAACTGGTAACTTTTGAGCCGACGATGGGCAGGAAGCAAAATGCGTGCCGAGCCGCTGAGGGGACGCCCGAAAGTGGTGGGGGCCGCCCCTGGGACGGCCCCCTATCATTTCGGGCGGCTCAGATTACTTCATCGGAGCGTAGGCGATGGGTTGCGCCGCACAGCAATCGGTGCCGAAGTGATAGCGCAAGCCGACTTTGATCTCGTGAGCGCGCTGATCGTCGATCTCGAGGCGCGGGTTCCAAGCGCTCGCGCTGTCGCCGTGCGAGCCTCGGGCGAGGCCCAGGTCGATGTAGCGGTAGCCAATATCCAGGATCGCGCGGTCGGTGAGCTGGTAGCCGACGCCGGCCATCAGCGACCAGGCGAAGGAGAGCTTGTCCTCGCCGTTGATGACGTTCGGCGTGAGCGGATCGGTCACCGTAACGTTGCCCATCTTGTGGTAGGCCCAGCCGATTCCTGCACCGACGTAAGGAACGATCCCGCCGCCCACTTTGCCGAAATCATAGTAGGCGTTGTACATGTTGGTGTAGGTCTTGAGCGTCGTTTGGATCGGCGGGTCGATCGTCACCACGCCGACGGTCACATCGACGTCGCCCCGAAACTTGCGCTCCTCTCGAATGCCGATCGTTGTGTCGACGCGGAAGCCGCGCGAGCCCATCGAGCAGCCGATGCCGGCTTCCGCGAAAGCGCCGTTGTCAAGCGACTCGCCACGCACCTCGGGATTCACATTGCCGACCCAAGTTGCTTGCGGATCGCGCGACCAGGAATAGCCGATGTCCGAGCGGAAGTAGCAGGGGCCCACCGCACCGTATGTCGCGGGCGCATAAGCCGGTACGTAACCGTCATCCTTCATGCTTTTGCCGCTGCGGCTGCCAAGGTCGGCAGCGGATGCCGTCGCGCTGGCGATGATGGCGAGAGCCACGGAGGCGAGCCCGGCCTTCAATGTGACCTTCATGTGCATTCTACCTTCTTCATTCAGGCACTCGACGAAGGCCTGACCTCAAGTTGCCGAGGCAGGATCGCGTCTCTGAGTTAAAACGCAGTTAAGTGGCGCGCCGGATTGGAACGTTTGTTGCGGACGCCGAGCTTCTTGACGCAAGCTTCGGCGGAGTCATCGACTTCCGTCGCGATCTGATTAAGAAAGTGAAAGCGTAATCTGCACGCCGGGCTGGACATGAAAATTGCAACTTGGAACATCAACGGCGTCAAAGCCCGGATCGACAGTCTGACAACCTGGCTCAGGCAGGCCGCACCCGACGTCGTCTGTCTGCAAGAGATCAAGTCACAGACAGACGCGTTTCCCGCAGCCGAGATCGAAGCACTCGGCTACAACTGCGCGGTACATGGACAAAAGGGTTTCAACGGCGTCGCCATTCTGTCCAAGCTGCCTTTGGAGGATGTGCGGCGAGGCCTTCCCGGTGAGCCGGACGAAGCGCAGTCACGCTACATCGAGGCACTCGTCACCAAGGGCGGCGAGGTGGTGCGCATCGGCGGACTTTATCTGCCGAACGGCAATCCGATCGGAACCACGAAATTCGCCTACAAGCTCGATTGGATTCGGACCTTGGAAGCTCACGCCAAGAGGCTGCTTGCGCAAGAGGAGCCGCTGGTTCTGGCTGGCGACTACAACATCATTCCCGAGACCCTCGATGCGCGAAATCCGCAAGCCTGGACCGGAGACGCTTTGTTCCAGCCTCAGTCACGCGCAGCGTGGCGACGCCTGCTCGGCCTCGGCTTCACCGATGCGATGCGGGCGTGCCGCCCCGAGCCCGGCGTCTACACGTTCTGGGATTACCAGGGCTTCTCTTGGCAGAAAGACAATGGCATTCGCATCGACCATCTGCTGCTCTCGCCGCAAGCCGCCGACCGGCTGCGCAGCGCCGGCATCGACAAGTTCACACGCGGCTGGGAAAAGCCGTCCGATCATGTGCCAGCGTGGATCGAGCTGGACATCGGCTGAATCTTGGATCGACCAATTGACCAAGCGCACCAATGACGCGATGGGCACAAACCTATCGACGCCATTACCGGTCCCGCACGTCACGCAGACCTGGCTGCTGTGACGGCACCGACGAACGGCGCTGCGCCGGCTCAGAGTTTGGCGCACGGAACGGCACCTGGATCGTCTCGCCACTCCCGCACTGTCGGGACGGAGACGGGTCTTCAGCCGCACGCTCGATCGGATCCGCCGGCACTCGGTTCGCGAACGACTGGCGGTAGGAGGCAACAAGACCGTCGGCTTGCTGGCGAACAGATGGCTGCGCGCCGCAGAAAATGCGCTGGTAGATATCTTCGATCCAAATGCGCTCGGTGGCCGGCGCGTGCTCGACCGCGACCGTGATCAGCGCGAGCGCGCGCTTCTCGTCGCGCGGCACGATTTTTCCGGTCCAAAGCAGGTCAGCAAAGAAAGCCTGCGCACTGACATGGCCTTCCTGGCTGAGGATGGAGAGCCAGTGCAGCGCCTTGCGGCGATCCTGCTCGACACCGTCACCCGTCAGATACAGCTTGGCGAGCTCATACTGGCCGTCGGGATCGCGGAAGAACGTGGCGGCTTCCTGCAGGAACTCCGCTGCGCGCACGGCATTCGGCGCCAGATCCATCTCCGGCAGGCCGCGATGAACGTAGCGCGCCACCGCCGTGAGCGCCTTGCCGACAAAGGGCGCACGCTCGTCGTCATCGACATCGATCGTGTTGGCGTGCTCGCTCACGATTTGGCGGTAGATTCGGAATGCGCGCGCGTGATCGGTGGCGCTGGCCTGATTGTCCGACAGCAGCCGCGCGAGAAAGAAGCGTCCAAGGAACAGATTATGCTCGGCAGCAAAGCTCAGCGCAGGCAGTGCGATCTGATGGTAGCCCGCGCGATACGCGTTGAGGCCTTGCTCCAGCGCGGCTTCGGCCGAAACGAAGGTCACCCGTCCCTGCGCCGCAAGCGGTAGCGAGGACGACGCGAGGACCAAGCCTGCTGCAAGCACGAGCGCGCCCACTTTGGCTGACAACTTTCCAACTCCAACCGCCCTGCCGTATTCGTCGACGCTCATGACGTCTCGTTCCTCAGCCCGATGACCGCACTGCGGCGCGTGGGCTTGAATTGTCGGACGCCAACCGTGCAGCACATGCATCGGCATGCGTTCGCGACCAGTCCCCGCGATGGCTCTCTACCCGGATCCCTCGACACTCGGCGCACCCGCCACACCCGAGCAAGAGCTTCTCGGGCCGTACCGTGTCGTCACTTTGTGGCTCAATGTGGGCATCCGAAGCGCATTCTGTGTCGTTTAGGTTACTGTTGCGCGATAATCAGCTCTGAATTTCGTGATCACTGGAATAAACCAGAAGGGAGATAGCTGGACACCGCCAAGCCAACGAGGACGATTACCGCGATGCCGCCAAGAGCGCCGATGCGCCTGCCAAGCCGCATCAGCAGCGAGAACAGAAGCGCGATGATCGCCGGCAAGGCGAACGCAGCACCGACCGCAAACGGGACGAGCTTAGGATCGGCGGGGAAGGAGAGCGGGACAGCAGCGCTCGCCTGCGTCGCCGTGCCGATTGTCGCCGAGAGTAACGACAGCACCAAGGCACGCTGAGCCCAAGCAGCCGATGCTGCATACGTTCTGCCGACGCGATCGCCCATCCTACGCACTCCACACGGCGATGACCTGGGCATCGCATCTAGCCGTCTATCCCGGCGCTGCTTTGGCCCAATCAGGGCGATTCAGCGGCAGCTATCCGGAACCCCTCACCTCGCCTCGTAGCCGTTTACCTATTGTTGAGGTTACCTGGCCGGCCAGCCTCGGTAGGCACGCTTCGTGCTTTTTGCGCCTCAGCAAGGTTCGCCAAGAGGCACATATGACCGCGACGCTGGCCCTATCACCCTTCGCGGCCCACTCGCGACAAGCGACGCCGGGCAAACCGCTGGGGGAGCAGGCGGCGCTCGCATGGGTGGCGGACGATGCCGCGCTCCACCGCGCCGCGGTGCGCTACGGCATGCTGATCATTTTGACCCTCGGACTAGCATCACCGTGGGCCAAGCTGGACTTGCGACGGCGGGTCTGGGCGGCGATCGAGCTCGACGGCCAGCCGCTGCGCTATACCGGAACCATCTCCGAGCTGCTAATCCCGCACCTCGTCGGGGTGGGTCTTCTGGCTGCTTTGGCCGTGCTCCTGATCAGCGGCGCTGGCAGCGGGTCGGCGACTGCAACGGGCGCACCGACAGGGTTCCGCCTGCTGCTCTCGATCACGAGCATCTATGGCATCGGCCTGATGAATTGGCGCGCGCGGGCGTTGCTCCTTCAGCGGAGCGAAGTGGCAGGCTTCTCCAGCGCCTTTCAGAGTACTGCACCTGCCTACGCTGGCTACTATCTGGCCACCAGCTTGCTGACCCTGCTCACATTAGGCGCCGCCGCACCGTGGCGCCAGATCTGGCTGCGCCAGTATCTCTGCGAGGGCGCCAACCTCGGGCCATATACTTTGGCCTTTCGAACCGCTGTCCCGCGGCCGATTGGACGCTATATGGCTCTCTGGGCGGGCGGAATCGGGCTCTATCTGATGTTCGTCCTCGGACTGGCGGTGATTGCCGGCAACAGCATCCTACGTGCCGTTGCGGCTCGGTCCGCAACAACTCTCTCGTCGGCAGAGTGGGCCCAGATCGCCGCGCTGGCACTGATCACCATCGCAGCTTTCGGGATCCTGGTTGCCTTCTACAAGTTCGACGCTTTGCGCCATAGCGCAGCGGCCACCCGCATCGACGGTCGGGAACTGAGCATAGACGTATCGATGCCGGACTTTCTCCGACATTCGCTCGGCAATCTACTGCTCCGCGCCGCCTCGCTCGGACTGCTCGCACCTGTTGCCGAAGCGCGAACGATTGCGTTTATCGCAAGGCGCGCACGGCTGGGGCGTCGGCCGGGCTGAGCGGGCGCCATGGCGTTTCGCGACCCGCAACTTCGCGGTCAGAACTGTTTCTCGGGCACCCGAACGACGAGCCCATCAAGCTCCGCCGTTACCTTTATCTGGCATGATAGACGGCTCGACTCCCGCACGTCGAAGGCAAAATCGAGCATGTCCTCTTCCATCTCGGCAGGCTTGCCAACTCTCTCGCGCCAAGCGTCATCAACGTAGACGTGGCACGTCGCGCACGAGCAGGCGCCGCCGCACTCGGCTTCGATGCCCGGGATGAGCGCCTTCTTGGCGACCTCCATAACCGTCAGGCCGACCTCACCGTCAACCTCCTGCTTGGCGCCGTCTGGTTGTATAAAGGTGATTTTGGCCATGACTTATCCATCCTGCGCATTGCGCGGGTTATCGGCTGGCACAGATTACAGCAGTGATGCCAGAGAGAGCCGCCCTGCGGCGCGGGTTCTATCCGGCGCGGGCGGCAAATTCAATGCGTCACGGAGGGGCTCGTCTCAACTTGGAAGGTTCGATCAGGCAGCCCTGGTCTCGTCAGCGGCCGTCAGGCTGTCGACATATTGGATCGCCTCCTCGATGGCCTGGATCAGTTGCTCGATTGCGCCTTCTCGCGCGGCGGGGCATTGGCCGTCGAGCTCTTCCGCCCGCTCGGCAGCATCGGCGATGCGCCAAGCCCCGACGGCCCGGGCAGAGCCTTTCAAAGTATGGGCGGCATCGCGCCAAGGCTTGCCGGGCTCGGCCGTCGCCAGCATGCCAAGGGTCTCCGGAGCCTGCTCCGCGAACAGCCCCAGCACCTCGAGCTCGAGCGGCAAGCTTCCGAAGGTGTAGCGGGCGAGATGCGCTCGATCGATCGGAATGGCCGCGCCAGCGCCTGCGCTAACGACGCGTTCACTCGCCTGGGGAACCGGAACCATGGGAAACGCTCACTTGTTGGACGCCGTTCGACGCCGGCGGTCTTCTGCTCTTTCGGCCATACTGCCAGAGGCCTGATAAATCCGCGTAAAATGTCGCGAACGAATTTCAGCAATAGTGACGCGACGCGATTAACCTTTTGGCGATGCGGATGGCCAGAAAACTGTGGAAAAATCAAACCTTGGTTTCGCCCCAAACACGGCCTACCCATGATTCGCCAGGGCTGATCACTCTTTCTCGATGAACAACCGTCGGGAACGCCTGGGCCAAGGGAATAAAATCGTCTATGAGACACTATTGGGGGAGCGGTGCCGGTAGGCCCCGCTGAGTGGACCAAGTCAATGGCTCAAGACACGGCAAGCCAAAAACTCGCGGCAGCGGGCCAATCCGCGCCGTCACAGGCTGGAGCCGTGTCCACAATCGGCGGCGCAGGTGGCCCGCCACCTTTGCCGCCCGGCGCCAAAGCGCCTCCGCCTCCGCCGCCACCTGATCCTTCGGAGACCGGCGCCGCCATTTCCAACGCAAATGATCTGGGTCGGGTCGCCGCGGAGGACAAGGGCCGCCGATTGGCCAAGCGCCGTCCAGCCGGCTCTGCTCGCGCGGACGTTGCGGCCAATGACGATGTGCCCTCGATCGGTGGGCTGATCTTCGCGCTGCATCAAAAGCCATCGAAGCAGCCCATGAAGATTGCCGCCATCGCCAGCGGCGCCTGGGCGGCCGTTGGTGTGCTCCTCGGCTGGGCCATGTTGGCGCCGGAGCTGCAGCGCGCACCAACCTTCCTCGAGATGCTGACGCGGCCGACCGCGATCACGCTTGCGGCGACTATCATCCTGCCGATCGCGATGTTCTGGCTGCTTGCCCTGCTCGTCAGCCGGGCCCAGGAGCTGAAGCTGATGTCGTCGGCCATGACCGAGGTTGCAATTCGCCTCGCCGAGCCCGACCGCATGGCGGAGCAGCAGGTCGCCTCCGTGGGCCAGGCGGTGCGGCGTCAGGTCAACTTCATGAACGAGGCGATCGGGCGTGCCCTCGGGCGCGCCAACGAGCTCGAATCGATGGTGCAGACCGAGGTCGCGAGCCTCGAGCGCGCCTACATGCAGAACGAGCATCGCATCCGCGGCTTGCTGCAGGAGCTCTCCGGCGAGCGACACGCTCTCCTCAACACCAGCGAGCGCGTCAACGTCTCGCTGCGCGAGCTCGGCAACGAGATCCCGCAACTCCTGGAGCGCTTGAGCGATCAGCAGGTCAAGCTCGCGCGCTTCATCGAAGAGGCGGGTCAAAACGTCGTTTCGCTCGAGTCAACGCTCAATGCGAGCAGCGCCAATCTGGCGACGAGCATCGGCACCCGTACGCAGGAATTGAGTGCCGTGCTGACCGACAGCACCAACACGCTGCAAGGCTTGCTCGTCGACAAGGCGTCCGAGATACAAGGCCAGATCGCGCAGCGCACCGACGAGATGCAGACCGTTTTCGACTCCTTTTCGCAGGGTCTCGATCAGGCACTCGGCGCGCGCACGGTCGGGCTGCAGGCGGTGCTCGAGGAGTACACGCGCGCCCTCGATCAAACCATGCAATCGCGTCACCAGGCGCTCGACCAGCAGCTCGTCGAACGCACCAAGGTGCTTGACGATGCGTTCGCCGAAAGGCTGAAGGTGTTCGACGACTCCATCCTGCGCTCGACGATCGCGATCGACGGCATGGTCGCCGACAAGGCGCGCGCACTCAGCTCCGCGCTCGAGACGCACGCCAAGGAAATCGGCCAAGTGCTCGGCCGCCAGGCGAGCGAGATCGACCAGCAGCTGCTCAGCGGCGTGAATGCGGTGCGCCTTTCGAGCCAGAACGTCACCAAGCAGTCGCTGAAGGCCATCGAAGGCCTTGCCGGACAAGCGGACTTGCTGCGCAATGTGTCGGAAAACCTCGTCAACCAGATCCAGGGCGTTTCCAGCCGTTTCGACCAGCAGGGCCAAACCATCATGCGCGCGGCCAATGCGCTGGAGACGGCAAATTTCCGGATCGACAAGACGCTGCAGAACCGGCAGGAGGAGCTGTCGAAGACGCTGGAGCATCTGTCCGGCAAGACGGCCGTCATCGATCAGACGCTGCGCGGCTACTCCGAAAGCCTCGAGGGCACGTTCAATGACGCCGAGGCACGGGCGCGAATCGTCGGCGAGCAGCTGACGCGCGGCGCCGAGCAGCACTCGCGCGCGGCCTTGCAGGAGATCGAGCAGCTCCGCGTCCAGGCCGAAACCGAGACGGACAGGGCGCTCTCCGAGCTGCGGGCCCGCTTCTCGAATGTTTCTCGCGAGGTCTCGGAGGAGATCGGCAGTCTCTCGACGCGGTTTGCCGACAGCTCCGACGAGATGCGCCGGCGCGCACATTCGACGATCGCCGAGCTCGAAGGCGAGCAGGCGCGTCTGCAGGCACAATTGCGGGCGCTCCCCGAGGCGACACGGCAAAGCGCCGAAGTGATGCGTTCCTCGCTTCAGGATCAGCTCAAAGCCCTCGAGCAGCTTTCCACGCTCTCCCACCGCGAGGCGATCCGCTCGGAAGTTTCGCCACCCGTTGCAGCACACATGCATGCTCCTTCCGCGCATCCGCGGTCAATCTCATCGGTTACGCAGAGCCTCGCCAACGAAATGGCCTATCGCGGAGGCCCTCCCCCGCAGGCCGCACTGCCCGCTCCCATGTCGGCGCCACCCGCCGGCGCACCGTCGAGCCAGCGCGCGGGCGCGGGGGGTGCAGACGCCCAGCGCGATGGCTGGAAGCTTGGCGAATTGCTGGCGCGCGCCTCGCAGGCCGAGCCAGGTTCGCAAGGAGTTGCACCAGCGCAGTCACCTGCCGCCGCGGCCAACCCGCTGAATATCAAGACGCTCGCCCGGGCACTCGATCCGACCACAGCCTCGGCCATCTGGTCTCGCTTCCGCAATGGCCAGCGCGGCGTGATGGTGCGCAGCATCTACACGGTCGAGGGACGCGCCACGTTCGACGAGGTGCAGCGCCGATACAAGGCCGATCCGGCCTTCATGCAGACCGTCAATGGCTTCATGCACGATTTCGAAGGGATCCTGCGCGACGCGGATCAGAAGGACCCGAGCGGGCACACAGCACAGAACTACATCGTGTCGGACTCGGGCCGCGTCTATCTCTTCCTTGCACACGCCAGCGGACGCCTTGCATGAACATCGGCGGGCCTGAGCACGGGCCAGCGCTCGCCGTCAGCGTCGAGACCTTTCCGGTCGCCGGAACTTTCACGATCGCGCGCGGCTCGCGACGAGAGGCTGTCGTCGTCGTGGCGACATTGACTGATGGGGCACATTCGGGGCGCGGCGAATGCGTCCCCTATGCGCGCTACGGCGAGACCGTCGAGAGCGTCGTGGCGCAACTCGGCTCCGTCAGCGGCGTGCGTGACCGCCTCGAGGTGCAGGCGCGACTTCCCGCCGGTGCTGCCCGCAATGCGATCGATTGCGCGTTCTGGGATCTCGCCGCGAAGCGGGCGGGCCGCACCGTGCACGAGCTTGCTGGCGTGCCCGCTCCCGGCGCACCGCAGCTCACCTGCTACACGCTGAGCCTCGCCACGGCCGACACCATGGCCGCTGCCGCCAAAGGCGCTGCCGACAAGCCGCTGCTCAAGCTGAAGCTCGGCGGGGATGGCGATGCGGACCGCATGCGCGCCGTCCGCGCGGCGCGGCCCGACGCGCGGCTCGTCGCCGATGCCAACGAGGCTTGGACACTGGACCAGCTCGCGCCACTCTTGACGGTGGCAAAGGACGCCGGCGTCGAGTTGATCGAGCAGCCGCTTCCGTCCGGCAACGACGCTGTGCTCGCAAGCTTGCCGCATCCGGTGCCGATTTGCGCCGATGAGAGTGCGCACACGGCCGCCGACATTCCGCGGCTTGCCGCGCTCTATGACGCAGTGAACATCAAGCTCGACAAAGCCGGCGGCCTCACCGAGGCGCTCGCCATGGCGGAGGCAGCCAAAGCGGCCAAGCTCGGCATCATGGTCGGCTGCATGCTGTCGACATCGCTGGCCATGGCGCCCGCGCTTTGCCTGGCGCCATTCGCAAACTGGCTCGACCTCGATGGGCCGCTGCTGCTCGCACGGGACCGGGTGCCACCGATTGCCTATCAGGCCGGCCATATCTGCCAGGCGCCACCAGTGCTCTGGGGTTGAGCGGCCGCCAGCCCGCACCCTCGCGCGATCGTCTGTCCGCGAAACGTTAAGGTTATAAAAACGTTAAATTATTCGATAAAATTCGACCTTCGCGCTGGCGCATTCTGAGGGGCGCTGGACGCGTGGTCGCCAAAGTGGCTACCCCCTCCCGGCCCCCCTCCGTCACCCAGCTGAATTTTGATGACAACCCATGACGATTGCCATCGGAATTGGCTCCCGTCGCTTGCCCCCCGAAAAGCTCCGAGTTGCAGCTGCCAGGCTCTCACGTGTGCCTGATTTCGCCCGGGGGAGCTACTCCGCCGCCTTGACCTCGTCCTTCAGCAGCGTCTCGCCCGGCCTGACATGGGTGAACTGAACGGGCTCGTCGGAAACCTCGAGTTGCCCTGACACCTCGCGGACGACGGTGAACCGCGACGTCGCGAGATCGCCCGGCTCTTTGAAGTCTTCCCGGAAGTGTGCGCCGCGGCTGTTCTCGCGCTTCAGCGCCGCGTGTGTGACGACCTTCGACATCGTGATCTGCGAGCGCAGGTTGAGCCAGTCGTGCCACGAGAGATTGAAGGCGCGATTGGTGTCCGGGACGCCCGCAGCGGCCAAATCCGCTTCAAGCGCATCGAGCTTGCCGAGAGCCCGCGTCATGCCGGCCTTATCCCGGATAATGCCGACATCGTCCCACATGAGATCGAGCAGCGTGTCGCGGATGCGGTTGACCCCGTCGGGATCAGACCCCTGGGCTCGGCCGGGGTCAGACCCATGGGTCTGACCCCTGGTCCGGAACGGCACCTCGGCTCGCTCCATCTCGGCCTTGACGACATCCATATCGGGCTCGCGGAAGCCCAAACCCCGCTTGATGTCAGCGGCAATCGTCTCGCCGGCAATGCCGCCATAGACGGTCGAGTTGGCGACGCCGTTGCCGCCGAGCCGGTTGGCGCCATGCACGCCGCCCGCATCCTCGCCCGCCACGTAGAGCCCCTCGACGCCGGTCGACGTGTCGACCTTCACCACGACGCCGCCCATCAGATAGTGCGCCGTCGGCACCACCTCGACGAGCCCGCCTGCCAGATCGAAACCGCAGTCGGCGCAGCGCTCGACCATGCCCTTGAACTGCTTTCGCACCTTGTCGGGCCCGAGATGGCCCATGGAAATGTAGAGACCGCCGTTGGGCGTCGTGCGGCCCGCCTGCATCTCGCGATACATCGACTGCGAGACGAGATCGCGCGTCGCACGCTCACCGCGAGGATCGTAGTTGAACATGAAGCGCTGCTTGGCGCCGTCGAGGAGATAGCCGCCCGCGCCGCGCAAGCCTTCCTCGATGATGGTGCCTGTCATGCGTGTGCCGGGGCCTGCCAGCACGCCTGTCGGGTGGAACTGCACCATCTCCATGTCGCGCAGAGGCAAACCATAGGAGAGCGCCATGGCAAGTCCGTCCATGGACTTGTCGCCCGATGGCGTGTGGTACTTGTACATGGTCGGCCCACCGCCGGTGGCGAGCAGGACGGCCTTTGCTTCGACAAGGCGGAATTTGCCGGTGCGCACGTCGATGAAGAGCACGGCGGCCACTGGGGCGGGGTCAGACCCATGGGTCTGACCCCTCTGCGCTGGAATGAGCGCAATAGCGCGATGCTCCTCGAGCCGCTTGATGGGCCGCGCCCAGACCTGCTCCATCAGCCGGTTGATGATCTCGATACCCGTGAGATCGCCCTTGTGCACGGTGCGGTCGAACGTCTGACCGGCGAAGGCCTTGCCGTGCAGCGAGCCATCGGGATTGCGATCGAAGAAGCAGCCGATCTCGTTCTCGAGCTCCTGCACCCGCTCAATGGCCTTGACGACCAGCGTCCACGCCAGCTCCTGATTGGGCAGCCACTTGCCGCCGTCGATGGTGTCCATGAAGTGGCGCTCGATCGAGTCGCCCTTGCCGAGCGCGACGTTGTATCCGCCCTGCACCATGCGCGTGCAGCCCGATTTGCCGAGCAGCCCCTTCGACGCAACGGTGATGTCGAGCCCCGGATTGGCCTGATGCGCATGCAGCGCCGCAAACAGCCCTGCTCCGCCCGAGCCCAGCAGCAGCACGTCGGTCTTGAGAGTTTCGATCATCTTTCGCCCTAAAGCAGGTAATCGCCCTTCGGATCCTCGTTGAGCAAAACCATAACGAACTCGATCCGCCCAGCGCCGTCCAGCTTTTGCATTGCAGCCGCTCTTACTTGCTGCGGTCCAACCACCGCAGAACACTAAACCGGTCAGGCATCGTGCTGTTTGCATCTCGAAAGACGGAATTCCTCCAGAACTCTTTCATCGGTCGTCTCCAAGATCAGATCGTCCGGTACACTCAGAATTCGACCCCGAAATACACGTTCGCCATCGCGATTTTGAAATCGACAGCCTCGAAACTCAGCACGTCACTCGGCGCTTTCAGCACTTCGATATCGAAGCCCGTCTCTCCGCGCCGATAATGCTCGATGCGCATCTGGTCCTGATAGACCAGCGCAATGTGGCGCACCGTCGGCAGCGATTTGTAGAAGGCGAGCTTCGGCCCGCGATCGACATCGATCGTCGACGGCGACAGACCCTCGACGACGACCAGCGGGTCAGTAATATAAGTTTTGCTCGTACCCGCGCCACAACGCACCACCACATCCGGCCGCGTCTTGTCCGTCTCCTTGCGATCATCGGATCGCTGCACGCGAATGCCGCCCTGGTAGCTCCGGCAGCCTCTCTGATCCATGGCAAGCTTCAAAGGTGCACCGATGTTCGAGGCGATCTGCTCGTGCGTTTCCGTCGCGTTCGTCATTATGACGATGACACCCTCGACCAGCTCGAAGAGCTGCAGGTCGGCCTGCGCCTCGACGAAGGCGTCGAAGCCTTCGATCGTGACCGGATCGGGTTTTCGCACCGCCGTGGCCATGGGTCCTCTTCCTCCGCTCAAATATAGAGGCGAACCAGGAAAAACGCAGCCACCGCGGCGGCCGCGGCGATCGCCAACGTCGCCATGCGCTTCTGGCCGTCGCGCCAGGGCATGTTCTCGATGACGAGGATGCGCAGGCCGCCGAGAAGATGCGCCGCGAGCAGAAACACCAGCCCGAGCTCGGCGAGCTTCACCAGCGGCTGCTGGGTCCAATTCAAGAACCCGTCGAGCCTGGCTTCACCGTCGATCGCCAGTCCCAGCGCCAGGAAATGCAGCGGCAGGAAGCACGCGAGCAGCACGCCCGAGACGCGATGGATCATCGCCGCGCGCCAGAGCGTATCACGACGGTAGCCCGTGGATTTTGCCCTGGTCTGCATCACATCACCACTGCCCAGACGGCCCGCAATCCCAGGCACAATAGAAACGAGCCGAACACCCACATGGCGAAGTCCAACGCGCGCTCGCTGTAGGCGAGCCGGCGCGGTCCCCACTCGCGCAGCACGGAGCGCACGCCGATGGCGCCATGGATCGATGCCGCCCCGACGAACACAATGTAGTAGAGTCCCCAGCCGAGCGAGCCGCGTGTGCGCCCCAGGATCTCCGCCGCAGACAACCCCTTGTGCGAGGCATAGAAGATGACGACGAGATGCCCGACGATCAGCGGCACCATCAGTGCCGCCGTCAGTCTTTGCAGCGTGTAGAGCCGGACATTCATTCTGCAGCACCCTGTTTGATGTCGTCCAGGCCGCACCATTCGGCAATGAACAGCGCCATGACTCCCGTAATGCGCTTCACCGAGCTCACGCTCACCCGCTCGTCCACACCATGGATGTTCTCGGACACGGGGCCATAGCACAAGGCGGGAATGCGGTCGTAGAGGGCATAGACGCGGGTATCGAGATAGCCGGCCGTCATGAATGACGTGAGATCGCGTTCGAACACTCGCTTGTGCGCGCGCCCGAGCACCGCTTCCGCCTCCGAGCCCGGCTCGAGCACATAGCCTTCTGCAAAGAAGCCGTTGAACTCCACCTGCGGCGGATTGTTGGCGAGGAACCGGTCGCTGCGGGCGAACGTCGCGATGCGATCCTGGACCTCACGCGCCGCCTCCGCAGCCGAAACGCCGGGGTAGAGCGCCAGCCGGCAATGCAGCCGGCACCAGCTCGGCACGGACGACGCCCAGTCGCCGCCTTCGATCTTGCCGATGTTGAGATTGATCGGGTGATCCTCGGTCTCGAAATGCGGCCGCCCGGCCTTGCGCTGATTGAGCTCCTGCTCCAATCGCCGCAGATCACCGACAACCCGCCATGCCGCGTCGATGGCATTGGCGCCTTGACCCATCTCACGCACGTGCACGGCATGTCCGCGCACCTCCACCGTGAACCAGAGCACGCCGACGTTGGCGCGCACGAGCTTTTCGTCCTCGGGTTCCGGGATCAGCACCGCGTCTGCCTTGTAGCCCCTGAGATGCGTCATCAACGCGCCATTGCCGGTCGATTCCTCCTCGACCACGGACTGCACGTAGACCGTTGCCGCAGGCTCCTTGCCGATGCGGCGCAATGCATCGAGAGCCGCGAACATCGCCGCATGTCCCGCCTTCATGTCAGCGGCGCCGCGGCCATAGAGCCAGTCGCCCTCGATCACCGGCTCGAACGGCGGATGGCGCCAGAGATCTGCCGGTCCTGCCGGTACGACATCGACGTGCGACTGGAGGATCAGCGAACGGCCTCGCTCCTGGGCCGGCCGATGAATGCCGACGACGATCGGCGCCTCCGAGTGCGTGTCGCTGAACGGTGCTCCACCCGGGTGACGCGCGATCGACTCGCGGTCCATCTCGAACCGCTCCATCGCGTAGCCGCGCGACTTGAGCTCGCGATAGACGAAGTCCTGGATCGTGTGCTCCTGGCCGCGCGTGGAGCCGAATCTGACGAGCCGCTGCGTGAACGCGATCTGATCGTCGAATCCTCGGTCAACGGACTCGAGAATGTCGCGGCGGAGCTTTTCGTCGAGCGCTTCCGCCACCTACACCTCCCCACGGATGTAGGCCTGCATGGTCCGCCGCTTGAGCCCGGCGATCGACGCCGTCGGATTGAGCGCCACGGGGCAATGCTGCTCGCAGCTTTGGTGTGTGTGGCAGGCATGGCAGCCGCCGTTCTGCGACACCGCGAAGAGCCGCTCGGCATTGCCGGTGTCGCGCACGTCGTTGACGAGCGTCCAGGCGCGGTTGAGCGCCGCGGGACCGAGATAATCCTCGTTCCACTTCACCGTATCGCAGGCCGAGTAGCACACACCGCAGTTGATGCACTCGATCGCCGCATCCACTGCCTTGCGCTTCGGATCTTCCGGCGAAATCTGCTCGATGGGCTCGGCGCGCGTCTTGCGCGGCTCAAACACGCCCTTCGCTTCCTGCCACTTCTCGAAGAAGCGGCTCATGTCGGTGGCGAGGTCCTTGATCACGGGCAGATTGGCAAGCGGTCCAATCTCCAGCCGGCCGTTCTCGACGACCTTCGAGACATGCGTGCGGCAGGTCCAGCGCGGCCGGCCATTCACCGTCATCGCGCAGGAGCCGCACACTCCGACCCGGCACGCGAAGCGATAGGAGAGCGTCGGATCGAGGTTGCGCTGGATGTGCGTGACGACGTCGAGCACGGTCTGGCTGTCGCGCATCGGCACCGCAAAGGTCTGATAGCCGCCCTTGTCGCCGCCGCGCCAGACCGACACCTCTATCGTGCGCGCGCCTTTTGCGTCCGCCGCGGTTGCGCCCGCTGCTGCCGTTACTGTCTCCTGCATCAGCGCACCGTCACCTTGATCCGTTGCACAGCATTGTTGCCGAAGCCGCCGCGGTCGAACGGCACCTCGAGCGGC
Source organism: uncultured Hyphomicrobiaceae bacterium (assembly GCA_964500805.1). Taxonomy (GTDB): domain Bacteria; phylum Pseudomonadota; class Alphaproteobacteria; order Rhizobiales; family Hyphomicrobiaceae. The sequence goes on from CAZCQH010000075.1 coordinate 19,454, forward strand.
TGCACGTTGCCATCGGCGTCCGTTGCCCGGCACATCAGCTCGTATTCACCGGGAGTCGCATTCCAATCGAAGTGCCAGCCGAGCCAGGCGTATTTGCCCGCCGCCTCATCGAGCGTCGCCGCCTGCCACGCGCCGTCGATCGCCACGTCCACTTTCGCAATGGGCGTGCCTTTGCCCGACCACGCCCGCCCGGCCAGCCGCGTCACGCCGCGATCGATCAGCCGCTGCTGCGTGTACCAGTCGGGAATGCCCGGCGGCGCCATCAGCGACTTCACCCGCATGGTGGTGATTGGAACGCCTTTGTCCTCGGCGCGCTGCTTGAACATGTAGGTCTGCACCTGCTGGAAGCCCTGGTAGGGCGCGGACAGCACGTCGATGGTCTCGAGCCATTTCACGCTGGCCATGCCGTACCAGCCTGGCACAACGAGCCGCAGAGGAAAGCCGTGCTGCGGCAGCAGATCCTGCCCGTTCATGGCATAGACGAGCAGCACGTCCTCGGAGAGCGCCATCTCCGTGTTCAAGCTGCGACCGTAGGTGTGCTCGTGGCCCCGATCGAAGCCCCGGTCGACGCCCGTGAACGACACCTCGACCGCATCGGGCAACACACCCGCCATCTCCAGCACGCCCTTCAGCGGCGTCCCGGTCCATTCCGAGGTCCCGACAGCTTCCGACATCCACGGCATCGACGGCCAGCGTGGTGTGACATTGCCGCGCCCGTTGCCTGCACACTCCAGCGTGACACGCAGCGTGCGGGCCGGCAGCGATTTCAATTGCGGAACCGAGAGTGAAAGAGGCGTCTTCACACGTCCCTTCACCTGGACCCGCCACTGTGTCGCATCTTGCACATAGGGCACGTCAAAATGATTGAGCAGATAGTGCAGACCTGCAGGGGTCACATCGTGCCGCAGCGCCTCAAGCAAAATGCCGTGATTTCGATTGGCAAGCACCACCTCCTCGCGAAGGTAGGGCCCTTCAAGGTGCGTACGCGTCGCCGGATTGGTGAAGGGGTTGTGCTTGGAGATGGGGGTCGCCATGGCGCTCATTTCTGCTGCTCGCGATGTACTTAGCAAAGGCCGAGCACAGGTCAAAGGCCACGCTGCCGAAGGTTGATCCGGGCCCAGCAGAAATCGATCGTAGGTCGTAGGTCGGAGTGAGCCGGCCCGTGACGGCGGAGTGAGCCGGGGCGTCCGTTCCGGCGAAGTCCGACATCGCACGACGGGCGGATTGATTGGCACGATGCGCCGACGATGAAGGGCAGGCTCCGAGCGCACGGCAAGCCGTCGGACTTCGCCGGAATTGGCGCTGTGCCTTGATCGACGCGATGGGGCCGGCTCACTCCGACCTACGGCCTTCGTTTTTTGTGGGCGGGGTCAGACCCACGGGTCTGACCCCTTGGCGACCTCGGCCGGCTCACTCCGACCTACGGCGCTGTCGTCGACGTGTTGCAAAGTCCGATGCTTTGAGAGCGAAGACTTCGCCCTCGCTTTCCTCCGTGTCGAGCCACAGGAACGGCAGCTCCGGATAGGCCGCCTCGATCGCGTCGCGCGCTTGCCCTACCTCGACGACCAGCGCGCCGCCCGACGTCAGATGCTCCGGCGCCGCAGCGAGAATGCGCCTGACGACATCAAGGCCATCGATACCTCCCGCGTGCGCCAATGACGGCTCTGCCCGATGCTCCGGCGGGAACGCAGCGAGGCTCGCGTCTGTGACATAGGGTGGATTGGAGATAATCAGATCGTAGCGCCGGCCTTTGAGACCAGCGAAAAGGTCGGAAGCGATCAGAGCGATCTGCTCACCGAGACCATAGTCGGCGACGTTCCTGGCCGCGACCGCGAGCGCATCCTCCGAGATATCGACGGCATCGACGTGCGCCGCTGGAAACGCTTCTGCGGCCAAGATGGCGAGCGAGCCGCCACCTGTGCTCAGATCGAGCACGCTTTCGACCGACGCCGGATTATCAAGGACCGCCGCAAGCGCGTCATCCAGCAGCTCGCCGATGTAGGAGCGTGGTACGATCACCCGCTCGTCGACATAGAACCGGCGGCCACGAATGTAGGCCGAGTTCGTGAGATACGGCGCCGGCTTACGCGTTGCAATGCGCGCCTCAATCAGGTCGAGCAGCTTCTCCCGCTCGCTCACCAACAACCGGGCTTCGAGCCACGGCTCCAGCTGATCGATCGGCAGCCGCAACGTGTCTAGAATGACAAATGCCGCCTCGTCGAGCGCATTGGCCGTGCCGTGCCCATAAGCGAGCTTGGTGGTGTTGAACCGGCTCACCGCATAGCGCAGCCAATCGCGCACTGTTGCCAGAGTCTCGATGGTCGCTGCCTTGTCTCGTCGCTCCGTGCCCACGCAGTCTCCGCCTCCCGATCATTCATGGCCAGTCTACTGCACGGCAGCAGGACGCATGCCTCCTCGCATCACCTGCGCGACCGGCCGCTCACACACAAATGCGACCGGCGCCTGCTCCCGAGGAGGCAGCATTGGTCTGCGTCGCAGTGTGTCCCCCCATATACTCAATTAAGTTTGTCTTCCAAAAAGTGTGCCGTGGCTTTAGCCTGCCTCAGCTCGACGGTCGGGGTTTGCAGGTTGAACCGGACCGCGCGGCCCTTCCGATCGAGCTTGACGCGGCCACCGTCGATTGGTTGCATGAACACACTCGCCGACATCGAATCTCGCATCGACGCTGTCGCAGTTCGCCTGACCGCTGCCCCGCTGGCCGCAACTGCTGCCATGCAAACGGCCACGGAGCTGCTGCACGCCGGCGAGGCCGTGCTCTCCCTATGGGTTGCGTCGCGTGGCCAAACGCCAACGTCAGCAACGAGGGAAGGCTTTCGTCTGCTGGCATTGCACCGTCAGGGCGCCCGCGGCGATCCCTCCTTCAACGCCTGCCGCGAAACCTGCCGCGAGCTCGTCTATCACCACAATCTGATCACCGCGGACCTGGACCATTCCGAGACCGCCAAGCGGGCGAATCTGATGGTGTTGATAGCCAAACACCTGCTGTTGTTCGTCGCCGGCAAGCTCGAAACCGCCGGCCTCGGCGAATTCTGCTGCTCGTCAGAGCCCCTACGCTCAGCCGACGCTTGAAATGATTGGCACCTCCGCCGAGGCTTCGATTTCGGCGAGCGGGGCCTCTCCGATCCCGTTTAGCGTTGACGGCCCGAGAGCCGCGGCGTACACCCAGCCCGTTCGTGGCCCCTGGACACGAACTTTCACCAATCGGCACCTCAACGAGCCGATGATCGGCGGAGCGTAGCGCAGCCTGGTTAGCGCACCAGTCTGGGGGACTGGGGGTCGGAGGTTCAAATCCTCTCGCTCCGACCAATTAAATCAAGGGGTTAGAGAAAAAACGCTTACCGCTATCCTCGCTATATCCTCTGGATTAGGTTGGTTAGAGGTGAGGCAAGGCGGCTAAAGTTGGCGTAACGAGGCGCTGAGCGGGGCCAGAGCTGGCAACCACAGGTAGCCTTGCCCTAACGCCACCGACGGTTTCGAGCTAGCGACGATAGACGAGACACCCCAAAAGCCGAGCTCAAAGGAAACTCTTTGACGGGGCCTGTTGGAAGCCGCGCGAGAGCGTTTTTCGTTTGCGCCTCGATCGGCGGTGTCCGGGAGAGGAGCGTGAACTCCGCGAACGAGGACATCGTGACATCCCAATAGCTGCCGTCGCGTGACGCGTAGTCGGCGACGCAACGCGCGCCGCCGACCATGTCCGGATTAGGAGGAACCGCGTCGATCGATCAGATATCAATCTTCTCAGCGATCTCGATCGCGTCATCGACCTCGATGCCGAGGTAGCGCACGGTACTCTCAATTTTCGAATGTCCGAGCAAAAGTTGCACGGCGCGTAGGTTCCCCGTGCGTCGGTAGATCAACACCGCCTTCGTTCGCCGCAGTGAGTGCGTACCGAACTTTGCGGGGTCGAGACCGATGCTCGCCACCCACTCTTGCACGAGTCGAGCGTACTGCCGAGTTGTCAGACCTCCCCTATCGCCGCGACCGGCAAAGAGGAACTGTCCAGGCTTGCGCCCCGTTAGTCGCAGGTACTCGTCGATCGCTTGTCGCGTCTGGTCGGTCAGCTCGAACCGAACGGGCCTCCCGGTCTTCTTCTGTCGGATGGTTGCGCGATCCGTTGAGTAACCGCTCGGAGCGACGTCATCGACGCGCACGGCGACCACATCGCAACCGCGCAATTTGCTATCGATCGCCAGATTGAAGAGGGCGAGATCCCTCTTCTTGCCTTCGATCTGCAGCTTCGTTCTGATCGACCAAACGTGGCTCGGCCTCAGCGGCGGTTTGGCGCCGACTAGCTTACCCTTGTTCCAAGGCACACGGACTGACTTCACTGTCTTTGCAGCATGTTCCTCTTCCATGGTCTGTCTCCTTTCTAGAGAGACAGACGAACATGCGCCGCCGCACGCCTTACTGGCTGAGCCGACGACTGGAATCGGAGCAAAACTTCCATGACATGGTTACTGGCCGACAATTCTGACCCACATCTGCCGTAGTGCCGGGGCTCAACACATATGTTGCCGCTCCGCCTTCAGTACTTCCGTCTGCGCGGTGCGCCGCAAAATCCAGTGCTGCAGAGGCTCGTAGCCTCAATGGCGGCTTTCCAGCCGGGTCCGTTTCTGTTCCGATTTCGAGGAGGGCCAATGAACGAACCCGCTCTCGCGGGAGAGTGTTGAGCCGCCCTGTTGTGCCCGATCGCG
>CAZCQH010000076.1:0-23911 GCA_964500805.1 uncultured Hyphomicrobiaceae bacterium
CAAAACCGAAACCCTATGCCCGTTTGAGGCTCTCGGATGCAGCTGGGTAATCAGGTAATCTTGAGGTGCGGTTTGTTGGTGCCGTTCTTCTACTGACTGTATGTGCTGTCTTGCCAGCCTGCGCCTCGAGCAATGTCGAAGGAGCGGCGCCGGCGACAACGGCCTCGATTGAAAGACCGAAGACATTGCCGGCTGCTTCGCAGGTCAATGGACCGGGCAACGAAGCAGTCGATCCGAGTGTGTGCCGTCAGGCTACCGATGCCATGATGACGGAAATTTCCCGGCTCAATAGCTTGCCATTGGCGATGCGCAATGAGTTCGAGCAAGCGCCTCCAACGCTTGCAGCGCTGTTGCAGCGATCGTCAGATCCCCTTCGCGGTTTGCAAACGCATAAGTCCTACACGTTGAGCCGGGCGCGCCCCCAGGAGCAAAGCATCCAGTTGGCTGGCAAGGGGTGCCCGGTGATTAACCTCGCAGATCTGCTGACTGCATCTGATGCTGCGATTGAATCCGGCAGATGGCGTTATGGGACTGAGTCCGAGGCGAAGTCGATGCTTTCCGTTGCCTTCAACGAACTTGCAGCCGACCGCGACAAGGCAATGCGCCTCATACGGGCGGGTTGGGAGCCGTTCAAGTCACGAGATATCGGGGTGTCCTGCGCCGAGCGCGGTTCAGGGCTCATCGTGACCTCCGTCAACGGCAATCAGAGGTTGGCTGACCTCCAGGACGCCAGCCGGTCCAAATTTGGCGCTGCCATTCAGAAGGCAGCCATCGGCGCCACACCTGCCGCACCCAAGGAAGTGGTGTACACTGTCGCGTCCTCAGCCGGCGCTGCCCTTGCTTCACGCGTCGCTTTCGTAGCGCAGAACGATATACTGATCTGCTGGACGTCAGCCTATCGCTAAAACGTACTTAACCGGACCTTAATCGCCACCCCCTTAGAACCAGTCGATGCTGCGCAATGCGCGCAAATCGGCATGTTCGGCGTACGTGATGGGCCTTTGGCGAAAGTCTCGAACGGAATCTTGCGCTGGGGCGCATGCACAAGATCGCAAGCGCGGGCTGCTCCACCGCCTGCCCTTCAAGTGGCGTGCTTTGTTACTGGTTGCGGCGCTCGGAACCATTTCAACAGGTGCGATCGTTGCTGCGGCCTTCGTTCACTATACGATCAGATTTCCAGACCCGATGGCGATTCGGCGCGATTCCTCGACGCCAGTCGTTCGCGTCCTGGCACGGGACGGCTCGGTATTGAGCGAACGCGGCCAAGCCCACGCGTTCGTGCCACTCGACCTTCTGCCTCGCCATGTCGTCGACGCCGTGGTCGCCACCGAGGATCGGCGCTTCTTCGAGCACGTGGGACTCGATCCCATGGGAATCCTGCGCGCCGTATTCGCCAACATTCGTGCCGGACGGACGGTCCAAGGCGGCTCGACGCTTTCCCAGCAGCTCGCAAAGAACCTTTTTCTGTCGCCGGATCGCACGTTCGGCCGGAAGGCGGAGGAGCTACTACTCGCACTGTGGCTGGAAATGCGGCTTCCGAAAACAGATATTCTCGAGCTGTATCTCAACAGAGTCTACTTCGGTGGAGGCGCGTACGGAATCGAGGCGGCGGCGCGCCGCTATTTCGACAAGCCGGCATCGCAGCTGAAGCTCTCGGAAGCGGCAGTTCTCGCGGGTCTGCTCAAGGCACCGACGAAGTATTCGCCACATGCGAGCCCTGGTCTCGCCCGCTCGCGTGCACGCCTGGTGCTGAAGCGCATGCTGGCCGCTGGCTATATCGGCGACGAGGCTGAGGTGGCTGCTGGTCGCGACTCGGTACGCTTCGCTGAACCCAACAGCGGCCGTGACGTGACCGGGCTCGAGTACGCCGTCGATTTCGTATTGGAGCGCCTGCCACCAATTGTCGGCACAGGTCCTCGCGAGATTGTTGTCGAGACCACGATCGACCCGGGGCTGCAGAAACGTGCGCAGGCGATCGTCGAAGCGGCCCTCGCCACCGAGGGCGCAAAGGCGTCGGCAGGACAAGCTGCCGTCGTAGTACTTGATCGCGACGGAGAGATCCGAAGCATGGTCGGTGGTCGCAATTGGATGCAGAGCCAGTTCAATCGCGCCGTGAAGGCTCGAAGGCAGCCAGGCTCAGCGTTCAAGCCATTCGTCTATTTGGCAGCGATCGAGCGCGGCGCGCGGCCGGAAATGACTATCGTCGATGCGCCAATCACCGTCGGCGGCTGGAGCCCGCGTAACGAAGATGGCCGCCACCGCGGCACCATCACGCTGCAACATGCCCTTGCACATTCCGTGAACACAGTCGCCGTGCGCTTACAGCAAGATACCGGCACACAACGGGTTGCTGCGGTTGCTCGGCGGCTCGGGATAAAGTCCGAGCTGCGCCAGGACTTGTCCCTCGCGCTAGGCACCTCGGAAGTCTCACTGCTCGAGCTTACTGGCGCGTATGCTGTTCTCGCCAGCGGTGGCCACAGCGTCACGCCGCACATGATCCGCAGGGTGCGAACTGCATCGACAATTCTGTACCAGCGCGCCGCGAGCGAGCGGCCCCGTGTCGTTTCACCGGAGCACGTTGGGTTGATGAGCAGCATGCTCAGAACGGCGTTGGTTTCGGGAACTGGTCGCCGCGCGGCGCTGCAGCACCATGCCGCCGCAGGCAAGACCGGCACATCGCAGGATTATCGTGATGCCTGGTTTCTCGGTTATACGGCACATCTGGCTGCAGGCGTCTGGGTCGGCAACGACAACGGCGAGTCCATGGGCCGTGTGATGGGCGGCGGGCTGCCTGCCACGATTTGGAAGGCAGTGATGCAATCAGCACATGAGGGCCTTACGCCTGAGCCGCTTCCGGGCGTCGCGGCGGACACTGGCACACCTGAAGGCGAGAGTGCCTCCAACTTAGCGCCGGAGCTGCCTGGAGGACCCGGCCGCATTGCCGAAGAATTTCGTGCTCGGCCACAACGTGCGGTACCGTTGAGCGCGCGTCGAGCAGCTCAACAAGACGGCCGCATGCCGATGGCTCCGAGCCACTCAATAGATGGGAGCATTTTCGAGGAGGCCCTGAACGAGCCGCTCACAGCGCCCGAGACGGAGCGGCCGGTGCCCTCCGCCTCAACGTCGACGTTCAATTTCGGAAGCTTTTTGCGCTCGTTCGACCTCAGAGCGCAACCGCACATCATGGGCCTTGTTGTCAGACCATCCGAGGCCAGCGCTCAGCGCTCGACGCCATAGCGGTAGAGGTCCATCCCGTGACTTCTCAACCAAAGTTTTGCCTCTTCGAGACGCGGCATAGTTTTCTCGACGAGGCGCCAGAAGCGCGGTCCGTGATTCATCTCAGCAAGGTGCGCCACCTCGTGAGCGGCAACATAGTCGAGCACGAGAGGAGGAGCCAGGACGAGCCGCCACGAGAATGAGAGCAGCCCGTCGCTCGAGCATGAGCCCCAACGGCTCTTCTGGTCGCGAACCGAGATACGTCGAGCGCGAAGGGCAAGATTGCTCGTATGGTGATTTACGCGCTGGTCGAGATCGCGCCCCGCTTCCGCGGCCAGCCAGTCCTTGAGCCGGCGCGGCGCGTGCTCGATCGGACCCGTTACGATGAGCTGAGGCAGCCGGTCGGCAAGTCCTGCTGCAACCTCTACCACCGGACGCCGCGCCATAGGGCCGGCGAAGACGATTTCGTGGGGCTTGCCACGCAGAGGTATCGCAACTCCGTGCTCAAGGGGCGCGGGCTCCGGTACGCATTCCAGCCGCTCGCGAACCCAGTCAACGCTGCGAGCGAGAAAACGATCGGCGTCGCGCAAATCAGAATAGCGCGGTATCGTAAGGACGACGCTTCGTTCGGAGCGGCTCACTCGCAAGGTCAGTCGGCGAGCAGTCGGATGCCGGCGAATTTCGACTGGCGCAGGTATGCCGTCGACCTTCAACAGCTGAACGGAGGGAGATGCCTTGGCCTGTGGCCTTGACATTGGGTTACCTCATTCAGAACGCGTGGAGCGATTGGATAGCAGCGCTCAGCAAGCATGCGACGAGACTGCGACCTCAACGACACTGACAATGCGCAGCGGTTTGCGGCGCATCTGCGGCGGTAGTTAACGCATGACCATACATGAAAACCGGCGGAGCGATGGAGTGACGAAAAGTCTGGGCGCTCCTATACCTGGTTCGCGTGGCGCGCAAGTCACGCGGCCACGTGCGCACGTGACAATTTGCTAGCGCATACGGCCAGGGAGCGAGAACCGACACAGCGACTCGAGAAAAATCGATCCCGCGAGCTGCCAGATCCGCAGTGGCAAGAACCCGTCCGAAGAAGCTGTCGACGAAGGCGTTGCGGCTAACGCGGAGTTCTCCTGCTTCTTTTCGAAGGGTTCGACGCCAGTATCGTTCGCGGTAGCGAAGGTGAACGCAGCGGCTGAGGGCTCCGACTGAAAGCGCACGACACGAGCGATCGAATTGCGGCGATCCAGTGCAGGGACGATCATGCCTCGCTCGGTGCGCGGGTCATTGCTGCGCGCGAACTCAGCAATGCGCGGGGCGATTTCGCGTCGGAATCGAGAGCCGTTGAATATGCCGTAGTGGCCGACTTTTGGGCATTCGAAGTGTTGCTTTCGGTCGGCGGGAACACCGGTGCACAGGTCGAGCGCCGCCTTGCATTGGCCAATTCCGGTGATGTCGTCCATCTCTCCCTCAATGGTGAGTAGTGCGACGCGCCGGATGGCCGTGAGATCGATTTTCCGTCCGCGATGGGTCATCGCACCGCGGGCCAGCTGGTGATTGACGAAAACCTGGTCAACCGTCTGCAGGAAAAACTCGGCGGTCAGATCCATGACTGCCAGATACTCGTCATAGAATTCGCGATGCTTTTCCGCGCTATCGCCGTCGCCGCGCACAAGATGGAAGAAGAGATCCTTGTGTGCATTGAGATGCCGGTCGAGGTTCATGGTCATGAAACCCGACAATTGCATAAAGCCTGGATAGACTTGGCGACCCTGACCGGCGTTCGGCCAGGGAACCCTGGTGATCACATTGCGGCGGAACCACTCTGTCCCGCGCTCGACCGCAAGCTTGTTGACGACGGTCGGGCTCACCCGAGTGTCTATCGGACCACCCGCCATCACCAGTGAGAGCGGAACGTTTGACTCTTCGTCGGCCTCCATGAGGGCCGTTGCGGCGAGCACCGGCACGGACGGCTGGCAAACGGCAAAGACATGCACGTCGCCGCCGAAATAACGGAGCATGTCACGCATCGTGTCGATGTAGTCGTCGAGATCGAAACGGCCAGCCGAGAGCGGCACACTGCGTGCGTCCTGCCAATCGGTGATGTAGACTTCATGGTCGGGTAGGAAGGTCTCGACAGTTCCGCGCAAGAGTGTCGCAAAGTGCCCGGACATCGGCGCGACGAGCAGCAGCTTCGGGTCTCGGTCGGCGCGCTCCTTTGTGATATGCCGCCGAAAATGCACGAGTTTGCAAAACGGTCGCTGCCAGACCACCTCCTCCGTGACGCCGATCTTTTCGCCGTCGACCCTGGTCTCGCTAACACCGAAGCTCGGCTTGTCGTACCGCCGCGTGGTGCGCTCGAAGACTTCGAGGGCTGCCGCCGCGTGCCTGCCCACACTGGTGTGGGTCATCGGGTTCAGCGGATGCTTCAACATGTAACGGTAGGAATCGGCAGCAGCACGCGCCGGTCTCACGGCCGCGTGGCCGAGCTCGTACCAGTGGTAGAGCATCCTTAAGTCCCCCACGTTGTCATCGCGCCGTTCGTGGGATCCGTCGCCTTTTGGCGATTCTGGGTCCGTCGACGGTTCTTTTGTCGCACACCCCCGACTATGCACACTGACGTGATTCGTCGATTGGTTAAAGTATTTCACGGCTACAGCAGTTTCCCAATCCGCTCAGCCAGTGCGTCAGGCGGGGTCGCGTGGTTGAAGTGTGCGACGTAGCTACCGTCTGGGCCCATGAGATAAATCAGCGCGGTGTGGTCGATGGTATAGGCCGCTGTCGATTTTTCATCACGCACCTTCTTGTAAAACACCCGGTAAGCCCTGGCGGCTCTATCGACCTCCTCCGGCGTGCCAGTTAAGCCGACGAGCCTCGGATGGAAGCTCGGCACGTACTGCGCGAGTTGTTGTGGTGTATCCCGCTCCGGATCGAGCGAAATGAAAATCGGGGTGACGGCCTCGCCCTTCTTACCCATCTTATCGAGCGCGGCGGTGATAACTTGCAAACCGGATGGGCAAACGTCGGGGCAATAGGTAAACCCGAACAGCACTAGCATGTAGCGTCCGGCGTAGTCCTTTTCTGTCACGCGGCGCCCGGTGTGGTCGGTAAGCGTGAAGGGCCCCCCGACGAGCGCTTTTCCGACCGTCACCTGCGTAGGAATGAGCTGCTCGCGAAGACACGGCATGAATGCAGCTGCCGCCAGTCCTCCGACCACGAGTCCCGCCGCTGCCAAGCCGGCCAGTTGCCATTTCATCCGCGTATGTCCGCTCTGTTCCGGTTCTTCTCGGTCATTCGCCCATCTGCACGAGCGAGCCACTGCGCCGCGCCTCGTTCAAGTAATAGATGAACACGGCATAGCTGGCGGTGATGAAGACACCGTTCAAAGCCAATGCTTTCAGCATGTGGCCGACATTGAAGATGCCGTCGAGCACCAATCCACGAAGACCTTCAAATACATAGGTGGGCGGAAGCATCAGGGCAATGGGCTGCAGCCATCCTGGCAGCGTCGTGAGCGGATAATAGACGCAGACGAGTGGAAGCAACACGAACACGGCTAGCCAGGAGAAGGACTCCGCGCCAAGTCCGAAGCGCAGCACGACGCCAGTCGAGATAAGCCCCAGAGACCAGCTCGTTAGGACGAGATTGGCGAAGAAGGCAGCGAAAGCAAACCCAAGGCTCAGCACGCTGAAGCCAAAAAAAAGATAGGCGAGCAACGCCACGGGGACCATTGCCACGGAGAGCTTCACAAGGCTCACGATCATCAGTCCTGCCGCGAGTTCATGGGGCCGGAGTGGGCTCATCATGAGATGCCCAAGATTGCGCGACCAGAATTCCTCGAGAAAGGCGACCGAAAACCCGAGCTGACTGCGCACCAGAATGTCCCAGAGCAGCACCCCTCCGATGAACAGCCCGGCTGCCTGTCCGGCGATGCTCGTCGTCTTCGCTAGATGCATTTGCAGAAAGCCCCACATCAGCATCTGCACCAGCGGCCAATAGATGAGCTCCGCCGTGCGCGGCCATGAAGATCGAATCACATACCAGTAGCGCAGCACCAATCCGTAGATCCGGCGCAGTGAGGCCACGACGCCCGTCTGTTGCATCAGCTCAGGTGCTTGCATCGGAATTTCCATCGCCACTGGAACTGGCGCGAGTTGCTGCGCCAGTGCCACGGCGTGCTATTTCCAGGAACACTTCCTCGAGGCTCTTCCGTCCGAAGCGCGTTGTCAGCTCCTGCGGTGTTTCATCAGCGATAATGCGCCCCTTCTCAAGCATGATGACCCGGCTTGCGAGCCGTTCCACCTCGGCCATGTTGTGGGACGCGAGCACAATTGTTGCGCAACGATCCCGGGCATATTGCTCGAGCATTGTGCGAACCCAGTCAGCGGTATCGGGGTCGAGCGAAGCCGTCGGCTCGTCAAGTAGCAGAACCTCTGGGCCGTTGAGGAGCGCCTTGGCGAGCGAAACGCGTGTTTTCTGACCGGCGGACAGCTTCCCATAAGGCCGCCCTATAAATTCATCGAGCCGCAACTCCCGCGCGAGCTCCGCAATCCGTGCGCCGAGACCCGCGACACCATAAATGCGTCCGTAGATCTCGAGATTTTGACGGACGGTGAGGCGCATGGGGATATCGACGTAGGGACTTTCGAAGTTGATCCGATGCAGTACACGATGCCGGTCGTGCGCCATGTCGGCGCCGAGCACGCGGGCTGACCCGCTGGTCGGGATCACGAGCCCCATCAGCATGGCGATTGTCGTAGTTTTGCCGGCACCATTGCCGCCGAGCAGAGCCGTGATGGTACCGCGCTCAAGTTCGAACGAAATGCCGTCGACCGCGATCACCGCTCCGTAATGCTTACGCAGGTCGCGCACTTCGATTGCGGCCGGCGTTTGTCTTCTTGGCGGGTTGATACGCTGCATGACGATCTCAGGGGCGGTTTCCATGGCAATGCCGGCCGCCTTGTTGTGGCGCGCAATGTCGTATGGAATAAGCACGAGTACAAGGCTGCGCGGGATGGCCACATTGGAACGCCACGTGCGGCCATGATCCCGCCCCTTGGAGTGGATCTCATGAGTAACTTAGACCGTTTCGGTCCTGGCCCGCACGAGAGTCGCCTCCGGATGCAGACGATTATCAGGCTGCGCTGGTTTGGAGTCGGCGGCCAACTGTTGACCGTCCTTGCGGTGAAATGGCTGATCGGTTTCGATCTGCCTGTCGGGCTCTGCCTATCGCTGATCGCGATCTCTGCCTGGGTGAACGTATTCCTACGCGTCGGCTTCCCGGCGCGCCACCGTCTTTCGACCAATTTCGCCACGGGCCTCCTCGCATATGACATAGCCGAGCTGGCGGCCCTACTTTATCTGACCGGCGGAATCACAAATCCGTTCGCCTTCCTAATCGTCGCTCCGGTGACCGTGTCAGCGGCGACACTCCCGCCGCGCAATACTGTATTCTTGGGGCTTTTTGCACTGCTGTCGGCGGCGGTTCTCGTTGAATGGCACTTTCCACTTCCCTGGTCCCCACCGGACTCGTTCAACCTGCCACGGCTTTACAAGTTCGGCATCCTCGCCTCGATCGCCGCTGGCATGATCTTCCTGGTCCTTTATGCCGCTCGGCTGTCGAAGGAGGCGCGGCTGATGTCGACCGCACTCGCAGCCACCGAGCATATTTTGGCTCGCGAGCAAAAGCTGCATGCGCTCGACGGGCTCGCTGCGGCGGCAGCGCACGAGCTCGGCACGCCGCTTGCGACCATCTCGCTCGTCACCAAGGAGCTGGAGCGTGATACGGCCGAGCTACCTGACATCATCGATGACATTGTCCTTTTGCGCACACAGGCCGATCGTTGTCGCGAGATTCTTCGCAAACTCACCCGAAGCCCCAGCGAGCAGGACCCCCATCATGTTGCGCTTCCGGTGACGCAGCTCTTGCAGGAAGCGTCGGCTCCCTATCGCATGCTTGCGACCCAAATTGAGATCAGCTCCCGGCCGGCTGATCAGGCCCATGGCGGCTTGAGGGAGCCGGTGGGCGAGCGACGCCCAGGGGTGATTTACGGGCTCGGCAACCTCATCGAGAACGCCGCCGACTTTGCGCGCAGCAGAGTGGACATTGACGCTCGCTGGGACGAGCGCGAGTTGATTGTGACGATCTCCGACGATGGACCTGGATTTTCTCCTGAGATCATTGACACGCTTGGCGACCCCTATGTGACGACGCGCGGGCCGGAGGCGAGGGCGGGCCGCACCAGCAAGGAAGGCTCGGGATTAGGGCTCGGGTTTTTCATCGCCAAGACGCTGCTTGAGCGGTCTGGCGCACGGCTGTCGATCTCGAACCGTTCGGCGCAAGCTACGGGGGCAGTTGTGCGTGTCGCTTGGCCGCGCACCTCATTCGACCTTTCGGCCGATCGCCGTTCCTCCGAGTGGGCGAACGCAGCCGAGTAAAATGGTAAATGCAGGTGCTTTGTCCGGAGGATCCGATCAGCCCGATGTTTCAGGCTTGCCTTGACCGCGGCGACGATCTACTGAGGGCGCGCTGCGGCTTTTGGCCGTTGCACCTGCTGAACACTGGACGATCGCGTCCGGGCCACCCCGAGAGCCACATCGGCGGCTGCACCAGCAGGTACAGTGGAGAGGTGCCCGAGTGGCTAAAGGGGACGGACTGTAAATCCGTTGGCTTCGCCTACGTTGGTTCGAATCCAACCCTCTCCACCAATGCGCCTTCTCGCGGGCGCCGAAACGGACCCGCAATCGGGGAGTGCTGGCAATCGATTCGATCTGCCCGCCTGCCGCGAGGATTGGAGAGGGTCACGGCCCTGCTGCTGTCGCAGAAAGTAGCTCTGGATCTGGACATGACACGGAAACAGTCCGCGGGTTGCCAAGGTTGACGCCTTTGAGCAGCGGCCCGCTCTGCACCTTGAACAATTTTAGCGATTTCTGGTACTCGCTCCCCGCAGGTGACTGCTTGAGCACGGCCACGCATCCTGCTGGCGTCGCGCCTTCGAGCTGGATCGCTTTCTCCTCGAGGAATGTGAACACCGTAAAGAAAGTCGAGTCGAACACGTCGAGCTGCAACTCGGAGAGTTGCACCGGGCTCTCGAGGCGCACTTCGAACTGAACCGCAAGTCGCGCACCGACATAGCGCATCTTGTAGTTGTGGGGTCCCTCGACCGGCACCTTTGTCCCGTTCGCACGCACATCCGTGAAATGCTGGAACTGCTTCAGTGCGGCGATGTTGATCTGGTCGAGTGGCGCTAGCTCCTCGGGCGAAAGCCTGCCGTCCTTGTTGCTGTCGTACTGCGCCGTCATGGATTTGGTGTACTCGGGATCGAACGACCAACCGTGCCTGATGGCGACCACCTTTCCGTCCTCGACTATCAGCGCCGCCGCCGCGTCGACCCAGACATGCGGATGCGCCGCTGCAGTCGTGGCGGTCGCCAGAACGGCGGTAATCGCCGTCAGCGCCCGCCGTATCGCGGATAGAGCCATGGGTCAGCCTTTTTCTGATTAGCGCTTTCGTGGAAAGGCTGTCGGCTCAGAGCGCGAAGTTTCAACCTGCAATGTTTGCCATGGTTAACGCCGAAAACAATGGCGCGACACCCTTCAGCCTCAAGAGGCCGGCCGGGACAGCCCGTAGTGGTCGCGCAGGGTTCTGCCCCGGTAAGCGGTGCGAAAGCGGCCCCGCCGCTTCAGGATCGGAACCACCTCTCTCGCAAAGACATCAAGCATCCATGGCAGCACGGGCGGCATTACATTGAACCCGTCGGCGGCGCCGCCGTCCACCCAGTCCACGATGACGTCAGCGACCTGCTCGGGCGTTCCAGCCATAACGAAGTGCCCGCGCGCGCCAGCGAGCTTGGCCAAAAGCTGGCGCAGCGTCAGCCGCTCGCGCCTGACTGCGCCGACGATCAGCTCCGTTCTTCCGCGGGAGCCTTCATTCGCTGCGGGATCGGGGAAGTCCTCCGGCCGCAAGACCTGGTCGAGCTTCAGGTGCGAGAAGTCCGTGCCGTCGAAGCGATCGGAGAGCCGCTTGCGCCCCACCTCGGGATCGGCGAGCTCGTTCAAGTCCCGCTCGAGCCGCTTCGCTTCGGCCTCCGTGCCGCCGATCATCGCACTCAATCCGGGAAGCACGAGAAGCTGGCTCGGGTCGCGCCCCACCGACGCCGCGCGCTCTTTTATGTCGCGGTAGAAAGTCACCGCAGTCACCTTTTCGATATGCGCCGTGAACACTGCCTCCGCGTGCCGCGCCGCGAAATCAACACCAGTTTCCGACGAACCCGCCTGCACCAGCACCGGCCAGCCTTGCGGCGAGCGCGGCATGTTGAGCGGCCCCGTCACGTCGAAGAGCTCACCTTTGTGATTGATCGGCCGGACGCGCTCCTTCCGGATGTACACACCCTTCGCACGGTCATCCACCACAGCGTCATCGCGCCAGCTGTTCCAGAGCGCCTTCGCAACCTTGACGAATTCCTCGCCCTTGTCGTAGCGGCCCTGATGCGAGAGCCGCTCCCCGCCGAAGTTGCGACTTCCCGCCTGACTGAACGAGGTCACGATGTTCCAGCCCGCGCGCCCGCCGCTGATGTGATCGAGCGAGCAGAACTGCCGCGCCAAATTGTAGGGCTCCGTGTGGCTGGTCGACGCTGTCGCAATGAGGCCGATATGCTTTGTCGCGTTGGCGATGGCACCGAGCGCGGTCAGCGGTTCGAGCCACAGCCTTGCCGAGTGATCGACATCGGGCGGCAGGTTCAGCACGTCGGCGAGGAAGATCGAATCGAAATGCGCCGACTCGGCCGTTCGCGCGCAATCGATGTAGTGGTCGATATTGGTGAGCGCCCGTTCCGTGGCCTTCGGGTGCCGCCATGCCGCTTCATGATGGCCGCGGCCGTAGATGAACAGATTGAGGTGCAGCTCACGCTTCATCCGATTACTATCACTCTATTTCGAAGTTCAAACGGGCCATGATGCAAGCTAGCCAACGGTGGCGTCGCGTACAATCCTTGGCCGCGGCAAGGCTCGGCACCGATCAACAACTGCCATTACTTCCCCGCTATCGCCTTGATCAGGGCCTTGGCGTCGGCGCTATCCCACTCTGCCGGGCCCACCAATCGGCCAACCTCGCGGCCCTCTGCGTCGATCAGCAACGTCCCCGGCATGCCCATCACCCTCAGCGTCGAGGTCATGCGCACTGTCGGGTCGGCATAAAGTCCGAGCTTCGCCACCTTGATGCTGTCGAGGAACTTCTTCGCGCCCTCGAGCCCCGTGCGGTCGACGCTCACCGCGAGCACTTCGAACTTGTCCGAGCCCATCTCGGCTTGCAGGCGGTCGAGCCCCGGCATCTCCTTCCGGCACGGCAGGCACCACGTTGCCCAGAGGTTCAACAGCACCACCTTGCCGCGCCAGTCCTTGAGGCTCCGCTCCTTGCCCGCCGCATCCTGGAACACGACCTCAGGCAGCGCCTCCGGTTCCTTTTTGAACACGAACGCCGCCATCTCACCGACGCTCAGCGCATTGCGCCCGGGCCCCGCGGGAAGCGCCCCGGTCGTCGCCGGCGCAGTTGCAGACCCCGGGCCAGCCGCTGGCGTGGAAGGTGCTTGGGCGACGCGTTCCGCTGGCGGCGCGATCATCTGCTGCGCCGTTTCTGACAGACGGCCGAACAGGAGGTAAACCGTGCCAAAGCCGATTGCGGCAGCGGCGAGAACGGTCGTCACCGCTAAGCCTGGCGATATCCCTCGGTGGCCTGCCGTTGCCCGCTCAGTGCCTTTGTCCATTTTCATCAGCCGCCTTTCCAGCTATCGAAGCCGCGAACCGCACTCCGCCGCCCGCGCGCCCCGCGCCATTGAAGGTGAAGCCATGACCGACAAGAACGCCAACAAGATGTGGGGCGGTCGCTTCGCAATGTCACCCACCGAGCTGATGGTGGAGATAAATGCCTCCATTGGCTTCGACAAGGCCATGGCTCCCCAGGACATCCGCGGCTCCAAGGCCCACGCTGAGATGCTCGCCGCGCAAGGCATCATCAGCAAGGCCGATGCCAAGGAGATCCTGCGCGGCCTCGATCAGGTGATGGCCGAGATCGAGGCGGGCAGATTCAAGTTTTCCGAAAAGCTCGAGGACATCCACCTGAACGTCGAGAGCCGGCTCACCGAGATCGTCGGCGAGCCCGGCAAGCGGCTTCACACCGGACGCTCGCGCAACGATCAGGTGGCGCTCGATTTCCGCATGTACGTGCGTGATGCGCTTGATGGCTTCGACGACGCACTGATCAAGCTGCAAGCCGCCCTCGTCGCCAAAGCCGAGAAGCATGCCGACGTCATCATGCCCGGCTTCACGCACCTGCAGCCCGCGCAACCGGTTACCTTCGGTCACCATCTCCTGGCCTATGTCGAGATGATCGAACGGGATCGCGGCCGCTTCGCCGATGCCCGCCGCCGGCTCAACGAGTGCCCGCTCGGATGTGCGGCGCTCGCCGGCACGTCGTTCCCGATCGACCGCGACATGACAGCCGATGCCCTGGGGTTCGATCGCCCAACCGCCAACTCGCTCGATGGTGTTTCCGATCGCGACTTCGCGCTCGAGACGCTGTCGGCCTGTTCCATTGCCGCCATGCATTTGTCTCGGCTTTCGGAGGAGATCGTGATCTGGATGACGCCGCAGTTCGGCTTCGTCACGCTCACCGACCGCTGGACCACCGGCTCCTCCATCATGCCGCAGAAGCGCAATCCTGACGCCGCAGAGCTCTGCCGCGCCAAGGTCGGACGAATAGCTGGCGCATTCCATGGCCTGCTGATGGTAATGAAAGGCCTGCCGCTCACGTACTCCAAGGACATGCAGGAGGACAAAGAGCAGACCTTCGATGCACTCCGGAATTTCAGTGTGGCTATAGCGGCCATGACTGGAATGATCGAGGATCTGGAGCCTGTGCCTACGGCGATGCACGCTGCTGCGGCCCGCGGCTATTCAACCGCCACCGATTTGGCAGATTGGCTGGTGCGCACCCTGAAACTGCCGTTCCGCGAGGCGCACCACATTACCGGCACGATCGTGAAGCTCGCGGAGGCGCAGGGGATTGGCCTCGAAGCGGTGCCGCTCGCGGCCATGCAAAAGGTGGAGCCGCGCATCACCAAGGACGTGTTCCAGGTGCTTTCGGTGGAAAACTCCGTAAGGAGCAGAACCAGCTATGGGGGAACTGCGCCACAGAACGTCCGCAAAATGGCGCGAGCCTGGACAAAGCGGTTGGAGAAGGCGGCCAAGGCGGGCTAGATAGCCGGGCAGATCAAGCCTCGGCTCTCTTGCCGGGGGCAATGCGCTGCGGCTGGTTCGGCCATAGCCGGTCAGATCGGGTCGATTGGAAGGGATTATGGAGAGTGACCGCGGAAAATGTCTGATGGCAGGTGCCGCTGCCGGCCTGTTGGCTTTGGCGCTGGCTGGCTGTGGCGTGCGCGGTAATCTCGAATACCCGAACGAGGCCAAGGAAAGCAGCAAAGCCGCACCTACTGGGACTGCCACAGCCGACTCTGGCCAGGGCAAGCCCGAAGGCGCCGCTCCCAAACCCCACAAAGGTTTCATCCTCGACGGCCTGATCCGCTGAGCTTTCCCGAAGCCCATTGCGCGGAATGGCGCGCTTTCGACGCCGCCGTTGGAGCATGCTCTCAGCGCTCCAACCGCGCTGAACGTCGGCCCTGGCGCCAAAATTCTGGCCCGTGGTAACGCGCTGCCTTGGGGATATGGGCGATGCTTGTCGCCGGCAAGCGTGTAAGGGGATGCGATAGCGGCGGGGAGCAGCTCACGCCGGCGTATGGCGACGAACGCAATCAGCAAAAAGACACCAATCAGACCAAACGAGAAACTCAACACAACAGCGAACCTCAACGTTATTGAGCTTGCACTCTAGCAGCTCAAGGCAGCCAACGCAAGCAGAAAACGTAGAATAGTTCATATTTTTCAATTAGTTAAACGAGCGCGAGGGCATCGAAATTGTACCACGAGTCCGGAGGGTGGGGATAAGTTCTCAAGACTTTCTCGGGGCTTGGTAAATGGCGATCCGAGCCTCGGGCGCAACTGACGCTCACCGATGATCGATGCCTCGACGTAGCGCCTCGCGGGACAATGCCGCTCAGCCGCAGCCCCGTCCGACTTGCCAGTCCCATCAAACAGCCTGCTTGCGCAACGCTTGCTTTGCTGGCACCTGCCACAGCGTTGGCATCGCGCTCCGCTCAATCCCGGCGGCACCGCGAGCAAAGCTCACGAGAACAGGCGCGCCATGCATCACTTCACGTACCGCGACGGAGAGCTTCACGCCGAGCGTGTGAGCCTTACCCGCATCGCCGCCGAGGTTGGCACGCCAGTTTACGTCTATTCCTCGGCCACGATCGAGCGCCACTATCAAGCGTTCGTGGACGCATTTCGCAGTCAGAACGCGCGTGTCTTCTACGCCATGAAGGCGAACAGCAATCTTGCCGTCCTGCGCCTGCTCGGTTCTCTCGGGGCCGGCGCCGACACCGTTTCCGAAGGCGAGATTCGCAAGGCGCTCGCCGCCGGCATCCCGCCCGACCGCATCGTATTCTCCGGGGTCGGCAAAACCGAAGCCGAATTAGCCTACGCCGTCGATGCCGGCATCTACCAGATCAACATCGAGACCGAAGGCGAGCTGCAAGCGCTCTCGCGCATCGGCGCCGCCAAGGCCAAGCGCCCCAACGCCGTGTTCCGCATCAATCCGGATGTCGGCGCTGGAGGCCACGCCAAGATCACCACCGGCTCGTCGGCGAACAAGTTCGGCGTCAGCAT
Source organism: uncultured Hyphomicrobiaceae bacterium (assembly GCA_964500805.1). Lineage (GTDB taxonomy): Bacteria > Pseudomonadota > Alphaproteobacteria > Rhizobiales > Hyphomicrobiaceae. The sequence continues at coordinate 15,997 of CAZCQH010000076.1, forward strand.
CGGCGAGGCCGAGCGCCTTTACGATGTCGCCGCCAACTTGCCCGGCGTACGCCTGCTGGGGCTGGCCGTGCACATTGGCAGCCAAATTCGTGAGCTTGACGAGCTCGAAGCCGCTTTCAAGCGCATGCGCGGCGTCACCGAAACGCTTCGCAACCGCGGCCACAAGGTCGAGCGGCTCGACCTCGGCGGCGGGCTCGGCATTCCTTACGAGATGGCCGAGGCGGTTGATCACGGCTCCGACCTCATCCAATCCTACGCGGCCATGGTGGAATCGACGCTCGGCGGCCTCGACGTGGAGCTCGGCTTCGAGCCAGGTCGCATCATCGTCGGCAATGCTGGCATCTTGCTGTCGCGCGTCGTGCATCTCAATCCGCGGCCGCAAAAGACGTTTGCGGTCGTCGATGCCGGCATGAACGACCTCGTGCGCCCTGCCATGTATGAGGCGTTCCACGACATTTGGCCCGTTCGCGCCCCTGCCCAAAGCGGACAACGAATTGCCTACGACGTCGTCGGGCCCATTTGCGAAACGGGCGATACGTTTGCGGAAGCCCGAGGATTGGCACCGCTCGCCCCGGGGGACCTCATCGCCTTCATGACAGCCGGCGCTTACGGCGCCGCCATGTCATCGAACTACAATACACGCCCGCTGGTCCCTGAGGTCATAGTCAAAGATGCGGACTATGCCGTTGTCCGCCCGCGCCAGACATATGCCGACCTCATCGGTCAGGATTGCCTGCCGAAGTGGATGTGACCGGCTGGGCTCCCGCGGCTGTAGACTTGCTGAGCGTGGTCTTCTCGAAGAGGTGCTTACTCTTCCAAATGGGCTGCCAGCATCCAAGCGAACTTGTCGTGCGCTTCTGCGCGCTTGATCGCCATGTCGCTCGTGGCCAGATCGTTGTTTTTTTCGGCCAGCTCGGCCAGCGATCGATACGTCGTTGACAGCGTCCGCTCATCGCCCATCAGCTGGGCAATCATTTCCACCGCCGACAAGTGTCCATCGCTTTCCTCAATGCTGCTCAGGTGCAAATATTGGGCATAGCGACCCTCGGCGTGCCCACCGAGCGCCTTGACCCGCTCCGCCATGTCATCGATTCCCTCATCATGGTCCTTGTAGATTTTGCCAAACAGTTTGTGCAAGGACCCGAACGACATGCCTTTCACGTTCCAATGGAAATTCTGAGCTTTCATGCGGGTGACCGATGTTTCGGCGACGGCGACGGTCAGCTTGTCGATGATCTCGGACGCCGAATTTGGGGTAAGACCTTCCGGTGTCTTGACGGCTGCAATCGTCATGTGAGGGCTCCTGTCGTGATACGAGCATTGCTCCAGGCATCGGGGTGCCGCTTGATAACGAAAACGCTGAACGTTTGGTTGCGGCTGCGCTGCTGGTTGGCGCAGCCAGCAAGCGATCCGCGTGGCGGCCATTGCACCCGCCCGATCACCCCGCTATCACACGGATCAAGGCGGCCACGGGCTGCAGGTCGACAGGGGTCGGACAATGGAAATCGATGAAGCGACCGTGCAGCGCGTCGCCCGGCTCGCGCGGATCAAGATCACGCCCGAGGAGGCCAAGGGGCTGGAGAAGGAGCTCTCCGGCATTCTCGAATGGGTGAAGCAGCTCGACGAGGTCGATACCAAGGACGTCGAGCCCATGACCCGCGTCGTCGACATGAAGCTCAAGATGCGCCGCGACGAGGTCAACGACGGCGAGATCGCCGGCGACGTCACCCAGAACGCCCCGGAGAAAGACGATCACTTCTACGTCGTGCCGAAGGTGGTGGAGTGATGCGCCCATTGAATTAGTCGCCCAATGGGTGTATAATTTGAATGTTATGGACCTCCGATGATCTCACGCCACTCGATATCGAAATCGATGAAGCAGAAGATCAAGTCGTTGTGTTCACCGTCGGCACACCAGCAGGGCAAATCAGACTGATCGCCGAGGTGACCGAGAACAATCGGTCGATAGTTCTCTCCGGGGCGCATATCGATGGTCCCGGTCCAAATGTGATCGGGATCGCCAATCTCCGGCTGCTGGCGCAAGTCATCATGGAAGCGCTCGACTATGACGGAATCGACATTCAAGGAGCGAGTCGCACGACTGGGGCCGGGCCGCGTGAAGAGCATCGACCGCGTTTCCGGTTCACCCGCCGTCGTGCATCTGGTGTGCCCGGATAGAAGCAAGGTTAGGGTTCCGACAGCATCGCTCGAACTTGTGAAGCGCGGGCTCACGTTGCTTCGGGCGAAGCGCGCCGTGGAGGCGGCATTGAGCAACGGTCGGGTCGCGATCAAGCTGCCGGCCGTAGAAAACAAAGCCACATTCGCCAAGAGCATGGCGGCGGCTGGCCTTGTCGTTCGGTTCGTGAGGGATGAAAATGTCGACGTCAGAGGCTTGCGAGAAGAACTCGACCTGACGCGGGAGCAATTTGCATTGCGCTTCAATCTCCCGGTCGAGACCGTGGAGAAGTGGGAAACGGGCGAGCGACAACCAGATGCAGGCTCGCTCGCCTACCTGCGCGTCATCGCGCGCGATCCTGAAGCGGCCATGGTGGCGCAAGAAGTTGAATAGATAACTGGGTTGCGGAGGGTACGATGCGCTGCCTCGCTGTACTATTGTCAGTTTCTCTGGTGGCTTGGTCGCTGGCTTCGATCTTTCTGACGCCTCGCCAGCCCACTGCCAGTGGCTCCGTAATTTGGAAAGCAAGCCTAGTAGCTCAGTTTGCACTTGCCGCTCTACTGCCGTTCATGGCCTTCACACGGAGGCAGACCGGCGCGACACAAGTGGCGATCAATCTATGCCTATTGGCTGCCGCGCTGGCAGCGCCGGCTTACTTCGTTGTTCTGCCGATTCTGCGCGGAGAGAACCCCATCATCGGTGCAGTAACCGCTGGCGATTGGATTGGATTTGCCATTATGTCGTTCGCCAATGTCATCGCTCCGGCATGCGCAATTTGGTTTGCATACCGTTCGAGTTTTGCAAGGGTTTGAGATCGTAACCGCGCCAGCCCCGACAAGACAGATCAAATCCAAGCAGATCCCCAAGGCGTGGAGTAGGCGGCCGTGATCTCAATTGCCATCGAGAGCCCGTTACAAGACGAGGTTCGCGCGCTCATCGCCGCATTGAACGCAGCATTGCGACCGCTCTCTCCTTCCGAGTATGCGAATCATTTGACGGTCGAGGATTTGGCCAACACGTCGACAACGATGTTCATCGCAAGAGACAATAGCCGTGCCGTCGCTTGCGGCGCGCTGAGGCGGCATGACGACGGCATAGGGGAGGTGAAGCGCATGTACACGCAGCCCTTCGCTCGGGGGCGCGGCATTGGCGGCATGGTCCTCGCGGAGATCGAGGCGCTTGCGCGACACGAAGGGCTGACAAGGCTCGTCCTGGAATCTGGTCATTTGAATCATGCGGCGCGGCGTATCTACGAGCGGGCTGGATTCTCTCGGTGCGGACCCGTTCTCGCCTACCTCGATATTCCTTATTCGGTTTTCTACGACAAGAAACTCTGCGCATGACCGATCTCGCCACCGCACCCTCGTCGAGGCTCGCGCAGGTTTGCGCGCGACCAATTTCGCGACCGAGCGAGCAATTTCCGGGTTGGCCACAGGTTGACTTTCGCCCTGCGATGAGCGACTAGTTAGCTAGTATTAGCTAATGAGGGTTCCCGTGCGCACCGTCAACATGCATGAGGCCAAAACCAACCTTTCGCGGCTCGTCGAGGAGATCGAGAACGGCACATCGAGCGAGATCGCAATTGCTCGGAACGGGAAAGTGGTCGCACGCTTGGTTCCGGTCGCACAGCAGCCGGTTGAGCACCGGCTGGGCATCGCGAAGGGACGATTCTCGCTGCCGGAAAGCATCGATGTGGTCAATCAGGAGATCGAGGAGTTGTTTTCTTGAGACTGCTCCTCGACACCCACATCCTGTTGTGGGCATTACTCGATGACGCCCGGCTCCCGAAAGAGGCAAGGGCCCTCATTCTCGATCACTTGTCAGAAATTTGCGTCAGTTCCGCCAGCATTTGGGAAATTGCGGTCAAACATAGTCTTGCCCGCGGCTCCCCGAGCGACATGCCGATCTCCGGAGAACAGGCACTGTTCTGGTGCCGCGCGGCCGGATACACGATGGTTCCCATCACCGCCGAGCATGCCGCCGCCGTTGGCAAGCTTCCGCCACTGCATCGGGATCCGTTCGACAGGTTGCTGGTTGCGCAAGCGTTGCATGATCCGCTGCGCCTCATCACGCATGATGCAGCAGTAAAGGCCTATGATCCAAACATCATTCTGGTGTGAACGATGACTGATCTCACCTCCCTCACGCTGGTCGAGGCCCGCGATGGCCTCCTTGCGAAAAAGTTCTCGTCCACCGAGCTGACGCGCGCCTTCCTCTCGGCCATCGAGAAAGCCAACCCCGCGCTCAACGCCTACGTGCTCCCAACACCGGAGCACGCCCTCGCACAAGCCGCCGAAAGCGACAAGCGTCTCGTTGCCGGCACCGCGCGCCCGCTCGAAGGCCTGCCGCTCGGCAACAAGGACCTCTTCTGCACCAAAGGCATCCGCACCACCGCGTGCTCGCGCATTCTCGACGACTTCACGCCCACATATGAGTCGACCGTCGGAGGCAATCTCTGGTCGGCCGGCGCCGTTATGCTCGGCAAGCTCAACAACGATGAGTTCGCCATGGGCTCGTCCAACGAGACGAGCTGTTTCGGGCCCGTCGTCAATCCTTGGCGGCGCATGCGCAACGGCGCCCTCGACAATGCCAAGCTGGTCCCCGGCGGCTCCTCGGGCGGCTCCTCGTCCGCCGTTGCTGCAGACCTCTGTCTCGCCGCCACTGCCACCGACACCGGCGGCTCCATCCGGCAGCCTGCGGCGATCACGGGCACCGTTGGCATCAAGCCCACCTACGGCCGCTGCTCGCGCTGGGGCATCGTCGCGTTTGCCTCGTCACTCGATCAGGCCGGACCCATCGCCAAGACCGTCAAGGACGCCGCGATCATGCTCCGCCACATGGCGAGCCATGATCCAAAGGACTCGACGTCAGTCGACGTTCCGGTTCCTGATTACGAAGCTGAGATCGCCAAAGGTGTCACAGGCCTCCGTGTCGGCATCCCGAAGGAGTACCGCATCGACGGCATGTCGAAGGAAGCGGAGGATCTCTGGCAGAAAGGCATCGCGTGGCTGAAGGCTGCCGGCGCCACGATCCACGATATCACGCTGCCGCACACGAAATACGCACTGCCTGCCTACTACATCGTGGCGCCCGCCGAATGCTCGTCGAACCTCGCGCGCTACGACGGCGTGCGCTACGGCCTGCGCGTTCCCGGCAACGATCTCATCGATCAGTACGAGAACACCCGCGCCGCGGGCTTCGGCAAGGAGGTGCGCCGCCGCGTGCTGATCGGCACCTATGTGCTCTCGGCCGGCTATTACGACGCCTACTATCTCAAGGCCCAGAAGGTGCGCACGCTCATCAAGCGGGACTTCGATCTGGCGTGGGACAAGGTGGACGTGGTGCTCACCCCCACAACGCCGAGCCCTGCATTTGGGCAAGGCGAAAAGTCTGGCGATCCGATCGCCATGTATCTCGAGGACATTTTCACCGTAACCGTGAACATGGCGGGCCTGCCCGGCATCTCGGTGCCCGCCGGCCTTTCCGGTGAAGGAACGCCAATGGGCCTGCAGCTGATCGGCAAGCCGTTCGACGAGCCGACGCTGTTTCGCGCTGCGCAAATCATCGAGGATGCCGCCGGTCGCTTCCCCGTCCCGACCAGGTGGTGGGCATGATGGCGGGTTGGTGCCGCGCGCGAATGGCGACCGCACGGCGCGCAGCGCTTCGATAGCGACCCCGAAACGTCGGCACTCTATGCCGACATTCGCACCAGCGCCGATGCATCCACGAGCGCTTCCAAGCCCCACGCCGCCTCGATCAGCGGCTTGATGCGGGCTTGCGGCAGTGATCGCGCGGCGCCTTCTGCAAACTTAGCTGTCAATTGCGCATCGGTCATCGGATTGCCCTTGCTGCCGATGCAATCGCGCAGCTTCTTCTCCAGCGTGCGCCCGTCCTTCAGCGTGATCGTCATGTCCACGCCATCGATCGGGATCGCTGGATTGGCCGTCGCGAACACGCGCTCACGGAACGCCTTCAGTGCGGGATCATGAATGCTCTGATCTGTCCCGTCGCCGAGCCCCGCGGTCCCGCGCACCATGGCCGCCGCGACCCAGTGATAAAGGCTCACCTGCCCCTCGAGCTCGTCCTTCGGATGCCGCCGGTCGCAGAGCGCCAGCGCGCCGGGGCTGCACTGCATGGTTATGCGTTCAACCTGATCCGCTGCGACCCCATGCTCAGCACGCACCTGCAGCGCCGCGTCAATCAGCGGATTGATTACGATCCCGCACGGAAACGGCTTGTAGGTATTGCTCAGGATCTCGAACCGGGACCCGAGCCCATCCGTCAGATGCGCCATGTACGGCTCGTCCGCAAAGCATTCGGCAAACCCGTAGCGGTGCTCGAGCACCACCTCCGTGCTCGTCACGCCCGCCGCCGCGAAATGGGCGCCGCGCAATCCCGTCTGGCTTGCGACGGCCGTCATCGCCGCCGTGCACATGGTTCCATGCGCCGCGCGCAAGCCCGACGCCTGCGACCCAGCATGTCCCACCGCCTGCCGCATCGCACGCGCATCAAGACCGAGCAGCTTCGCCGCAGCCAGCGCCGCGCCGACGCCGCAGCAAATCCCGGTCTGCGACCACGCGATCTTGCCCTTCGCCGGCGCCACCGAGACCGCCTTGCTCAGTCGGCAGGCTACTTCCACGCCGAGTATGAAGGCCGTCAGCAGGTCGCGCCCCGATACGCTTTGCCGTTCCGCCACTGCGAGCACGGCTCCCATCACCGGTCCGCTCGGATGGATGATCGCCTCCGCATGCGTGTCGTCGTTCGTGGCGATACTCGACGAGAGGGTGTTGATCAGCGAGGCCGTGATGGCATCTGTCCTCGTGCCCCGCCCTATCAGAGTCGCCTGCTCGGCCCCCGCAAACGGCTTCAGCGCGGACCAAGTTTTTTCTACGGCTTCGTGACGCGCTCCCCCGAGCGTGCATCCGAGAATGTTGAAGAACGAGCGTAGCCCTTCCTTCGTGACCGGCGCCGACAGGTCAGACGGCTTTGCCGCCAGCACGTAGTCGACGATTTGGGCAGTCGCGGAGCTCGTGGTGGCAATCATGATGTCCTCCCAGTTGTCCGCGCTTCAGCATGCGGGTTTGCGCGCCGGCTTCAAGCGGGCCCGGCATCGAGCGTATCGTTTACTTCGCGCCTCTGCTATGGCCTCAGCACCGAGGAGCCGTGCGTGCCGCTCACACCCGGAAAAGACGCTGGGAGGCTGGTGAGGGGCGTTGGTTCCCTTCGGGTGCCAGATCTGTGCGTGGAGGCGTGGCCGTTCCCCCGGGACGACGATCTCGTCGGGCCGCGCTTGGATCGTGTCGCTTCGATCGTGGCTGCGTCCGGCAGCTTGCGCACCCTGGGCGCACGCAAGGCCCAGCTATCTGCGGCGTTCATGGCCGCAACAGTTTCGGCCGGATCCATGACGGAACTGCTGGACTGAGGGAAATCCACTGAAGGGTAGGGTCGTGAGTCTGCTCCTTGCTCTCGTTCTCCGTTGTTCGGATCACACGCCGATGTGCGCGGTCACAATCGCGGCTCCATCGACCCGGCGCGGGTGCAGGACATTTGCTTGCGTTGCCTATTGACTTCCTCTAGACGAGCCACTGGCTGCGATCGCCCAAAGGTCGGCGCGGCACGGCACAGGGCTCCACTCGCCTTTGGTCGTTCGGAGAGGTGGCAGAGTGGTCGATCGCGCCGCACTCGAAATGCGGAGTACGGGCAACCGTACCGGGGGTTCGAATCCCTCCCTCTCCGCCA